>NZ_LSZQ01000052.1 GCF_001580015.1 Cephaloticoccus primus
CGAGGCGTATAAGTAAAGGGAGCAGGTTTCATAGAACACATATAAAACCAAAACACGCCACCATAACATCTACTAAAAATGCCTAACCCATTAACGCCATTGTATACCAAAACCTCCCCACCGCTTCACTACGAAGTCAGCAGACCATCTACATATATACAACTACTTATCACACATCAGCAATCCCTCGCCCAGCCGACATACGCACAGACCACAGAAACACCGCCCCCCTTCCCACCTAAAACAAGCTCTGCTGCTGGATCGCGTCGCGCTTGGTGCCGTCGAGTGTGCTGAGTGCGTAGCATCAGCAAAAGCACCCTCACTATATGTGTGCCGTAAAAGCAGGGCGGAACAACAGGCCTGCTGTCCGCCATCGTGGGCAGGACGCTTGCGTGCAGGTTCTTAGCTGGAACAGGCGCAGACGAGGTTGCGGTCGCCGTAGACGTTGTCTACGCGGCCGACTGTGGGCCAAAACTTGGCGGCGCGGGTGTGTGCGTCCGGGTAGGCAGCGGCTTCGCGCGTGTAGGGGTGTAGCCACTCGCTGGCGGTCACGGCGGCGGCGGTGTGCGGCGCGTTTTTGAGCAGGTTGTCCGCCGTGCCGCCGTCTGCCTCGCCGCTTGCGATGGCGGTCATCTCGCCGTGAATCGCGATCAGCGCGTCGCAGAACCGGTCGAGCTCGGCCTGCGTTTCACTCTCAGTCGGCTCGATCATGAGCGTCCCGGGCACGGGAAAGGACATCGTCGGCGCGTGGTAGCCGTAGTCGATCAGTCGCTTGGCGACATCCTCGACGTCGATCCCGCGAGGCTTCCAGTCGCGCAGTTCGAGGATGCATTCGTGGGCGACGAGTCCGCTCGGGCCGCGATACAGCACGGGGAAGTATGGCTCCAGGCGCTTGGCGATGTAGTTGGCATTGAGGATCGCGAGCTGGGTCGCGCGCCGCAGGCCGTCCGCGCCCATCATCCGGATATACATCCACGAGATGGGCAAGATGCTCGCGCTGCCAAAGGGAGCCGCGCTGACCGCTGCGCCGCCGTTGCGCGACTGCGGGCCGCCGGCAAACTCGCCACCGCCTTCCACGCGTCGCGTTTCGCTCGGCAAAAAGGGAGCCAGGTGCGCGGCCACGCCGATCGGGCCCACTCCGGGGCCGCCGCCGCCGTGCGGAACGCAGAAGGTTTTGTGCAGGTTGAGGTGGCACACATCTGCGCCGATAAAGCCGGGCGAGCTGAGGCCGACCTGCGCATTCATGTTGGCGCCGTCCATGTAAACTTGGCCGCCGTGCGCGTGGACGATCTCGCAAATCTCGCGGATGCCCGGCTCGAAAACGCCGTGTGTCGAGGGGTAGGTGATCATCAGCGCCGCCAGCTCCGCCGCGTGAGCGGCAGCCTTGGCGCGGAGGTCGTCGAGATTCACGTTGCCCTGCTCGTCGCAGGCGACTGGCACGACGCGCATCCCGCACATGACGGCGCTGGCGGGATTCGTCCCGTGCGCGCTGGTGGGGATCAGGCAGACTTGGCGCTGCGTGTCGCCGCGCGACTGGTGGTAGGCGCGGAGAGCGAGCAGCCCGGCGTACTCGCCTTGCGAGCCCGCGTTGGGCTGCAGGCTGACCGCCGCAAAGCCGGTGATCTCGGCCAGCCATTTTTCGAGATCGTTAAAGAGCGCGCGGTAGCCGCGCCACTGCTCGGCGGGGGCAAAGGGATGCAGCCGCGCAAACTGCGGCCAGGTAATCGGCAGCATCTGGCTCGTGGCGTTGAGCTTCATCGTGCACGAGCCCAGCGAGATCATCGAGTGGCACAGCGACAGGTCCTTCGCCTCCAGCCGCTTGATGTAGCGCAGCATCTCGTGCTCGGTGTGGTAGCGGTTGAACACCGCGTGCGCGAGGAAGCGGGAGCGGCGCGCGTGCGGTGCCTCGTAATCGAGCGCGACCGACTCGGCGGCAGGCAGTGCGGTTTCTCCAAAAAAGCTGAGCAGCGTCTCAACCTCTTCGACTGTCGTCAGCTCATCCAGCGAAATTCCGACCGTGTACTCGTCGATATGGCGCAGGTTCATCCGGCGCGCCGCTGCCGCCGCGTGGACGCGGGCCGCCGCGACCTTGCCCACCGTCAAGGTGTCGAAAACTGGCTCGGCGTTGATCTCGGCGCCGAGCGCCTGGAGCCCGCGGGCGAGTAGCTGTGTGAGCAACCGCGTGCGCTGCGCGATGCGCCGCAGCCCCTGCGGGCCGTGGTAGACGGCATACATGGAGGCCATCACCGCGAGCAGCACTTGCGCGGTGCAGATGTTGGACGTCGCTTTCTCGCGGCGGATGTGCTGCTCGCGCGTGCCGAGGGCGAGGCGCAGTGCGGGCTGGCCTTGCGCATCCTTTGAGAGGCCGACCAGGCGCCCGGGCATTTGCCGTTTGTGCGCATCGCGGGTGGCCAGGTAGCCCGCGTGCGGGCCGCCAAAGCCCATCGGCACACCGAAGCGCTGCGCCGTGCCGACCGCGATGTCCGCGCCAAACTCACCCGGCGCGCGCAGCAGGGTCAGCGCGAGCAAATCCGCTGCGACCACGCAGAGCGCGCCGGCAGCATGCGCGCGCGCAAAAAAGTCCTCGTAGTCGCAAATGCTGCCGCGCGTATCCGGATACTGGACGAGCACGCCCACGGTCGCGGGCTGCCCCTCCCCCACCCCCGCCGCCGCGCTCGCGAAATCGAAGCTGCGGTGGTCGCCCACGACGACTTCGATGCCGAGCGGCTCCGCGCGCGTGCGCACCACATCAATCGTCTGCGGGTGGCAGTGCCCGGAGACGAAGAAGCGCGCGCTACCCGTGCTGGTGCCGAGCTTGATCCGGTGGCACATCATCATCGCCTCCGCTGCTGCCGTGCCCTCGTCGAGCATCGACGCATTTGCGATATCCAGCGCAGTCAGGTCGGTGATCAGCGTTTGAAAGTTGAGCAGGGCCTCGAGCCGCCCCTGCGAGATCTCCGACTGGTAGGGCGTGTAAGCGGTGTACCAACCCGGGTTTTCCAGAATGTTGCGCTGGATGACAGCAGGCGTCGCGCAATCGTGGTACCCTGCACCGATGAAGCTGCGAAAAACCTGATTTTGCTCGGCGAGGGCGCGCAGCTCGGCGAGTGCTGCGCTCTCGCCCGCCGCCTCGGGCAGCGCAAGCGGCTCCCGTAAACCAATGTCCGCTGGCAGCGCCGCAGCGCTCAAGGCATCGAGCGACCCGTAGCCGACCTGCTGCAAACACGAGGCGAGATCTGCGGAGTCCGCGACGCCACTGTGGCGCGGTTCAAACTTGTCTATTGGGTCGAGGAGATCGCGTGGCGCAGGCATGATGGGGCGCAGACGCTAGGGCGGCTCACAGCGCCTACAATTAAGAAGTTGTTTGGCCGCTGCCGCGCGCTCTTCTTCGGGAAACCCATGCCACGCGCGGAAAAGCACTCGACAGCGAGCACCCCAAGAAAATCGGTCACCAGCGGCAAGCGGATGACCACGCAAGCGCGGGCCGACTACATCGACCGCCGCCTGGCCGAGCTCTACCCCGAGACACCCGTACCGCTCGACCACCGCGACGCGTACACGCTGCTGGTCGCCGTGCTGCTCTCCGCGCAGTGCACCGACAAACGCGTGAACACCGTCACGCCGCAGCTCTGGGCACTCGCCGACAACCCCGCCGACATGGCACGCGTGCCCGTCGAGAAAATCCAGGCCGTCATCCGCCCCTGCGGGCTCTCCCCACAAAAGGCGCGCGCCATCTCCGGGCTCTCGCAGATCATCACCGAGAAACACGGCGGCGAAGTCCCGCGCAGTTTTGAGGAGCTGGAGGCGCTGCCCGGCGTCGGCCACAAGACCGCCTCGGTCGTCATGGCACAGGCCTTTGGCGTGCCCGCCTTTCCCGTCGATACGCACATCCACCGGCTCGCCCAGCGCTGGCGGCTGACGAGTGGCCGCAACGTCGTCCAGACCGAACGCGACCTTAAGAAACTCTTCCCGCGCGAGCATTGGAATGCGCTGCACCTGCGGATCATTTTTTACGGACGCGAGCACTGCACCGCACGCGGCTGCGACGGCCACCGCTGCGAAATCTGCACCACGCTGAATGGTTAAACGCGCACGAACGCGTGACGCGGCGGGGCGGCCAATAGAAACGCATTGCGACAGGAAGCGAGGCTCCCAGGGCGAATGAAGCGGGAACCCATTGGGGCGGATTTGGGTGGGTCGCTGGTTAGGCCACGTTCGGCATAGCGTTTACTCGTTAATCAAAAAATCGCCCAAACGGGTTAATCTCGCGCTTTTCAGCCCGACCTCTGGTCGGGCTTTTCTTACTGTGCGGTTTGTGTGTCGGGCGGGGAGCCCGACACACAAACCGCACAGTAAATGGGAGCAGGCACTGCCATAAGACCGGTCTGCGACCGCGCCCCACGCGTAGTGGCGGTCGAAACCCTGAATGGAAATTTGTGTGGATTTCCCCAACCAGCTGTGACAACAAGCGCGCCTCGTTTTTCTGCCGCCCGAGGTGGCGGGAGGGCGACTCTTCATTCGCCGGATGCTTAGCTCAGTTGGTTAGAGCACCTGCTTCACACGCAGGGGGTCACTGGTTCGAGTCCAGTAGCGTCCACGCGAATTGGCCGGGTGAAGGAGGGCGGGGATATTTGGCACCAGACGACACACGATGCCGCAAAGGGGCGCGCTCGGGCGAAGAAGTGCCCCATTGGCCCACACTGTCTCAGCCCGGCGGAAACTCCTGTCGCAGCATTCGACTTTCGGCGCGCGCACACCGCGCCCCCTCACGCCCGAAAACGCCAAAGCATCGTCGCTGGCACGGCGCATGCGAAGAAGCGTAGGCATCATGGACTTTAATAAACTCACCCAGATGTCGCGCCAGGCGATCACCGAGTCGCAGTCACTCGCCCGCCGCCACTCGCACAGCGAGGTCGATACCTGGCACCTGCTCGCCGCGCTCCTCGGCCAGGAGGGCGGCATCGTCCCGGGCCTGCTTGAGAAGCTCAACATCACCCCGAGCGCGCTCACGCTGGCGCTCAACCGCGAGCTCGACCGGCTGCCCAAAGTCAGCGGCAGCGTCGACACCAGCAAAGTCTACGTGACGCAGGCCGTTAACGAGACGCTCACCCGCGCCGAGGCCGAAGCCGCCGCACTCAAGGACGACTACATCTCCGTCGAGCACCTCTTCCTCGCGCTCCTCGAAGTCGGCAAACCCGAGCCGCTCAAAAAACTTTTCAAGAGCTTCTCGCTGGAGCGCGCTGCGGTCTTGCGCGTGCTGCGCGAGGTACGCGGCGCCCAGCGCGTCACCACCGATAACCCCGAGGCGACTTACCAATCGCTGGAGAAGTACGGCATCGACCTCGTAGACCAGGCACGCAAGGGCCGCATGGACCCCGTCATCGGTCGCGACGACGAGATCCGCCGCACCATCCGCATCCTTTCGCGCAAGACCAAGAACAACCCCGTCCTCATCGGCGAGCCCGGTGTCGGTAAAACCGCTATCGCAGAGGGACTCGCCCAGCGAATCCTGCGCGGCGACGTCCCCGAGAGCCTCAAGGACAAAACCATCTTCGCGCTCGACATGGGCGCGCTCGTCGCCGGCGCCAAATACCGCGGCGAGTTTGAGGAGCGCCTCAAGGCCGTCCTCTCCGAGATCAAGCAGGCCGCCGGGCGCATCATCCTCTTCATCGACGAACTGCACACCATCGTCGGCGCCGGAAAAGCCGATGGGGCGATGGACGCCGGAAACCTCCTCAAGCCCATGCTCGCGCGCGGCGAGCTGCACTGCATCGGCGCGACCACGCTCGACGAATACCGCAAGCACATCGAAAAGGATGCCGCGCTGGAGCGCCGCTTCCAGCCCGTACTCGTAGAGCCGCCCACGCCCGAAGACGCGATCTCCATCCTGCGCGGCCTGCGCGAGCGCTTCGAGCTGCACCACGGCGTACGCATCAAGGACACCGCACTCGTCAGTGCCGTCCTCCTCTCGCACCGCTACATCGCCGACCGCTTCCTGCCGGACAAGGCCATCGACCTCGTCGATGAAGCCTGCGCCAGCGTCCGCATCGAGATGGACTCCATGCCGCAAGAGCTCGACGAGCTCAGCCGCAAAACCCTGCGCCTGCAAATCGAGGAAGCCGCCCTCTCCAAAGAGAAAGACGAGGCAAGCAAGCAACGGCTCGCCGCCCTGCGCAAAGAACTCGCCGAGACTCGCAGCAAAGCCGATGCGCTGCGGCTCCAGTGGGAGAAGGAAAAAGGCGCTGTCGAAAACACCCGCAAGCTGCGCGAGAAACTCGAAGCCGCCCGGCTCGAAATGGAAAAGGCCGAGCGCGCCTACGACCTCAACCGCGTGGCCGAGCTGCGCCACGGCACCATCCCCCAACTCGAAGCCGAGCTGAAGAAAACCGAGCAGCGCAGCGAAGCCCAGGAGGAGGCCGAGAGCCGCCGCAAAGGCGCCGCAAAGCACAAAGGCGGCGATACCAACGGCGACGGTAACGGCGGCGCGCATGCGTCAAAGGCGGGCGCGCTCTTCCGCGAAGAAGTCTCCGAAGAGGAAATCGCCGAAGTCGTCTCCAAGTGGAGCGGCGTACCCGTCACGCGGCTTGTCGAGGGCGAGCGGGAAAAACTCCTGCGCCTCGAAGGCGTGCTCCACGAGCGCGTCATCGGCCAGGATGAAGCCGTGAGCCTCGTCACCGAAGCGATCTTGCGCGCGCGCAGCGGCATCAAGGATCCGCGCCGCCCCGTCGGCTCCTTCCTCTTCCTCGGCCCCACCGGTGTGGGCAAAACCGAGCTCGCCAAAACCCTCGCGCAAACGCTCTTCGACAGCGAGGCGGCGATCGTGCGCATCGACATGTCCGAGTACATGGAGAAACACAGCGTCTCGCGCTTGATCGGGGCGCCGCCCGGATACGTAGGCTACGACGAAGGCGGCCAACTCAGCGAAGCCGTGCGCCGCAAGCCCTACGCCGTCGTCCTCTTCGACGAAGTCGAAAAGGCGCACCCCGACGTGTTCAACATCCTGCTCCAGGTCCTCGACGACGGCCGGATCACCGACTCGCAGGGGCGCACCATCGACTTTAAAAACACGATCCTCATCATGACCTCCAACCTCGGGTCACGCTTCCTGCTCGACGGAGTGAGCGACGGCGGAGCGATCCCCGAGTCCGTGCGCGAGAGCGTGATGAGCGAGCTGCGCAGCACCTTCCGCCCCGAGTTCCTCAACCGCATCGACGAGACGATCCTCTTCAAGCCTCTCAGCCTCGAAGAAATCACGCGCATCGTAGACCTGCTCCTCGCCGATCTCAACGCGCGGCTCGCCGAGCGCCGCGTCCGCGTCGAGCTCGATGCGCAAGCCCGCGAATGGGCGGGCGAAAAAGGCTACGACCCCGTCTTCGGCGCGCGCCCGCTGAAGCGCTTCCTCCAGCGGCAAATCGAAACGCGCCTCGCACGCGCCCTCATCGCAGGCGAAATCGCCGACGGCAGCACCGTGCACTTCAGTGTCGAAAACGACAGCCTCACCATGCACCCGCAGCGCGAGTGAGCCGCGCCCCCCTGAGAGCCATCTAGAGAGCACACCAGAATATACACGCCAGCGACGTTGGTTTTGATGTGCACATTCGAAATTCACTACCAAGCCTATCTCCCTAAACGGTAGACTCGGTTCCACTTGAGTAGTACTCAATGACTCGATCTGCAAGAGGAGTTTCGAGTAAATATATAATCTACGTCTACAATCAGTCTCTCCTACTGGGTTGCCCTAATCGAAATATGTAGTCACCCATCTGCGTCTTCTCTGAGTTGATAAGGGACTTCACACACTCTGCCTGAGCCCGCTTTACTCGTTCGACCTGAAGCGAAATTAACTTTCGGACATCCAGAAGCCGTGATCGGGTTAGCGTTGTATGGTTTGTATACACTTCGAAGCCATGCTCTCTTAATGAGAGCCCAACCTCACCAGGATGCAGCGTATACCTCTTACGGGTGAACTGCCCCACTCCGTAGTCCAGGTCGAAGTGAGCAACCATCTTATCCCGCATCATGATGAGGTCGTTATGAACTGATGCAAAAAACGCCGAATGAGAGGTGTCTTTAAAGATCCCAAAGTCGGCCGGAATTCGACCAAGACCGGTGGCGGACATAAACGGTCGACAATAGCTAACAACCAAGCCCGCAACTGCCGACTGGTAAACATGGTCGCCAACCTTTAACTTCGCGCTGCGAATATGCTTTTCCATTGCCATAGCTTCGCGAAACGCCTGATCGGCCAGCGCAAGTCTAAATAAATGCTTTAAACGTTTTTTCACTTAAATCGCCAGCTTGGCAAAAGTCGGAAAATACCGTGAAAATGCTGCGTAATTCTCCAAGTCCGTGATCGATGCTACAGTATCTCCCGCAACAGAATAACCTAAGCATTTATGCAGTTGATGACCAACATTCTTCGAAGAAGGCAAACGACTAGCAAGTCGATTCCGCTCTTGGAGACTCAAGTCAGGAACATTGACTCGTGTAGGTATAGCACTCCAACCCTCAGTAAAGAAGGGCCACCTTGAGAAAACCTGCTCAACCTTACTCCAATCAGCATCGGCGCATTTGAGCCCCGTAATTGTCAGCATTCGTCTGCCATCGCGATAAGATACCGAGCTGAGTAACCGAAAATCGTAGTCGGCCATCGGCGGAGGAGTTGTCGCTATCCGCAACATTTGCTGAAGAAGTAGCAAATAACGGTTCTCATTTTCAAAATAGCTCTCAGCGTTTGCAGGGAGGATCTGCTCAAAATCTTTAAAAAATGATTCTTTAAATTCTTTTCTATCCGTGAACGAAGCGTTGAGTGTAATTCTTAGCACACTCCAATTTGCTGCCTTTTTTATCGCATTACTAAATACCTCAAAATTTCGCGGCTCACACCCCATGTAGTCTAGCCAGAAGACTAGTAGTGCTTCATCTTCGAGACTGTCGACGAATTCTTGGTCAGTAGCCTTTAGCAACTGAATCCCTCTACGAAAACGGTGATACCTTTGCCGCTTGACGACCTCTGACTTCTCCTCAATAGAAGTGAGTTTCATTTCAGGGAAGTAGTGATCAATAATCTTTAAATCTTCCAAAAAAGGCCCTCCAAACCCGACATACCCGTAGTCTTCGCTCGAGGCTCCAAGCGAAATTACGCGTTTAATAACTTCTACAAAAAGATAACGATCCACCGACTTATTCGAGCGGAGGTGATAAGGAAGTGACTTCATCGACTCTTAGTCTCCTCTAAGATATTATTGAAACACTTTTCCCCCACTTCAGAGGGCCCATGATCATTCTTACCAAATAGATAGTTGGAAACAGTGGCAATCTGATCGACCGGCTTGTAAAATGAAATTTGGCGCATCGAACAGTGATGCTTTTCTGGTGTCGGCAAATCTGGCTTCAGATAAGCCCCTCTAATAGCTCTTCGTAAAGAGCGGAATTCCTTCTTATTTTCTTTAGAATATGCCTTCAATTGAGAAAGCGAAAGTAGCGGAGCCTCTTTAATCTGCCGCCTTACTCCATTCGTATCTTTTTTCCAACTATTCGTGAAATTAGTAAACATCTTCATTGCTTCGATCATTTTATCGCGTATCTGGAGATATAGGCTAGACCCCATATCTAGGCCGCGTTTAGTCGTCACTGTCGGAAGCTTCCTTGAATCAGTGCTAACAAATTCGACAATGCCGGAAATCGCAATAAACTGAGGATGATACCGAGGCACTCCTCCGACCCCCCAGCCAGTCTTCTCCGACTTGTCACAATATAGCACCACACGATCATTACAAACTATTGTCCAACCGGCATGATCGGAGTCATACTTGGGATTCTCTATCGCATCACGTCCCTCATTTTCGTCGGGGATCGGCCGGGTAAACCCAACCGCCATAAAGATAGCTACTCCATCATAGTCATCAATACTTAAAATATAAGGTCGAATCCCTTTTGTGGAGGCATCTTGTGCAAAGGCCAGTTTCACAGGATTGGGTTTAATCGAAACTTTATTAATCGAAATATTAAACCCCTTTTCGATAATCGCTGAGTAATGTGTCTCTATCGCCTTAGAAAGGCTTGCTCTAAAAGAGTCTCCGCGCTTATAGAATTCCTCAGCAACTCCAGGCAACAATTTTCTAATAACAATCGTTGTTCCTTCTTCTTTTGACTCTAATTCACTAGGCTTCGTAGTTAACTGCCAATTATCCTCCTCCATCAACCAAGCGTCGTCAATATCAACCCTATATGAATCCTCTCTGTTTCGTGTCTGAATCGAGCATTCGCGTCCCATCTTAAAAATAGCACGCTTCATTCCAATCCCATAGACTCCTACTGTAGCTAGCTCATCTGGAACGACGGCAGTTGGCCTCCCCATTCGGAAAGCATAATTTCGCTGGCTCCATGGGATCCCTCCACAGTTATCACTGATTGAAAAATAGTCAGATTCAATAACAATCTGAGAATAGTAGTTTTGATAAGCCCCTTCTCCGCCTGTTCCAGCCAATTTATTACGCAAAATACCATCTATACAGTTGTCCAACAAATCGAGAATAGCATCTTCAAGAGAGATATCCCTTGTCAGCATTGAGACAAAAAACTCTTTAGTTGGGCTAGCATTAATTTTACCGTATTCCCTGACTACTGAAGGATTCATGATTTATTAAGGGGGCTATAGAAACTTCCGAACGGCAGTAAGTACTTTTTCTGCGAGCAACGGGCTAACACTATTCCCAATGTGCCGTAATGAATGCCAAATCGTTGTATGAAGTAAAAACCAATCAGGAAAGCCTTGGAGACGTGCGGCTTCCCTCGGAGTAATTACGCGTGACTCCCAACTATGAATTGGGCGAATTGCTGTATAGGAGCCGTGTTCCGGTCCAGTTCCAGCCCGCAAGACTGGACAAAACGCTTCAGGGTCCAATCGCATTGCTCTTGAGATCGGGTCGATTTTCCCCGGTATGATCGATGCGAACCTCCTCCTCACACAGTTTCTATGTTTGGTGAACTGAAAACCCGACGTGAGCTGCCTATCTTTCAATAAATCTAACGCCACAGCATTACCAACCCCCGCCGGAACCCTTCCCTTTAACCGATCAGAGAAAGCTTTAGGTTGGTTGCTCCAGCAAACTCTACCCCAGTGGCCATCAGCACGCAACTCCGCCAATTCCGGAGAAGCAACCCCAAGAAGTGCATGTTTGACCCTTACTCGATCTGCAACCTTTCCTTTTTCCAACATTGCAAGAAAGTCTTTTTCGGAAACCTTATGCCTGAATCCGACAAATAAAACGCGTTTTCGCTCAGTCGGGGCTCCGTAGTCGGCGGCGTTCACTGTAATCGGGCGCATCACGTGATAAATTGGCTCAACGATTGCCAGGCTTTTTTGGACAATCGGCCGATTACTTTCTGCTAGGATACCAGGGACGTTTTCCGCTACAAAAAAATCTGGACGAATATCCGCAATACTCCGGAAAAACTTCGGGAAAAGCTGATTTCTCGGATCGCCGAACTCACGCTTACCGATATTGCTGAATCCCTGACAGGGAGGCCCTCCAATAATTCCCTCTACTGATTTCCGTCCTGCCGCCTCCAGTATCTGCGCCGGAGATAGAAATCCAATATCTGCGCTGACCGATTTCGAATCAGGGAAGTTGGCATCATGAACTGCCAGTGCTTGGGGGTCTCGATCAAATCCCGCCACCACTCGAAAACCCGCACGGTACGCGCCCAACGTGAGCCCGCCAGCGCCACAAAAGAGATCTAGCACAACGGGTTTTGAGGATTTCATGTCTACGGGGTATTCTCGAATCGCGGAATTGGAGCCTAAGGAGCAGCCCTGTTCGGATTGCTCAATAGCGGGCAGTTTTCCAAGCACGAAAAGGAAGCATATCAATCGCTATGCAATGCCACGTTAAGTTTGGCACTGCATAGGAGACATCCAAAGATGGACAGCAGTTCTGCAGCCACGCCCAACTCCGGTTCACCATGTGGCAGTTTAGGGCGAGAAGGTCAGCGCTGCGAGCTCTGGGTGAGGCAGGTGCGGATTGTTTCGGCCAGCGAGGCGGCGGCGCGGTTGATCTCGAAATTTTGTTCGTAGCACTCGCGCGCGGCGGAGCCCATTTCCGCGCGAGCTGCGGGCGTGAGCGCGGCCCAGCGCGTCAGCAGTTCGTGTACGCCTGCCGCGGTATCGGGCGCGACGAGTCCGGCGTCTGCGGCGGCGATTTCGCGCCAGATGTTAACCTTGTCGCTGATCAAAACGGGGCGGCCACAGGCCATCGCTTCGGCCACCGCGATGCCGAAGTTTTCGTGATGGGAGGGCAGGATAAACGCTTCGCTGGCGAGCAGCGCACCCCACTTGAGGTCGTCTCCCAGCATCGGCAGCCACACGATGTCGGCGGAGCTCGCCGCGCGGGCAGCGGATTCGCCGTCGCGCAAATCGACTTGGGAAAGCCCGTGCGCCGCGGCCTGTTTTTGCAGCGCAGCCGGCAGGCGCGGGCTGCGTTCACAGGGGCCCGCAATCACGAGGGCAGGCAGGGGTTCGCCGCCGCGCGTTTGGCGAAACTGCGCGAAGCCATCAATCAGCTCGTGCAGCCCTTTTTTGTGGTGGATCCGCCCCAGGAAGAGGATGAGGGAGCGCTCACGTAGCACGGGGAATTTCTCCCAAAATGCGCAGCGCAGCGCAGCATACTGCGCAGGCTCAACGGGTGGGCGGGCGGCACCGTAAGCCACGACTCGCTCGTTAACCGCATAAGGGAAAAACGTCCGCCGCGCGCGCTGCCGCTCTTCCTCACAGGTAAAACACACCGCGCGCGCATCGCGCAGCACGCGCCCCTCGCGCCACCACCAGTAGAGCTGCTTCTTCAGGTGCTTGAGCGGGTAGCTGCGCGCGAACGTAGGATCGAGCATCCCATGCGGAAAAACAAAATACGGCGTGGCACTGCCGCGCAGGCTGGTGCGCACCGTGTGCCCCGCGTGCCACAGCCCTTGCACGATCACCGCATCGAAGCGGTCGCGCTCTGTGCGCAGCCAGCGCCCGAGCGTTTGCGCGCCTTCCCCACCCAAGGGGTGAAACACAAAACTCGCGCCCGCAGGCGGCGGGGTGTCCGGCGGATCGGCGGTCACCACTTCCACATGGTGCCCCAGCGCCCGCAGCGCAGCACTTGAGCGCAGCACCGACTCGGCGGGCCCGCCCGAAGCGCGCCGCAGCGTGTAGATCACGCGCAAAATCCGCAGTGGCGGCTGCGACCTGCTCGCCGAGGAGGGTGCCCCCACGGCTTGTGTTTTGTCAGGTCGCGATTGCGTGGGTTCGGAGGCTGTGCTACTCATGCGCCCAAGACTATGTCACAACTGGATTTCCCGGAGATCATCGAGCTCATCTACAAAGAGGACACGCGCTATGCCAAGAAAGCTTACGACTTCGTCCGGCTCGGGCTGGACTACACGATCAAGGAGCGGCGCAAGCGCGACGCCAAGCGCACGGGTAAATCCACCCACGTGAGCGGCCCCGAGCTGCTCCACGGCATGCGCGTCTACGCGCTCGATCAGTTTGGCCCGATGGCCAAGACCGTCCTCGGCGAGTGGGGTATCCACCGCTGCCGCGACTTTGGCGCGATCGTCTACAACCTGATCGAGTACAACGTCTTCAGCAAAACCGCCGAGGACCGGCTCGAAGACTTCGAGGAGGTTTACGAATTCGACGAAGCCTTCACCACTCCCTTTCTGCCAAAGGCTGCAAGCGCCGGTCGTCCTGCAGATGCCACTGCAAACGGCAGCGACAAAAAGGCCGCTACCGAAGCTGAGGCGACCAAGGACAGCTCCACTGCTCCCAAAGCCGCCGCCACCAAGCGCCCGCGCAAGCAAGCCGCGCCCAAGTCCTGACCAGCACGCACCGCTTCGCACGCCCCCCCGCTCGCCTGTTCGCACTCAGGCTCTACGACACTCCCTCGCTCTCCCGCCCACCGCCTCTTCCCACCATGCCCAAACCCATCGCGCGCACTCCCCGTCGCAGCAACTCAGCCGTCCACGCCTACCCCGACCTCAAACTCCTCGACCGCTTCGCCGACGAACAGGTCATCCGCCGCGTGCTCCCCAACGGGCTCACCCTCCTGATCAAGCCCGACAGCCGCGCCCCCATCGCCTCCGTCCAGGTTTGGGTAAAAACCGGCTCCATCCACGAAAGCACCGACCTCGGCGCCGGGCTTTCCCACTACCTGGAGCACATGCTCTTCAAAGGCACCCGCGCCCCACGCCCGCGCAGCGCCCGCCAGATCTCCGAGCAAGTGCAAACCCACGGCGGCACGATCAACGCCTACACCACCTTCGACCGCACCGTCTACTACATCGACCTGCCCGGCGAGCACGCCCCGCTCGCCCTCGACATCCTCAGCGGCATGGTGCTGCGCCCCAGCCTCGATAAGACCGAAGCGGAAAAAGAGCGCGACGTCATCCTCCGCGAGATCGCGATGGGCGAAGACGATCCCGACCAGCGGCTTGCCCAAGCCCTCTTCTCGACCGCCTTTCGCCAGCACCCCTACGCGCACCCGATCATCGGCCACCGCGAGCTCTTCGCGGCAGTCACGCACGAGCGGCTGCTGCACTACTACCGCACGCGCTACGTGCCCGCCAACATGGTCGTGATCGTCGCGGGCGACGTCGTCCCCGGCGAAATCGAGTCACTCGTCGCGCAACACTTCGGCACCGCCGCGCCTCAGCCCCTCGCGCCCGTTTACGTGCCCGCCGAGCCGCCCCAGCTCGCCCCGCGCCATTGGGAAGAGTATGCCGACGTAGAGCTCACCCGTGCCGGCATCGCGTGGGCGATCCCCGGCCTCGCCCACGCCGATACTCCCGCGCTCAACCTCCTGGCCCTGCTCCTCGGCGGCGGCGACAGCTCGATCCTCTGGCAATCCATCCGCGAAAAAAAAGGCCTCGTCCACTCTATCGACACCACGAGCTGGAACCCCGGCTCAAACGGCCTCTTCTACATCGCCTACACCTGCGACGCCGCCAAGCGCGAGCCTGCCATCGCTGCCATCCTCGCCGAGCTTGAGCGCGTAAAGCGCAAGCCCCCGAGCCCGGCCCAACTTCGCAAAGCCATCCGCCAGCTCGTCGTTGGCGAGATCAATACCCGCAAGACAGTCAGCGGCCAGGCCTCACGCCTCGGCGCCGCCGAAGTCGTCGTCGGCGACCTCGCCTTTTCGCAAAGCTACTTCGCCCGCCTCGCCGCCCTGCGCCCCGCCGACATCCAGCAAGCCGCCGCGCGCTACCTCGTCGCGCAAAGCTCCAGCACCGTCTCGCTCAACCCCAAATCGGCGCGCGCGGATGAAGCCTCCGCAGGCCTGGCCGCCGCCCCGAAGCGCGCCCAAAAAAGCCGCGCAAAATCCGCCGTGGCAAACGCCGCGCCCCAGCCCTTTCAATCGCTCACGCTGTCCAACGGCGCGCGCCTCCTCCTGCGCCCCGACCACTCGCTGCCCAACGTGCACCTGCGCCTCTGCGGTCTCGGCGGCGGCCTCTACGAACCCGCTGACCGGCGCGGCGCGACCAGCCTGCTCGCCACGCTCCTGACCAAGGACACACAGCGAAACACCGCCGCCCAGGTTGCCCAAAGAATAGAAGAAGTCGGCGGCAGCTTTTATCCGATGTCGGGTAACAACGCCTTCGGCCTCGCCCTCGAAGTCCTCCCCGGCGACCTGCCGCTCGCGCATCAACTCCTCGCCGATGCCATCCTGCGCCCGGCCTTCCTCCAAAGCACACTGAAGCAAGAGCGCGCCGCGCAAATCGCCGCCCTCCAGGACGACAACGACAACCCCGTCAGCTTCGGGCTGCGGCAGCTCCGGCGCCACTTCTTCGGCGCGCACCCACTCGCCATCGGCCCCAATGGCGAAGAGCACGCACTCGCGCGCATCACCACCCACGACCTGGCCGAGCTCCACGCACGGCTCACCTCCCCCGCAAACCTCGTCTTCGTCGCCACCGGCGACTTCGAGCCGCGCGCAATGGAAAAAGCCGCGCGCAAACTCCTTGGCCAAATCCCCGACGGCTCCACAGCCCCCGCCGCTCCGCCCTTCACCGGCCCGAGCAAAGCCGCCGCGTTTAAGGAAACCCAGCCCCAGGCCCAAGCCGTCGTCTTTGAGGCTTATCCGGCGCCCTCGATTCGCGAAGACGCCTTTTTTGTCAGCGAAGTGATGGACGAACTCTTTAGCGGCATGTCCTCGCGACTCTTTGAGCGCGTGCGCGAAAAACTCGCCCTCGCCTACTACGTGCGCTCCTCGCGCGTGATCGGGACCGACGCCAGCATGTTCTATTTTTACGCGGGCACCGAGCCCGGAAAGGAAGCTGCCGTGCTGCGCGAAATCCAAGCCGAGATCGCCCGCGTGGCCCGCGGAGCCGTCACCTCTGCCGAGCTCGCCCGCTGCAAAACCCGGCTCAAAGCCGGACACCGCATGGGCCTGCAAACCAACTCGCAGCGCGCCCTCCAGGCCGCCCTCAACACCCTCTACGACCGCCCCGCAGACGACACCGAAGACTACGCCCAGCGCATCGACTCCGTGACCCGCGCCGAGCTCAGCGCCTTCGCCAAGAAATACCTCCGCCCCACCCAACGCCTCCAACTCACCCTCAGCCCCTGACTCGCAAGGAGGTCACGGCCGCCATTCACTTGGGAGCGCACGCCAGCGCACACTCTGCACGCGCCGAAAAACCAGCATGTATGCCGCGACGCGGGAGGAGGCTGCGGGCCCGCCAGTCTCATTTTTGTTTCGCTCAGTGCGGCGTGGATCGCAGGCGGTGGCCGCCCCCATCCCCGCCCACCCGACATGGGGGAATGCCAACGCCGCCTTCCCTCCCCTCCCGCACACTCTCTTCCCCTCAAGTATTTCCCTGGGCGAGGCCGCGGGTGCACTTGGCGGCGAATTCCCGCATGCGCTGGAACTCCGCGCTTTGCGCCAGCGGGTGGGCCGCAATCCGCTCCAGTGCCTGACTGCGGTTTAGCCCTTCGCGGAAGAGGATGCGGTAGAGCTGCTTCACGCGCTCCAGAGGCTCGCCCGCAAAGCCGCGCCGCTCCAGCCCGACTTTGTTAATCGCGCGGATGACGGCGGGCTGCCCGTCGGCGATGACAAAGGGCGCGATATCCTGGACGACTTTCGCGTAGGCGCTGACCATCGCGTAGGCACCGATGCGGCAAAACTGGTGCACGCCACAGACCGCACCGAGCACCGCGTAGTCTTCGACGACGACGTGTCCGGCGAGCCCCACGGAATTGCTCATGATGATGTGGTCGCCGAGCTGGCAATCGTGCGCCACGTGGCAATACGCGAGGATGTGGTTGTGCGAGCCGATCCGCGTGAGGTCGCCATCGGCAGTCGCCGCGTGCACGCTGACGTATTCGCGAAAGACATTGTGCGAGCCGATCCGCACGCCCGGCTGGCCGCCTTTGTACTTCAGGTCCTGCGTCTTCGCGCCGATTGAGCAAAAGGGAAAAACCTCGCAGTGCGGCCCGAGCTCCGTGTCGCCCTCCACGCTCGCATGATGGTGCAGCCGCGTGCCCGCACCGAGGCGGACGCCCGCCCCCACGTAGGCAAACGCACCGATCTCCACGCCCTCGCCAAGCTCGGCAGCGGGGGAGACGAGTGCAGTGGGGTGGATGCGCGTGGTGCTCATGTTTTTTTGGGAATTACGAAACGGGGAAACAAAGGCGGAAGAACGAGGAGTGGTTCGGGCAGTGCGAGCAGTCAGAGTGCTTCAGGGGAAACGGGTGCGTTGGGAAAAAGCTCGGCCAGGGGCGTGATTTTTTTCGAGCGGCAGCGCGGGTAAGCCCCTTTCCAATCTTCGCCGAGCTCAGCCACACGGCCCCGCCCAGTCACCACAGTGGCTTCCTATTCGTCGCCCTCCTCGACGACGCCAAACATGAGTTCAGCCGAGGAGACGACCTGGCCATCGACCGTGCAGTTGCACTCGGCGACGGCGAGTTTCGCCCCGCGCATTTTGGTGATCTTGGCGTTGATGATGACCTGGTCGCCGGGGCGCACGGGTTTGCGAAATTTCACCTTATCCGCGCTCATGAAAAAGGGCGTGCCGCCATTGGACTTGGTCATCTTGCGCAGGAGGATGATGCCTGCGGCCTGCGCCATCGCTTCGAGCTGGAGGACGCCGGGCATGACCGGATTTTCGGGAAAGTGGCCCGAGAAATACGGCTCGTTAATCGTCACGTTCTTGATCGCGACGAGCTCGTCTTCGCCGATGAACTCGACCACGCGGTCGATCATCACGAAGGGATAGCGGTGCGGGATCGTATCGAGGATGCGGCGGATATCGAGCGAGGTCTCGGTCGGCAGCAGGGTGGCCGGGCGCGGCTTTTTCTTGCGCGGTTTTTTCGCTTCCTGGAGCCGCTCGAAAAGCGCCTTGGTGAGCTCGGCGTTGATGGCGTGGCCGGGGCGCATCGCGATGATGTGCGCCTTGAGCGGGAGGCCGAGCAGCACCACGTCGCCGATGATATCGAGGATCTTGTGGCGGACGAATTCGTCGGCGAAGCGCAGCGGCTCCTTCGAGATGATTTTATCGCCTTTGATCACCACCGCGCAGTCGAGCGAGCCGCCCTTGATTTTGCCGAGTTTGAGGAGCTCCTCTATGTCTTCGTAAATCGTAAATGTGCGCGCGGCGGCGACCTGCGTAATGTACGTGTCGGGATCGATCGAGAGCGAGAGGTGCTGCGTGTGGATGCCGCGATTGTCGGAGGAGGTGCAGGAGATTTTGAGCTCGTTGGCGGGCAGCGCGATGATCGAGGAGTCGCCGCGCGTGACCGAGACCGGCGCATCCAGCGTGAAGTACTCGCGCTCGGCGGCCTGCTCGACCGGCTCGCCCTGGAGGATCAGGTTGACGAAGGGCTTGGCCGAGCCGTCGAGGATCGGTGGCTCCGAGGCGTTCATCTCGATCACCACATTATCCACGCCGCAGCCGTGCAGCGCGCTCAACACGTGCTCCACCGTGTGGATCTTCGCGTGGCCGCTCTGGATCGTGGTCGCGCGCACGAGGTCGCCCACCTGATCGATGCGCGGGCGCAGCTCGGGCGCGCCGCTCAGGTCGATACGCTTGAAAACGATCCCGTGATTGGCCGGAGCGGGCTTCAAAGTCAGGGTGACGGCCTCGCCCGTGTGCAGGGCATTACCTTGGATGGAGACCTCACGCGCGAGGGTGCGTTGTTTCATAGAAAGAAAGGCGGCGAGGCTGCCAGCGCGGCGGGGCCTATGACAAGTACCGAGAGCGTGCCAAGCGCAGCCGCCGCGCCGCGAGCCCGCGGCTCTCAGTACCGAACGGGCACCCGACGAGCGCGCGAGTACCGATCAATTTGGCAGAAAACTCTGCAAGGCCGACTCAGCCACACGCCACACCGCCCCATATCGCGCCTATCGCTCCGGCCCCTGTGCGCAAGAACACCACTGACCTGCGAAAAAAACGGTACGGCGACTCCTTGACCTCGTGGAGCGGCTTCGCCTACTGGCTTGGCCTTTTTTCGCCAACCCAACTCGACACACGCACCACATGCCCGCAGCCAACGACATCCGCAAAGGCCAAGTCATCAAATTCCACGGCGAGCCCCACCTCGTCATGGAGACCCAGCACCGCACGCCCGGGAACCTCCGCGCCTTTGTGCAGGTAAAGATGCGCAACTTGCGCTACGGCAAGGCACTCGACCAGCGCTTCACCTCCACCGAGCCCGTCGAAGTCCTCACCACCGACCGACGCACGCTGGAGTTTAGCTACGCGGATCGCGGCACCTACGCCTTCATGGATCCGGAGACCTATGACCAGATCGAGCTGAGCGAGCAAACCATCGGCGACCTCAAAAACTACCTCGCCCCCGGCGGGCGCGTCGACGTGCTCTTCGTCGACGGCGTCCCCCTCAACGTCGACCTCCCCTCCTCGGTTGAGCTGAAAGTCACCGAAAGCGCCGACGGCATCAAGGGCGACACCGCCAGCAACGTGCAAAAACCCGCCACGCTCGAAACCGGCCTCATCGTCCAGGTCCCCCTCTTCATCAAGGAAGGCGAGACCATCAAGGTCAGCACTATCGACGGCTCCTACATGGGCCGCGCCTAAGGGAGCGTGCACACGACCGGAGCGACTGCTTTTTTTCAGACCTCCCGTTTTTCACCCCAAAGCCGCAGCCACGATTGGCTGCGGCTTTTTTGTCGGCCAGCGGGACCAACCAAGCAGCCGAATACGGCTTTGCATTGCAGTAAAAGAGCAGCACAATCCGGCACCAGAAAAAGCCCGCCCCCGCCGGAAGAAACGAGCACCGCCACCACCGCGACACCGCAAATGAGCACCGCAACAACAGTTGAGGACGTCGTCCCTGAGCACGAAGTGCGCTCGCGGACCCGACAGCTCCACGCGGCAGCAGCCAGCGCGAGGAGCGCGGAAAATAGCGGCAACAACGCGCTATCGCTAACCTCTCTGGCAATCGCGCTGGCAGCACTTGCAATCGCCGCGTTTGCCTACCTGAACAGCAGAATTGATAACCTGGACAGGAAGATCGATGGCGTCGCAGCAGACCTGCGAGCTGAAATCAGAACTCTATCCGAACGAAATGATGCCAAGTTTGAAAGAGTAGATACAAAGATAGAAAGGCTGGATGCCAAAATCGAAAAACTCGGCGAGCAGATGGATACAAAGATCGCGAAACTGGATACCAAAATAAACAAACTCAGTGAACAGATGGATGCCAAAATCGATAAATTAGACGCGAAAATCGATAAACTCAGTGAACAGATGACCCAGTTGATCATTAATCAGCAAAGGGCGAACTAGTATCACCTATCCCCTGAAGACTGCTCATCCGGATTATGGCTAATAGCCCATAAACGTCTAAATCTCACCGATTCCCAGTTTTCAGATCCTCTAAAAAACGCAGCCAGTCTGGGCTGCGTTTTTTTGTGCGCCGTATTATCCCCGCCCCGTTATATGCGCCCAAACTCCCGAACGTGAGCGCCCCCTCTTCGATTCGGAGCAGGGCAGAGCGCGGCAACACGCGTACGATGCGCTACAGCGCCTCGCCCAATAGTTCTTCGGCGTGGGCCAGGGCGCTGGCGGCGTTGCGGTCACCGAGCATGCGGGCGAGCTCGCCGAGGCGGGCGCTGCGCTCGGCCTCGATTGGCCGGATGGTGACCACCGCGCGCGACTGCGACTGGTCTTTCTCGACCAGCAAATGACAACGGGCCTGCGCCGCGACCTGGGGAAAATGGGTCAGGCACAGCACCTGGTGGCTCCGCGCGATCTGCGCCATTTTCTGGCCCACGATGCTGCCGATCTCGCCGCCCACGTTGGCGTCGATCTCGTCGAAAACGAGCAGCGGCACGCGGTCGAGATCGGCCAGCAGCGTTTTGAGCGCGAGCATCACCCGCGCCAGTTCGCCGCTCGATGCGATCCGGTTGAGCGGCAACGCGTCTTCGCCAACATTGGGCGAAAACAAAAACTCGACCGCACAATCGCCCTGCGGCCCGAGCCGCTCTTGCGGGACGAGCCGGATTTGAAACTCCGATTTGGCGAAGCCGAGCTGCGCGATGGCTTGCCCTGCCACGCTCGCCAGCGCAGTCGCCGCTTTTTCGCGCTGGGCGCGCAGCGCGGCGGCGGCGGCCTGCGCCTCGCGCAGGGCAGCCGCACTCGCCTTTTCCGCGCGCAGCAGGGCGCCCTCAATATCGCCCTGCTCGTCGAGCTGGCGCCGCATCTCCTCGCGCGCGGCGAGCACCGCGGCCAGGTCACCACCATGCCGCCGCTTGAGCTCCATCCAGGCGCTCATGTTTTCCTCCAAAGTCGCGACTTCCTGCGGATCGATCTGCAAGGTCTCCAATAGCGCGCGCGCTTCGCTCGCCACATCGGCCAGCTCCAGCCCGGCACTACTCACCCGCTCGGCAAGCGGCGCGCTCGCCGGATCGAGCTCGCCCAAGCGCCGCGCATCGCCCTGCACCTGCGCCAACCGCGACTCGATGCCCTCCTCCCCCGCCAGCCCCTCAACCAAGCGCGCCGCGAGCTCGGTCAGTGCCTGCACTTGGCTCATCCGCGTGAAATCGCGCTCGAGTGCGGCAAGTGCGTCCTCGCTCAAGTCCAGCGCCTCCATTCGCGCGAGCTGGGCTTGCAGGTACTCAAGCTGCGCGGGCGCGAGCCGCGTCTCGTTTTGCAGCCGCGCAACCGCCGCCTCCGCGGCGAGCCACTCGCGGTACCGAGCTTGGTAACTTTCCAGCGCGGGTGCACAGCGGCCGTAGAGGTCGAGCAGCTCCAGTTGGCACCCAGGCTTGAGCAGGCGGCGCGGCTCGCTCGGTCCGTGAAAATCGACCCACAGCTCGCCGAGCTGGGCCAGCGCGGCGAGTGTCGCAAGGCTGCCGTTCACGCTGATCTTCGGGGCTTTTTCGCGAGGCAGGCTGCGGCGCAAAATCAGGACGCCCTCCTCGCAGCGCGGCAGCGCGAGCTCGTCGAGCAGCGCATCGACCCGCGCCGAATCCGCAAAGTACAAACTCGCCTCGACCTCCAGCGCATCCGCGCCCTGCCGGATCATCGTCTTATCCGCGCGCTGCCCCGCCAGCAGGCTGAGTGCGCCTAGCAGGATGCTCTTGCCCGCACCAGTCTCGCCAGTGACTGCCGTAAAGCCCGCCTCAAATTCGAGCTCCACTTCTTCGAGCAAAGCCAAGTTTCGGACGCGCAGCGATTGGAGCATGATGCGCGTCATAGCGCAGGAAAAGCGGCGTACTTTCAAGCGCCGTGCCGCTGGCCACAGCGGAAAACGTTTTTAGGCACACAACGCGCGCTCACTTAAAAGAACACTACCACTACGCGTGAGGCGGTGGTCAGTGACCACTTCCATTTAATTTGGGAATCGGCCCCGCCGCTTCGCGCCGAAGCCGATTCCCAAATTAAGCTCCCCCTGTCGCGTTGCGACACAGTATTCGACCGTTCTATTTGGCGCGCCGCTCGCCCTCCCGCCTGGCGGCTCGTCAGTACCCAGCTCAAGCACGAATGGAGCGGAAAAACTGCTCGGCCGAAACTTCGGTTCACCGCCAAACGATCCCCCAAATATTTCTTGCGCAGCCGCGTACAGCTCCTCCTTACTCTGCGGCTCGTTTTTGGACCCTTAGCTCAGTTGGTTAGAGCGTCTCCTTGACATGGAAAAGGTCACTGGTTCGAGTCCAGTAGGGTCCACCACGACTACATTGTAACCCACTTATCCGCCGCTACTTCGGCGGATTTTTTATTTCATGGTCGCGGATTTGCGGTGAGCCATTCGCGCGCTTGGGCGGTGTCGGCAGCGATCTGGGCCTTGAGCGCGTCGAGGCCGGAAAACTTCTGCTCCGGGCGGATGAAGTGGCGCAGCTCGACGACCAGATCGTCTCCCCGATCCCAAGGACAATCGCCCAAGACAAAGGCCTCCAGCAGCGGAATCGCCTGCGTGCCGACTGTGGGGCGAAGCCCGTAGTTGGCGATGCCCGGGCGCGTGCTGCGGCGGCCAGGCTCGCGCACGCTCGCCAGCGGCTCGGTGCCGCACGCCTCCGAAATCTCCACCGCGTAGACGCCGTAGCGCGGCTGAAGCTCGGGCACCCACTCTATGTTCAGCGTGGGAAAACCAATCGTGCGGCCCAGCTCGCGGCCTGCCTGCACATGACCTTGCGCGAAATACGGGTAGCCCAGCATCGCGTTGGCCTGCTCGATCTGGCCGGAAGAAATCGCCGCGCGAATCCGCGTGCTGCTGATCGCATCGCCCTCGAAATTCACGCGCGGCAGCCCGACTACCTGCACGCCCAGCTCGGCGGCCTGCGATTGCAACAACGCCACGTCTCCTCGGCGACCGCGCCCGAAGCGCCAGTTTTCGCCCACATAAACTCCGGCGAGCGCGGGCAGCGCCTGCTTGAAATACGCAAGCACCGCCTCGGCCTCCAGCGCGGCAAACTCCGGCGTAAAGGGCTGCGTGATGAGCGCCTCCACACCGAGCTGTGCGAGCACGCGCGCCTTCTCGCCCGGCAGCATGAGCATCTGTGTCGCGGCCTCAGGCCGAAATAAATGGCTGGGGTGCGGCCAAAAGGTCAGCACAGCCGCCAGCCCGCCGCTCGCGCGCGCCGCCTCCACCGCGCGCGCCACCACCGCCTGATGTCCGCGGTGCAACCCGTCGAACATCCCCACCGCCAAATGCAGCGGCCCGCCTGCTCCTCCTGCCCCGCCCTGCGCTTCCGCCAAATCAACCGCCTGCAAACTGGAAAACTGCCGCAGTGTTGAAGTGCTTGGGCTGCTGCTGCTCATGGTGAGGGGCCTCTCGCTCGCGCGTGCCTGGCTAAAGCTCGGCTTTAACTAAAGGGCGACGCTCGGCGCCGCCTCGTGAATCGGGATCAGCCGCGCTTTGATCTCCGCACGCGGCAGCTCGAGAATCGCCTCAAGCGGCAACGCTTGCGCGAGGCCAAACTGGCCGCTACCCGTGCGGCGCAGCGCGGCGAGGTGTGCGCCGCAGCCCAGTTTTTCGCCAAGGTCGTTGGCGATTGTGCGCACGTAGGTGCCCTTGCTGCACGCCAGCCGAAAGTCGAACTGGGGCAGCCCGAAGCGCGTCAGCTCAAAGGCACTCACGCGGATGAAGCGCGGCTCGCGCACGACCTCCGCGCCTGCGCGCGCTTTTTTGTAGAGCGGCACGCCGTCGATCTTGATCGCCGAGTACATGGGCGGGGTCTGGTACTGGTCGCCCAGGAAACCGCCCATCGCCTTGCGCAGCTCGGCCTCGCTGAGTGCAGGCACGGGTCGCGTCTCCATGACGCGCCCTTCGGCGTCCTGCGTGTCGGTGATTTTGCCCAGCTCGATTGTGCCGGTGTATTCCTTGTCGAGGCTGATCAAGTACTGTGAAATCCGCGTGGCCTTACCCACGAGCATGACGAGCAGCCCCGTGGCCATCGGGTCGAGCGTGCCCGCGTGGCCGATCTTGCGCGTGTGCAGCTTACCGCGCAGCCGCGCCACCACATCGTGCGACGTGTGATCCGCGGGCTTATCCACGAGCAGTACGCCGTGCAGTTCCTCCAGTTGTCCGATCATAAAGAAATCTCCTTTGGCGCTGCGGCCGTGACCGCACCTGGCGCCGATGCACGCGCAGCACTTGTAGCTGCGGCGGCCGTGCCCGCCTGCACCGCGTCGATCTGCGCGCCGACCGCCGCGACCAAAGCACGGCAAAACGCCTCGCTCTCCATCTCCACGCTGAGTCCTGCCGCGCAAGCGTGGCCGCCGCCGCCGAACTGACCGGCGACGCGGTCAACCCGATAGGCCGGATCTTTCGCGCGCAGGCTCGCCTTCATTTTCAGGCCGCCGCCGCGCTGCGCCGACTCCACGCGCTCCTCAATCAGCGCGGCGATTTCCACGCCCTCGATACAGCGCGCGTAATCGACGAGCCCCTCCGTGTCTTCGACCGAAGAGCCCGTCGCCTCAAAAATCCCCTTGGGCAAAAATCCGTAACAGAAGCGCCCGCCGCACTCCATCTTCAGCGTGCGCAGAAATGCCTCCAGCAGCCGCAGTTTCCCGAGCGACTCGCGCTCGTAGAGCTCGTAGCCGATCTCGGCTGGCCGCGCCCCACGTGCGATCAACTCTCCCGCGAGTGCGAAGCAGCGCGGCGTCGTCGAGGGAAAGCGAAACTGCCCCGTATCGGTTACGATTCCGGTGTAGAGTGCGCGGGCAGCGTGAGCATCAATCGGCAACCCGAGATCGACGAAGACTCCGGCCAGGATTTCCGAAGTCGCCGCCGAGCTCGGATCTAAAAAATCATTCTCGGCAAAACCCGGGTTCGACAGGTGGTGGTCGAACATCGCCAGCGGACGCGGAAAGGCAGCCTGAAGCTCGGGCCCGCAGCGCGCGCCATCGGCGCAGTCGACGAAAACAGCCGCATACTCGCCCGCGTTAAGACTCGGCAGCGCATCGGATGCATAGAGGACGGGCGTTTGCTGCGTGAGAAACGAGAGGCGGCGCGGCACGCGGTCAGCATTGAGGCAA
The DNA here is from genome assembly GCF_001580015.1 of Cephaloticoccus primus. Classification (GTDB taxonomy): domain Bacteria; phylum Verrucomicrobiota; class Verrucomicrobiia; order Opitutales; family Opitutaceae; genus Cephaloticoccus; species Cephaloticoccus primus. The sequence continues at coordinate 25,978 of NZ_LSZQ01000052.1, forward strand.
ACGACCTCGGGCACGCCTGCCGCCGAGAGGACGCGCGCCAGCCCGACTTGGGCGCCGATGCAATCGCCATCGGGCCGCATGTGCCCGACGACTGCGACTCGCCCGCGCGCGCGCAGCTCGGGCAGGAGCGCAGCAAACTTTTTGGAAAACTCGGGATAAAAATCGGCCATCACCCGGCGCCCCTTTCTTCGTTGTCGGCGGCGGACGCCCCTTCAGGCGCGGCCTCATCTTCGGCCCCGGCTTCGTCTTCAGCCTCATCGAAACCCTCCCCAGCATCCTCCGATCCGGTGAAGTGATCCGCCCCTCCATTCGCGCTGGCACCGCCCGCGCCCGCTTCCAGTTCTTCGAGAAGCTGGACGATCCGCGTGCCCCGCTCGGCCGACGCGTCGAGCACGTAGTCGAGCCGTGGCAGGTATTTCAAAACGACCCGCCGCGAGAGCGCGTGCCGGATTTCGCCGGCCTGCCGCGCGAGCCAGCGCATCCGCCCTTGGGCATGCTCCTCGCTGCCGACGATCGAGACGTACACGCGCGCCGTGCGCAGGTCGGGCGAGACGCGCACTTCGGTGATCGTGAGCGTCACCGTCTCGGCCTGATAGCGGCGGTGGAGGATCCCGCTCAGCTCCCGTTGCAGCAGCGCGTTTACTCGCAGAAGACGGTTAGGCATGGGACTGGGCGGCAGGTCGTGAAGAGGGAAGAAGACTCAGCGGGCGGAAAGACGCAGTGGCAGTGCGGTGGCTCAGCCTATCAGAGCGTAGCGCGGACTTTCTGCACCTCGTAGCATTCGATGATGTCACCCACTTCGTAGCCGTTAAACTCGTCGAGCTTGATACCGCACTCCAGCCCCGCGCGGACTTCGTTGGCGTCGTCCTTGTAGCGTTTGAGCGTGCTGACGCGGCCCTCGTGGATGATCGATTTTTTGCGGCGCAAGCGCGCGAGCACATTGCGCGTGACCTTGCCATCGGTGACGAGGCAGCCCGCGACCGCGCCTTTGCCCAGATCGAAGACCTGGCGCACCTCGGCCCCGCCGAGCTTGATTTCCTTGAGGTCGGGGTCGAGCAAGTCGGCCATCATCTCGCGCACCTTGTCGCCGAGCTCGTAGATCAGCTCGAAGGTTTCGATGCGCACGCCGTGGTGCTTGGCCATCGAGGTGACGCCGTTTTCCAGCTTGGTGTGAAAGCCGATCACGACGGCCTTGGCCGCGCTCGCCATGAGCACATCGTTCTTCGTCACGAGGCCGACCTCGTTGGCGATGATGTCCACCGAAACCTTGTCGCTCTTGATGCCCTCGAGGACGTTGCGCACGGCCTCGGTCGAGCCGAAGACATCGGTCTTGAGGATGACCTTGAGCGTGCGCGCCTGCGTGGCCGCGATGTTGGCGAAGAGCTGATCGACGGAGACCTCCTTTGGCGCGGCGGCGGCTCTCGTGGCGACCTGGCGCAGGCGGAGCTGCTCTTCCTCGGCCAGATTCTCGGCCTCGCGGGCGTTTTTCACCGCGCGAAAAGTCGCCCCGCTGTCGGGCGTGCCCGACCAGCCGATCACGCGGACGGGGGTCGAGGGCGGCGCCTCCTTGATGTTGCGCCCCTGATCGTCAAACATGGCGCGCACGCGCGCAAAGTGCGTCCCGCAAACGAGCGCATCACCGACCTTGAGCGTGCCGCGCTGCACGATGACGGTCGCCATCGGGCCGCGGCCAAAATCGATTTCACTCTCGACGATGAGGCCGCTGGCCTCGGCCTTCGGGTTGGCCTGGAGCTCCAGCATATCGGCCTGGAGCAGGATCATCTCCAGCAGCGTATCGACGCCCTCCCCTTTCAGCGCGGAAACGGGGACGGTGATCGTCTCGCCGCCCCAGTCTTCAGCCGCGATGTTGCGCTGCTGCATCTGGGTTTTGACCTGGTCGATATTGGCGCCCTTTACGTCGATTTTGTTAATCGCGACGATAAGGGCGACGCCCGCCTCCTGCGCGTGCTTGAGCGCCTCGTCGGTCTGCGGCATGAAGCCGTCATCCGCGGCGACGACGAGCACGGCCACATCGGTGACGTGGGCACCGCGCGCGCGCATCTTGGTAAAGGCGGCGTGGCCCGGCGTATCGAGAAAGGTGATTTTGCGGCCCGACCGCTCGACCTGGTACGCGCCGATGTGCTGGGTGATGCCGCCCGCCTCGCCCGAGACGACGTTGGCCGAGCGGATGCGGTCGAGCAGCGAGGTCTTCCCGTGGTCGACGTGACCGAGGATGCAGACCACCGGCGGGCGCGGCTGGAGGTTGCGCTTCTCCTCTTCCTCGGGATCCACCTCTTCCTGCGCGGCGGCCTTCTTTTCGGCAGGCTCGCCGCGGTGCTTGATCTCTAAAATGAAGTTGTGCTTCTCGGCGACGGCGACGGCGACGGCCTCCTCAATCGTCGAGTTCATCGAGGCAAAACCGCCCTGCTGGTTGAGCTCCGAGATGAGCTTGAAGGGTTTCAGCCCCAGTGCCGCAGCGAAGTCGCGCACGATGATCGGCGGCTTGAGCTGGATGTGCTTGATCTCGTCGTCTTCGGCAGCGAGCGCGGAGGCGGGGACGGGCGAGATCGGCGGGGGCTTGGGCGCCACTGCGCCGAGAACAGGCGGAGCGACGGGCGGCGGGGCCGAGACCGGAGGCGGCGCAGGCGCGGGCAAGACCGGAGGCGCCGACAAGGGCGTCGGTCGGGCGGGCGCAGCGGCGGTGGGCGCAGGAGAAACGGCGGCAGCCGGACGCTTCACCACTGGCGGAATCGGCAGCGCAGGAGCCGGAGGCGGTGACGAAATCACCGCCGCAGCGGGCGGCGCCGCTCGCACAGCGGGCTTGGGGATCGGCGGCACCGGCGGCGGCGCCGATACGGCGGGCTTGGGCGCCACCGGTGCGGGAGCGGGAGCCACTGGTGCAGGTGGTGGCGGGGGGGCAGAGGCGCGCGCACGAGCGGCAGCTTTCTCAGCCTTTTCCGCGGCTTCGGCAGCGGCAGCGGCCGCCGCCTTTTCCGCTTTTTCGCGCGCGATATCCTCAGGCGTTTTAACGAACACGCCAGAGGGCAGATTGACGGTCGGAGTCGCTTCGGGCTTGGCCGCCTCGGGGGTAGGTGCTGCCGCAGGCGCAGATGCCTTCCTGGGCTTCGCCTTGGTCGGCTCGGCTTCCTCGCTGGCAGCGGCGGCGGCCTCGGCCTCAGAAGCTGGCGCGCTGCTGTCCTCCGGCTTTTTAAATTCCTCTACGAGAGCATCGGCGGAGATGTTATCGATCGAGCTAGAGACGCTTTTGACGTCGAAGTTTCGCCCTTGGAGCAGCTTCAGCAGCTGCTTGTTATCCATGCCGATCTTCTTGGCCAGTTCGTGAATGCGGATGCTCATCTAAAAGTGCGTGTGGTCTGCGGAGTGCGGGGCGGGCTTTTGGCTTTTTCTAAAAAACAGTCAAATGGGAGGCGCAAGCGAGGCGGCGGTGGGTGTTGAGCAGCGGGCGAGCGGTTGGCGAATCGTGTAACAGCGGGCGGGTTGGGCGGCGGGACTCGATAGGCGGTCAGGGATGGCGTGCGTGCGTTAAGCCTGTTGCGGCGCGGCGGCGGAGACGCGGGAGATGATGCCCTGCGCCTCTTCGGCACTGAAGCCCGCGTCGATGAGGTCTCCCGCTTCGACGCCCTCGAAGGCACTGGGCGAGTTGATGCCCATCTCTACGAGCTTCGCGGCGATCACAGCGTCCAGCCCGAAGGTCGAGACCAGCAGGTCGATCGCGTTTTGCACGGGGTCGTCGCCCTGAGCCTTGAACTCTTCGATATCGATCCGCCAGCCGATCAGGCGCGAGGTCAGCCGCGCGTTTTGGCCCTTGCGGCCAATCGCCACCGCGAGGTCTTCGGTCGCCACTTTGAGCAGGATGCGGTGGCTGGCCTCGTCGATTATGATGTCGCGCGGTACGGCAGGCTTGAGCGCTTCGAGCACCATCTCGCGCGGGTCGGCGTAGTACTTGATGATGTCGACCTTCTCGCCGCCGAGCTCGCGGACGATGGTTTTTACGCGGGCTCCGCGCGCACCGACACAGGCACCCACAGGATCGACCTTGGGGTCGGTGCTGGTGACGGCGATCTTGGTGCGGTAGCCGGGCTCGCGGGCGAAGGACTCGATCTTCACCGTGCCATCGGCGATCTCGGTGACTTCGAGCTCGAAGAGCCGGCGCACGAACTTCGGGCTGGCGCGGCTGAGGATGATCTCGGGCCCGCGCGGCGTGGAGTCGATAGCGAGCAGCAGGCAGCGGATCCGCTCGTCGGGCTGGTACTCCTCCCCCGGGACTTGCTCGCGGGAGCGCAGGACGGCCTCCGCCTTGCCCAGGTCGATGTAGAGGTCGCCCCGCTCGCGGCGGCGCACCGTGCCCGTGATGATGTTGCCCACCTGGTCCTTAAAGTCGTCGTAGATGCGCTCCTTCTCGAACTGGCGCAGCCGCTGCATCACCGCCTGGCGGGCCGTCTGCGCGGCGATCCGCCCCAGCGTGGAGGGGTCGATCTCCTGCTCCACGATGTCGCCGAGCTGGGCGCCGGGCTGGAGCGCCTGGGCGCGCTCGATGTGGATCTCCGTCTTGGGGTCGCTCACCGAGTCAACGACCTTGAGCAAGGCCCAGGCATGCATCTGCCCATTGCGCTCGTTGATTTCGATCTTGAGCTCCTGGCCAGAGTTGACGCCCTTCTGGGCCGCCGTCTTCACCGCGTTCGCGATCGTGCTGATCATGTCTGCACGACCGATGCCCTTCTCCTTCTCCATGTATTCGAGGACAAATAGTATTTCGCGGCTCATATGCTTAATTTAAAAAGGGAAAAAAAAAGCGGGCCAAAGGGCCCACTTCTCAAGACTGTTTCGGGAAAGTGAGTGTGTAAAAGAGCGGCGAGGGTATTTTGCGCTTTCCGACCTGTCAAGGAGGCAAGCGCCCCGCCGGCCCAGAGGGCCTAGCGAGACCCGGGGCGCGGGCCACGGCTCGGCGTTTGACCTGCTGGCGCACGGTGCGTATCCCCCACCCCATGCTCAACGCTCAAATCGCCCACACCGCCTTGAGTCTCCCCGAAGAAGACCGCCGCGAACTCGCGCAGCAGCTCATCGAGAGCTTGGGTGACGACTTCGGCATGCTTTCCGATGAGGAAATCGTAGAAGAAGCCGCACGTCGCTACGAAGAACTCCGCAGCGGAGCAGTCCAAGGGCTGACTCTAGAGGAACACGCGTTCGCAACACGATGAAAGTCATCGTTCATAGACGGTTCACCAGCGAGCAACAACGGGTACAACATGACTACGCGTTGACCGCTTCCAAAGAGGTGTGCCTCCGATTTCGCGAAGAAATCTACGAGGCAATGAGATCAATTAACCTCGCTCCCAGCGCCGCCGGACACCCGTTGCCTTACCCCAAAAATCCCAAAGTGGCTTACCGCCGCAGGAACCTGAAACGATTCCCTTTTTTCATCATTTACGCCTACGAACCTGGGCAGCTCGCATTCCTGTGGCTGCTCCCCACCCGCTCTAATCCTGAAAATTGGTTCAAAGACCCTCCGTTGCTGTAGGCCGCTGTGTGGCGGGTCTGGCCTCCAGCTCGAGGGCCCAGCCGATGAGGCCTTGAATGGCGCCTTGGCAGCCCGGCTTCAAAACATGGCTCAGGTCGCGCCGGGCGTTTTGCAGAAAACCGGGCAAATCCCCCGGCCACCAGTGCCACCAGGTCCCGCAAAGCTCGCGGCCCGTACGCAGCGCCGCGAGCGGCAGGAGTCCGTCGCAAATCAGCGTGTCCAGACGCATGCCGCCAATCGCTCCCGCGCAGATCTGCCCAGCCGCTTGCTCGCGCAACGCGGCGAGGCCGAGCGCACGGCGTGCCGCTCGCGTATCCCTGCTCATCACCGCTTCGGGCCACTGCTGCGCAAACACGGCGAGGCGCTCGGGCCAATCGGGCGCGGCAGTGGCCCAACGCGCGTACTGGCCGAGCCGCTGGCGCGGGTGATTTGCAGGCCGCACAGCCCCGCGCGCCCAAGCCGCCTCCTCCTCAGCCAGGCGAGCCTCGACTCCTGCCGCCTCTAACCCCGCCCAGGTTTTTAGCGGATAGCGCTGGGCGAGGTTGAGCATGGGCACGCGGTTGAAGCGGAAGCCCAGAATTTCGAGCGCGGTTTGATGACAGGCTTCCGCAAAGCCGAGGCGGCGCACGCGCTGGCCCGCGTAGTGGAGCTTTCGCTGCCAACGCTGCGCGGCATGTGCCTCAAGCCGCGCGCGCAACTCCTCTGGTGAGAGTCCCCGAAGCGCCTCGGCCAGCGGATCGTGCCTACGCCCCGCGAGCGACTCCACCGCTTCGTCCGCCGCGTACTGCTCAAGGTCGTGGTACAGCAGCGGCAGCAGGCAAGCGGTCGCGATCTCGCCCCTCCCACCACTCCCGCCGCGCCTCAGCGTGCGATAGCCCGCAGGCGGTGGGAAAAGGACGACATGCAGCCCTACGCGATCGTAAGCCGGATCGCGCGCGTGCCCGTGTGCCTCCCAATCGCTCCCGTAGAGGTGCAGCTCGACATCGCAATCGAGCGGCGGCGCGCCTTCGCCAATTCGCAAACGCGCGTGCTTGAAATCGGGCCCCGCGAGGTGATTCCACTTCCCGCGCCGCTCAAGCCGCACCGGCTTCCCGTCGAGCGTCTGAAGCTGCCGCTGGTCGAAGGCCCCTTGATCCCAGATTTTTTGGAAAAGCCGCTCCGAAAAAATGAAGGGCCCGTAGAGCCCCTGAGCTTCGGCGACATGGGCTTCGGGGCGCGGCTCCATGAAGGGGAGAAATGCCGCTCAAAACACGCCGCGCCAAGCCCGCCCTACCAAGGCTTAACTTCTGGCGGGCTATCCTGCGAGGGCTGCGGCGGCAGCGGCGCGTTTGGCGAGCCGGGCTCAATCGCGCGCTCGCCAAAGCGGTTGGCCCCCGGAGTGCTCGGGATGAAGCCCACGATGATAAAAATAGCCACCATAGCGGCCACGCCGAAGAACGGAATAAAGCCCGCACAAAACAGGCCGAGGAACAACCAGCCCGACAGATTGCAGTCATGAAACCGCCGCACGGACAAAGCCATATGGGGAACGAATGTCGCCAAGCTCCATAGATTCGCCAAAGCAAAGAACGTAAGAAACGGCACTGTGGGAGTAGCCTCTATGATTCTGTAGAGCATCTCGAGGGGGCCTATGAAAATGCCCTCCTCCATCATCTCGGCTATCTCAGGAGAGAAGAGCACTTTTGGCGCGGCTTTGTTGAACATCCAAAAGACTGGAAAGAACAGCCCCGCGCCGATGGTGAACGTGAACAAAAACCACCACCAGAACTCCTTGCGGCGGGAGCGACCGGAAAACCCGGCATAGTTTTTCAACGGGAGAAACATCCATTTAAACATGGCGAGCAGGGGACAGAGGCTGGGGGGGAATCCGCCGAACGCATTACTCCCCCCATGCAAGCCAAAACACAAGCCCTAAGCAAAATCCGCCCCCGAACAGCTCGAGGGCTCGCGTCAAGCCAACAGCAAGGCAACTAAAGCACTGCGCGTGGGCGGGGTCGCCCCACGCGTAGTGCCCTTTGTTGCCTCCGCGCACAGGCATCCGCCATACGGATGATCTCGCCATCGACCGCGCGGGATCGGAGGCTGCGCCTCTTGTGAAAACAGGCTCTGCTTTTTCCCTCACCAAACTGGTTTTCCTCCCCCTCTTGCTGCTACTCGGGAGCGCTGCGCACCTGGTCGCAGCCGGAGCCGAGTCGGCGGCGGCTGCCGAGTTTCCGCGCGATCTGGCGAGCTACTCAGTCGCTTCGACTGCACCGGCGGCCGAGATGTGCTCGACGGGCGGCATCGGCAGCGTGTGGGAGGTGCTCGCGGCGCGCGCGGCCGAAGAGCCCTTTAACCTCGTGGCGAGTGCGATTTTTTTTCTGGCCGTCGTGCATACGTTTTTCACGGCGCGGTTTCGCCGCTGGGCACATGTGGTGGAGGCGCGCCACGCCGCGCGTCAGCGCGAGCGCCCGCGAGTCACCGACAACGATGGCGACGGGCAGCCCGACGAGGTGAGCTTTGGCGGGCAGGTGCTGCACTACCTTGGCGAGGTGGAGGCCGTCTTCGGGACCTGGGCGCTGGTGCTCTTTGGCGCGGTCGTTTGGTGCAAGGGGCTCGGGGCGGCGATTCACTATTTCGCGCAGCGGGTGGATTTCACCGAGCCGATGTTTGTGGTGATCATCATGGCGCTGGCTTCGACGCGGCCCGTGTTGCGCCTCGCCGAGCAGTGCCTGCGCGTGTTTGCGCGACTGGGCGGGGAGACGCCGCTCGCGTGGTGGCTGAGCCTGCTCACGCTGGCGCCGCTGCTCGGCTCGTTCATCACCGAGCCCGCTGCGATGACGATCGCCGCGCTGCTGCTCGCCAAGCAGTTCTACGCGCTGCGCCCGAGCACGGCGCTCAAGTACGCGACGCTGGGCCTGCTCTTCGTCAACGTGTCGGTCGGCGGCACGCTGACGCACTTTGCCGCGCCGCCCGTCCTGATGGTCGCCAGCAAGTGGGGCTGGGGCATGTCGTACATGTTGGCCCACTTCGGTTGGCATGCAGCGCTCGGGATCGTGGGCTCAAACCTCGTGTACTTTCTGATCTTCCGCCGCGAACTTTCGGCTCTCGGCACAGCGGTACAGAGCCACGCGCCCACCGTGCGCGAAAACGGGGGCGCACGCGCGGAGTCTGCCGATAGCGAGGAGGTGGCGATTCCTGCATGGGTCACGCTGGTGCACCTGCTCTTCCTGAGCTTCACGGTGTGGATGGCGCACTATCCGGCGCTCTTTGTCGGCGGCTTTTTATTCTTCCTCGCCTTCGCCAAAGCGACTGCGCACCACCAGTCGCGCATCGTGCTGCGCGAGCCGATGCTGGTCGGTTTTTTTCTCGCGGGGCTCGTCATCCACGGCGGCCTGCAAGCGTGGTGGATCCAGCCCGTGCTGGGCTCGATGGGCGAGCTGCCACTGTTTGCGAGTGCGACCGTCCTGACTGCGTTTAACGACAATGCGCTGATCACTTATCTGGCGACGCTCGTGCCCGACTTTAGCGAACCGCTGCGCTACATGGTGGTCGCGGGCGCGGTGACCGGCGGCGGGCTGACCGTGATCGCCAACGCGCCAAACCCTGCCGGCCAGTCGATCCTGCAACGCTACTTCGAAGACGGCATCTCCCCGCTGGGCCTACTCGCCGCCGCCCTGCTTCCCACGCTCATCGTCGCCGGCGCATTTTTGCTCCTGTAGGGGAGGGGTGGCCCTGCGCGGGCGGCGGTGGCAGGGTCGTTTTCAGGCGGACAGCGCAGCGGCCCATTCGGGCTCCTTGAAGCCGATGAGGCGGACTGGGCGAGCGGGCCCGCCGCTCGGCCCGCTCTGCTCGCCAATCAGGAAAGGGCGGCGGACGAGATTCCCGTTTTGCGTAAGCAGTGCGAGCGCATCGGCCTCACTCATCGCGGGAAGCTTTTGCGCCAAGCCCTGGGCGCGGTAGTCCATGCCCGAAGTATTAAAAATCCGGCGCAGCTCCCCGCCGTAAGCGGCCAGCATTTGCCGCAGCTCTGCGACACTCGGCGGCGTTTCGCGAATCGGATATTCGGCAAAATCAATCCCGCGCGCCCGCAGCCACTTGGCCGCATTCCGGCACGTGCTGCACTTCGCATAGGTGTAAAGTTTCAGGGACATAGGCCCGTCTGGCTAAGCTCCCGCCCCCCAACCGCAAGCCCCGACACTCCCTTAAAATACCCACTCCCGCCTCCTCAAACCCAACGCACCACACCGCAGAAATCGGGCCCAAAACGCTCGCTCACCCGCAGCGGCTGGCCTGCACGAAAAAAGGCCGAGGGCGGCGCGGGGTGCGAAAAACTTTGCCACCCGAGAGGCGGAGCGGTGTCCTCTCCCGCTCGTTTTCTCTCAAACTCCACGGTCAAGTTAATCCCGCGATTTTTCCCACAATCCAAGTCATGCTAAACGCCTCCTCGCTTAAAACTCTCGACCCACAGGTCTACGCCGCCATCGCCGACGAGCTCGCCCGCCAGCAAAGCCACATCGAGCTGATCGCCTCCGAAAACTTCACCTATCCGGCGGTCATGGAGGCGCAGGGCAGCGCGCTCACCAACAAGTACGCGGAGGGCTACCCGGGGAAGCGTTGGTACGGCGGCTGCGAGCACGTCGACCGCATCGAGCAGCTCGCGATTGACCGCGCCAAGGAGCTCTTCGGCGCCGAGTACGCCAACGTGCAGCCGCACTCCGGCTCGCAGGCCAACTTCGCGGTCTACACCGCCGTCCTCCAGCCGGGCGACAAGATCCTGGGCATGAACTTGAGCCACGGCGGCCACCTCACACACGGCAACCCCGCCAACTTTTCAGGCAAGCTCTACCAGTTCACCCAGTACGGCGTGAGCGAGGCCGACGGGCTGATCAACTACGACGAGCTCGCCGCACTCGCCCGCAGCGAGCAGCCCAAGATGATCACTGTCGGCGCCAGCGCATACTCGCGGATCATCGACTTTGAAAAGATGGGGCAGATCGCGCGCTCGGTCGGCGCCTATCTCTTTGCCGATATCGCGCACATCGCCGGCCTCGTCGCCTCGGGCCACCACCCTTCGCCCGTGCCGCACGCGGACTTCGTGACGACTACCACGCACAAGACGCTGCGCGGCCCGCGCGGCGGCCTGATCCTCGCCCAGGCCAAGTACGCCAAGGCGATTGACTCCGCCGTATTCCCCGGCGGCCAGGGCGGCCCGCTGGAGCACGTCATCGCCGCCAAGGCCGTGTGCTTCGGCGAGTGCCTCAAGCCCGAGTTCAAAGCCTACGGCGCACAGATCATCGCCAACGCGCGCGCGCTGGCCGCAGCACTCGTCGAGCGCGGCTACAACATCATCTCTGGCGGCACGGACAACCACCTCATGCTGGTCGATCTGCGCGCCAAGTTCCCCGAGCTCACCGGCAAGGCCGCGCAAGCCGCACTCGATACGGCCAACATCACTTGCAACAAAAACACGGTGCCCTTTGAGACGCGCTCGCCGTTCCAGGCCTCGGGCATCCGGCTGGGCACGCCAGCAGTGACGACACGCGGCATGGTCGAGGCCGACATGAGCACAATCGCCAGCGCAATCGACCGCGTGCTCGCCGCAGCCGCCAGCACCGACGCCGCCGCGCTCCCGCAAGTCGCCGCCGAAGTGAAAACCGAAGTCCTCGCACTCACCAGCCGCCACCCGCTCCCCTACTCCCTCTAAAGGGAGGGGAAACGCGAGCCACCACCAGGCGGCTCGCATCGCAGAACCCTCCCCCTGCGCGGGGAGCGGGGGACGGTGTCCCCTGCCGTTCAATTTGCGATTTTGGGCGTGCGCTGCGCGCCCGCCCAAAATCGCAAATTTACTCATAAGTCAGAAATATATGAGACATTTGGGTGGTTGAAGAATGATCTGACGAGGTTGGGGTTGGCTTTGATTTGGGTCAGTTGTGTATGGACGCGCTCGGCCAGTTTTTGTCCGGTGCGCAATGGGCTGCGAGCCAAGCCAGTACGTTTGGCATAGCTCCAGACCAGCTCATCGGGGCCCAGGTCGGGCGCGTAGCCTGGCAGAAAATGCAGGGTCAGTTTGCCCTGGAGTTCATCGACATAGCTGCGGGCGGCGGCGGTCTTGTGCGCGGGCAGGTTATCGAGCACCAGGTGCACGGGGCGCTTTGCGCCTTCCATCATCTTGCGCAGCAGTTGGACAAAACGCTCCGCGTTCAAACTGCCCTGATAGGTGCTGAACCAAAACCCGCCTTTGCTGTTAACTGCCGAGGCCGCACTGACGGTCTGGCGCTGTCCGGGAACCCGCACTACCGGGGTTTTCCCCTTGGCCGCCCAGGTCTTGCCATGAACCGAATCGGCCCGAAATCCCGATTCATCCCAGAAGTAAATATCGGCCTTTTGCTGCCTAGCTCCGCGGGCAATCGCAGGGTAGATCTGTTGCTGCCAGCGAGCCACGGCGACCTGATCGCGTTGATAGGCTCGCTGTAGGGGCTTTTGAGCGCTCAACCCAAGTCGGGCCAACAGCGTCCCGATACTGGCCAGACTCAAGCGCACTTTGAATTCTCGCTCAACCAGTGCCTGCACCACCGCGCGTGTCCACAAGGCAAAATCAAACTCATACTGCCGGGGATTGTGACCATTGAGCCAAGTGAACACCTGGCGCTCCTGCCTCGCTGTCAGCTTGCGGGGCCGCCCCGTCCCCTTGCTCGAACGCAAAGCCCGAACCCCTCGGCCACGCCCTCGGGCCTTCGCTAAAACCCGGTACGCCCAACTGCGGTGAAAACCAAACGAGGCGGCAACAGCACTCGCGGACTCCCCCTCACGCATCCGCGACAAGCCAACCAACCGCATCTCCTCCAACGCTGAGTGTGAAACACTCCGTCCATCTCTTTTCATAATCACCACCATATAGCACATAACTCAAAACACGTCTCCCATATTCCTGACTTCTGTGTAAAGGTATCCCTCCTGTCGCGTTGCGAGGGGCGTAGCCCCGTTCTATTTTGCGAGCCGCTCGTTGGCGGCTCGTCAGGCATCTAGCTCAGGCCCGGATGAAAGCGAAAACCCGTTGGGGCGGATTTTTGGGTTCACGAGTTGATCTTCTACCCGAGCTTAGATCAGTCAGCACCTTACCCGTGAATTGCTTCACCTCGGCCCAATGGGTTTCTGGCTTCATTCGCCGTCTTGGCCCCTCCTGTCGCGACGCGACAGGGTGCGAAATTTGGGAATCGTGCTTCGTCGCGTAGCGACGGGGCCGATTCCCAAATTCAATGGATGTGGCGACCCGCCACCGCTGCCCGCGCAGGGCCGCCTCCTCGCCCCTCAGGCGCTTGCTCAGGCGTTTTTGATCGGACGTGGCAGCGCGATTGCCATCAGCCACGGGGCGAGCGTTACGAGCGCGACGAGCAGGTAGGTCGCCGTCGCGCCCTGCCACCAGTAGCAGAAGCATGCGACCAGCGGCCCGAGAGCGCGCGCCAGCGAGCCGAGCGAGCGGTAAACGCCGAGCACGAGCCCTTGCTTCTCGGCAGGGCTGTAGAGCGAGACGAGTGCAGAGACCGTGGGGTTGATGAAGCCCGAGCCCATGCCCGCCAGTGCGAGCCCGAGGTAGAGCGCGGGCACTGTCGTCACCGTCCCCATCAACGTGATCCCCGCACACACGGCGAGCAGCCCGCAGATCAGTACGGCCTTTTCGCCAAACTTGGGCACCGCCCGCCGGACGATCAGCCCTTGGGTGAAGATCAAGACAAGCCCGAGGAAGACGAAGATCTTGAACATATCGGTCGGCGCGTAGCCGAACCGCTCGGTCGCCAAAAACGGCAGCGAAAACTCCATCCCGCTAAACGCCAGGCTGAAGACGAAGTGCAGCCAGTTCGTCCGCCGTGCGGGCCCGCGCTCCAGCTCCATGAGGGCGCCGATGGGGGAGCGCACGCGCGCGGGTACTTCGCCGCGCTTGGCGGGGTTGAGCGTTTCGCGAAACTTGAGCGCGATCCACACGAGGTTGATGAGGCTGAAGCCGAGCGCGAGCAGCGCGGGTAGCGAAAACGGATTTACGGCAAAGTGCAGCAGGCCGGCCCCCACCGTTGCGGTGCCTTCGGCGGCGCCGCTCACGATTCCGGCAGCATCTGCCGCGCTCGCCAGGTTGGCCGCCGCCCCCGCGCTCAAATCGTAAAATGCCGCGATGCTGCCGACCGCCGGCCCGAACAAAAAGCCGAGTCCGAAGGCCACGCCCACGATGCCCATGCCCTTGGCGCGGTTTTCGCGCGTCGTCACGTCGGCGACCGCAGCCGTCGCCACCGAGAGGTTTCCCGCAAAGCCGCCGCCCAGCAACCGGGCAAAAATGAAGAGCAGGAAGCTCCCGCTAAAAAACCACAACAGGTAGCTCAGCGCCGTCCCCGAGACGGTGATCAGCAGCACGCGCCGCCGCCCGATCCGGTCGGAGAGGCTGCCCCAAACCGGCGAGAAAACGAACTGCAACAGCGCGTAGAGCGAGCCCAGCACTCCGCCGAAAAGCACGGCGCGATAGTTGCCCGCCGATCCCGCGAAGGCAGCGAAGCGGTCAATCGCCCCGAGCAGCGCGCCGAGCACTCCGTGGTTTCCCTCCAGCGCGAAGTAGTGATCGAGGATCGCCGGAAACAACGGGAAGATGATCGTGAAGCCCAGCAGATCGATGAAGATCGTTAAAAAAATAACCCCCAGCGAGAGTGGGGGTGTGAGCTGAGGAGCGGGGGGGCTGGAGTCTGATTGAGCGGAGGAAGGCGCGAGCACGGCAGCCGTGAGCGAAGGCGATCAACCGACGCGCTTCCAGCGTTTTTTGGAATGCGCTGTGGAGCACAGCGACGGCAGTCCACTGCGCGTGGGGCGGTGGCGGGTCGCCACTTCCATTCAATTTGCGATTTTGCGCGTGCGCTGCGCGCCCGAACAAAATCGCAAATTTAAGGAGCCTCCCCCTGTCGCGTTGCGACAGGAAGTGGGGCATCAAATGCGAATGGAGCGTGAACCCATTGGGGTGGATTTTTGGGTTCACGAGTTGATCTTCTACCCGAGCTTAGATCGGGCAGCACCTTACCCATGAATTGTTTCACCTCGGCCAAATGGGTTTCCGCTCCATCCGCGATTCAGGCTCCTTCCCAGTCGCAACGCGACTGGGGGATAGTCCGTTAAATTTGCGATTTTGGGCGGGCGCGCAGCGCACGCGCAAAATCGCAAATTAAATGGCAGTGAGCACTGCCCACCGCCGCCCGCGTAGGGCAGTCTCAGACCGCTTCATTATGCGCGCGGCCTACAGCGCTTACGGCTCGCGTTTTTTCCTCAAGCGAAACACGCCCGCGCCATCGTGGCCGCTCTCCCAAGGGTAGCTCATCGCGCTGTGCTCCAGTGCAAAAGCGCTGCCTCCGGCGCGGCTCTGCATAAACGCGCGGACGACCGCCTCGTTTTCATCCGCATCGATGCTGCACGTGGAGTACACGAGCCGCCCGCCCGGGGCGACGAAGCGGGCCGCCGCGTGCAGGAGCGAGAGCTGCTGCTGGGCGTGCTTGCGAAAGTCGCGCTCTTGCAGTCGCCACCTGGCATCGATCCGGCGGCGCATGACGCCTGTATTGCTGCATGGCGCATCGAGCAGCACCGCATCGTAAGCGAGCGGCAGCCCGTGCTCGCGCAGCGCGGCTCGCGCATCGGTGAGCAAGTCGGCCTGCACAAGCGCAACCTGGCTGGCACCCTTGATCGTGGAGAGATTTTCCTTGAGCCGATCAATCCGCGCACCGGGCAAGTCGAGCGCGACGAGTTGAGCAAGGCCGGGGGCAGCCGTCGTATCTGCCGCGAAGAGAGCCTTGCCACCGGGTGCCGCGCAGAGGTCGAGGAGTGACTCGCCCGCCCGAAGCTCAAGCGCTTCGACGGCCAGCCGCGTACTCGGATCCTGCACGTAGGCCGCGCCCGACTTGAGCAAGGGCTCAAGCTCCGCCCAGTGTCCCGAGTCAGCCTCGTAAAAGCCCGCCCACCCGCTCGGGCGCAAAAACTCCGGTGGCGGGGCAGCGCTATCCGCAGAGCCCGCAGGAGTGCGGCCCGCCGCATCGTTCGCAGCAAAGTTTTGCCGCCAGCGCACAAACACTCGCGCGGACTCCTGGTTCCACTCCAGCAAGCGGCGCGTGGGCTCCGCGCCAAACTGCAAGAGCCAGCGGCGCACCAACCACTCGGGGTGCGAGAAATAGGTCGCGAGCAGCTCCGGCCCGGCCAGGCGCGGCGGCGCAGGACGCGCCATCAGCGGCGCCAGCTTGCGCACCACGGCGTTTACCAGCCGCGCCTCGGCAGGGCTCGCGAGCCGCTTGGCCTGCTCGACCGCGTGGTGCACGATCTTGGCTGTCTGGCCGGTAAATGCGGCCTCGGCTGCGGCCGTGTCATCCGCACCCGCAGCACTCGCTGTGGCAGCGGCTTCGATCAACTCGTAGCCCGCCAGAAGCAGGACGGCGCGCGTCGAAAATCGCGGCGAGTGCGCGATCAATTGATCCAGCGCGGCCTGTATACGCCCGAAGTGGCGCACCACGCCGTACACCCAATATTGGCAGCGCGAACGCTCGATGGGAGACAGCCCGGCGGGCACTGCGGCGAGCAGCGAATCGACCCGCTCGCGCTGCTCCAGCCACCGCGTAATTAAACGCATGGCACTCGCCCAAGCTCCTTTTTCCAAGCGATTTACGTTACTCATGGGTTATTTGATACACTATTTGACAAGCGCGACCATTCTAAGCTGAACTAAATCCTCTTTGTCTCCCTGACACGCAATCATGAATCCCGAAGCCGTCTCCGCGCTAATAGCCAAGAACCCGACCCTTAAGGCCGCGAAAGCCAAACTGGAGGCCATGACGCCCGGTGCCTACTGCGTCCACCGCAGTTGGGGCTTCGGTCAAATCAAGAGCTACGACGAGGCTGCGCAGCGCCTCGTGATCGACTTTAAGGACAAGCCCGGGCACCTCATGGATCCGGCTTTTTGCGTGACCACGATGGAGGTGCTGCCCAGCAACCACCTGCTCGTTCGCAAGGAAACTGACGGTGCAAAAATCGCCGAGCTCATCGCTGAAAACCCCGCGCAACTGCTCGTCGAAGCGCTCGAGTCCTACCCCAACCACGCGGCCACCGCGATCGAGATCGAGATCGTGCTAACCCAGGTCGTCGGCCCCGAGAAATTCAAAAAATGGTGGTCAGCCGCCAAGAAGCTGATCGCCAAAGACCCGCGCATCACGATCCCCGAAAAGAAGACCGAGTGTTACATCCTGCGCGAGAAACCGATCTCCGCCGAAGACGAGATTCTGGAGCAATTTAAGGCCACGCGCAGCGCGCGCCGCCGCATCGCGCTCGCCGTCGAGCTGCTCGACACCGCCAACAAAAAAGAGCTGAAAGCCGAGCTCGGCGAGATCCTCCAAGGCGTGACCGAGGCCGTGCGCGACAGTAACCAGCTCAGCAAAGCCGAGCGGCTCCACGGCGCCGCCGTGCGCGACGACCTCGCCAAACTCCTCGGCCACTCCGGCGAGCTGGAGCCCACCCAGGCCGCACTGATCGCCGATGCGCGTGACCTGCCCTCCATCGCCGAGACGATCCCCGTCCAGTTTCAGCGCCGCTTCCTCAACCTCGTCCAGGAAACGCACCCGATCGAGGCGCGCGACATCCTCTTCAACCTGCTCAAAGTCTCCCAGGGCAAGTTCACCACCGAGTGCATCAACTTCCTCGTCGAGCACGACCACGGCGCCGAGCTCGCCGCCGCACTCCAACGCTGGCAAACCGAGCAAAACCTCCGCGCCCCCGTCCTGCTCTGGATCGTCAAAAACCGCCACTCCAAGAAGTTTGCCAAGCTCCTCAACGACCTGATCACCCCGCGGTTGCTCAGCGCGATCTTCTTCGCGATCGACTACGAGGCGCTCCAGTCCTCGACCGTCCGCCGCATCCCGCTCGCCGATATTTTGAGCGACGACAGCGAGCTCATCGCCGACCTGCTCTCGACCGCCGACCCCGAGACCGCGCGCGACCTCGCCAACACCCTGCTGCTCAACCAGGGCTTTGAGGAGCTCACGAAAAAATCGCTGCTCGCGCGCTTCATCAAGATCTTCCCCAACATCCAGTCCATCGTCGCCACCGAGTCCGAGGGCAGGGACGAGCAGCTACTCGTCTCGCGTGCCAGCCACGACCGCAAACGCGAGGAATACGAGACCATCATTTCCAAAAAAATCCCCGAGAACTCCAAGGCCATCGCCGCCGCCCGCGAGCACGGCGACCTGAAGGAGAACTCCGAGTACAAGATGGCCAAGCAAGACCAGTCCGTGCTCATGGCGCAAAAGGCCCTGCTTGAGCGCGAACTCGCGCGCGCCCAGATCACCGACTTCAGCGAAGCCTCCACCACCCAGGTCAGCGTGGGCTCAGTCGTCGAAGTCAAAAGCGCCAGCACCGGCCAAAGTACCCGCTACACGCTCCTCGGTGCCTGGGACGGCGAGCCGGAGAAAAACATCATCTCCTACAAAACCGCCCTCGGTGCCGCCCTGATCGGCAAAAAGCCCGGCGACTCCGTCACCATCAAGATCGGCAATAACGAGGAGACCTACACCATCGGGAACATCCTGCGCTACGCCGATACGGCCGCCTAAATCCACGCTTGCGTAAACGAAGCCCTCTTCACCGAGGGCTTCTTGCTTTGCCCCCTCCGGCAGCGAGTGCACACATTCGCCGAAGCGGCAGCAACCGCGCAAACCACACGGCGGCAACTGCGCGCGGCCTTCGCTTTAATGAGCCACCCGCGCCGCTCACAAGAGATCGCCAGCAGTGGCAAGAACGGCGTGGGCTTCTGCGTCCGCCCAGTTTTTAAAAGGCCCAGCCCATGCTCAAACTCATCTCCGACCCCACCCGCCTGCGCCTCCTCGCCCTCCTCCTGCGCGAAGAACTCTCCGTCGCCGAGCTCCAGGACGTGCTCGACATGGGCCAGTCGCGCATCTCCTCGCAACTCGCACTCCTGCGCCAGGCGGGCATCGTCCACGACCGCCGCGAAGGGAAAAAAGCATTCTACTCGCTGCGCCCCAGCCTCAAGAAAGTTCAGCTCGACCTCCTCCATGCCGCCCTTGCGGCAGTCGAAGGCAACATGCCCGAGCTGGAGCGCGACACCGGCAGCCTTGAACGCATCCTCCAAAAACGCCGCCACAGCCAGGAGCAGTATTTTAACCGGGTCGCGGGCCGCTTCGACAAAAACTACGCGCCCGGCCGCTCCTGGAAAGCGATTGGCCAACTCGCACTGCGGCTCACCCCGAAAATCACCATCGCCGACCTCGGCGCAGGCGAAGGGTTGATCTCCCAGCTCCTCGCCCGCCGGGCCAGTCAGGTCTGGTGCATCGACAACTCACCCCGCATGGTCGAAGCGGGCACCGAGCTCGCGCAGAAAAACGGGCTCGATAACCTCAGCTACAAACTCGGCGACATAGAAGACATCCCCCTGCCCGACTGCTGCGTGGATCTCGCCATCCTCTCGCAAGCGCTTCACCACGCCTCGCACCCGCAGACCGCCCTTGCCGAAGCTCACCGCATCCTCAAACCCGGCGGCCAGCTCCTCATCCTCGACCTCAAAGAACACCACTTTGAAAAAGCGCGCGAACTCTACGCCGACCTCTGGCTCGGATTTAGCGAAAACACCCTGCACAGCTTTTTGAAGCAAGCGGGCTTCACCCGGGTCGAAGTCTCCACCGTCGACACCGAGCCCCACGAACCCCACTTCACTACCCTGCTCGCCAGCGCCCACCGCCCCAGCTCTCACGAGAATGCCAGTTCCCGCACCGAGTGAAAGCAATTGGAGTGCCCCAGCAGTAACAAGCAGAGCCGAGGCCCTGCTTGTCCGGCCAAGACAGACTTCCGATCAGAAGGTATAGGTCGTTGTAAGTCGTATATTACGTCCGGGATACGGGGTCACATCATTACGACCAGTTGAGGACCAAAGCGTCTTCTTGTTAGTGAGGTTATCCACATTGAGCTGAAACCTCAGCGAACCGTAGTCATAGCTCGCCCCAGCACTATAGATCGTCCGTTCGGGTACGTAGAAACTGATCTGTGCTAGCACTCCAAGGGGGGTATACTGAATGGCTGGAGTTTCTCCCGCAGACTTGCTCACGTGGTTAAAGCCAGCAAATACACTCATCCCTTTCGCAAAGCCTCGGGAAAAATCGTATTTAAGCAGCCCGTTTAGCAAAGTATCAGGTGTCCCTATTCGAGGGTGCCCGGTAGGCTCCCGCAGCTTCATATCTGTATAGCTAGCTATCACAGTAAGATTGGGAGTAATTCCGCCTACTATATCTAGCTCAAATCCCTTATTGGTAACATCCAAAAGAAAATATTCAGTCAAAGTGTCATCGAAAAAGTAGAGTGGGTTCTGCGTGATAACTCGATCTTGCTTAAGGTCAAAATATGCCCCCGTGATTGAAAGTCGCCCCGCGAAGAACTCTAGTTTCATGCCAACCTCGTCCTGCTCGCCCTTTTGCCAAAACACCTCGTTATTAGCCACTCCAGCATCGGCGTTTTCAGAGTGACTAAAATATACCGCAACCTGAGGAAGTACTTTTACCAAAGCTGCATAGAAGGGCGTATTATGTGAAGCCCTCAACTTGCTGCCCGTGCTTCCCGTCAACATATCGATCCAATCAGGACGATTGACCCAAATGCGCGAAACTCCACCATTTAACAATACGCGCTTTTGGAAGAGACCCAGTTGACTCGTTCCATAAACTTGAGTCTTTGTCGTGCGCGGCCCCACCCAGTGCCTCCATAAACTATCGATTTTCTCAGGTCGCCCCGGCTGGTCGGTGGGATAAGGTCCAGTATTGTAATCAAAATCCAGAAGTGCACCCGGCTCGCTCTCCCAGTTATATAACTTATCATAAGCACGGCCACGCACACCACCAACCACCACTTGCAGTGTAGCGACTGCATCGCGACCCGTACCTCCAAATTCAAAATTACCTGCCAAGTCTGCCTGATAATGCATTTCGTTAGCATAATGATGCTGGAGCTGGGCAGTCCGCGGTGCCACATGGGGCGGATACTCAAGAACGGGAGTAGAAACGTACGGATTGGTTACTTCATCATAAGGCATCGCACTATCCTGTAAACCCCAGAGCTGCTCCGGAGTGAAAACACCCGTCATCGGATTATAACGCTCACTATTTGGAAATCCGTTGGGATGAGTCTTCCATCGTGACGGTAGTTCACGCCAATCGACACCGCCATTCTCCGAATGCAGGTATTGACGTAGTGCCGCAAGGCGCATACTCAGACGGTCGCTTAACGCAGTCGTAAACTCCAGCGTACCGCGACGTATATGAACATCGCGCAAGTCATTATCATATCCTCCATTGGCCCCATCGTAAACAAAACCAGGCATGATTGAATCGACCGTAGCCGTCTGCCCATTCACCACATCGGACCGCAAACGCAACCGAGATGGATACGCGGATGGCCCTTCATTTTTCCAGTTAATAAAAAAACCTTTAAGCTTGAGCTGAGCCTTTGGAGAAATCGCCCAAGTGAGCTGAGGGTTCAGGCTCTTGCTCAAAATCTTCCCTGGTATGAAAGAATGCGCATCTTGGTAGCCCGCGATCAGCCTATAGGAAAAGCGCTTCGTACCCGGCAGAGGGCCAGTAGCATCGTAACTTATGCGATTGCCAAAATACTCATCCACCAACTCTAGCCGTACCGTCTGTGAACGCTCAAATGACGGCGATTTAGTAAGCGCGTTGGCGAAGCCACCGGGAGCCCCATTTGGAGCAAGCACAGCATTAGGTCCCTTGGTAATTTCTACACGATCCAGGAGCAACGGATCCAAGGTCGCCTGGAACGAGTTCATCGTCACAAAGTTATCAATCGCCGTCCCCCAAATACCGAATCCGCGGATCGTATGAGCATCCGAGCGGCCACCCGCACCTGAGAGATGACTGTTCCCCACCCCTGAGACGTACTGAGTGGCATCAATCACGGAGGCAGCACCTATATCTTTTATAAAGTCGCTGGTGACGACGTTGATCGTCGCCGGGGTATCAATGAGTGCCTGGCGAATCCGGGCGCCCGACATTGAGTCGGTGGCCCGGTAGGTATTGGCCCGCTCGGAAGAAACGTCGAAGATGGGGAGCCGCACGAGCTCTTCGTCCTCGTCCACTGTGGAGCTCGGAGCGAAGGGCTGGGCGAGAATGAGCGGAGCCGCCATCAGGAAACCAAGCAGCCCCAGCAGGGGGTGGCGGGTTTGGCTAAGGGAGGAGCGTTTCATTGGGGTCGGGGGTTGGGGGTTATGGCTGGTGATGATGACTACCCCTGAGTCCTCGCTCGCTGTGGCGTGCAGGCCCGTGCCTTCCAGCATTTGCCCGAGCGCCAGCAGAGGGGGGAAACTCCCATACACGGCTCGGGTTTTGATGCGGGCGGCGATCCGCGAGGGGAAGACGAGCTCCAGGCCCGACTGCTCCGAAAATCGCGCCAGGGCACGCTCGGCTCGCTGCGCGGGAATGGCGAAACGCTGCCGCAGCAGTCGCTCCGGTTCGCCGCGCGAGTGAACGGGCAAGCCCACCATCAACACCACACCCAAGTACAGTTTCAGGATTTCGCGCAGCCCGAAACGCCAGCGAAACGTGGCGCAACGCGCAGCCGTGCGAAATCTGGAGACAGTGCCCGGGGTCAAAGCGCATGGGGGATCAGGGGTACAAGTACCGGCGCGGCGAAGTCGCCTGCCGGTACTCACCATTGCTGACGCGGTGCTGCGC
Organism: Cephaloticoccus primus; assembly: GCF_001580015.1. Lineage (GTDB taxonomy): Bacteria > Verrucomicrobiota > Verrucomicrobiia > Opitutales > Opitutaceae > Cephaloticoccus > Cephaloticoccus primus. The sequence goes on from NZ_LSZQ01000052.1 coordinate 48,247, forward strand.
CAAATCCCTGCAAAGCATTTTCCCCAAAGCCTCATCCGCTCACATTTCGCCCCCGTGGCCCGAAGCACGCATCCGGTACATCCGCGCACGTCAGCGGCGACTGACCACGACCTCGGAGTCCCCGCGCTCTTCTATCCGCAGGTCAAAATTACGGCGCAGCATTTCGAGCAGGGCGGCGCTGCGATCCGCCCGCAGAGTCCCGCTGATGCGCAGCTCGGCGAGCTCGGGATCCGCCAGCACGATACGGCGCGCGGCATAACGGTTAAACTCGGGCAGGAGCTCACCCAGCCGAGCGCGCGAAAACTCCAGTCGCGGCACGCGCCAGCCCAACTTGGCCTCCCACTCGGCGGGGGCGATGGGCTGCACCTCGAGCTGCGGTGCACCGGTAGCGATTTGCACCCGCACCCGCTCCCCTGCGGCCAGCATCACATGGCGAGTGGGCGCGACAAACGCCCCAGCAGCGCGCGAGGAATCGGGAGTCGGCGCAGCGGTGCCGTGCTCCCCACTACCAGGCTCCGAATCCGGCGCAGAACGCGCAGGCCCACTGAGCAAGGCTTCCCTATCCTCACTCACCGAGACGCGCCCCTCGGTCACGAGCACCTCGACCGACTCTTGCGAGAGATCGACGCAGAAGGCCGTGCCCACCGCGCGAATCGACAGCCCTTGAGCGACGACCTCAAAAGGGCGGCCCGCATCGGGCACCACTGCAAAGTGCGCCGTGCCACTCCGGAGCAGCACACGCCTCACCGAATCGGTAAACTCGGGCACGAGCTCGGCCCCTTCGCGCAACTCCACAAGCGAACCGTCGGGCAAGTGCTGCCGCTCGTTTGAGCTCACAATCGCCACACGGCCCGCAGGCTCAGCCTCTTCGCCCGATAAATCCGCCGCACGCGCATCCGCGGCGCGGGGCACTCCTTGCTCAGCGGTAGCCGCCGCGAGAGCAGGCGGCGCAGTGGCCAAGGCGTCGCGCCGCAGAGCGAGTGCGTCCGACACGCGCACCGCCACGAGCGCGATGGCAAAGGCCGCTGCCAGCGTGCAGGCGGCGCCGATCAGCCGGCGCTTCCGGCGCCGCCGTGCGAGCGAAAGCGTGCGCAAGGCATCGAGCACCTCATCTGCCGCGCCCTCGCGCTGCGCCCAATCAAGCGCGCTGTGTGGACGACGGGGCGGCACGCCCAGCGGCGCCGGTGTCGAGGAGTCGGAGTCATTCATGGCCGTCGTAGTAGTGGTGAATGCCAAGGCCGCGCAGTCGCGCCTCAATCCGTTTGATCCCGCGAGCAAGCTGCGACTCGACAGTTTTCTCGGAAAGCCCGAGCCGCTGGGCCACTTCGCGTTGGGGGATGAGGCGGAGCTTGCGCAGGACAACGACCTCGCGACAGCGGGCAGGCAACGCGTCAATCGCCTCCGCGAGAAGTCGCGCCTTTTCCTCCCGACTGACAGTCGCAGCCGCGGCTTCCTGCGCCACCGAGATCGCAGAACTCAGCACTGCATCGCAGTCCTCTACGGCCTCGGCGGGCGAGGCCTTGCTGCGGCGCAGCACATCAATTGCCCGATTTCGCGCGACCTGAAACAGGAAGCCCCGGGCCGAGCGGATCGGCCGCTTCGCCCACGCCAGCCAGACGCGCAACAGCGAATCCTGTACCACGTCGTCCACCTCGCCACGCACCGAGGGAAAGGCATTACTCAAGTAACCGCGCAGGGCCGCCGCATGGGGCTGGACTTCATCGTTAAACCAGTGGGTCTGATCGGAAGGGGGCTCAGTTTGAGGCGGCGGGGTAGAGTTCGGGGGCATGGGGAGTTGGGGCCCCGCGAAGCTAATACAGTGCCCTTCTAAATCAAGGCGCAGTGTGCCGGACTCATTCGCCACTACGCGTGGGGCGGCAGGCGGTGCCTGCACCCATTTACTGTGCGGCTTGCGGGTTGTGCGTTCCGCACAACCCGCAAGCGGCACAGTAGAAAGGGCCCGTCCATTAATCGGTGATTCACCGGCAAATCGCTTCATCTCGCCCAAATGGGTATACGCTTCATTCGCGTTCTGGGCTCCTCTCCCTGTCGCAACGCGACAGGGGGGAGCGAAATTTGCGATTTTGTTCGGGCGCGCAGCGCACGCGCAAAATCGCAAATTCAATGGGAGTGGCGACACGCCACCGCCGCCCGCGCAGGGCCGCCTTCCCGCCCCACGCGCAGTGCGGTCGTTGACCGTTTTATGGGCCGCAGCGTCGTTGCCGCTGCGCGCAAGGGCTTCGACTCTTTCTCTTTGCGAGCCGCTCGCCCTCCCGCCTGGCGGCTCGTCGGGTCAAGACAGGTGCCACAAGGTGCGGCAATAAGAAGGAGCTGTGCCCTTTTTTCCTACTGTGTGGTGAGGCCCGGGTAATCGAGTGTCGCGAAGTGGTCGGCGTACGTCTCGGCGCGGCGGATGAGCCGCCAGCGCGGCGCGCCCTGCGCGTCGGTGCCTTGCCAGAGCAGCTCAGCGCTGCGGAGTTTCCCGTTGTAGTTAAAGCCCATCGAGTGGCCGTGTGCGCCGGTGTCGTGGATCACGAGCAGGTCGCCGACTTCGGGCTCAGGAATCTCGCGGTCGATAGCGAACTTGTCGTTGTTTTCGCAGAGCGAGCCGGTGACGTCGCAGCACAGGGTTGCCCCCCCGCCCTCGCTCCCCGCCCGCCCCGGGACGCTGATGTGGTGGTAGGCGCCGTACATGCCCGGGCGCATGAGATTGGCCATGCACGCGTCGAGGCCGACGTAGTTTTTGTAGGTCTTCTTTTTGTGAATGACCCGCGAGACGAGGTAGCCGTAGGGGCCGGTGACCATGCGCCCGCACTCCATCGCGAGGCGGATCGGCGCGAGCCCGGCGGCGACGATCGTGGCGTCGTAAGCCGCCTTGATCTGCACGCCGAGCGCGGCGAGATCGACGCGGGGCTGCTCGGGCCGATAGGGGATGCCGATGCCGCCGCCGAGGTTGATAAACTCCAGCCGCAGGCCGAGCTCGCGATGCAGCTCGACTGCCAGGTCGAACAGCATCTGCGCGGTCTCCACGAAGTAGGCCGGGTTAAGCTCGTTGGAGGCGACCATCGTGTGCAGACCGAAGCGGCGGACGCCCTTTTGCTGGAGCAGCCGGTAGCCCTCGATGAGCTGCTCGCGGGTGAAGCCGTACTTTGCTTCCTCGGGTTTGCCGATGATTGCGTTGCCCGCCTTCAGCGGCCCGGGGTTGTAGCGGCAGCAGAGAAACTCGGGCAGCCGCCCGCCGAGCGCCGTTTCCAAAAAGCCGATGTGGCTGAGGTCGTCGAGGTTGATGATCGCGCCGAGCTCGGCGGCCGCGCGATACTCGTGCGCGGGCGTATCGTTGGAGGTAAAGATGATCGACTCGCCGCTGAGCCCGGCCGCCGCGCAGAGCTTGAGCTCTGCCAGCGAAGAACAGTCGCCGCCCATGCCCTCGGCCTTGAGCACGTCGAGGATGTGAGGGTTGGGCAGGGCCTTTACCGCGTAGTAGTTTTTAAACCCGCCAGGCACCCAGTCGAAGGCTGCGTAAAAGGCGCGGGCGTTGGCGCGAATCGCCGCTTCGTCGTAGATGTGAAACGGCGTGGGGACGGCAGCGGCGATCGCTTCGAGCTGCGCGCGCGTAAAGGGCAGTGACTTGGAGCTCATGTAGAAAAAGAGCCGACAAGCACAGCGCGCGACCGCCCGCCGTCAAGGAGCACTAAAACCGCAGCCGCGAGTTTTCGTGTCCGCAGTGCGGGCACTTCGCCAGCGACGCATCCGCGGGGGCTTGGTAAAGGTGATTGCAGCGGATGCAGTGGAAGGTGCAGCGGCGGCGTTTGCGCTCGAAGCGCTTATGGTCGCGGCGGTCGTAATAAAGCCACAGCCCCAGAAAAAAGAGGCCGATCACAATGCAGTAGAGGACGGCGGAAAAGGTCACGGAGCACGTAGAACAGTCGCGGTTTATCCGCCCCGCTTATTGATGGCGAGCGCAAGCAGCGAGCAGTGCGGGGGCCCAAACAAGCGGGCGAAAAAAAACGCGGCATGCCCGGGGGCAGTGCCGCGTTTAATAAATGGAGGCACTTACTTTGCCTCGGCTTCCGATGCCGCCTCGGGCGCGGCAGCGGCGGGCTCGACCGCCGGAGCGTCGGCAGGCTGCTCCACGGGTGCCGCTTCGGCGGTGCTTGCGGTCTCGTCATTCGCGGGGGCGACAGCGGATGCGGCCGCGGCCTTTGCGCTCTTCTTGGTCTTCGCGCCAGCGGCGGCCTTGCGCGACTTGGGCTTTTTGTAGCCGGGGTCGTCGGCCTTCACGAGCTCGATCAGCGCCATCTCGGCGGCGTCGCCGAGCCGGGGCCCGAGCTTGTAGATGCGGGTGTAACCGCCGTTGCGGTCTTTGAACTCCTTCACCTTCTCGTTGAAGAGAAGCGTCAGCGCGTTCTCGTCGCGCAGGTCGGCGTGCGCGAGGCGGCGCAGGTGCAGCGCGTCCTTCGGGTCGGTCTTGGCAGCGGCACGCTTGGCTTTGGTGATGATCTTCTCGGCAAAGGGGCGCAGGGCCTTGGCCTTCGTCAGAGTCGTTTTGATGCGGTCGTGAGTGATGAGCGAGGCGGTCAGGTTGGACAGCATCGCCTCGCGATGTTCACGAGTGACCCCGAGGGTCGCGCGGTGTTTTTTGTGACGCATTGGGCAGTGTGGATTTCAGGTTTGGTTAAAACTCCCGTTCGGCAATCCGGTCGCAGCGTTGGGCGGCGCGGACGGCGCGAGAGTTTGAGAGGCTTGAGCCAGGCTTGGGCTTCCCACTTCCCGGAGGCACGCCCGCTAAGGGCTGTACCAGGGAAAATCAGGAAGCGGGCGTGGAGATTTCGCGAAGCGCGAACGGCACGGCAACTAGATGTCGCGGCGGCTATCGAGCAGGCGCTCGTCGAACTTCATGCCGAGCGAGAGACCGAGGGCTTCGAGCTTGTCCTTGATTTCGTTGAGCGACTTTTTGCCAAAGTTGCGGTACTTGAGCATCTCTTGCTCGGACTTCATCGCGAGCTCGCCGACGGTCGTGATGTTGGCGTTGTTCAGGCAGTTCGCGGCGCGCACGGAGAGCTCGATTTCGTTGACCGACATGTTGAGCAGCTTGTGAAGCTTGTTTTGCTCTTCACTGATCTCGGACTGCTGGCTCTCGAATTCGTAGGTCTCGTCGGACACGCGGTCGAAGACATCGAGGTGCCGCTTGAGGATCGAGGCCGCTTGCTTGAGCGCATCGTCGGGCGTGATCCGGCCGTCTGTAGTGACTTCGAGGATGAGCTTGTCGTAGTCCGTGATCTGGCCGACGCGGGTGTTCTCGACGCTGTATTTGACGAGCGTCACGGGCGAGAAGAGCGAGTCGATCGGGATGACGCCGATGGCTTGCTCTTCCTTTTTATTCTGCTCGCCCGGGTAGTAGCCGCGGCCGGTCTTGATCTCCACCTCGGCCTCGAAGGCGCGCTTGCTGTCGAGGGTGCAGATCACCTGGTCGGGGTTGATGATCGTGATGTTGGCATCGGCCTGGATGTCGGCGGCGGTGACGGGGCCCGCCTTGCTGACGCTGATGCGCAGGTTGATGGGCTCACGCTTGTGCGATACGAGGAGCACCTTTTTGAGGTTGAGGACGATGTCGGTGACATCCTCCACCACCCCCTCGATGCTCTGGAACTCGTGGTTCACGCCTTCGATTTTAATCGAAGAAATCGCCGCGCCCTCAATCGAGCTGAGCAGGACGCGGCGCAGGGAGTTTCCGATCGTGTGGCCGTAGCCCGCTTCGAAGGGCTCGGCGATGAACTTGGCGTAGGTCTCTGTAGAGCCTTCTTCGACCTTGGTGAGTTTGTTCGGCAGTTCGAACTTTCCGAGACGTTTGGGCATAGCGATAAACTCTGAGTTGAGCGGTTTTTAAGTGTGGGAGGCGGCGGTCAATGCAGGCCCGGCGGCAACAGCTGCAAGGGCGCGTTTCGGGCGCATTAGAAGCGCGAGTAGAACTCGACGATGATCTGCTCGTTGACGCCGGGCTCCATTTCGTCGCGATTGGGGAGGCGGTTGACCTTGGCCTTGAGCGTCTCGCTGTCCATCGAAAGCCAGCCCGGGACGTTGCGGATGCGGTTTTCCTCAAGGTTGCGGGTCGCCAACTGGCGCGAGGCCGGAGCGTTTTTGACCTCGATCTCGTCGCCCGCCTGCACGCTGTAGCTGGCGATATCGACCTTGTGGCCGTTTACGCGGATGTGCCCGTGGTTGACGAATTGGCGGGCCGCGGCGCGGCTCTTGGCGATGCCGAGCAGGTACACGACGCTGTCGAGGCGCGTTTCGAGCAGTTGCAGGAAGCGCTCACCGGTGATGCCGCGCTCGTTCTTCGCCTTCTCGAAGAGACGGCGGAACTGCCGCTCCAGAAGACCGTAGATGTAGCGTAGCTTCTGCTTTTCGTTGAGACCGATGGCGTATTCGGACTGCTTGCTGCGGCGCAGGCGCGGGCCGTGCTGGCCGGGCGGGTAGGAGCGGCGCTCAAGGGCCTTGCCGGAACCGAGGATGTGTTGGTTGAAGCGGCGGCTAAGACGAGTGGTTGGGCCTGTGTAACGAGCCATGAGTGGTGTGTTTTAAATGTTAAATGAAACTACGGCGTGGCGGCAGCGGGCACTGTTTAAGCGCGGCGGCGTTTGCGCGGGCGGCAGCCGTTGTGCGGCACGGGGGTTACGTCGATGATCGAGGTGATTTCCAGGCCGATGGCCTGGAGTCCGCGGACGGCGCTGTCGCGGCCCATGCCGGGCCCCGAGAGGCGGATGACGATTTCCTTGAGCCCGTGCGACATGGCGGTGCGCGCCGCGTCCTGCGCGACGACCTGCGCGGCGTAGGCCGTGGACTTGCGCGAGCCGCGGAAGTTGCACTTGCCCGCGCTGGACCAGGAGATGACCTGCCCCTTGGGGTCGGTGATCGAGACAATCGTGTTGTTAAAAGAGGCAAGCACGTTGGCGATGCCGGAAGAAACGTTCTTCGAGCCCTTGGCCTTGCGGATCTTGATGGTGCCAAGCTCTTCCTTGAGCAGATCGGCTGCGGTGGGTTGCTTGGCAACACCGCCGACAGTTTCGACGACGGGGGCCTCTTTCTCGGGCGCAGCAACAGCGGCGGCAGCCTGCTCGGTCTTGGGATCGGACTTTTCTTCAGCCATGATGGGAAATGCGGTAGCGGTTTAAAAAGGGAGTCGGTTACTTGGACGACTTGGCGCCGATCGTTTTGCGCGCGCCTTTGCGGGTGCGGGCGTTGGTGCTGGTGCGCTGGCCGCGCACGGGCAGCCCGCGGCGGTGGCGGATGCCACGGTAGCAGTTGATCGCCTGGAGGCGCTTGAGGTTGGAGGCGATCTCGCGACGCAGGTCACCCTCGATGAGCCACTTGTGCTCGGTGATGACGTGCAGCACCTTGTTGAGCTGCTCTTCGTCGAGATCGTTGGCGCGCATGTCGGGGTCGAGCCCCGCCTCAGCGACAATGATGTCGGCGCGGGTGGGGCCGATGCCGTTGATGTAACGCAGGGAATAGGCGACTTTCCTGTTTCCAGGAATTTCTACACCGAGAAGACGTGGCATGTGAACTTAGTGGTTTAGGTTGAGAAGGTTGGTTTTGGGAAAGGGAAGGAACGGTCGCAGGAGTGACCGGTTGGCTTTTTTGGGCGGGCCAGTGTGAGCGGAGGGCTAGGAAACCGCAGGCGGTACGGTGAGGATTTCGGCGCCCTTATCCGTCACGAGGATGGTGTGCTCGAAGTGGGCCGAGGGAGAGCCGTCTGCGGTGACGACTGTCCAACCGTCTGAGAGCACTTTGGTGCGGTAGTGGCCGAGGTTGACCATCGGCTCGATCGCCAGCGTCATCCCGGGCTTGATCACCAGCCCGCGGCCGGGCTTGCCGAAGTTGGGGATCTCGGGCGGCTCGTGCATCTGCTCCCCCACCCCGTGGCCGACGTAGTCGCGGACGACGCCGAAGCCGTGCGACTCGACGTAGGTCTGCACTGCGTGGGAGATGTCGCCGATCCGGTTTCCCGGGCGGGCTTGCGCGATGCCCAGCACGAGCGAGTGCTCCGTCACGCTGATCAGCTTTTGCAGTTCGGGCCGGATTTCGCCGACGGGGATCGTGACCGCGTTATCGCCGACGTAGCCCTCGTAGCGGACCGTGACGTCGATGGAGACGATGTCGCCGTCCTGAATCACGCGGCGCAAGGAAGGCACGCCGTGGACGACCTCCTCGTTAACCGAAATGCAAGTGTGAGCGGGGTAACGGCGATTACCGATCTGGTAGCCGTAGTCGGCGCTGCGCGCGCCATTGGCGGCGATCAAGTCGCGGCCCGCTTCGTCCAAGTCTTGGGTAGTCACCCCGGGGCGCACGAGCTGCTTGAGCTCATACAGCACCTTGGCGGCGACAGCACAGGCAGCACGCATGCGTGCGACTTGCTCCTTTGTTCGTGGGAAACTCATGCGGCAAGGGCCGCTTCGGTCGCGGCAGTACTCGGGTTGCAGTCATGGGTTTCGCAAAGAAGCCCCTGTGTGGAAAAGTGTTTGAGAAGCTCGGGCGAGGCCGCCGTCGCGCCGCTCGTTTTTTCAACGAGGACGGCGTCGAGTGACTCGCCGCGGGCATCCAACCATTCATCAAACACGATTGCTTGGAGCAGCGTAGCCGGGAAGCCCGTGAGGACAAAACCCGCATCAGGTTTGCGCGCGAAAAACCAGCGCCGCATGCTAGCCAGCGCGAGTTCCTCCCCCGCAGCCGCTCGATCCGAGCGGCAGTCGGGGCGGCGCGAAATCTCCGGCCGCAGTTGTCCGGCCAAAGAGACGTGCTCTAAGATGTTCTTCAAAGAACTTGCTCCGGAGAGCAGGAGCTTACCTGCGCTGCCGAGGCAGACTAGCTTGGTCCTGGCGACGTTGCCCCCAAGAAAAAGGGGGCGGAAGCTGAGCGTCATCATGACCCGTGTAAAGCCCTAAAGTGCGAAGGCTTGAATTGCCCAGGCAATGATGCCGATTGCGAAAATGATCACGGTCGGGATCACGAGTTTCATGACTGCCTCGCTGCTCAGCGCGTCGCCAGTCATGCCCTGGCGGGCACCGGCGGCGCGGGCGCGCACACGCCCTTTTTTGAGGAAGCCATCGTAGTGGCGCTGCAAGAGGAAGGTCTCCATCTGGCGCATCGTGTCGAGGATGACGCCAACGGTGATCAGCATCCCGGTGCCGCCAAAGAAGATCGCGATACGCTGCGGCACATTGAGCTCGAACAGCAGGAAGTCGGGCATGACGGCGATCACGGTCAGGAAAATCGCTCCGGCAAGCGTCAGCCGCGTCATGATGAAGTCGAGGAACTGCGCCGTGGGCCCGCCCGGGCGCACACCCGGGATGTAGCCGCCGTACTTCTTCAAGTCATCGGCGATCTGGATCGGCTTGAACATGATCGAGACCCAGAAGTAGCTGAAGAACAGGATCAGGCAGGTGTAGATCGCGTAGTAGCTCCAGTGGCCGCGCAGCAGCTGCTGCGAAAACTCGGTCAGGAACTTGATGTTGAAGGCCGCGCCGATCTGCGAAAAAATCTGCTGCGGGAAGAGGATGATCGCGCTGGCGAAGATCACCGGCATGACGCCCGAGTAGTTCACCTTGAGCGGGAGGAAGGAGCTCTGCCCGCCCATCACCTTGTTCCCCACGACGCGCTTGGCGTACTGCACGGGGATTTTTCGCTGGCCCTGGACGACCATGATGATGCCCATCGTCACCGCGAGGAAGAGCAGGATCATGACAATCGCCTGCGGGAGCCCGAGCCGCGCCACGCCGATGGGCGCAAAGAAAAGCTGGTAGGTCGCCGTCGCCGCAGCCGGGATATCGGCCAGGATACCGACCGTGATGAGCAGCGAGACGCCGTTGCCGATGCCGCGCTGGGTGATCTGCTCGCCGAGCCACATCAGCAGCATCGTGCCCGCCGTCATGTAAATCACCGAAGTGAGCAGGAAGCCCATCTTCCCCACCATCACAATGGGCCCGTAGATCGTAATGTCGTAGCCGGGGAAAAGCCGCCCGGGATTCTCAAGCGCGAGGATCAGTAGCGTCCCCTGCACCAGACATATCAGTACCGTCGCATAGCGCGTGTACTGCGTGAGCTTCTGGCGGCCGACATCGCCCTCCTGCTGGAGGCGGCTCAACGCGGGCACGAGCGCCGTCATGAGCTGAAACACAATCGAGGCGCTGATGTAGGGCATGATGCCCAACGCGGCAATGGCGCCCTTCACGAGGGCGCCGCCGGTGAACATGTTGTAGAGGCTGACGAGCGCCCCGCCGCCGCCCGCCGTCTGGTCGGCGAAAAAGGCCTGGAGCGGGTGCGGATCAATCCCGGGCAACGGGATGTGCGCCGCCACGCGGGCTACGAAGAGCAGCGCGAGCGTGTAAAAAATGCGCGAGCGTAACTCCGGGATTTTTAGAGAATTGGTAAACGCGGAGAACATTAAGCGTAGGGGGCGGGCAAATTAACCAAGAGAGAGTCGGTGCGATGAGAGAAGAGCGGCGCGAGTGTGGCGAGAGAGGCTGCGGCCCATGACAAAAGCCGTAGCCTCCGCATTTGCATCAGGCCGCGACGATGGCCTGGCCGCCCGCCTTTTCGAGCTTGGCCTTGGCGGACTCCGAAAACTTCGCCGCAGTGATTTTCAGTGCGCGGGAGATTTCGCCGTTGCCCAGGACTTTGAACTTCGTGTCGCCCTTGCGCAGGAAACCGTTGGCGGCGAGGACGCCGGCATCGACTTCGCTGATCGCGGCGTCGAGCGTTTCGAGGTCGCCCAGATTCACGATCGGCAGCTCGGTGCGGAAGTTCGCGTTGTTAAAGCCGCGATGCGGGAGCCTGCGGTAAAGCGGCATCTGCCCACCTTCAAACCCGGGGCGGATGCTGCCGCCGGAGCGGGCCGTCTGGCCCTTGCCGCCGCGGCCGCTGGTCTTGCCGTGGCCGCCGCCTTCGCCGCAGCCGACACGCTTCTTGCGGTGCACGGCACCGGTAACGTTCTTAAGTTCGTGGAGTTTCATAGTGTTCCTGTAAGGGGCGCCCACCCACGAAAACGCAGCACATGTAAGTGTGCGCCTCCCCGGGCGGACTCGGATAAGTTTGATTCTTCTTCGGGCAACGCGGAGCGGAAGAGAGGGCGGGGAGCTCAGCCCTCGCTCTTCAGCGCGTTCCTGTAAGCCTCGGCCACGCGCAGTTTGCGCAGCCCTTCAAACGTCGCGTTCACGACGGCGATGTGGTTTTTCGAGCCGAGCGACTTGGTCAGCACGTTTTTGACACCCGCGGCCTCAAGAACGGCGCGGACACCGCCACCTGCGATGAGGCCGGTACCGGTCGTCGCGGGGCGCAGCAGCACGCAGCCGCCATCGTACTCGCCCAAGACCTCGTGCGGGATCGTGTCGCCCTTGATCTGCACGGTGACCATGTGCTTGTTGGCGTGCGCGGTGCTCTTGCGAATCGCTTCGGGCACTTCGTTCGCCTTGCCGTAGCCGATGCCGATCTTGCCCTTGCCGTCGCCGACGACGGAGAGGGCCGAGAAGCTGAAGCGGCGACCGCCTTTGACGACCTTGGCGCAGCGGTTGATGAAGACGACTTTCTCGATCAGGCCGGAGTCGTCTTCCTTGGCCGAGTTATCGCGGCGGGAGTCGCGGCGCGGGCCACGCCCGCCACCACCGCCTTCGCGACGGCCGGGGCGGGAAGGACGCTCGGGACTCGGAGCAGCAGCAGCGGGTGCGGCAGCCGCTTCGGGGCTGGCAGCGGAGGTGGGCTCGGGGGCGATAGGAGTTTCAGTTTCGGTGCTCATGAGCGAGGCGCTTAGAATTGGAGTCCGCCTTCACGAGCGGCTTCGGCGAATTGTTTTACTTTACCGTGGTAGCGGGCGCCGTTGCGGTCGAAGACCACGGAGCCGATTCCGGCTTCCTTGGCCTTGACGGCAAAGGCCGTACCCAGCTCCTTGGCTCCGGCCACATTGGCCGCGACTTTCTTTTGGCGAAAATCGGGGGCCAGCGAGGAGAGGAACGCGAGGGTCACACCGCGGTCGTCGTCCACGGCCTGCGCGTAAATGTGCTTGCCGGTAAACTTGACGGTGAGGCGCGGCCGCTCGGCGGTACCATTGATCTTCTTGCGGATGCGCCAGCGGCGCTTCTGCAGGAGTTTGCTTTTTAGAATAGTGTTCATGGGTGGTGCTCCCTTGAGAGAAGTTGCGACTAGGGTTAAGCGACGGTCTTGCCTTCCTTGCGGCGGACGCGCTGGCCGACGATCCGGACACCTTTGCCCTTGTAAGGCTCGGGCGGGTAGTAGCTGCGGATCTCGGCGGTGACGGCACCGACCAGTTGCTTGTCCGCGCCCTCGACCTTGACCTTCGTCTGGTCGGTGACCGTGACGGTGATCCCCTCGGGTATGTCCATCACGATGGGGTGCGAGTAGCCGAGCGCGAGGTCGAGCTGCTTGCCCTTGAGCGTGGCGCGAAAACCGACGCCCTGGATTTCGAGATCTTTGACAAAGCCCTCGCTGACGCCCTTCACCATACCGGCGATGATCGAGCGGGCCGTACCGTACATCGAGCGCGCGAAGCGGCTCTCATCGACAGGCTGGACCGCGATCTGGCCTTCGGCATTGGTGATGCTTACGACGGGCGCGAATGTTTTGGAAATTTTCCCCTTCGGGCCATCGACGCTGACCGTGGTGCCATCAATGGCGACCTTTACGTTGGCGGGGACCGGGACGGGTTGTTTACCGATGCGACTCATGGTGCTTGTGGTTCTCCGTGTTACCAGATTTTGCAGATGAGCTCGCCCCCCGCCTTTCTGCGGCGGCAGTCCTGGTCCTTCAGCAGGCCTTGCGAGGTGGAGAGGATCGAGATGCCGAGGCCGTTGAGCACGCGGGGAATCTCGGTGTAGCGGTAGTAGAGGCGACGCCCCGGCTTGGAGACGCGCTGCAAGTCCGTGAGTACGGGCTGGCCGTCCACGTACTTCATTTTAACGACGAGGGTTTTGTGGCCGCGCGCGTCGGTGCCGAGCGTGTAGTCGGAGATGTAGCCGTCGCCTTTGAGAATGGCGGCGATGCTCTCTTTAAGTTTGGAGTGCGGCGCGGAGCACTCGTCGAGCCGGGCCCGCGAGGCATTGCGCAAGCGGGTCAGGAAATCACTGATTGGGTCGTGCATGAGTTGGATGTTTTCTTGTCGCGCCCGGGCGGGTCATATCCGACTCCCGCTCAGGCCAAAAATCTGGGTTTTCCCCCGTTTACCAGGAAGACTTGGTGACGCCGGGAATCTTACCCGCGAGGGCGAGCTCACGGAACTGGATGCGCGATACGCCGAACTTTCGGATGTAGGCGCGCGGGCGGCCACTGAGCTTGCAGCGGTTGTTGACGCGCACGGGCGAGGAATTGCGGGGAAGCTTGGCGAGCTTCTTCTGCGCCGCGAAGAAGTCTTCGTCGCTGGTCTCGGGATTTGCGAGGGCCGCTTTCAGCTCGGCGCGCTTGGCCTTGTATTTTTCGACAAGACGCTCGCGCTTCTTGTTGCGTTCGATGGCGGATGTTTTCGGCATGGGTGGTCGAGAGTGTTAGGCGGCGGCTTTTTGCTCGGTGGACGCGGTCGCGGCAGTGCGGCGGAAGGGCATGCCGAGCAGGCGGAGCAGCTCGCGGCCTTCTTCATCGTCCCTGGAGGTGGTCACGATGGTGATGTCCAGGCCCATCGTCTTCTTCACGTTTTCCACCGTGATTTCGGGGAAGATGGTGAAGTCGGTGATGCCGAGGTTGTAGTTCCCGTTGCCGTCGAGTTTTGGGGAGATGCCGCGGAAGTCGCGAATGGTCGGCAGTGCGACGGCGATCAAGCGGTAGAGGAAGTCCCACATGTTGGCGCCGCGCAGCGTCACACAGCAGCCGACGACCTGGCCCTGGCGGAGCTTGAAGTTGGAGATCGCCTTCTTGGCCTTGGTGAGCACCGGGCGTTGACCGGCGATGAGGCCGAGGTCGCGCTGGATGTCGGCGATCTGCGTCTTGTCCGCGTCGGCATCGATACCGGTGTTGAGGACGATCTTCTCGACCGTCGGCACTTGATGCTTGTTGGTGTAGCCGCGCGCCTTGGTCAGCGCGGGGACGACCTGCTCGGCGTAGAGGGTTTTAAGTGTCGGTGTGTGGCTCATTGCTGGATCCACCGGATTTCCGACCCGGCGGCATAGGGAGTGAAAAAAAGGGGGCGAGTAGCGTGTGTCTCAGGTGCGCTTGGCAAGTGCGAAGATTGAGCGCGCCTGCGATTGGGCTTCGGTTCGCACAGGTAAGGCTCAGGCGGCGGCCGCAGCGGCGGACTTGCCGCGCTTGCTCGCATCGTAAGTCGCCTTGAGCATGAGGTTGGAGATGTGGATCGAGCCCTCGCGCTCGGCAATCGTGCCATTGGGGTGATCCTGCGACTTCTTGAGGTGGCGCTTGATCATCGCCACGCCTTCGACCCGCGCACGGGACTTGGCGGCGAGGATTTCCAGCACCTTGCCTTCTTTACCTTTATGCGAACCGGCGATGACGGTGACCTGGTCGCCGCGTTTGATGTGAAATTTAGCAGCCATTGTTAGAGTACCTCCGGGGCCAACGAGATGATCTTCATAAAATTCTTCGCGCGCAGCTCGCGGGCGACCGGGCCAAAGATACGGGTGCCCTTGGGGTTGTTGTTGGCGTCGATGATGACGACCGCGTTGCTGTCAAAGCGCAGGTAGCTGCCATCCGCGCGGCGGACCGGAGCCTTGGTGCGGACGACGACCGCCTTGACGACCTCGCCCTTCTTGACCGAGGCATCAGTCGAGCTTTCGCGGATGTGGATGGTGACGATGTCGCCAATGCCCGCGGTGTCGGTGTTTTGCCCCGCCTTGCGGATCATGGCGGCCTTTCGCGCGCCCGTGTTGTCGGCGATGGTGAGTCTGGAACGAAGTTGGATCATGACGTGAGTCCGTGTGTGGGATTTAAATAGTCAGTGCAGACGCGAAGTGCGGCGCGCGGCGGTGGAGGGAAAATCGCAGTGCAAGCGGAGGCGCGTGCTCAGGCCTTGGCCTCTGCGCCCGCAGCAGCGGCAGTCTCGGCAGCGACGTCCTCAATGCTCGCGGCGCGCTCCAGGATCGAGACGATGCGCCAGCGCTTCAGGCGGCTCAGGGGGCGCGTCTCCATGATCTCCACCTTGTCCCCCGGGTGCGTCTCGTTTTTCTCATCATGCGCGTGCACGACGGTCTGGCGGTTGACGACCTTGTGGTAAAGCGGGTGCGGCGTCTTGTAGGGGATCGTCACCTTGATGGACTTGTCGCCGGAGCGGCTGGTGACGAAGCCGATGAGTGTCTTGCGGCTGTTATGGCGAATGTGCTGGGACATGGGCGGCAGTATGTGTGGCGAGCGTATGAGGCAGTGACCAGAGCGCGCGTCAGGCGGCTTGGCGGCCCTTCTCGTTCAAGATGGTTTCCAGGCGGGCGATTGTCTTGCGAAGCGCGCGCAGTTCGTGGGTTTTCTCCAGCTGGCCGGTCTGCTTGCGCAGGCGCATCTGGAGGAGCTGGTCGCGGGACTCGCGGAGCTTGGCAGTGATCTCGACCGGTGAGAGTTCGCGGATTTCTTTAGAAGTCATGAGTGCAGTGTGCGCGTGGGCAGGAGTGATCGGCGGGCGGGCGCGCTCAGGTTAGCGGGTGATGAAACGGCAATGGAAAGGCAGCTTCGCATCCGCCAGGCGGAAGGCTTCCTTGGCGATCGTGGCAGGCACGCCGGAAAGCTCGAAAAGCATGGTGCCCGGCTTGATGACGGCGATGTAGTAGTCGACCGAGCCCTTCCCCTTACCCATGCGGACTTCGGCGGGCTTGCTGGTGACGGGCTTGTGCGGGAATACGCGGATCCACAGTTTCCCTTTGCGCTTGAGGTGGCGGGTGATCGTGACGCGCGCGGCCTCGATCTGGCGGCCAGTCATCGGCCCACGAGTGAGCGACTGGAGGCCGAACTCGCCAAAAGCGAGCGTATTGCCGCGCTTGGCGTTGCCGGTGTTACGGCCTTTCTGGGATTTGCGGTACTTGGTGCGTGCAGGTGCGAGAGCCATAGTTGGTTTCTCCTAAAAGTGATTCGATCCGGCGGCGTGCGAAGGAGCGGCGATTAGTTGTTGTCGGACTCTTTTTTGCAGATCCAGCACTTGATGCCGATCTTGCCGTAGACGGTCTGCGCCTCGGCGAAGCCGTAATCGATGTTCTCGCGCAGTGAGTGCAGGGGCACTCGGCCCTTGCGCTGCCACTCGCGGCGCGCGATGTCGCCACCGCCGAGACGGCCCGAGCACTGGATGCGGATGCCGCTGGCGCCGAGTGTCATGGCGACTTCGACGGCCTTTTTCATCGCGCGGCGGAAGGCGATGCGGCGCTCCAGCTGGAGCGCAACGTTTTCGGCGACGAGCTGCGCCTCGATCTCGGGCTTCTTCACCTCCTGGATGTCGAGGAGGATTTCCTTCCCCGTGATGCGGGCGAGCTCTTCCTTGATCTTCTCGACCTCCTGGCCCTTGCGGCCGATCACGATCCCGGGCCGAGCGGTGTAAATCTCGACGCGGACGCGGTTGGAGGCGCGCTCGATAAAAATGCGCGGCACGCTGGCCTGCTTGAGCTTCTCCATGAGCTTCTCACGGATGATCTGGTCTTCGACCAAGAGCTTGCTGAAGTCCTTCTTACCGGCGTACCAGCGGGACTGCCAGTTGCGGCGGACGGCGAGACGGAAGCCTACGGGATTGGTTTTCTGGCCCATGTTGGGAAAAGGAGGGGGAGCTAGTAGATCAGTTGGAGTTGCCGTCGCTGAGGACGATGCGGATATGCGACATCTTTTTGCGGCGGGGCTTGGCCGTGCCGCGCGCACCCGCCTTGAAGCGTTTGAGGACGGGGCCGTTTTCGATGATCGCCGACTTCACCGTGAGTGCATCGGCACTCAGGTTGTTGTTGTTCTCCGCATTCGCGATGGCGCTCTTCAGCGTCTTGACGATCAGGCGGGCAGATTTGCGCGGCACGAGCGTGAGAAACTCGACTGCCTCGGCAGCCTTGCGGCCTTGGATCGTACGAGCGACTTCGCGCACTTTTTTCGGCGACATGCGCGCGTATCGGGTGAGGGATTGGACTTCCATGATCTTGTGATTCCTTGGGCTAAGGCGACAGCAGGGCTTCCCCATACCAGCGGGGAATTTAAAGCCCCCCTGCCCTTTTTTCAGACGTGTGTCAGGTTAAACAGAAACGAAGAGTGGGTTAGACGGCTTTCTTGGTCGTAGCGCCGTGCGACTTGAAGGTGCGGGTGGGCGAAAACTCACCGAGCTTGTGGCCGACCATGTTTTCGGTGACGTGCACGGCGACAAAGGCCTTGCCGTTGTGCACATTAAACGTGTGGCCGACGAAATCGGGCGTGATCGTCGAGCGGCGCGACCAGGTCTGGATCGGCTTGTGCGAACCGGCAGCCGCCGCCTTCTCGATCTTCTCGAGCAGGTGGTAATCAACGAAAAAGCCCTTTTTGATGGAACGTGCCATGGTGGGTAAGTGATGCGCTTAAAAGCTGTGGGGAGATTACTTGCGGCCGCGCGGCTTGCGACCGTTGTGGTGGACGATGATGAGGCTGTTCGAGGGCTTGGAACGGCGGCGCGTCGGATAGCCCTTGGCGAGCTGGCCCCAAGGCGAGACCAGGTGCTGGCGGCCACCACCACTCTTGGAGAGTCCGTTACCACCACCGTTGGGGTGGTCGATCGGGTTCATCACGATACCGCGGACGCGCGGACGCTTGCCGAGCCAACGTTTGCGGCCCGCCTTGCCGAGCGACTGGTTGGAGTGATCGGAGTTGCCGACTTCGCCAATCGTCGCGCGGCAATTCGGGTTCACCAGTCGGATTTCGCCCGAAGGCATCTTGAGCTGGGCAAAGCCGTTCTCGACGGCGACCAGCTCAATCGATGCGCCCGCCGAACGCGCGAGCTGCGCACCGCGGCCCGGGACGAGCTCCACTGCGTGCACGCGGGTCGCCGGAGGGATCAGCGCGAGCGGATAGTTGTTGCCCACCTTGAAGTCGTTGTGCCCGGCCGTGTTGGAAGCGAGGATCGTTGCGCCGACCGCGAGTTTTTCGGGCGCGATGATGTAGCGCTTTTCACCGTTGGCGTAAGCCACGAGCGCGATGTTGGCCGAGCGATTCGGGTCGTACTCAATCGCCTGCACGCGGGCCGGGATGTCGAGGATGCTGCGCTTGAAGTCGATGATCCGGTAGAGGCGCTTGTGCCCGCCGCCGCGACGGCGGGAGGTGATGCGGCCATAGACGTTGCGGCCACCACTCTTGTGCTTGGACTCGGTGAGTGCGCGCTCCGGGCGCTTCTTCGCGAGCTGCGGCTGGTGGTTGAGCGTGGTGAAACGCTGGCTGGGCGTCGTAGGACGAGAGGCTTTGAGTGGCATGGGAGTGTGGCTCCTTCGCGGTAATTTAAAGTGTGGTTAACAGGCGTATGTGGCGTAGTGCGCGACGACGGGTGAAGGGCACTCTCGGCTCAGATCAGCTCGATCTTGTCGCCCGTCTTCAGCGTAACGATCGCCTTCTTGTAGTCGGAGCCCTGGACGTGGCGCCCGTTGCGAGTGCGTTTGTTCTTGCC
The DNA here is from genome assembly GCF_001580015.1 of Cephaloticoccus primus. Lineage (GTDB taxonomy): Bacteria > Verrucomicrobiota > Verrucomicrobiia > Opitutales > Opitutaceae > Cephaloticoccus > Cephaloticoccus primus. Next base: position 66,833 of record NZ_LSZQ01000052.1, read on the forward strand.
CCGGTAGTTCTGGATGTTGACGCGGCGGACGCTGACCTTGAAGGCCTGCTCTACCGCCTCGGCAATCGAGTGCTTGTTGGTGCCTGGGTAGACCTCGAAGGTGTACTGGCCGAGCTCAGCAGACTGCTTGCTCGATTTCTCCGTCATCCGGGCGAGTTTGAGAACGGCGTTTGGGTTCATTTCGTCTTACCTCCGTTGATGCGGGAGAGAATCTTTTCGAGGGCGGTGCTGCTGACGATGATCTTGCGGTACTGGGCGAGATCCACCGGGTTGAGCTCGGCGGCCTCTTGCAGCGATACACGCTCAAGATTGCGTGCGGCACGGAAGGTCTCGTCCGAGAAAGGCGCGTCGACGAGGAGGATCTTCCCCGTGGGCGCGATCCGCTCGACGACCTCGTTCATGAGCTTGGTCTTCGGCTCAGGCAGCGCGAACTGCTCGATCACCGCGAGCTCCCCCGTGTTGGCGCGCTCAAAAACGGCGCGGCTGAATGCGAGTGCCCTCACCTTTGCGTTAACCTTCTTCGAGTAGTCGCGGGGCTTGGGGCCGAAAACGACACCACCACCGACCCAGAGCGGCGAGCGCGAGGAGCCGGCGCGGGCACGGCCCGTGCCCTTCTGGCGCCAGGGCTTCTTGCCGCCACCGCGGACTTCGCCGCGAGTCTTGGTCGAGTGCGTGCCTTGGCGGCGGTTGGCGTTGATGGCGACGATCACCTCTTTGAGCGCCTGAAGGCCTTTACTGCCTTCAAACACGGGGAGGTCGGCAAACTCTTGCTCGGTGCTGGTTTTCCCGTCGGGACTAAAAACTGTGAGTTTCATGGGCTAGCGTTATCCTTTGGTATTAGGCGTTCCTGGGCTGGCCTTTGATGGCGCTGCGGATGATGACATCGTCGCCGTTGGCCCCGGGGATGGCTCCCTTGAGGAGCAGCAGGTTTTTGTCGGCGATGACCTGGACGACGCGCAGGTTTTGCACCGTGCGCTGGACGTTGCCCATCTGCCCGGGCATCTTCTGGTTCTTCAAAACGCGGCCAGGTGTTTGGCGCATACCGATGGAACCGATGCGGCGGTGAAACATGGAGCCGTGCGACGCGGGGCCACCGCCGACGCGGAAGCGCTTCACGACGCCCTGGAAGCCCTTGCCCTTGGAGGTGCCGACAACGTCAACAAGTTGGCCCTCATTGAAAATCTCGACGGTGACAGTGTCACCGGCCTTGGCGTCAGGAGCCGCATCGAGGCGGACTTCGCTGAGGACACGCGGGGCGACCTCAAGACCGGCCTTCTTCGCGTGGTTGCGCTCGGCGAGCGACGTGTTCTTCGGCTTCTTGGTCGAGAAACCGAGCTGCACGGCATTGTAGCCGTCGCGATCAGAGGTTTTGACCTGAACGACCGAGCAAGGACCGGCTTCGACTACAGTGACGGGGACCAAGACGTTGTTCGCGTCGTAGACCTGCGTCATGCCGAGTTTTTTGCCTAAAAGCGATGTAATCATAAGGCTAAGCGGTAGGTGGAAGATTTCAGACCTACATTAGTCAGGCTCCAGCGGTGCGGTTTTTTTGATCGCCCCAGGCGCCGGACTTTCGCGCGCCGAGGAAGAATGCCCGCACATGGGCATCTGCTAACTATGGACTAGGGTTATACGTTGATCGTGATGTCTACGCCGGAGGGAAGGTTGAGTTTCTTGAGCTCGTCCACCGTCTGCGCGGTGGGCTCGATGATGTCGATGAGGCGCTTGTGCGTGCGCGACTCGAACTGCTCCATCGACTTTTTGTCGCCGTGCGGGGAGCGGTTTACAGAAAGCTTCTCGATGCGGGTGGGCAACGGGATGGGACCCGAGACGCGCGCGCCGGAGCGCTTGGCGGTCTCGACGATCTCCAGCGCCGACTGGTCGATGACGCGGTAGTCGAAGCCTTTGAGTTTGATGCGAATGCGTTGGCCTTTCATGGCAGATTGGAAAAAGGGACTGTGGCGAGGTGTGGGCGGCCGCTTTAGCTGCGGGCAGGAGCGCGAGAGCTGGACTCGACGATCTTGGCGAGCAGCGAGCTCGGGACTTGCTCGAAGTGCGAAGGCGTAATCGAGGCGCTGGCGCGGCCTTTGGAGAGCGAACGGATGTCGGTCACGTAGCCGAAAAGCGTTTCGAGCGGGACATGGGCCGAGACGATGCACGCGCCCGCCTTCGACTCCATCCCCTGGATCTGGCCGCGGCGGCGGTTCACATCGCCCATGAGGTCGCCCTGGTATTCTTCCGGAGTCGTGATCTCGACCGCCATGATCGGCTCAAGGAGAATCGGGTTGGCCGCTTTCATCGCCTCCTTGAAGGCGAAGATGCCGGCCATCTTGAAGGCGAGTTCGGAAGAGTCCACATCGTGGAACGAGCCATCGACGATGCGCACCTTGATATCGACGACGGGGTAGCCCGCGACGACACCGTTGTTGGCGCCTTCCATGATTCCGTCGGTCGTCGGCTTGATAAATTCCTTGGGGATGACGCCACCGACGATCTCGTTGATGACCTCGATGCCCTTGCCCTTTTCGTTGGGCTCGATCTTGACCACGGCGTGACCGTACTGGCCCTTACCACCGGACTGGCGGATGAACTTACCCTCGCCAGTGGCCTCGGCGAGGATCGTCTCGCGGTAGGCGATCTGCGGTTTGCCGGAAGCGGCCTCGACCTTGAACTCGCGCTTCATCCGGTCGCGGATGATGTCGAGGTGCAGCTCGCCCATGCCGGAGAGAATCGTTTGCCCCGTGTCGGTGTCGGTCGAGACGCGCAGGGTCGGGTCTTCGGCCACGAGCCGCTGGAGCGCGTTACTCATCTTCTCCTGGTCGGCCTTGCTGTTGGGCTCGATCGACATGGAGATGACGGGCTCGGGGAAGGACGGCGGCTCAAGACGCACATCGTAACCTTCGTCGCACAGCGTATCGCCAGTGATTACGTCCTTGATGCCGACGAGCGCACAAATGTCCCCCGAGTACGCGACGTCGATTTCGTCACGATCCATCGCACGCATGAGCACGAGGCGCGAGACGCGCTCGCTGCGGCGGGTGCGCGGATTGTACAGCGGCGTCCCCTTCGGGAGTTTTCCGGTGTAAACGCGGTAGAAAACGAGCTTTCCGATGAAGGGGTCGCTCCAGAGCTTGAAGGCGAGACCGGCGAGCTTGCCGTTGTCATCGACCTTCACCGCCACTTCGTTGCCCTCGGAGTCCTGGCCCTTGATCTCGTCGACATCGAGCGGGTTGGGCAGGTAGTTGACGACGCAGTCGAGGAGGCGCTGGACGCCTTTTTTCTTGAATGCAGAGCCCGGGATGACGCCGACGAAATTCATCGAGATCGTCGCCTTGCGGACTGCGATTTGCAGCTCCTCCACCGTGACTTCCTCGCCGCCGAGGTATTTTTCGGCAATCACGTCGTCGAAGTCGGAAACCGCTTCGATCAACTTTTCCCGATACTCTTTCGCCTGCGCGGCGAGCGCTTCGGGAATCGCCGAAGTGCGGGGCTTGAGGCCGAGCGAGTCTTCCTCATCGCCAAAAATGTAGGCGCAGTTCTGCACCAGATCGACGACGCCGTTAAAGTCATCCTCCTTGCCGATCGGGATGAACAGCGGATGCGCGTTGGCACCGAGCTTCTCGCGCATCTCTTCGATGGCGCGGAAAAAGTCCGCTCCCGTGCGGTCCATTTTGTTAACGAAAGCGATGCGCGGCACGTTGTACTTGTTCGCCTGCCGCCAGACTGTCTCGGACTGCGGCTGCACGCCGGCAACCGCGCAAAATACGGCGACCGCGCCGTCCAGCACGCGCATCGAGCGCTCGACCTCGGCCGTGAAGTCCACGTGCCCGGGCGTGTCGATGATGTTGATGCGCTGCTTGATCCCCTTCCAGGGGCCGCTCGACGCATCCCACGCACAGGAGATCGAGGCCGCCGTGATCGTGATCCCGCGCTCGCGCTCCTGCTCCATCCAGTCGGTCACCGCAGTGCCTTCGTGGACTTCGCCGATCTTGTGAACCGCGCCCGAGTAAAACAGGATGCGCTCACTGGTCGTCGTTTTTCCCGCGTCGATGTGCGCGGCGATACCGATGTTGCGCGTCCACTCTAGCGGGAACGGCCGATCTTTGGCATTCGCCGCAGAAATCTTCGACTTCTCTGTAACAATGGAAATGGCTGAGGACATTTTTTAGGACGACGGCGATTTTTTCTTACCAACGGAGATGAGCGAAGGCGCGGTTGGCCTGGGCCATCCTGTGTGTGTCGTCCTTCTTCTTAACCACGACGCCCGTGTTGTTGTAGGCATCTACGATCTCGGCGGCCAGCGCGTCGCGCATCGGCATGGCCTTGCGGTTGTTCGCCGCGGCGACGAGCCAACGCAGCGCGACCGACTCCTGCCGCTCAAACGAAATCTCGACCGGCACCTGATACGTCGCCCCACCCACGCGGCGGCTCTTCACCTCCAGGCGCGGACGCGCGTTCTCCATCGCCCCGAGCAGCAGGTCGACCGGGTTCCCCTTGTCGAGCTTCTCGGACACCTTTTCAAAGGCACCATAAACGATGCGCTGCGCGGTGTTCTTCTTGCCGTCCTTCATGACGACATTGACTAGGTGGGCAACCAACGGGCTGTTGTAGCGAGCGTCCGGGGTGATCTTGCGCTTAGTGGCTCTGTGGCGACGTGACATAGCGAGGTGTTAAGAATTGGTTTTCTTGAAAAGTGAGTGGCCCTTACTTGGCCTTCGGACGCTTCACCCCGTACTTCGAGCGGCTGCGGCGGCGTTTCTCGACACCGGTCGCGTCGAGCGCGCCGCGCACGATATGATAGCGCACACCGGGCAAGTCCTTCACACGGCCGCCGCGCACCAGCACAATCGAGTGCTCTTGCAGCGAGTGACCCTCATCGGGGATGTACGAAATCACCTCGATACCGTTGGTCAGGCGCACCTTGGCGACCTTACGAATAGCGGAGTTCGGCTTCTTCGGCGTGCGGGTCATGACCTGCACACAGACGCCGCGGCGAAACGGGTTGCTGTCCAAAGCCGGGGACTTCGACTTGGCCACAACCTTGCGGCGGCCTTTGCGAACGAGCTGATTGATGGTCGGCATACTGAGGGTACGTGTGAAATCTAGGGAAAAGAGGCCGACGCTAGCACCGCAGTTTAGCTCGGCAAGCGTTTTTTAGCCAAAATCGTACAGGACGCGTAACTTCGCGTCCACCAAGGCATTGGCGCAAAAAAACCAAAAAAAAAACGCCCGGCCACGAAGGCCGGGCGATAAACGGGGCGGAGCGTAAGCTCAACACCCCGTTTTTGGCGGGAGGGATTCACAGGACAGGCGAACTGAGCACTGGAGACAAGTCTTAATTGCGAAAAATTTTTACTAAAAAATCCCCACTCCCCTACGCCCCACGCGTGTGACAGCAGGCGGCTGGGGCACCAAACGCAAATGGAGCGGGAACCCATTGGGGCGAACCCCGTCGGTTTACGGGTTAAATCCGGATCCGACCGGAGGGCGGGGGATTTTCATGTAAATTTGCGATTTTGGGCGGGAGGGCGGGCAAAGCGCACGCGCCCTTAACCCCAAATCGCAAGAAGTAGCGCGAGCCCGATCAGCGCGAGTACCGCAAGGGCTACGGCGATGATTGCCGCCTGCACGATGCCAACTATCATGGGCCGCAGCCAGCCCCAGCTCCAGTCCCAGTCCGACTCTTCTCGATCCTCGGGGTAATCGTCGTGGTAACGTCTCATAGGCAGCGCCGACACTGCCCCACGCAACCGATAGCGCACGACATAAAACAGGAGTCGCCGCTTCGCCACTGCCGCATTTTCCCGCTAACCCAAAAAATCCGCCCCATTCGCACTTTGAGTCCTCTTCCTGTCGCGCAGCGACAGGGGGAATTCACGTAAATTTGCGATTTTGGGCGGGTGCGCAGCACACGGGCAAAATCGCAAATTGAATGGAAGTGGCGACCCGCCACCGCCGCCCGCGCAGGGCCGCCCTCCCGCCTGGCTGCGCGGCTGCGCACCCTTTTATTGGGCGGCGGCAGTGGCCCAGTGTTTGAGGGCGGTGCCGGTAGTGGAGCGCGGCTCGGCCTCGATGCCGGAGCGCGGGCCGGCGTAGACGAGCTCGCCGCCTGCCTTGCCGCCGCCGGGGCCGAGGTCGATCAGCCAATCCGCCAGATTCAGGACGTCGAGGTTGTGCTCGATGATGATGATGGTGTTGCCCGCGTCGCGCAGTTTGAAGAGCAGGTCCATGAGCCGCTGGATGTCGACCCAGTGCAGGCCGCTGGTCGGCTCATCCAGTATGTAGAGGGACTGGCCTTGCTGGCGTTTGCTGAGCTCGAGCGAGAGTTTGAGCCGCTGCGCCTCGCCGCCGGAGAGTGTCGGCGCGGCCTGGCCGAGTTGCAGGTAGCCCAAGCCCACGGCATCCAGCGTTTCCAGCTTGTCGATGATCCGCGGGATGTTGCGAAACAGCGCAATCGCCTCCTGCACGCTCATGTCGAGCACGTCGGAGATCGAGTGTCCGTGAAAGCGCACTTCGAGCGTTTCGCGGTTGAAGCGCCGCCCGCCGCAGCTCGGGCAGGGCGCGTAGGCATCGGCCATGAACTGCATGTCGAGCTTGATCAGGCCGTCGCCCTGACAGGTTTCGCAACGGCCGCCGCGCACGTTGAAGGAAAAGCGGCTCGCCTTGTAGCCGCGCACTTTGGCGAGCGGCACTTGCGCGAAGAGCTCGCGCAGCAAATCCATCAGGCCGACAAAGGTCGCGGGATTCGACCGCGGGCTGCGCCCGATCGGGCTTTGATCGACGAGCACGAGTTTCTCGAAAAACTCCAGCCCTTCGATGGCGCGGTGCAGCCCGGGCAAGGTCTTCGCGCGGTTGAGTTTTCGCGCGGCGGCCTGCGCGAGGATGTCGTTGACGAGCGAGCTTTTCCCCGAGCCGCTGGGGCCGGAAACGCAGGTCAAAAGCCCGACCGGAAATTTCGCATCGATGCCTTTCAGGTTGTGCTCGCGCGCCTCGCGCACGGTCAGCCAGGCGCCATCGGGCGAGCGCGTGCCCGCGTCGTTTTCGATCCGCAGTGTGCGCGAGAGGTAGCCCGCGGTCTGCGACTGCCTGGGCGAGAGTTTGAGGCACTCATCAAGCGGCCCCTGGAAGAGCAGTTCGCCGCCCTGCTTCCCCGCGCCCGGGCCGAGCTCCAGCAGCTCGTCGGCGATCCGCATCGTATCTTCGTCGTGCTCGACGACGACGACGGTGTTGCCCCTGTCGCGCAGTTCCTGGAGCTGGCGCAGGAGGCGCGCGTTGTCGCTCGGGTGCAGGCCGATCGTGGGTTCGTCGAGGACGTAGATCACGCCCATGAGGCCCATGCCGAGCTGCGTCGCGAGCCGCACGCGCTGCGCTTCGCCGCCGGAGAGCGTCGCCTGCTCTCGGCCCAGCCCGAGGTAGCCCAAGCCCGTATCGAGCAGAAAACGCAGCCGCCGCGAGATGCCTTGCGCGAGCTCGCTCAGGCCCTCGTCTGCGGCGAAGCGCGCCTCCAGCCCGGCGGCAAACCGGGCGGCCTCCTCGACATCGAGCGCGAGAAACTCGGGGTAGCTTTTGCCCGCGAGGCGCACGGCGGCGCTGCGCGCGTTGAGCTTGGCGCCGTGGCACTCGGGGCACGGGCCGCTGATCATGAAGGTCGTCAGCCGCGCGCGAAATCCGTCGCTTTTGGTCTCGCGAAAACTCTCCTCCAGGTCGGCGATTACGCCCGGGAAAGGCATCGGCTGCGGGCTGCGCATCCGGCGCAGTTTGAAGGCAAACTCGCGCTCGCCCGCGCCGTGCAGGATCACCTGCCGCACGTCTTCGGGCAGCTCGCTCCAGGGCAGGTCGGGATCAAAGGGCAGTTGCTCAGCGAGCTGCTTGAGCAGCGCGTTGTGGCGGATGATCAGGTTTTTCCCGCCGAGCCGCCACGGCTTGATCGCGCCGCCGCGGACGCTCTTCGACGCATCGGGCACGATGAGTTCGGGCGCGAAATGCAGCTTGCGGCCGAGCCCGCCGCAGCTCGGGCACGCGCCTTTCGGATGGTTCGCCGAAAAATGCTGCGGCGTGAGCTTCTCAAACACGTCGCCGCAGACTTCGCAGGCGAGGTGCTGGCTGAGCGGTATCTCGCGCCACTCGTCGGACTCGCGGCTCGCCTGCACCAGCGCAAGCGCGCGGTCGCCGCCTTCGCGGAAACACAGCTCCAGCGAATCGGCAAGGCGGGCGCGTTGATCGGCCTGGACGACGAGCCGATCCACGACGAGCTCGACTGCGAGCTCCTGCGTACCGAGCCCTTTGGGAATCGCATCCGCGTCGTCGAGGTCGGCGATTTTTCCCGCGATGCGCACGCGCTGAAAGCCGCGTTGGCGCAGCCGCGGCAGCTCCTCGCGCAGCACGCTGGGGCGGGCGCGCAGCACCGGCGCCAGCAGCATGAGCCGCTGGCCCGCACAAGCCTGGAGGACTTGCTCGATGTTGTCGTCGAGCGAGCGGCGGCGGACACGCCCGCCATCCTTTGGGCAAAACTGCTCGCCGCCGAGCGCCCAGAGCAGCTGCGCATAGTCGGCGATCTCGGTGGTGCTGGCGATTGTGTGGCGCGCACTGCTGCCGCCACCGCCACTGCCCGAGCTGCCGCGCTGATCAATCGCGAGGACGGGCGAGAGACCGTGGATGAAATCCACGTCGGGCCGTTTGAGCTGGTCGAGCACGGCGCGCGCCTGCACCGAGAGCGACTCGATGTATTTGCGGTAGCCCTCGGCATAGAGCGTGTCGAAGGCGAGCGAGGATTTCCCCGAACCGCTGGGACCAGTGATCACGATGAGCCGACCGCGCGGGAGGCGCACATCGAGGTTGCGCAAGTTGTGCTCGCGCGCGCCTTTGATGTGGATGTGCGTGGCGGCGGCTGAGGCGGTGGCGGGCATGGAGCAAGGGCGTGGGAAAGGGCGCATCGAGCGAGTGCGGGTGCGCGCAAAAAACAAGCAGTGAGGCAGTGATCGAGGCGGAAAGGGAGAGCGCAGCGCGAGGACGCGCACTGCCGCAAGACAATCCCCAAAACCGCCCTCAAAGTTAAGCCTCGTAAGCCACCGCAGCGTGGAGGCAGCATCCGCGCCCACTTCCCGATGGATGCCCCCAGCCAGCAGCACCGTTTCCTGAGTCCGGCACAGCGCCGCATCGTGGGCTTCGCCCTGAGTTTTGCCGCCGTGCTGGGAATCGTCGTTCTGCTCGTGGCCAGCGTGGTGGCGCTGGGGCGGCTTGTCTCGTTCTTCGCCGGAGTCTTCGGACCGCTGGCCATGGCGGGCGTGCTCGCACTCATCATGCTGCCCGTCGTAGAGCTCGTGGAGCGGCGGCTGCGCTGGCGGCGGATCGTCGCAGTGGCGGCGTTTTACGCGCTGTTCGTGTGCGTGATGGTGGGTTTTGGCGTGCTGCTGCTGCCGCCGCTGATCGACCAACTGCTCAACTTCATCGCCTACGTGCCGACGCTCTGGGAGAGCGCGACGCGCTACCTGGAGGGCGCCTACCCCGAGTGGGTCGCCATCGTGCAGCGGCAGTTGGAAAACCCCACACTGGCGACCATCGCCCAGAGCCTGACAAGCGAGCTCGACGGGCTTCTCGTGCAGGCGCTGCCCTCGCTCAGGGCGGCGGGCATCGGCATCCTCGGCCTCTTCGGCTCGATCGCGCAGCTCGCCGTGGTGCCCGTTTACCTTTTTTTCTTTCTGCTCTCGCGCGGGGCGCCGACCCGCCACGTGCCCGAGCACCTCGGCTTTTTGCGGCCCTCGCTGCGTGAGGACGTCGTGTTTCTCCTCAACGAGTTTATCGCAATCGTGGTCGCCTTCTTTCGCGGCCAGCTCCTCATCGCGCTGCTCATGGGTGTGATGCTCGCGACAGGATTTTCGCTGGTCGGGCTGCGCTTCGGGCTCTTCATCGGGCTGACGCTCGGGATCCTCAACATCGTCCCCTACCTCGGTACGATCATCGGCCTGGCGATCACCGTGCCGCTCGCGTTTTTCCAGCCCGGGGGCGGCTGGCAACTCGTCGGCCTCGTCCTGCTGGTCTACCTGATCGTGCAAAACATCGAAGGCTGGATCCTCACGCCCAAGATCATGGGCGAGCGCACGGGGCTGCATCCGGTCGTCGTCATCGTCTCGATCTTTTTCTGGGGAACCGCCTTTGGCGGCATCCTCGGGATGCTCTTCGCGATCCCGCTGACCGCATTTTTCGTGACGCTGTGGCGGCTCATTCGCCGCAAGTATTTCGGCACCCAGACTGTGGAGCAGCCCGGGCCCACAACGCCTGCCGCCGCCGTGGAAGACTAGCCAAAACAACACGCTACGCTCTCGCGCTCGCAGTGCCGCGTGCCGCAAGTCGCCTGCTCGCCCCAATCACCCCACCCCGCCACCAAAGCCATGCGCCGCCCCCTGTGCCCCTTGTTCGTTTTTCTGGTCGCTGCGGTCGCATTCGCGCCCCGCACCGAAGCGGGCCCAGCACCAGAACAGGCCGCCGCTCCGCCATCTCCACCCATTTCCAGTGAGCCGCTCGCGCTCGGCCACGGCGAGCAGCTCCACTTTCAAATCGCGTGGGGGATTTTCCCCAAGGCGGGTGAAATCAAAATCAGCGCCGAGGAAGTCTCCGAGTCAGAGCCCATGCCGGCGATCAGTACGGATAACGCCACTGGCCGCGGGCACCACTTCGCCGAAGAAAACGGAGCGCCGAGCTCCCCTCGCCTGTTGCGCATCAGCACCACGACCCGCACCCGCAGCACCGTAGCGAAGTTCTTCCGCTTCCGCGCGCAGTCTATCGCGCTCTTCGATACGCGCAGTGGCCTGCTCCTCCACAGCGAAGAAGAAAGCCACTCGCGCAAGAAGGCCACCCGCCAAAGCCTGGACTTCGACTACCCCGCGCACCGCGCCCACTACACCAATGAAGTGGCCCCCGAAGAATCGCGCCCACTCGTGCTCCCGCCCGGGCAGCCGATGGACCTGATTACCAGCCTCATCCAGACGCGGGCCTGGGATCTGCGCCCGGGCGAAAGCCGCGATGCGCTCGTCATTTTCGAGGACGATTTTTACGAGCTCACCATCCACGCCACTGGCTACGAAGAGCTGAAAACCCCGCTGGGCCGCTTCCGCACACTCATCCTGGAGCCGCGTATGGAACGCACCGAGCCCAAGGGCATGTTCAAGCGCGGCTCCACCGTAAAAGTCTGGATCTCGCAAGACACCCGCCGCCTCCCCGTGCGCTTCCAGGTCGAGTTCAAGTTTGGCGCTGGCGTCGCCACCCTCGTGAACTACAGCCCACCCGAACCATAGCGGTCGCAGACCGGTTTATTGGGCGCAGCGTCGTTGCCACTGCGCCCAAAGCCGTAAACCAAAACTTCGCCCCAACGGGTTTTCGCTCCACTCGCTCTGCCCGTGGGTGGACGGCGCACCAACGAGTGCGCCGCCAGTAAATCGGTCGAAGACCATGTCCCAAAGGAAAGGAAACTTCGCTCCAAAAATCCCCTTGCCTTGCGAAGGCCTGAGCGGCTCTATCCCGCCCTTTTATCTATGAAAGCGACTATCCGAACCCAAGGCCAGCAGCTCACTGTCTCCGAGGGCGACATCTTGACCGTAAACCGCTACCCAAACACGGAAGCCGGTGCTCTAGTGGAGATCAGCGATGTGTTGGCTGCCGGTGAAGGCGAGTCCTTTAAGGTCGGCACCCCGCGGCTCGAAGGAGCCGTCGTCTCGGTAAAAATCCTGGAGAACAAGCGCGGCAAGAAGGTCATCGTCTTCAAGAAAAAGAAGCGCAAAGGCATGGAGCGTAAGCGCGGCCACCGTCAGGAGCTCTCGGTCATCAAGGTCGAGTCGATCAGGGCCTGAGGCACCTCCTCCGCCCGCACGCTGCCCCAGCACCCGTAACCACCACATTTAAAGAAAGCACTCAGTCATGGCGCACAAAAAAGGACAGGGAACATCCAGCAACGGCCGCGAGAGCCACTCCAAGCGGCTCGGCGTAAAACGTTTCGGCGGCGAGTCCGTCCTGGCCGGAAACATCATCATCCGCCAGCGCGGCACGCGCATCCACCCGGGCCGCAACGTCGGCGTCGGGCGCGACTGGACGCTCTTTGCGCTGAAGGACGGCACCGTCCAGTTCGACAAAGCCAAGCGCAGCGTCTCGATCGTCTGAGCAACGGGTAGCGGGCAAGGCCCTCTCGGCGGGCCGCCGCTTCCGCGCCAAACGCGAAAACTCCCCTTTCAACGCAGCCCCACCCGGGCTGCGTTTTTTTGTGCCCACCAAACTGGCTAAGGCGAAGAAACTCGCCGTGCCCCACTGGAGGCGGCGCCGACGTATTTTCAGAAATCGCGCCGCACACGCGCACATTTCGCCGAAGCTTCGCGCGCTCCCGCCTCCCTCATCTTCCCCCGCTCGACACAGCGGGAAACACGCTGCGAAGCGGGGCGTAGCAAAATGCGGCGCGGCAGCTCAGCCCTTATGTGGAGGAGACGGCGGGGTAGCTGCCGAGCCATTTCACCAGCGGGCAGAATTCGCGCAGCTCGGCCAGCGCGGCTTGCATCGGCGGGTCTTCGTAGTGGCCGCTCACGTCGATGAAGAAGTAATAATCCCAAGGGCGAAGCTTGCTGGGGCGGGACTCGATTTTGGAAAGATTGATCCCGCGCTCGGCCAGCGGCATCAGCATTTTGAGCAGCGAGCCGGATTGCGACGCCGCCTCGTCGCCGAGCGAGATGAGGAAGCTACTCATATCCTTACCGCCACCGATCGGCCCAGCGGCCTTGTGGCCAATGATGAAGAAGCGCGTCGTATTATCGGTCTTGTCCTGAATCTGCCGCGCGACAACGGGCACGCCGTAAAACTCCGCCGCGAGCTCGCCTGCTACGGCCGCCGCCCCCGGCTCCCCCGCGGCGATTTGCACGGCGCGCGAGGTGCTCGACGCCTCGACGAGGCGGGCCTGGGGCAGGTGGCGTTGCAGCCAGTAGCGGCACTGCGCGAGGGCCTGATCCTTGGAATAAACGGTAGTAATTTTTTCGAGCGGCTCGTTGGAAATCAGCGCGTGGTTGATCTCGACGTAGAGCTGGGCCACGACTTTCAGGTCGCTTTGCACGAAGCTGTCGAGTGCCTCGCGCACGCTGCCTTCGGTCGAGTTTTCGATGGGGATCACCGCGTAGTCGGCCTCGCCTTTTTCGACTGCCGCAAAGATGCCTGCAACGCTGTCCATCGCCCGATAGTCCAGGCTCGCGCCAAACTTCTTCATCGCCGCCGCATGCGTGTTGCTCGCTTCGGGGCCGAGGTAGGCGATGCACAGCGGCTTCTCCAGGGCAATCCCCGCCGACATGAGCTCCCGATAAATCGCACGCAGGGCCTCATTTTTCACCGGGCCGGTGTTGGAGGCGACCACCTTGCGCAGGACGGCTTCCTCGCGCTCGGGCACGTAGATCTCGCCATTGGTCGCGCGCTTTATCTCGCCGATTTTTTGGGCGAGCATCAGTCGGCGGTTAATGATGTCGACGAGCTGGCGGTCGAGCTCGTCGATCTGGGTGCGGATAGGCTCTAGATCCATCAAACAGGTTCCTCCTCTTTTTCGTGTGTTGTGGAGACCGGGGCAGCGGCGTGGGACTCGACGTCCGGGCCCTGTGTTCCTTCGGCCGCAGCGGCCGAAGCCGCCCGCGACTCATCCGATGCGAGCGCTTCGGGCTCGATTGAGACCTCTTCGAGATTGGGCGTCTCGCCTTCGCCTGCTTCGAGTGGCAGCCCCATCGTCGCATCAGTGGCGGGAGCCGCGGCGGCCTCGGCAGAGGCTTGCAGCCACTCGTCGATCTGGCGGTTGGAGAGCACGTCGGAGGCGGGCAGCTCGTCGAGCGAGCGCAGCCCCACAAACTCCAGAAACTGGTCGGTCGTCCCGTACTGGATCGGGCGGCCGGGGAGCTCCGCGCGGCCGACGATGTAGACCAGCTCGCGCTCGATGAGCTTGTTTAGCCCCGCGTCGGCAGAGACACCGCGGATCGTCTCGATCTCGCCGCGCGTGACGGGCTGGCGGTAGGCGACAATGGCCAGCGTCTCGAGCGCCGAGCGGCTCAGGCGGGCGGGCGCGGGCTCGCCGCGCAGGAGCCGCACCCAGCGCGCGAAGCGCGGATGCGTCACGAGCCGGTAGCCGCTGCTGCCCTCGATGAGCAGCAGCCCTTCGTCGGCCTCGCGCAGCTCGGCAGCGATGGCGTCCATCGCATCGCGGATTTGCGCGGCAGTCACCAGCGAGGGCACGCCGCAATAAAGTGCGTCATCCACATCGTCAGCGAAGGCCATCTGCGCAGCGTCCTCGTCCTCGGCGGCAGCGGCAGAGGCTTGGGCCACGACTGCCGAGGCCACAGCAGCAGCGGCGGGCACTGCCGTAGCCGCCTCCCCCTCCTGCGCGCCCGCAGTGCTCCCCGCCAGCGGCTGCGCGGCGGCGGGCTCTTTCCCGTCCGCCTCCTCCGAGTCGTGAAACCGCGCAAAGGTCGCCTGGATGTCTTTGGTCGTCAGCGGCTGGGTCGATGAAAACAGCAGCGCGCGAATCACTTTTTTTAGGTTGAAAGCCATGCGGAGAAACGAGCCCGCAGTGAATGCGCAGGCGGCCAAATCGAGGCAACACCCAAGCCTGTACGCAGGAGAACTTTTTAGCGCGGCCAATCGGGCTGGCATCATGAAATTAAAAACCGCCTGCGGCGCTCAAGACCCCTTGCGCTGCTTTGCGCGCTCCAGCTAGCGTCGGCACCCGACCCACACCTATGAGCCTTTCCAAAAACGAAGTAGACACGCTCCGCCCGCATTCCTCCGTCGTGGTCGATGGCAATGACCGCGCCCCCGCCCGCTCGATGCTGCGCGCGGTGGGCTTCAGCGATGAGGATTTCAAGAAACCGCAGATCGCCGTCGCCTCCAGCCCCAGCGACATGACACCGTGCAACGTGCACCTGGGCGAGCTCAGCGAGCACGCGCGCCAGGGGATCACCGCAGCGGGCGGCAAGCCGGTTTACTTCAACACGATCACCGTCACCGACGGGATCAGCATGGGCACCCAGGGGATGCGCTACTCGCTCGTCTCGCGCGAGGTCATCGCCGACTCGATCGAGACCGCGGTCGCGGCGGAGGGCTTCGACGGGCTCGTCGCAATCGGCGGCTGCGATAAAAACATGCCCGGCGCCATGATCGCCATCGCGCGGCTGAACCGGCCCGCGGTCTTCATCTACGGCGGCACGATCTTGCCCGGCTTCACGGCCGAGGACTGCGATCACAAAAAACCGCTCGACGTCGTCTCCGTTTTCGAGGCCGTCGGCAAACACGCCAAGGGCGAGCTCGACGACGCGGGGCTAAAGGCGGTCGAGTCCGCCGCCATCCCCGGGCCCGGCTCCTGCGGCGGCATGTACACGGCCAACACGATGGCCAGCGCCATCGAAGTGCTCGGCATGAGCTTGCCCAACAGCAGCGCGCAACTGGCGATCAGCGAGGCCAAGCGCCAGGACTGCGAGCGCGCGGGCGAGGCCGTCATGAACATGCTGCGCAAGGGCATCCGCCCGAGCGACATCCTCACGCGCAAGGCCTTTGAAAACGCGATTACGGTGTGCATCGCGCTCGGCGGCTCGACCAACCTGATCTTGCACCTGCTCGCCATCGCACACGCCGCCAAGGTGCCGCTCGCGCTCGAAGACTTTCGCGAGATCGGCGAGCGCGTCCCGCTCCTCGCCGACCTGAAGCCCTTCGGCAAATACAATATGAGCCACCTCGTGCGCATCGGCGGCATCCGCCCGATGATGAAGATGCTGCTCGATCGCGGACTGCTCCACGGGGACTGCCTCACCGTCAGCGGCGAGACGATTGCGCAGACGCTCGAAGGCGTGGCGCCCTACGCGCCCTACCCCGAGGGCCAGGACATCATCCGCCCTTGGGATCAGCCGATCAAAAGCTCCAGCCACCTGCGCGTGCTCCACGGAAACCTCGCGCCGACCGGCGCAGTCGGGAAAATCACCGGCAAGGAGGGCCTGTACTTCAAGGGCACGGCCAAGGTCTACGAAGGCGAGGAAGACGCGCTGCGCGGCATCCTGCGCGGCGATGTCGTAAAGGGAGACGTCGTCGTCATCCGCAACGAAGGCCCCTGCGGCGGCCCGGGCATGCGCGAGATGCTCTCGCCCACGAGCGCCGTCGCCGGCCGCGGGCTCATCAAGGATGTCGCACTCATCACCGACGGCCGCTTCTCCGGCGGCTCGCACGGCTTCGACGTCGGCCACATCACGCCCGAAGCCGCCAGGGGCGGCCCGATCGGCATCGTGCGCAACGGCGACCTCATCGAAATTGACGCAGTGAAAAACACCCTCTCGCTGCTCATTCCTGATGACGAATACGCCCGCCGCATGGCCGCCTACCGCCCCGCCCCGCCGAAAGAAACACGCGGCGTCCTGGCCAAGTATGCCGCCCTCGTCGCCACGGCTTCCGAAGGCGCCGTCACCGATAAAAATCTGAACCTGTAACCCGCAACTCACCCAACCCTCCATCCCAGCGCGCAAGTCCCCCTTACACTGGCACAGCCGCCCGGTCTGCGACCGCGACGCCGCGCCAGTAAAAAAGGGCAACGCCCCCGCTCCCACCCGTCATGACCTGGTCACGCTTCAAAGAATATTTTTATCAAAACACCGAGCTCGGCCTCGCGCTCGACATCAGCCGGATCCCCT
Source organism: Cephaloticoccus primus (assembly GCF_001580015.1). Classification (GTDB taxonomy): domain Bacteria; phylum Verrucomicrobiota; class Verrucomicrobiia; order Opitutales; family Opitutaceae; genus Cephaloticoccus; species Cephaloticoccus primus. The sequence continues at coordinate 83,509 of NZ_LSZQ01000052.1, forward strand.
TCCCCGAGGATTTTTTGGCGACGAAAGAGCCCGCCATGCAGGCCGCGTTTTCCGCAATGGCCGCGCTCGAAAGCGGGGCAATCGCCAATCCCGATGAGCAGCGCATGGTCGGCCACTACTGGCTGCGCCGCCCCGAGCTCGCGCCGGGCGCCGAGCTGCGCGACGCCATCTCCGGCACGCTCCAGCGCATCCGCCAGTTTGCCGCCGAGGTGCACTCCGGCGCGATCAGCGCGCCCGACGGGCAGCCCTTTAGCCACCTGCTCGTCATCGGCATCGGTGGTTCGGCGCTCGGCCCGCAGCTCGTCCACCACGCGCTCGGCCAGCCGGGGCGCGACCGGATGAGTGTCTCGTTTTTCGACAACACCGATCCCGACGGCATCGACTACGCCCTCGACGCCATTGGCGGAAAACTCGCGCAGACGCTCGTCGTCGTCATCTCCAAATCCGGCGGCACTGCCGAGACGCGCAACGGCATGCTTGAGGCCGCCGCCGCATTTCGCGCCGCGGGGCTCGCCCCCGCCAGGCATTTCGTCGCCGTCACGGGCGAAGGCTCGCAGCTCGACAAAGTCGCCGCCGCCGAAGGCTGGCTCGCGCGCTTCCCCATGTGGGACTGGGTGGGCGGGCGCACCTCGGAGCTCTGCGCCGTGGGGCTGCTCCCCGCCGCGCTCCAGGGGATCGACATCGACGCCATGCTCGCGGGCGCCGCTGCGGTCGACGAAGTGACGCGCCGCCCGATCACTCGCGAAAACCCCGCCGCGCTGCTCGCGCTCATGTGGCACTTCGCCACCGAGGGCCGCGGCGCGAAGGACATGGTCATCCTGCCCTACAAGGACCGGCTGCTGCTCTTCTCGCGCTACCTCCAGCAGCTCGTCATGGAGTCGCTCGGCAAGGAGCTCGACCTCGAAGGTCGCGTCGTCAACCAGGGCATCGCCGTTTACGGCAACAAGGGCTCGACCGACCAGCACGCCTACGTGCAGCAGCTCCGCGAGGGCGTGAACAACTTCTTCGTGACCTTTATCGAAGTGCTCAAGGATCGCAGCAGCAGCGGCGACGGGAGGGGCGGGAGGGCGCGCGCACCGATCCAGGTCGAGCCCGACGTCAGCTCCGGCGATTACCTGCAGGGCTTCTACCTCGGCACGCGCGATGCGCTCAGCGAGAAAGACCGCGGCTCGATCAGCCTGACGATTGACGAGCTGAGCCCGCGCAGCCTCGGGATGCTGATCGCGCTCTACGAACGCGCCGTCGGCCTCTACGCCTCACTCATCGGCATCAACGCCTACCACCAACCCGGAGTCGAAGCGGGCAAGAAGGCCGCCAGCGGAGTGATCGCGCTCCAGCGCAAGCTCCTCGCCGCCCTGCGCGAGGCGGGCGCACCCGCCGAAGGCCAGACCGCCGAAGCGCTCGCCGCCCAGGTCGCGGGCTCCCCCGAGCTCAGCTTCAAAGTACTGGAGCACCTCGCCGCCAACGGCGTCGTCAAGAAACAAGCCCGCACGCCGTGGCACAGCTCGCTCTACCGCGCGTAAACCAGGCGGCCCACAGGCCGCCCGGCTACCGCCCTAGCCAAAACCCGCACGCGACGGCGGCCTCCATTTTTTTGAGCGGCGCGCGGGTGTCTGAACTCCCGCCGCTCCCGCCCCCACTTTTCCCGACTCCCTATGAACGTAAAAACTCGCCTCTTGGCCCTGCTATTTCTCGCCCTCGGCTCGCTCTTTGTGGGCGGCTGCATCACCCGCACCAGTACCGACTCGTCGATCCCCTGGAGCCGCCCCGCCGATTGGGAAGGCCAGATCCCCGGCCTCACGCAGCCCGGGATGTAAGGGCCGCCAGTGGGCGGGCCTCTGCTTCGTCGGGCGAGGAGCAGGGGTGAGCGAGACTCACGCCTGCTGCTGCTTGCCGAGCATCTGCTCTTGCAGGGCGGTGTAGCATTCCTCGGCGACTTTCATCGCCGCCCTGCGCGCATCGACCAGGTCCTTCTCTTCCTCTTCGAGGCGCGACTTGTCCATGTTGCCCAAGCGCCCGATGTGGCTCGCCAGCGCCGTCCGCGCATCGTCCTTGGGGAAGCCGTTTACCCGCTTTTGCTTCAGGCTGTGCGCGCGGTCGATGATCGCGTAGCGCGCCTTGTCGGCGACGTAGCCCAGGTGCACTTCGACCGCCAGCAGCTCCTCCAGCGCCGCGCGCAAACTCGCCCGCATCCCCTTGCTGTTCGCGTAGCGCAGCAGGTCGCCGCGCACGATTGCCAGCTCGATCGAGATCAGCAGCCCCACATCCCGCAGCCGCGCCGCCTCGCGCACTTGAGCGAGTAATTTTTTGCGCTGCTTCGCCAGCTCACGAGAGGCAGGAGTCTTTCTTAACCGGAGAACCGCCCGCTCTTCGGCTAATAGAACGTCCTCCACATCATCCAGGAGCGGATGGCTCATAGCTGGTACTCCTTCTCCAGCCAGTCGGCCCCATAAGCGGCCTCGGCAGGCGCAGTGTTAAAGCCCCAGTCACGGATAAACTGCGCACCGCGCTGGATTTTGAGAAACATCAAACTGTTAGGCGAAGGGTTTTCCACTACAGCCATCCAGGCCCAGAACGTGTCTCGATCACCGGCATCCATAGCCGCACTGGATTCCGCCGAACACAATGCATCGAAGTCTTCAGTTAGCAGGATAAGCTCCCGCTCTTTGGCAGACAGGTAGCTCTTGGGCAGCTTTTTTCCGGAGGGCGAGGTCGTGAGGGGCGCGGTCGTCGTTTCCATAATGCGGCAGGAGCTAGGCCACCGCCGCCCCAGAGTCAACGTGAGCCGCGCTGCCGCGCGCGTGGGCTTCCCCCATTCGCTTGGCCCCACTCCATTCGCGCGCACCCGCACGCACGCTCGCTCGCGCAGTGGCGCAGGGGCGCAGTGGATGGCATTGACGCCGCCGCCACAAAAGCCCGGGCTGCCGGACCGTGACGCACACCGCAGCGCCGCTGCCGCACCGCCGCCCCCGCCAAGGCCAACCGCGCGCGCCACACACACACAAGCCCGCCGCCCCCGCATCCGCCGTATGTCCGATCTTAAGGAAAACACCTCGCTCACTCCGCTGCCCGGGCACCTCTACATCGTCGCCACGCCGATCGGAAATTTGAGCGACCTGAGCCCGCGCGCCAGCGCCATCCTCTCGCAGGCCGACATCCTCGCCTGCGAAGACACGCGCACCACCGGCGGCCTGCTCGCCCGCCTCGGCCTGCCGCACCGCACGCTCGTCGCTTACCACGACCACAACGAGCGCGACGCCGCCGAGCGGCTCATCCGCGAGCTCGCCGCGGGCAAGAGCATCGCACTCGTCAGCGACGCCGGCACCCCCGCGATCAGCGACCCGGGCTTCCGGCTCGTGCGCGCCGCGCGCCGCAGCAGCCTGCCCGTCATCCCCATCCCCGGCCCCTGCGCCATTACCGCCGCACTCTGCGCCAGCGGCCTGCCGACCAACGGCTTTCTCTTCGCTGGCTTCCTGCCGCCAAAGAGCGCCGCCCGCATCCGCTTTTTCCTCAAACACCGCGACTTCGCCTACACACTCGTCCTCTACGAAAGCTGCCACCGGATCGAAAAAGCCGTCGCCGAAATCCACACCACCCTGGGCCCCGAGCGCGTGATCTGCGTCGCCAAGGAGCTCAGCAAGCGGCACGAAACCTTCTTCGTGGGCACCGCCGCCGAAGTGCAGGCGGCCCTCCAGAACGCCAGCCTCAAGGGCGAGTTCGTCCTCCTGATCGCGCCCGCCGGTTTTGAGCTATGAGCGCCCCCACGAGCTCCGCGCCCGCAGCACGCGCCACCGCCGCCGCACGCGCCCCCCACTCGCCACCAATCGCAGTCATCGACATCGGCAGTAACTCCATAAAAACACTCGTCGCCCGCCGCGCAGCCGCCCCAACTGCGCACACGGCTCACAAAGCCGCTCCCCCACTCCCAAACCAGCGCGAGCACACACACACCAAATCGGGAGCTGACGCACGCTGCGCCGGCTCCCCCGCCACTGCCGCCGCCCCGTCCGCGCAAATCGAGGCCCTCTTCTCGCGCTCGATCAATGTGCGGCTCAGCGCCGGAGCGGATTGGCGAGACGGCCGCCCTACACTCGCCCCCGAGGCAATGGAAGCCGCGCTCCGCGCCACCCAGGAACTGCTGCGCGCCGCCGCGCCCTACTCGCCCCGAAAAATCGCCCTCATCGGCACCAGCGCGCTGCGCGACGCCGCCAACGCCGCCGAATTTACCGCCCTCGTCCGCGCCCACACCGGACACCGCATCCGCATTCTCTCGGGCTCCGAGGAGGCCGCCCTCATCGGCCGCGGGCTGCTCTGCGACCCCGCGCTGCAAGCGCACTCACACGCCTACGCCTTCGACCTCGGCGGCGGCAGCCTCGAATGCCTGAAACTGCGCGGCGGCCAGCTCAGCGCCGCGCTCAGCCTGCCGCTCGGCAGCGTGCGACTCATGGCCCGGTGCGTCGCCGATCCCACCGCACCGCTCGCCCCCACCGCACGCGCCAAGATCCGCGCGCAGGTCACCCAGAGTTTCGCCGCATCGGGCTTCGCGCTCGACCTGCCCGAAAACGCCCCGCTCATCGGCACGGGCGGCCTCTGGTTTAACGTCCGCGCCATGCTCGCCGCGCAGCACCGTGCGAGTGTGCCTCAATTTCCGGAGCCACTTGAAACTCCCAAGGCCACGAGAAAGGCATGCACACAGACCAAGGGGGTAGACCGAGCACCGCCCCTGCCAGCCGCGCGCGCAAACCCCGCCGCGCCCGACGCAGCCGCCCCCCACGCCGAGCTCGCCCCGCCGTGGATCACGCGCGCGCAGATCTCCCAAATCCTGGAGCAGGCCGCCGCGCTCCCGCTCGCCGGCCGACTCGCACTCCCCGGCATCGCCGCCGCCCGCGCCGACATCCTCCCCGTCGCCCTCAGCACCATGCTCGCGCTCCTCGACTTCGGCCAGTGGCCCGGCCTGCACCACTCCGCCTACAATCTGCGCTACGGCCTCGCCGCCTCCTTGCTGTAGAGCTACGCGCCCAAGCGAAAAGGCCAAGCCGACGGCGCACCAACGAGTGCGCCGCAAAATGAAAGGGTCGAAGACCCCTTGTCAGGGGGTGAGAGCGTGCTAGCTTTCGCGTACACGAAAGGAAAGGAACTGCCATGCCACTTGCCCAAGCTGTCACCGCCGAGCCGCCCGCGCCTGCCCGCACTGTCGCCGGAAAAGGTGAACCGCTCGACTTGTCCAAAGAGACGTTCTCAATCGCCGAGGCCGCGCGGTTTTTGAAAATCACCGAAGGCCACACCCGCTATTTAGGGGAGCTCGGAGTCTTGCCCATGCACCCAATAGACGGAGAGCTGCGGATTCGGAGCGATGACTTGGTGGCCTACCACCGCGAGAGGGAGGCAGAGATGGAGCGGTATCTAAACTCCCCGTTCGTCCAGGCAATGAGTGAAATCGAAGATGAGCTCATGAAGCAGGGGATTTACTAAAATCTACAGCCCGACACACTAGGTGATTGCTGAACCACACAGGCTCCTGTTCGGGCTTTCTCCGGCCGTATTTGATGCCTGTGTTTTGGCTAATCAGAAGGTGATCAACTTGCTGCTTACCTTGGCCGAGTTGGGGCTGATCCTTCCGCTTTGGACTGAACAGATTTTCGAGGAGACCTACCGCACGCACACGCAGCGCCTGCATTGGTCGCCGCGAATCGCACGAGGATTTCAAGCCGCCCTGTTGCGCAATTTCCCTGCAAGTCTGGTGAGCAACTACGGGCAGTGGATCGAGAAATGTACGAACGACGAAAAAGACCGCCATGTGCTGGCCTGTGCAATTGCGCGAGGAGCGACTGTGATTGTGACGTATAACCTGCGCGATTTCGGTGAAAAGCATCTGGCCCCTTGGCGAATCCGGGCACTGCATCCGCAGGACTACCTTTTGGAACTTCATGGAGGATTTCCTGAACAAGTTTTTAAAGCTCTCGAACAGGTGGCCCGTAAAAACTCCCGCAAGCTCGGCCGAGAGATCACGGTGGAGGAAGAGCTCGCCGCGCTCGCGCCTCACGTCCCCGAGTTTTCGCACGCGCTGCTGGGCAGGGTCTCAGCGTAGCGCCTTGATGAGGCGCTCCATGTCGGCGGGAACTGGGGCGTGCAGGTCGAGCGGCTGTTGGGTGATCGGGTGTGTGAGGGTGAGCTGCCCGGCGTGGAGCATCACGCGCTCGGGGTTCACGGGCAGGCGAGGGTCAGGCTTCCAGCCGTAGACGACGTCGCCCAAGATCACGTGGCCGAGCGACTGCATGTGGACGCGAATCTGGTGAGTGCGGCCTGTGTGGATCTGGCAGCGCATAAGCGTCGCCCGTTCGCCAAAACTTTCGGCGACTTCCCAATCGGTGTGCGCGGGCTTGCCGCCTTTTTCGGGAGGCACGAGTGCCATTTTGTGCCGGTGGTTGGGGTTGCGCCCGATGGTGTTTTTAAGTGTGCCGCTGAGTAGCTGCGGGCGGCCGCTGACGAGTGCGAGGTAGTGTTTGCTGATGCGCCGCTCGGCGAATTGGCCGGAGAGGCCGCGATGGGCGGCATCGGTCTTGGCGACGAGGATCACGCCCGAGGTTTCGCGGTCGAGCCGGTGGACGATGCCCGGGCGCTCCACGCCGCCGATCCCGCTGAGACTGCCCGCGCAGTGCGCCAGCAGCGCGTGCACGAGCGTGTCCTCACCCGTCGCGGCTCCCGGGTGCACAACCATCCCCGAGGCTTTGTTCACGGCGAGCAGGTGCTCGTCCTCGAACAATACGTTTAGCGGGATCGACACTGGCCGCAGCTCCAGCGGCTGGGTTTCGGGCAGGCGAAAGCGGAGCACCTGACCCGCGCTGACGGCAGCGGCCTGGCTGATGACCGCGCCGTCGGCCTGCACGAGGCCCGCGCTGAGTGCGCGTTGCCAGGCCACCCGGCTGTGCTCGGGGAAGGCCGCGGCGAGCACCTTGTCGGCGCGCGCGCGGTGGATGCCGTCGGGCACGGTCAGCGTGCGGCACTCGCCCGGGGGCGCAGCCGCAGCCCCAATGGCACCGGCACCCGCGTTGCTCGCAGAGCCTGAAACGCCCCACTCTTCTGAAGCGCGCGACTCACCTGCAAACGCTGCGCGCGGCAGCGAAGGCGGCGGCGGCGCCCCACCCGACTGTCGTTTGCGCGGCGCGCCACTCATCTGGAGTTTCCGAGCAGGTAGTCGGGGTTGAGCTTCTGAAGTGCTTTGGGGACGAAGAGCCCGTCTTTGCGGATCAGCTTGCCGTCGAACCACACTTCGCCGCCGCCGTACTCGGGCCGCTGGATGCAGACCATGTCCCAGTGGATTTGGGATTTATTGCCGTTGCCGCAGTCTTCGTAGGCTTGCCCGGGGGTGAAGTGGAAGGAGCCGGCGATTTTTTCGTCGAAGAGGATGTCGCGCATCGGCTCCAGGATGTGCGGATTAAAGCCGAGGGCGAACTCGCCAATGTAGCGCGCACCCGCGTCGCTATCGAGGATTTCGTTTAGCCGCCTGGTGTTGCTGCTGGTGGCCTCGACGATCTTCCCGCGCTGAAACCCGAGCCGGATATTGTCGAACGAGGTGCCCAGGTAAGTCGTCGGCGCGTTGTACTGGATGTAACCCTCGACGGAGTCCTTTACCGGGCACGAGAAGACTTCGCCGTCGGGGATGTTGCGCTGGCCGCCGCACTCCTTGGCGCCGATCCCTTTGATCGAGAAACGCAAGTCGGTGCCCGGGCCCTTGATGTGCACGCGGTCGGTCGCCGCCATCAGCTTGGCGAGCGCGCGCATGCCCGGGATCATCCGGCGGTAATCGAGCGTGCACACGCGGAAGAAGAAATCCTCAAAGGCCTCCGTACTCATCGACGCCTGCTGCGCCATCGCCGCCGTGGGCCAACGCAGCACCACCCACTTGGTCTTGTTTACGCGGTGCTCGAGTACGGGCTTCATCAGGCGGCTGACGAGTTGCAGCCGCTCGCCGGGCACGTCGGCCGTCTCAAAAATATTATCCGCCCCGCGCAGCGCGATATAGGCGTCCATGTCCTCCATGCGCTGCTTCTCGACGCGGGCATGCGGCGCGTACTGCGCCTCCTCGGCGTGGAACATCAGCTCGCGCGTGATCCGCGCGCGGTGGAGCTGCACGTAGGGATGCGCGCCGCGCGCACGGGCCGCGCGCAGCAGCGCAATCACCATCGCATCGGGCACATCGTAGGCGTCGATCAAAACGCGCTCGCCTTTGCGCAGCTCGGTCGAAAACGAGGTCAGCAAGGTCGCCAACTCAGCATAGCGGGGGTCGATAATCATGACACGATACTCCGCCGCCCCACGCGCCGCGCAAGGTCGCACGAAACCATTTTTTCTAAAAATCCCACTGCGCGTGGGGCGGCAGGCGGTGCCTGCACCCATTTACTGTGTGGTTCGTGTATCGCGCGTTCCGCGCGATACACGAACCACACAGTTGGAAACGGTCTTCGACCGATTTTATAGGCGCGGCCTCGCTGGGCCGCGCGGTCGTTGCCGCTGCGGCAGACCAGCATTTTCCCATTAACCCGAAAAATTCGTCCCGATGGGTTTCCGCTTCATTCGCGCACGGGCTGAGGCATCTGACCGAGCCGCCAACGAGCGGCTCGTCCAATAAAAGGGTCTGCGACCCTCGCGAAGCGACAGGGCAAAATCGCAAATTCAATGGAAGTGGTCACCGACCACCGCCGCCCGCGTAGGGCCTCCCTCCTGCCGCTCCCACGCGCAGTGGAGTCGCAAGACAGGCTCAGTCCTGCGCAAAGCAGATCCGGCCCACGGCTTCGTCAAAATCGGCCGCGCCGCGCAGCAGGTCGATTTCGAGCCGCAAGTAGTAAACCGGACAGCCCCACTGATGCGTGGGCGGGATGCGCACGGCGTCCTTTTCGGTCGTGAGCAGGCACTCCGCGCCCGAGCGGGCGGCCAGCGCGGCGAGCTCCACGAAGTCTTCCTGCACGTAGCGGTAGTGATCGGGGAAGCGCTCGCGGGCCACGAGGTCTGCGCCGAGGTCGGTCAGAAATTTGAAAAAACTCTCCGGCGTCGCGATCCCGCAAAAGGCCGCGACGCGGCGGCCTTTGAGAAACGAAAGCGGCGTGGGCTCGGGCGCGTGCGAGATCGCGTGTGACGCCGCAGCGGCAGCGGGCGCGCTTTCCTCATTTGCGGCAGGCGCGGGAGCCGCTCCCTCCTCGCCGCAATCGAGCCGCTGCAAGTACTGCGGCTGGTGCGTGCACTCGATGATGTCCACCCCGGGGTTGTAGCGCTCGATCACGGCCTCCAGCTCGGCGTCGCGCTCGCCGTTGCTCTTGGTGAGGAAGACGTAGGACGCGCGGCGCAGGTGCTTGATCGGCTCGCGCAGGATGCCGCGCGGCAGCAGGTGGCTGTTGCCAAAGGGGTTGGTCTTATCGACGAGCAGCAGGTTGAGCTGCCCCTTGAGCGGCAGGTACTGGAAACCGTCGTCGAGCACGAGCGTGTCGCAGCCGAAGCGCTTGATCGCGTAGGCGCCCGCCTTCACGCGGTTTTTGTCCACGAGGACGATCACGCCCGGGAGGTTGCGCGCGAGCATGTAGGGCTCGTCGCCCGCCTCCTCGCTGTCGAGGAGCACGCGCGCACCATCGCTCACGATCCGCGGCGGGGGCGCCGCCGTGTGGCTGATCGACCACCACCAACGCCGCCACAAAGGCGCGGCCCGGCTCTTGTAGCCGCGGCTGAGGATCGCGACCTTGCGCCCACGGGCTTGCAGCGCGCGCGCAAACTTTTCCACGACCGGCGTTTTCCCCGTGCCGCCGACGGTCAGGTTTCCCACCACGACCACGAGGCAGCCCAGCGGTTGATCGTGCAAGATGCGGTGCCGGTACAGCCACAGCCGCAGCTGCGCGATCCCGCTAAACAAATACGAGAGCAGCTCCAGAAAAGCCCCATAAACCGCCGCCCCCGCATCCGCGCGCCGCCCCAGAATCACATCGATAGTGTAGAGCTCCAGGGCGGTGGTTTTTTTCTTAAGCCAGGACGACATCGGGGGAGTAGTTGCAATGGAGGTTGACGCTCATTTTGGGAAGCCGCTTTCGTCTAAAAATCGCAGGCCTGCCAAGCCGCACCCGCGCTCGGTCGCCGCACGTGGGGTACGCTGCGTGAGTCGCTGGCTCGCCTGCGCTCGCAGCGCGCCCTCCCGCGCACACCTCCACATCTTTTTCCCGCATCCGATTTCATGAGCTACAAACTATTCATCCCCGGCCCCGTCGCCGTCTCCGAGAAAACGCTGCGTGCGATGGCCCAGCCGATGATCGGGCACCGCAGCGCCGACTTTATCGCGCTGTACGAGGCGATGCAGCCCACGCTCCAGGCACTCTGCTACACGCAAGACCCCGTCTACCTGGCCACCAGCAGCGCGTGGGGCGTGATGGAAGGCGCCCTGCGCAACCTCGTCGCAAAGAAAGTCCTGTGCTGCATGAACGGCGCGTTTTCGGACAAGTGGCTCGACGTCGCTACGCGTCTCGGCAAGCAGGCCGGGGCCCTGCGCTTTGAGTGGGGCCAGCCCGTCGATCCCGCCGCGCTGCGCGCCGAGCTCGCCAAAGGCGGCTACGACGCCGTGACCCTCATCCACAACGAGACCTCCACCGGCACGATGAGCGACCTGCCCGCCATCATGGCCGTCCTGCGCGAGTTTCCCGACGTGTTCTCCATCGTCGATACCGTCAGCTCCTTCAGCGTACTGCCGATCAAGAAAGACGAGCTCGGCATCGACGTGCTGCTCACCGGCACCCAAAAGGCGCTCGCCCTGCCCCCCGGCCTCGCCCTCGTCTCCGTCTCCCGCCGCGCGCTCGACCGCGCCGCCACGGTCCCCGACCGCGGCTACTACTTCGATTTTGTGGAGTTTCATAAAAACCACGAAAAAGGGATGACGCCCAGCACGCCCGTGATCCCGCTCATCTACGCGCTCAAGTCGAAGCTCGACGAAATCAACGCCGAGGGCGCCGAGGCCCGCTACGCCCGCCACGCCCGCCTGAACGCCACCGTGCGCCAGTGGGGCGCCGCGCGCGGGTTCAAGCTCTTCCCCGAAGAGCGCTACGGCTCGCTCGCGCTCAACTGCTTCGCCAACACGCGCGAAATCGACCTGCCCGCCCTCAACAAAATCCTCAAGACGGAGCACCACCTCGTGATCGACGGCGGCTACGGCAAACTCAAGGGAAAGACCTTCCGCATCTCCAACATGGGCGACGAGACCGACGAATCGATCGCCGCCCTCACCCGCGCCCTCGACGCCACCCTCGACAAGCTGAGCGCATAGCCCGGGGCATAGCTTCGGGGCGGGAGGCATCAAACGCGAATAGAGCGGGAACCCGTTTGGGCGAAGGTTTTGGTTAGCGGGCAAACTTTCAGCCCGGCCTCTGGTAGCGGATTTCCAACTGTGCAGTTCGTGTATCGCGCGGAACACGTGCGATACACGAACCGCACAGTAGATGGGTGCAGGCACCGCCTGACCCCCACGCGCAGGGGTGCCCCGACGAAATAAAAGCGCCGAAGACTCTTGTCAGCGGCGCGCACGGCACATTACCGCTCGCCGGCAATGAAGTCCCTTATCATCGCGGAAAAGCCGTCCGTGGCGGCCGATCTCGCCCGCGCCCTCGGCAAAGTCCCCAAGCAAAAAGACCACTACGAAAACGACCGCTATGTGATCTCGTCTGCCGTCGGGCACGTCGTCGAGCTGCGCATGCCCGAGGATATTGATAAGAAAAAGTACGGCTTCTGGCGGCTGGATGCGCTCCCCATCATCCCCGAGACCTTCGAGCTAAAGCCGATCGAGTCCTCCAAGGATCGCTTCAACCAACTCAAAAAACTCCTCGCGCGGAAGGACATCGACGAAGTCATCAACGCCTGCGACGCCGGGCGCGAGGGCGAGCTCATCTTCAACTACCTGTACCAGCTCACCAAGTGCCGCCTGCCCGTGCAGCGCGCGTGGATACAGACGATGACGCCGCAGGGCATCCGCACCGCCTTTGAGCGGCTGCGCAGTGCCGAGGAAATGGCCGGCCTGGGCGACGCCGCCCGCTGCCGCAGCGAGAGCGACTGGCTCATCGGCATCAACGGCACCCGCGCCATCACCAAGCGCATGTTCGGCTCGCGCGCCGGAAACGTCGCCTCCGTGGGCCGCGTGCAGACGCCCACGCTCGCCCTCATCGTCGGCCGCGAGCACGACATCCGCAGCTTCCAGCCGCGCGACTACTGGCGCGTCACCGCCACCTTCCAGGTCGCCGCCGGCCAGTACGAGGGCACTTACCAACGCCCCGATTTCAGGAAAAACGACGACGAGCACGACCGCGCCGACCGTCTCTGGGACCTGGCCGCCGCCGAGGCCGTCCTCGCCGCCTGCCAGGGCCAGCCGCTCGCCCGCGTCAGCGAGGAGAAGAAAGCCGCCACCCAAGCCGCGCCGCGCCTCTACGACCTCACCACCCTGCAGCGCGAGGCCAACTCGCGGCTCGGCCTCTCCGCCCGACGCACGCTCCAGGTCGCGCAAGCCCTCTACGAACGGCACAAGGTCATCAGCTACCCGCGCACCGACTCGCGCGCACTGCCCGAGGACTACATCCCCACCTGCCGCGACGCGCTCACGCAGCTCTCCGGCGAACTCGCCCCGCACGCCGCTCGCGTCCTCGACAGCGGCTGGGTGCGCCCCAACAAGCGCATCTTCAACAACGCCCAGATCAGCGACCACTTCGCAATCATCCCCACCACCCAAAGCGCCGCCAAGCTCGACGGCATCGAGGCCAAGGTCTTCGACATGATCGCGCGCCGCTTCGTCGCCGTCTTTCACCCCGCCGCCGAGTTTGCCATCACCACGCGCACCAGCGAAGTCGGCCCACACCGTTTTAAAACCGAGGGCAAGGTACTCACCTCCCCCGGCTGGCTCGCCGTTTATGGGCGCACATCCATAGACGAGGACGAGAGCGCGGCCGGTGGGGCGGCCAGCAACAGCAGTGCAGATGGCACCGCCGAGGCGGCCACCGATGGCAGTTCGCCCGCCAAGCCCACCGGCAAAAACAAGTCGCTGCCCGCGCTCAGCCCCGAGGACAGCGCGCCCGCCTCGACCAGCCCTCCCGCCCAAGCTCAGGCGCGCACCCTCGCCGCCGAGCTCCACGCCGAGGCCACCAAGCCGCCCCCGCGCTACACCGAGGCCACCCTGCTCACCGCGATGGAAACCGCCGGTAAACTCCTCGACGCCGAGGAGCTCGCCGAAGCGATGAAAGAGCGCGGCCTGGGCACCCCCGCTACCCGAGCCGACACCATCGACGGCCTCATCAACCAACGCTACCTGGAGCGCGAAGGCCGCGAGCTCGCCCCCACGCCCAAGGCCGAGCAGCTCCTCGAATTTCTCACCGCCATAAAAGCCGAGGCCCTCACCAGCCCCGCCATGACCGGCGAGTGGGAGTTCAAGCTCCGCCAAATGGAGCAGCGCCACTTCGCCCGCGCCGACTTCATGGCCGAGATCGTCGAGCAGACCAAGGCCCTCGTCGAAAACGTAAAAACCTTCGAAGAAGACGCCGCCTCCGGGCGCGAAACCGCCATCCTCTCGCCCACCGATGGGCTTCCGCTGCGCGAGACCCTCCGCGCCTACAAATCCCAGGACGGTGCCCTCAGCATTTATAAAGTCATCGGCGGGCGAAAAATGAGCGAAGACGAAATCGCCGCCCTCGTCCGCGAGCGCCAGATCGGCCCGCTCGACGGCTTCGTCTCCGCCAAGACCCGCGCGCGCTTCGCCGCCTCCCTCAAGCTCGTCCACGACGCCGAGGCCGACAAGTGGAAGACCGAGCTCGACTTCGGCGACAAGGTCGACCTCGGCAGCCTCACCCCACTTTGGCGCGACGAGAAAACCGGTGCCGAACTCTGCGAGGCGGGCCCGCACTTCGTCTTGCGCGAGAAGCGCGGCGAAGATTGGGAGCAGACCTTTCGCGTGGGGCGCCTCATGTGCCAAAAGCCGATCGGCCCCGAGCACGCCATCCAGCTCGTCAGCCAGGGGAAGACCGAGCTCATCCAGGGCTTCATCTCCAAGCGCGGCCGGCCCTTCGACGCCTTCCTCACCCGCGATGGCGCGCGCATCCGCTGGGAGTTTCCCCCACGCGCCCCGCGCGTCGGCAAGGACGGCAAACCCGTCGCCCGCAAAACCAAGGCTCCGCCCGACCTCTCGCAGGCCAGCGTCCTGGGGCCCAGCAAGCTGCACCGCGGCGGCGAGCTCGTCCAGACCGCCGACGCCTACTACGTGCGCAAGCCCGAGGAAGACGGCCGCATCGTCTTCGAGCTCAAACGCCAGCTCTGCCAACAAGAAATCCCGCCCGCCGAAGTCCAGAAACTCGTGACCGACGGGAAGTCCGGCCTCATCGAGGGCTTCGTCTCCAAGCGCGGCACTCAATTTAGCGCCTACCTCGTCCTCTCGCCCAAGAAAAACAAAGCCGACTTCGAATTCCCCCCGCGCTGAACGGGCGCACGCAGGAGTTTCCGCTACTGCGCGTGGGGCTGGCGCCGCTGCAAACTGCTACAGCCAAGGTTGACTTATAAGACGCGGGGCGCGAACTTCGCGACATGCCCCGCGCGGTTGCAGTCACCTTGGAGGACGAGGAGGAGCTCCTGAATGCGGAAGCTCGCGCGGCCTCTGCGCGTGCACGGGATGAGGCACGGCCGGGACATGCGGCGCCAAGCGAAGTAGCCAAGCCCGCGCCTGCGGTGGCAGCCTCTCGCACCCTCGAAGAGCGGCTGGCTGCTGTCGAAGCCACAACCGGCTTGGCCGAGCTTAAGTCCAGCCTGATCAAGTGGGTGCTGTTTTCGGCTGCCGGAGTGCTCGTAGGAATCCTCAGCTTGGTCTTCACGTTGAACAACGCGACGAACGTGCGGATTGATCAGACGAATGTGAAGATCGACTCCGCAGTAGCTGAGCTGCGAACGGAGATGAATGTGCGCTTTGACCAGACTAATGCGCGGATTGACCAGTTGCAGAGCGAGACAAACGCGAGGTTCGATCAAATGAATGCGCGGATTGATCAAACGAATGCACGGCTTGACCAAATCAACCAACGGCTTGATCGGCTGTTTGAGCTGGTCGCCTCTCAGGGCGCCGCGCGTTCGGTGCGTGACTGAGCTACGCCCAGCCGCCCAGCCACACTCAAGGCAGCCCCCCTTCGCTCACGGCTGCTGCATACTCTCTGCGCGCTGGCGAATACGCCGCACGCGTAGTGCCAGCCGTTGACCGGTTTACCCGGCAAGCTGTTCACTGGAGGGACAAATATCATCCCCACGGACGGCAGCGATGAGTGTCCGTGCGAAGTCGGGGATGTAGGGAGCGAGGGCCGCCAGCTCGTGCTCGATGGTCACTTTGCTGCCAAGGGTTTCCGAAGCGTTTTGAGCGAGGGCACACAGTTCACGCAAGACGCACTCGGGGAAGAGGTGGTAGAGCTCCAGCAGGTAGTCGTCGGGGTGCAGTACGCGGCCGCGCCAAGGGGCGAGCTGCTCAGCACAGAAATTATGCAGGTTGTAGGTCACGATTTTGTCGGCCCGCGCCGCCAGCGCACAGGCCAGCACATGGCGGCCTGCTTCGCCGTTGTGGCACTGCGGCAGATAGCGCTCGTAGCCGCTGATCCGGCTCGCGGGAAACTGGTCGGACAGCGCTGCCCGAAAGGCGCGCGCACGCCGTGGCTCCCACCCCAGGTTGCCAGTCTGGATCTGATAAATATCCTTCAGAGTCCGCTTACTCCACAGCGGCTTGAACGGCACTTCCACCGCCCGCGCCAGCGTCAGCACCAGCCGCGCCAGTGCCTGATCCGCCAATATACAGCCATCCAGAACATCGCGGCTCAGCGGGAGAACGGTGCCCCCTTCCAATTTGGACGCCGCTCGTTGGTGGCGGCCAGCTCGCGCAACCTCCTGAGGAGCAACAGTCCCGATTAAGCCCAAATCATTCATTACTTGGATACAAATGCGATGATTGGCAGCGGTCGCGCTCCAGCGGCGCCGACGGATGAGGCAGGTTCACACACTCGGTGCACCGTTAAATGAAAGATAAGCATTCCGAACCAAAGTCACTATCGACGTATTCACAGTTTTGTGCCCCTCCCATAATTCTTGCTCCACCATTACGCCTGAATCTGGACCATACACCAAATTATCAAAGCGCCAGCGAGCCGCTATCGAGAAAAGGCTATGATCTACTCTCCATTCCTTTTAGAACAAGGGAGTTGGGCAAACTTTTATTGTTTACGGTAAAGCGCGATCGGCCCTTATTTATAATCTTGGGACACCAATCGATTATATGAATAAATCTGCCATTACCAAACGGTTAAAGAGTGACCCGATCCTGTAGGTATTTACCCTGATCGGCCGGAGCAGTGAATATACTTATATAACAGAGGAGGAGTAAGGTGAAGCAGGAGCATAAGCCCGGAGCTTATACCATATGACACCTACTCATTCTATTCGTATTAATACTGAAAGTATAAGAACGGATCGTTTTGGCTGAGCTGCGAGCACCACTCCACCTTCTGCGCCCGGGCTCTTCCGATGGGCTAACACGCTTCATTTACCGTGCTACAACCTGCGTACTGGATGGGTAAAACGGCTTGGAGATGCGACGATCCGCACCAAGGCTTCGCCGCCCAATGAGTCCCGATGAGCACGGCAGCCAGACTACCCAAAGCAGTGCGCGCACACCGCGCGCCGACGCCAAGCCCAGCCGCCCTGATTCTCCCTCTGCCAAAGTGCCCGCCCAAACAGGAGCCCGCGCGGGGCTCGCCTTGATCGCGCTGGGCGTGGTCTTTGGCGACATCGGCACCAGCCCGCTCTATGCGCTGCGCCAGTCTATCGCGCTGCTCCCCACGGCCGAGCTCACGGACGGGGTCTTGGGCATTCTCTCGCTCATCTTCTGGTCACTGGTTGGCATCGTGAGCCTCAAGTACCTGGGCTTCGTCACCCGCGCCGATAATCGCGGCGAGGGCGGCATCTTCGCGCTCTTCGTCAAATCGCGCCTCGAACGCGCCCCCGGCGCCCCGCCGATCTTGGCTCCCGACAACGCACGCTCAGGGAGCAACAGAAATCCGGACGCGCGGCCAGGCTCTCCGCCCGCCAACCCCTCGCGGGTGCTCCGCGCGCCAAGAAAAAGGGGGCTACGCCCCCACACGCTGCTGATTATTTTTGGGGCCTGCATGCTCTGCGGCGAAGGTGTGATCACTCCCGCGATTTCGGTGCTCTCCGCAGCCGAGGGGCTCAGTGCCGTGGCCCCTCAAACACATGCGCTGATCGTCCCGCTGGCCTGCCTGCTGCTCGGCGGGATCTTTTGGTTTCAGAGCAAGGGCTCTGCCAAGATCGGCCGCGTCTATGGGCCGGTCATGCTCCTGTGGTTTACCGTGCTGGGCGGGCTCGGCCTGTGGCAGGTGATCCGCGAGCCGGTCGTCCTCCGCGCGCTCGCGCCGTGGTACGGCTGGCAGCTCCTGTGGCAGCACCCGCTCGAAATCACCGCGCTGCTCGGCGCTGTGGTGCTGGCGATCACCGGAGTGGAGGCGATCTATGCGGACATGGGGCACTTCGGCCGCCGCGCGATCATGCACGCGTGGTACTTCGTCGCGCTGCCCGCACTCGCGCTCAACTACTTCGGCCAGGGCGCACACATCCTCGCCACCGAGCGCGCGGGCGGCGGAGCGGTTGACAATCCCTTTTTGGCAATCGCGCCCGAGGGCGCCGCGCGGCTGGGGCTTATGCTGCTCTCGGTCTTCGCTGCCGTGATCGCCAGCCAGGCGCTCATCTCGGGCACGTTTTCGATGATCCGCTCGGCCATCCAGTTCGGCTTTTTCCCACGGCTCAAAATCCTGCACACCAACGCCGCGCACCGCGATCAGATCTACATCCCGCTGGTCAACGTCGCGCTCTGCATCGGCTCGATCACGGTCGTCCTGCTTTTCCAGCAAAGCTCTGCGGTCGCCTCGGCCTACGGCGTCGCCGTCACTGGCGCGATGGCGATCACCACCTTTGCATTTTACCTGGTCGCCCGCCGCGCCTGGCGCTGGTCGCGCTGGCGTGCGCTGCCGCTGTGCGCGCTGTTTGGCGTCGTCGACCTCGCCTACTTTTACAGCAACCTGCACAAGTTTGCCGATGGTGGCTGGGTACCGCTGGCGATCAGCATCGCCCTGCTGCTCGTGATGCACACCTGGCGCTCGGGCAAAAACGAAGTCTTCGCCCGCGTCTACGCCAACGACATCACCGAAGACGAGCTGTGCGAGATCGCGCTCAGCCCGCACATCAAGCGCGTGCGCGGCACGGCCGTCTTCATGGCGGGCAACCCCAAGGGCACGCCGCTGGTGCTCCTCCACCACGTCAAGGCCAACAAAGTCCTGCACGAGACAGTCGTCCTGCTCAGCGTCATGACCTCCGATGCGCCCTACGTCCCGGTGGCTGAGCGACTCGAAATCCGCGCCATCGGCCAGGCCGGCGTGTGGCGCGCGATCGCCCACTTCGGCTACATGGAGTCGCCCGACGTCGCCGCCCTCATCGAGCAAATCCGCGAGCAAGGCGGCGTGCCGCTCGTCCCCGCCGAGGCCACCTACTACTTCAACCGCGAGATGATCATGCCCGGCGGCGCGGCGCGCATGCCCGAGTGGCAAAAGCACTTTTACGGCTTCCTCAGCCGCAACGCCCGCCAAGCCCGCGACTACTACCGGCTGCCGCCCATGCAAATCATCGAAATCGGCCTGCCCATCCAGTTGTAGCCCGTCACACGCTGTGCACGCTGACGGCGAGGCAACGCCTCGCCGCACCATGAAACAGTCGAAGGCCCTCTTGTTTTGCGAGCCGCTCGCTGGCGGCTCGTCAGGGGCGCCACGGGCCATTCAATTTGCGATTTTAGGCGGGAGGGCGTGTGCTGTGCTCCCAGACAAAATCGCAAATTTACATGAACCTCTCCCGACCTCCGGTCGGGTCGGAGAACCGATGGATAACCCGTTTGGGCGATTTTTTGGGTTAACGAGTAAACGCTAGCCGGACGCGGCCCAACGAGGCCGCGCCCATAAAATGGGTCGAAGACCCTGTCGCAACGCGGCGGGGGAGGCAAATTTGGGAATCGTGCTTCGACGCAAAGCGTCGGGGCCGATTCCCAAATTAAATGGAAGGGGACACCGTCCCCCGCCCCACGCGTAGTGGAGCCCCGGACAAGCGCTTGCCGCGACGGGCGGCGGCACTCCAGATTCCCACCTCACATGTCTACCGAAGCCCTGCCCCTCATCACAGTCGCCGTTTGCACGTACAACCGTGCGGTGGTGCTGCGGCAGATGCTCGAACGACTCGTCGCCCAGCACTACCCGACCGACCGGCTGGAGCTGCTCGTCGTCGATAATAACTCGACCGACGGCGGTGCCACGCGCGCCGTCGTTGAGTCGTTTTCTATTCCGGCAGCCCCTCCCGCCTCCTCCGCCTCCCCCTCCCGCCCCACCACGCATACCGCGGCGCCGATCCGCTACCTGCACGAGCCTGGCCAAGGGCTCTGCCGGGCGCGCAACCGCGCAATCGCCGAGGCACGCGGCGACATCATCGCCCTGCCGGACGACGATATCTTGATGGAGCCCGATTGGCTGCGCGAACTCTGCGCACCGCTCATCGCGCAGTGGCGGGAGGGGCCGGAGGGGCGCAAAACAATCGGCTGCGTAGCGGGAGAGGTCGTGCCGATCTTTCCCGACGGGCAGCCCGAGTGGATTGCCGAGTGGCACGGGCCACAGGGCTTTCGCAGCGCGGCGGAAGGCGCGGGGCCGCTCCCGCCGCAGCACTCGCCGATGGGCGCCAACTTCGCGTTCCCGCGCTGGGTGTTTGAGCAGGTGGGCAGCTTTCGCACCGAGCTCGACCGCAAGGGCGCGAGCTTCTTTGGCGGCGGCGACCGCGAGATGGTGAGCCGCATCCGCGAGGCCGGCTGCGAAGTGTGGTTTGTGCCCGCCGCCAGCGTGCTTCACCAGATGCCCGCCTCGCGCACGACCTTTCGCTACGCTGCGCGGCATGCCTTTGACTCGGCGCGCAGCCGCGTGGTCGAGCGCGTCAAGCGGAGCGAAAGCGGAGCGAAAGCGGGGGCCGCCTACCTCGTGTCGCGCTTTTTGGCAAACGTCGTTAAGGCCCTTGGTTTCGCGCTGCTGGCGGCGTTTTGGGCACTGCTCTTGCAGCACGGTGCGGCGAAAAAAGCACTCGTGCGCGCATGGCGCAGCTGCGGCTACCTTTACCAGATCCCGCGCTCGTTGTTCGGGCGAGTGTGACCCAGCCCCATCCGACCTGTGAGAAACGTAGGCCCACAGCCGCCACCCGATTCATCGGCACCGCCTCCACTGCCGATCAGCGTCGTAATCGTCGCGCGCGATGAGGCCGCCAATCTCCCGCGCTGCCTCGGCTCCGTGCGCGGCTGGGTGGCGGAAATCATCGTCGCACTCAACGGCACGACGGACGACAGCGCGGCGATTGCGCGAGCGCACGGCGCGCTCGTTCACGAGCTGCCATGGGCAGGCTACCGCGATACAAAAAACGCCGCGCTCGACCTCGCCACCCACGCCTGGGCGCTGTGCCTCGACGCCGATGAGGAGGTCTCGCCCGCGCTGCGCCAGTCGATCCACGCCTTCTTCACCAGCGGGATGGGCGGGCGAGATGGGAGGGGCGGGAGCGCGGCGGCAGCGGGAGAGGTAGGAAGGGCGGGAGGGTTCGTCGGCGCACGCTTCCCGCGCAAGGTGTGGTTCATCAACCGCTGGATCACACACGGCGATTGGTATCCCGACCTGAGCCTGCGGCTCGTCCTGCGCGCGAAATCGCGCTGGGGCGGCGACGCCTTCGTCCACGAGAAAATGGTCTGCGACGGCCCCGTCGCCACGCTGCGCGGCGACCTGCACCACTACTCCTTTCCCACGCTCGCCAGCCACGTGGACAAGATAACCCCCTTCGCCGCGCTCTTCCTCAAACAGCAGCGCGCGCGGGGCCGCCGCTTCTCGCTGCTCGCCGCACTCACCCGCCCCGCATGGCGCTTCATCCGCGCGTACTTCCTGCGGCGCGGATTTCTGGACGGCTACCCGGGGCTCTACATCGCCTGGGCAACGGCCTTTGGCGCCTTCGTCCGCTACAGCACCTTGTACGAAAACGAAACTAGGAAGGAGCCGCCCGATGCCGAGTGAGCCGCAGCCTTTTAGCCGAGTTGCCGAGTCGCTGATCGCCGAGTTTCGCGGCGTGCCGCGGCACGAGCCGCGCCGCCAGGTGAAGCGCCCGACAAAGCCGCTCGCCGAGCTCGTGGAGCAGATTTTGCAAAAGTACAAAATCGGCCGCGAGTCGCCCGAGCAGCACATCCGCGACCACTGGGCCGAGCTCGTGGGCTCCGCCAACGCCAGCTACTCACACCCCGTGGAGATCGGCCCCAGCGGGCGCCTGCTCGTCCTCGCCTCACACGCCGTCGTGCGCAGCGAGCTCTTTCACCACCGCGCACGCATCGTTGAGAAAATCCGCGCGCTGCCCGGCTGCTCCGCCGTAAAACACCTCAACATCAAAGCAGGCTAGCTCGCCCAATAAAAGGCTCAGCACCCTGCACGCAGCGGCAACGAGGCCGCGTCCGGCTAGCGTTTACTCGTTAACCCCAAAAATCGCCCAAACGGGTTATCCATCGGCTCTATTGCCCGACCGGAGGTCGGGAGAGGTTCATGTAAATTTGCGATTTTGTTCGGGCGCAAAGCGCACGGGCAAAATCGCAAATTAAATGGAAGTGGCGACCCGCCACCGCCGCCCGCGTAGGGCCGCCCTGCCGCCACGCGCAGTGGAGCGTTGCCTCGCCTTCAGGGCAGAGCGGCGGGAGTGACAGCGGTGTCCGCAGGCGCAGGCTCGGGCTTGGCAGCAGCGGGCTCGAAAGGGCCTTCCGCCGCTGGAGGGGCCGGCGGCTCAGTTGTCGGCTGAGTGGCTGCATCCTCGGGCTTCGCTACTTCGGAAAGCTCGGTGGGCGGCGGCTCCGCGTTCGCGGGTGCGGCTGGCGCGGGCTCCATTTTGGGAGCGTCTGATTTTTGCGGCGCGGGAGTGGGTTTGGGCGCGTCGGGGAAGTTTTCGGGATCGTGTTCCTCGCCAGTTTCGGCGGCGCGTTTGCGCGACTCGGGCATGGGCGGCGCGGCAAAGAGCCGACCGTCGATAAACTCTGTGACGTAGCCTTCGGTGACGAGCCAGCGCAGATCGAGCTGGAGGCGGTGCAGGGCCTCGCGCTCGGCAACCGTATCGGCGGATGCGACGGCTGAGTTTTCGGCCACGGCTTCAGCCGACTTTTCGGGCGCAGGCGCGGCAACTGCCGCCACAGCTTCTGACGCGGGCGCGGACTCACTCGGGCTTTCGTTTTGCGCACCAGCACCCGCAGGCGATAGCGGCGCCTTATCAGCAGCGGCGGAAGCTGGCTCGGCAGCAGGAGCCGGCGCAGGCTTGAGCCCGAGGAAGCGCTCGGGCAGCTCGCTGACGAGCACCATCGGGTTTTTCTCAATGAAGTCGATGAGTGCGGCGATCGAGTCGGCAAAGGTCTGCCCGGGCGTGCGGAATTTGCGCTTCACCGCACACACGTAGGCGATGCCTTTAGTGCCTTTTTTGAAGATCGTGAAGTGCTCGCGGCGCAGCCGTCCGCGCAGGCCGTTGGCGGTGTCGAGCGGGAAGCGGCGTTGCCGCTCCAGGGCGCCTTCGATGGCGCGGCGGATTTCGCCTTCGGGCAGCTTGTCGAGCAGGTTGCCATGAAAGCGCGCGGTGTCGCTGGTGCGATAAACCTGCCCGCGCGCATGGGTGAGCAGGTACAGGCGCGCCTCTTCGAGGCTGTCGAAAGTCACCGCGGGCGTTTCCTCCGGCGCGGCGGCATTCGCGGCGGGCGCTGCGGGAGATTCGGGGGATTCGGAGGAAGCCGTTTCAGATGCTGGCGTTTCGCCGCTCGCGGACGGCTCGCTCGCTTGTCCGGTGGCCGAAGCTTCGGCAGGCGCGGTCTCACCCGTTTCCGAAGCGGCGGGTGCAGCCTCACTCGCTTTCGCCGACTCGGGATTTTCGGCGTGAACCGTTTCGCTCGGCGGCACGGGTAAGCCCTCGGTTTGGGCAGCAGGCGTTTCCTGCGCGGCAGCGGCCTGCGCATCGGCATCAGTCGCGGCACTTGCCTGCGCGGCGGACGTCGGCTCGTTGCCAGTCACGCTTTCGGTGGGCGCAGTAGAGGCGGCGGCCTGGGCTTTGGTTTCCCCAGTTTTTTTCGTGTCCGCGCTGCACCAGGTGTAGCGCGTGATCGTCTTCATTTTCTCCAGCCACTGGGCAATGGCCTCAGGATCGCGCAGGGTCTCGATCTTGGCGCGGAAGGCGTCGAAGGAGAGGTGCTTGATCCGCGTGTCGAAGTGCTGCTGGACGATCTGGTTGTAGCGGTGGTAGTTGGGCGGGCCGAGGAGCTCGCCGGTCACGCCGCAGCGGTTGATGACCTGGAAGTTGCCCTTGGGCGGGTCGATCTGGACCTGCTCGGTGTGGAAAAACTGCCCGATGTGCTGGGCCACCACGTAGTTGATGACGGCGTCCTCGCTGTCGAAGGGCACGCCGTCGGGCCGCGCGATGTAGATCGGTTGGCGCGGCGCGGCGTCGGCAGGAGGGGCGGCAGGCTTGCGCGTGAGGTGGACGATGAAGCGGTCGTTTTTGGCGACGACGGTGCGCGCAATCTCAAACAGTTCGAGCGTGCGGTAGGAGCTGCGGATCGTCTTTGCCAGCGAGGCGAAGCTCTTGTCTTCGGGGTAAAAGCTGACCGCGAAGTGCGGGCTGTCGTAGGGCGGCTCGTAGTGCGGACGCTCGCGGTTGTAGTTCGCGAAACGACCGCCACCGCCTCGAGGCCCCGCGCCACCGCCGCTGCCTTGTGCGCGGCGATCTGCACCACCGCGCGGGCTGAAGCTGCCCTGCGCACGTCCATCGCGGCTTGCGCCGTCCTGTGCGCGTCCATCGGTGGCGGCTCGGCGGCTCACGCCGTCCTGCGCACGCCACCCGCCCTGCCGCTGGTCTTGCGGGGCGGCACCTTCGCGGCGCGAATCGCCAGTG
Organism: Cephaloticoccus primus; assembly: GCF_001580015.1. Lineage (GTDB taxonomy): Bacteria > Verrucomicrobiota > Verrucomicrobiia > Opitutales > Opitutaceae > Cephaloticoccus > Cephaloticoccus primus. The sequence goes on from NZ_LSZQ01000052.1 coordinate 107,569, forward strand.
CCAGCAGCAGCGCTGGCTGGCGCGTCAGCAGGCCCGGGTTTGCGAAAGCCGCGGCGGTCGCGCGAGGCCGGGCCGCCGCCTGGGCGATCACCGCGCCCTCCCTCACCGCCGCCACCGCCCGCACGCCAATCCCGGCGCGCGCCACCCGCCCCAAAATCGCGCCGCCCGGCGTGCTCGCCGCGCGGGCCGCCTTCGCGTTTCTCGGCCGGCTTGGACTCCCACTTCGTGCCAAAGCTGAAGCCCTGGAGCTGCGAGAGGTCGAGTGTGTTGAGGTCGGCGGGCTTGGCCTGCTTGTCTTGGGTGTCGTCCATATTGAGGCGGGCGAGCGCTGCGGGCTCGCGTCGGTGGTGGGGCTGGTCGCGTTGTAGGTACGATTCTCTTTCCGGGGAAATTTCGGGAGCGGCTGGGGAGGGGCGGGAGGGCGCTCAATCAATGCAAGCCGCGCAGCGTGCTGTTCACGCCGCGCCGCCTGCAATAAGATTTTGGCCGGTCATCTCGGGAGGCTGCGGCAGCTCCATGAGGGCGAGGAGCGTGGGCGCGATGTCGGCGAGGCGCCCGCCTTCGCGCAGCCGCGTCTTCGGCGTGAGGCGCGAGTCCACGACGAAGGCTTCGACGAGGTTTAGCGTGTGCGCGGTGTGCGGCATTTTGCGCGGGCCATCCCACATCTGCTCACAGTTGCCGTGGTCGGCGGTGACGATTGCGCGGCCGCCGACTGTTTCCAGCGCGGCGAGCAGCTCGCCCACGCCCGCATCGGTCGCCTCCACGGCGCGCTTGGCCGCCTCCAGCGAGCCGGTGTGCCCGACCATGTCGGGGTTCGCGTAGTTGACGACGATCAGCGCGTACTTGCCGGAGAGGATCGCCTCCTTGCTCGCGCGCGTGACCTCGGCCGCGCTCATCTCGGGCTGGAGGTCGTAGGTGGCGACCTTGGGGCTGGCGGGGCAGTAGCGGTCTTCGCCCGGGAAGGGCTCGGTGCGGTAGTTGTTAAAGAAGAAGGTGACGTGCGGATTTTTCTCGGTCTCTGCGCAGCGAAACTGGGCGAGGCCCGCGCGAGAGACGACTTCGCCGAGGATGTTTTTGAGCGGCGGCGGCTTTCCCGAGACGACGTGCACGGGCAGGCCCGCTTCGTACTCGGTCATCGTCGCGTAGTAGAGGTCGAGCTTGGGCCCGCGTGCGAAGCCGTCGAAATCGTCGAGCACGAAGGCCTTGGTGATCTCGCGCGGGCGGTCGCCGCGGTAGTTGTAAAAGAGCACCGCGTCGCCATCCGAAAAATGCGGGAGCGGCTGACCGTCGGCACCGAGCAGCCGCGTCGGCGGCAGAAACTCGTCGCCCGCCTGAGTCGGCGCGGGCGGGTTGTCGTAGTGGCGGCGGAGCGCCTCGGCAGCGCTGCGCGCGGTGGCCTCGGTCGCGCGACCGCTGAGCAGATCGTAGGCGCGCTGCACGCGCTCCCAGCGGTTGTCGCGATCCATCGCCCAAAAACGCCCGCAAATCGTCGCGATGCGCCCCACGCCGATCTCGCGCAGCCGCGCCTCGATCTGCTCGACGAAGCCCAACCCGCTGTCCGGCGGCGTATCGCGCCCATCGGTGAAGCCGTGGATCAACACACGGTCGGCCGGGATGCCGTCCGCCCGCGCTTGCTCCAGAATGCCGTAAAGGTGCTCCAACATCCCGTGCACCCCGCCGTCGGAGAAAATCCCCATCAAGTGCAGCCGCGCCGTGGGCTCGCGGCGCAGCCGGTCGAGGATCGCCAGCCAGACAGGGTTTTGCGCGAGCTGTTTCTCGCTGAACAGTTTGTTGAGCCGCACCAGCTCCTGGTCGACGATGCGGCCCGCGCCGATGTTTTCGTGGCCCACCTCGCTGTTGCCCATCTGCCCCTCGGGCAGCCCCACATCCAGCCCGCTGGCCGACACCTGCGTCACCGGATAACGCAGCCGCAGTGCGTCTTCGCAAGGCGTCGCCGCCAGAAACGCAGCATTGTTCGGGTTTTGATCGGCGTGGGGATTTTTCCCCCAGCCATCGCGGATGATGAGGAGCACGGGCTTACGGTTCGTATTCATAAAGTGAGATAGCACGCACAGTGCGCCGCTGCGCCCCCGCCCCGCAAGAGTCTTCGATTGGCCCGGTAGCAAAGAAAGGTGCGAGTGCTCCAGCGAGCGTCGCATCTGAATTCTCAACGCGTGGATCAGAAAGCATTGGCGTTTTTCCGATGAAGAACAGGGATTGGCACTCACACGCTGTCGTCACACTCGCCTCCCCATCCACTCACCCAATCGCCCCCAACCCAACCCGATGTCCACTTCTCAACCTGCGGCCGCGCCCCAGCCCACCGCCACGGCTCTACAAAAGCTTCTGGAAAGCATTCGCCAAACAGCCCGTCACGAATCGGAGAAAGGGCGCCTTTTTGAGCGACTGGTCACCGACTACCTCAGCCACGAGCCCGGTTTTCGCGCTCTTTACGCCCAGGTACAACCCTATGCGGCTTGGGCGAAAGAACAGAGCCAGTGGGAGCTCAACCCCAATGACACCGGCATCGACCTCGTCGCTACGACTCATGCAGGCGAGCATCACGCCGTTCAGTGCAAGTGTTACGCCGCCGACCGCGTTATCAGTAAACCTGACATAGATAGCTTTATGTCCGCCAGTGGGCATCGCGCCTTCAGTGCCCGCCTGCTCATCGATACCACCTGCAAACCCCTCGGCAGCAATGCCGAGCAGATGCTCCAGCAGCAGCAGATCCCCGCGACGCGCATCAACTTGGAGGCACTCGAAACCAGTGCGATTGATTGGGCACGCTACGCACTCCCTCAGGCTCCTGCCACTCCGGCGGCTGTCTTCCTGAAACCCAAAAACCAGTCCCGCCCGCACCAGCAAGCCGCCATTGCCGACGTCCTCCACGGCCTGCGACAGCATCCCCGCGGCAAGCTCATTATGGCCTGCGGCAGCGGCAAGACCTTTACTGCGCTGCGGATCGCGGAGGCGACAGCCTCCCCCGAAGGCCACATCCTCTTCCTCGTCCCCAGCCTGGCCCTTCTTTCGCAAACACTCACCGAGTGGACCCAGCAAAGCACCCTGCCGATCACCGCCTTCGCCGTGTGCTCGGATACCGAAGTCGGCTCTGGCACCAAGCCCGCGCACACAAGCGATACCGAGCAGGGCGACCACTTCCGGCTTTCCCTTCACGAGCTCGCCTACCCCGCCACCACGCGGGCCTCCGCTCTCGCCATGCAACACGCCGCGCGACGACGCCCGGCCTCCATGACGGTCATATTTTCCACCTACCACAGCCTCGGTGTCATTGAGCGTGCCCAAAAAGAGCACGGCCTTCCCCCCTTTGACCTGGTCATTTGCGACGAGGCTCACCGCACCACCGGCCAGACTTGGGAGGGAGACGAGGAAAGCCATTTCGTGCGCATCCACGACAACACCGCGATCCGTGCCACCAAGCGGCTCTACATGACCGCCACTCCGCGCATCTACGATGCCGAGTCACAGCAGCAGACCCAAAAGGCCAAAGATCTGACACTCTACTCCATGGACGATGAGGCCATCTACGGCCCCACCTTCCACGCCCTGACCTTTTCCGCTGCGGTGGAGCAAAAACTGCTGGTTCCCTACAAGGTCATCGTCCTGACCATAGAGGAAAAAGAAATCAACGAGCGTGTACAAAAACTCCTCACCGACGAGAACAACAGCCTGCGCATGGACGATGCCGCCAAAATCATCGGCTGCTTCAAGGCACTCGCCAAAGAAGGCTTGGCAGACCTCTCCGACGACCCCGCGCCCATGCGCCGCGCTGTGGCCTTCTGCCAAATCATTGATCGCGAGCGCGGCGCCAACACCGGCAAAGGCGGCGGGAGGAGCAATAAAACCGCCGCGCGGCAAATCGCCCAGATGTTTGGCGCCGTAGTTGAGGAATACCAAAACACCGCCAGCCCCGAAGAAAAAGCCACGCAGCGCAGCATGCGGCTACGCTGCGAAGCCGACTACGTACACGGCGGCATGGGCGCCGCCGAGAAAACGCAGAAAATCAACTGGCTAAAAGACGACAGCGCAGACGACACCTGCCGTATCCTCACCAACGTGCGCTGCCTGTCCGAAGGCGTAGACGTCCCCGCACTGGACGCCGTCCTGTTCCTCACCCCGCGAAATTCGCAGGTCGAAGTCGTCCAATCCGTCGGGCGCGTCATGCGCAAGGCACCGGATAAAAAGCGCGGCTATATCATCCTCCCCGTAGTCATCCCCTCCGGGATAGAGCCGCACAGGGCACTCAATGACAACAAAACCTACAAAGTCGTCTGGCAGGTCCTGCAGGCCCTGCGCTCGCACGACGACGAGTTCGACCGCTTCATCAACCGCATAGAGCTCCTCGGCAGCGACCCGCAGCGCATCGAGATCGTCGCCGTCACTGGCCTTGCCGCCCGCAAGCCGAGACAAAGTGGCGGAGATAAGCCCATTATAGACACCAGGACTGACACCGGCATCGGCACCGCACCGCCACAGCCCCCTCCCGACGAGCAAACGCAAATCCGCTTCCCTACCGGCGAGCTGGAACGCGCCATCCTCGCCAAGGTCGTGCAAAAAGTCGGCAACCGCGACCACTGGGAACAGTGGGCCCAGGACATTGGCCGGATCGCCCAGCTACAGATCGCCCAGATCAAAACAATCATAAGCGACCCCCGACGAGTCGAAGCCATCGCCGCCTTTGAGCAGTTCAAGGCACAGCTCCACAAACACATCAACACCAGTATCGGCCAAGACGAGATCGTCGAAATGCTGGCCCAGCACCTCATCACCAAGCCGGTGTTCGATGCGCTTTTCGGCGGCGACCATTTTAGCCGAAACAACCCCATCAGCCTGGCCCTGCAAACTGTCACCGATATTCTGCTGGCCGACTCTTCGCTAGACCGCGAACGCCAGGCTCTGGACAGCTTTTATGAAGACGTGCGCAAACGCAGCAGCGGCATTGACGACCCCACCGCGCGCCAAACCCTGATCATTACGCTTTACGACCAATTCTTCGCCAAGGCCTTCCCAAAGGTCGTTAGTAAACACGGCATCGTATACACCCCGATTGAAGTCGTAGACTTTATCCTGCACAGCGTCACGCACCTTTTACATACCCACTTTGGCAAGACACTGGAAAGTGAAGACGTACAACTGCTCGACCCCTTCACCGGCACCGGCACCTTTATGGCACGGCTGCTCGCCAGCGGTCTGATTGCCCCGGAACACCTGCCGCGCGTTTATCAGCAGCAACTCCACGCCACCGAAATTCTGCTGCTACCGTACTACATTGCTGCAGTGAATATCGAGTCCACTTTTGCGCAACACTGCCCCGGCGCACCGTACACACCCTTCCCGGGGATCTTGCTGGCCGATACTTTCAATATCCCTACCGAAAAAACCGAAACCCTGCTCGAAAACAAAAACGACGCACTGGCCGCCAACAACGCCCGCCGCAAGCGCCAGATGGAAAGCAAGATTACCGTCATCATCGGCAACCCGCCGTATTCGGTGGGACAGAAAAGTGAGAACGACCAAAATAAAAATGTCGCCTATCCCGAGCTGGATAACCGCATCAAACAAACATACTCTGCGCGGGGAACAGCCACCTCCAAAAAATCCTTGGTAGACAGTTATATCCGCGCCATCCGCTGGGCATCCGACCGCATTGACCCGCAGACCGGCGGCATTATCGGTTTTGTCACCAACGCAGGTTGGCTGGATTCAGCCGCCACCGATGGCATGCGCAAATGCCTGACAGAAGAGTTTTCCAGCCTGTATATCTTTCACCTGCGCGGCGATATTCGCAGCGAGATACGCGGAAATGTGAAAGATAAAAAAGAAGGTGGTAATGTCTTTGGGCAAGGCAGCACAACAGGTGTGGTCATTTCACTATTGGTCAAGACACCCCAGCACCAGACAGGGCAAGCGGGCAAAATCCATTACTGCGACATTGGCGACTACCTGAGCCGCGAGCAAAAACTGGAAAAAATCGCTGAATTAAAAAGCATCGCCGGTATTGCCGAGCAAGATTTGTGGCAGGCAATTACCCCGGATGAAAAGAACGATTGGCTGAATCAGCGCAGTGGCGAGTTTGCAGATTTGCTGCCGATGGGCGATGCCAAAAATAAAAACAAACCAGCTAATACAGGAATATTTGAAAATTTTTCAAATGGCGTGAAAACCAATCGGGATGCTTGGTGCAACAACCCCAGCCGCGCGGCACTACTGGAAAATGTTCAACGCATGGTGAGTTTTTACGAAGAGCAGCGCAGCGCGTTCAATCGCCAATACGCCCAAACGCCAACAAAGGAACGGAAAGAGGCGCTGGCAGGTTTTATTGATACCGACCCGACAAAAATAAGCTGGACGCGTGAGTTGCTCGCTGATTTTGCACAAAATAAACAACTAACATTCCATCCGCAGGCAGCCATGCCGACGCTATATCGCCCCTTTTCCAAAGGTTGGCTGTATTACAACCGCATGTTGAATAACTGCGTCTACCAAATGCCTCAAATCTTCCCCTTGCCGGTATCGGGGCCAGCCACAGAAGAAGCCAGCGGTCAAGATGGCTTGTTTGCCGCGCCGGAAAAACCTACTTTGGCGCAAGCGAACGTAGAAAACCGGCTGATTTGTGTGACCGGTATCGGAGCAAGAAATTTTTCGGTTTTGATGTCAGGTTGCATGGTCGATATTCAGTTGATTCTTAACGGCCAATGCTTCCCCGAGTACCTATACAACAGCCAAGGCCAACCAAAACACGCCATCACCGATGCTGCGCTTGCTGCCTTTCAAGTCCACTACGGCAAAGATGGCACAACCATCACCAAAACGCAAATTTTTGAATATATCTATGCCATCTTGCACAGCCCGCAGTATCGAGAAACCTTTGCCAACAATTTAACCAAAGAGCTGCCCCGCATCCCCTTTGCCGCCAGCTTCGAAGATTTCTGCGCCTTTGCCGAGGCAGGGCAGCAACTGGCAAATTTGCATATCGGCTATGAGCACGCCCCGCTGGACACCTCCGTGCACATCGACATTCATAAAAAGAACTGCACCACGCTGGACGAATTGCAGCCCGAGGACTTTTATGTCGAAAAAATGAAATACGGAAAAACTGAAAAAACGCAGGCCAATAAAACCGGCAAAGATTTTTCGGTCATCCACTACAACCGCCACATAACTGTCCGCAACATCCCGCTGGATGCGTACCACTATATCGTCAACGGCCGCCCCGCCATCGACTGGATTATCGACCGCCAGCGCATCCGCACCGACAAAGCCAGCGGCATCGTCTCCGACGCCAACCGCTACGCCACCGAAACCCTAAACAACCCCCGCTACCCCCTCGAACTCCTCCTCCGCCTCATCACCGTCTCGCTAGAAACCCGGAAAATCGTACGGACACTGCCTACCTTTAGTGCTTAATCTGAAGCGCAGGTAGAGGGATCAGCTACGACACTCCGTAAACTAAGCTTCACTTTAAATAGACAATGAAATGAATGAAACATTAAAGACAATTAAAACGCACATGGAGGACATCGCTTCCGCGATAGAGACTTCCATCTCCAGTGATGAGCCTTTCGGAATCGCAAATAACAGCTGGGGGGCTCCTGAGCTGACCCGATCGGAGTTGATTGAGGAAGCGCAGAGTATTATTAACCTGATTGAAGAGCTGGATGGGGACAGTTTGGGTGAAAATGAAGTGCGCCTGAAAGATTATATACGCCGCCTTGACCATCTCCAAAGTCAAACTATAGGGTATATAGGGAGCCATCCAGCGCAGGCCGTCCCCGCCTATCTGATGACACTTCAGGGGTTACGCACAGCACTTACCCCTGTTTTGAGCAGCGACGAACGCGCTGAGGCTGCTGCAAAGTTGAAAAGACTGACACAACGAATCCGTGCAATGGAGTCACGTCTCAACAATCTTGAGCCTCGAACTGTCGATCTCAACACAATTGTAGAACGCATCGAGCAGGCATATGAAGCCGCCGACCAGTTACCGACAGACTTGGACGCTTTGTCTGAAGCGAAGCAGAAAGTTTTAAGCATCGTCAACGATGCTACTCGCTATCAAAATGATATAGCTCGTATTAAAGAGTATAGCGTTGAAATTGACAAACAGCTAAAAAAGACTACGACCGATGCAGATGCGGTGCTTGCACGCTGTGAGCATGCCTATTCCGCTGCCACCAGTGTTGGACTGGCGGCTGCATTTAGTAAGCGCTCAAGCACACTATCAAAATCAATATGGTTTTGGATTTGGGGATTGGTTGCAGCTCTGGCCGCTGGCAGTTATTTTGGCAAAGCTCAATTGCATTCTCTTGGGGAGCTTTTCGGTGCTCCAAATGTTCCTATTCAAGTAATCGTACTTAATTTCCTGCTTTCGATTTTGTCCATTGGCGCGCCAGTCTGGTTTGCATGGTTGGCAACAAAGCAGATAGGCCAACGCTTCCGAATTGCCGAGGATTATGCATACAAAGCGTCCATCTCCCAAGCTTATGAGGGATTCCGTCGTGAGGCGGCAAGATTTGATAAGGATATGGAGGCCAAGCTTCTGACATCTGCACTGACGAGGCTGGATGAGTTACCGCTCAGACTGGTAGAGACGGACAGTCACGGTAGCCCTTGGCATGAATTGGTCTCATCAAGTATAGTGAAACAGGCCATGCAAGCGGTGCCAGGCTTTGCAGCGCATACTGCAGGGCATATAAAAGAATTGGCAAGTAAGGCTCTTGCTACAGTCAAGCCTGCTGGGCGCTCGGGCAGGTCTAAGCCCAAGACATCCACCGTCGCTAATGAGATTGCAGATGGCAACGAGTAGAAAAATGTCTACGCGCCGCGCTGTACTCATCGTCAACCTGGGCTCGCCTGCCTCGACCGATCCCGAGGATGTGCGCGAATACTTGGAGGAGTTTCTCGGCGACCCGCGCGTCATCGACCTGCCGCGTTGGGGCTGGCTGCGCCGCCTCCTGGTTAACCGCCTCATCATCCCGCGGCGGCTGCAAAACTCTTCGCACGCTTACGCGCAGATCTGGACGGACGCAGGCTCGCCGCTCATCGCGACTTCGCGCTCGGCTTGCGAAAAGTTGGCGCAGGCACTCAGCAGCAGCGACAACGGCGAGGCCACTACCGCCGCCGATGCGGGCAAAGAAAGCGGCGCGCCTCTCGTGTACCTCGCCATGCGTTACGGGCGGCCCTCAATCCCCGAAGTAGTGGCGCAAATCGCAGCGGCGGGCGTCGAGGAGGTACTGATCTTCCCGCAGTATCCGCACTACGCGATGTCCTCTTGGGAGACGGTGGTCGTCCGCGTGTGCGAGGCTTTCGCCGCCCTCCCGCCCCGAGCCCCTCACGCGCAACAAGTGCGGCTGCACTGCGTAAAACCGTTTTACGCGGACAGCGATTACATCGAGGCCCTCGCTCAAGTCTGTCTGCCGCATCTCAGCGAAACTCCGCGAGAGGCGGGCGACCATCTGCTCTTCAGCTACCACGGAATCCCCGTTCGCCATGTGGGGATCGCCAGCTTGCGCGGTGTCACGGCGCGCTTCGTCGAGCATCCGCTCGCCGAGTGGACGCCCGAAATTGGCGGTGCGAGCGGAGAGGGAGGAGCGGGAGCGCTCTCCTACGTCGCACACATTGAGCAAACGACCGCGCGGCTCGTCGCGCGGCTCGGGGACGCTGCGCCGCGCCACTCGCTCGCCTACCAATCGCGGCTCGTCGGCGAGCCCTGGCTGGCCCCCTACACCGACGCCGAGCTGCTGCGCCTCCCGCGCGAAGAAGGCGTGCGCCGGCTCTTCGTCCTGTGTCCCGCCTTCACGACCGATTGCCTCGAAACGCTCGAGGAAATCCAGATGCAAGGGCGCGACGCCTTCCTCGGCGCGGGCGGTACTTTTTTTAAACAAATCCCCTGCCTCAACGACCACCCCGCCTACATCGACTTCCTCGCCAGCCGCGTCCGCCACTGGCTGAAGAAAGACTGCCTGAAGTGAGCCACCCAAACAGCTGGAAAACGACACCGCAGTCGCGCAGGCCGCGCTCCGCTAGTCCTCACGGTCACAAAACCAAGGAATGCGCTCAATTGAGTGGCTACCCGCTTGGGCGCGGCATGCAGTTGGGAAATCAGGGAAAATCCGCACAGGCCCGTTGACAGCGTAAGTTTTCGTATCACCACTCTGCGCGCTGTGCCTGCCCCTCGTGTCATAATCGCTTTGTTGATGGTCTTCGCCTGGGGCACGGGCTTTTTCCATCAAAGCCTGGAGGCGGCGGGCTACCTGTTTGAGCACGAGCACCACCATCCGGCTTATCACGACCCGGCCAACGACCATGCTCACGAGCACAACGCTGGAGATGGCGACGACCACACCCCACTCTGGGCGCAGCACAACCCGCAAGGCGCAGTCCTGTTTGCGGCGTTCGCCGTGTTGCTGCTCGCAGCGATCCTCTTTCACCGGGCCCTTCAGCACCTGCTGAGGGCCTATGCTCCCGCCGCCACACTCTGCCTACAGAGGTGGCGGCACACGCGGGACCCGATCTGGCATTTTGTGCGCCGATGCGCGCCAGACATTGCCGCACCGCCGGTTTCGTTGAGCTAAGCAACGCTGGGCTGGCCACGGTGCGCGGTTAACGCGCGCCCACACGCAACCTTCAAGGAACGCGCTACGCGTTCCTCAGGAGAAGCAGGCCAGGTCAAAGCCGCGCGTATTTGTCCCTGCGGCGCAGGCCAAACGATGCGTGGCCGAGCAAGCAGCGCGGTAACCATGCCCTTGGCGGTGCACTGTCTGCACCCACTTTTCACTGGCGTGCCGCCGATACGCAGCACGCCCCAAAAGGCCTACTGGCCCCACCCAAAATCACACCATGAATTTCCGAGTCCTCTTTATCGGCGCGTTCGCAGTGAGCGTCGCCGCTGCAAATCCAAACTCCCAAGCACCTGCCGCCGCCACCTCTTCCGTGGCACTCACACTTGATGAGGCGATCCGGCTCGCCTGGGAGCGAGACCCTCAAGTCGAAGCACTTGCGCTTGCACCGCAACTTGCGGCTGCGCGAGAGCTCCAGGCAGGCCTGGGCCCAAACCCGCAGATCGAGCTCAGCAGCGCCCTGCCTCTCGACGACCAAAGCGAGTGGATGCTCGGCCTGAGCGTCAGCCGACAAATCCCGCGCCGCGAGCGACTCGCCCTCGCCCGCGCTTATGCCCGAATCGGGGGAGAGGCCGCCCCACTGGAGCTCCGCGCTCGCCGACGCACGCTCGCCGACGAGATTCGCCAGCTCTGGTACGCGGCGGCCTTGCAGCGGGCCAAGGTCGAGTTCGCCGAACGCGCCCTCGCCTTCCAGGCCGAGCTCAGCCGCATCATCAGCGCGCGCCGCGAAGCGGGCGAGATCGGCGAAGACGAGTGGCACTTTAGTGCGCTTGAGCTCGCGCGTGCCGAGCAGGCCCTCGCCTTCGCGCGCGCCGAGGCCGCTGCCGCGCGGGCCCCGCTCCACGCCCGCTTGCGACTCCCTGAGTCGAGCCCCGCACCCGATCTGAAACTTGCGCTGGGTGCGCTGCTCGCGGCCCCGCAGCCGAGTGCAAAGACCTTGTCCGAAAACACACCGCAACTCGCGCTCGCCGAACTCGAAATCCGCCAAGCGCAGGCCGCGCTCAATCTCGCGCGCAGCGAATCGCGGGGAGACTGGAGCATCGGCACTGGAGTCGAGTTTGAGCGCCGCGCCAACGATGCCACCGGCCGCCTCGCCAACGAGCCGCGGCTGACGCTCAGTACCTCCGCCCCCTGGCCAGCCCGCCAAGGCCGCGCGCCCAATCGCGGCACAATCGCCGAGCGCGAAGCCGCCCTGCGCATTGCCGAAGCACAAGCGCGGGCCCTGCGCGACGAATGGCGCGCGCAAGCGCGATCCGCGCTCGCAACTGCGCAGGCACTGCAACCGCAGGTGCTGCGCTACCAAGAGCTCTGCGAGCGCAGCGCAACGGAGCTCCCGCAGCGACTGCGCGCGCTCCACGAGCGAGGCGAGCTGCCCCTCTTCGCGCTCGCCCAAGCGCGACAGCAGCAACGCGAGATCGAAGCCGAGTTTTTCTCTGCCGCCGAGCGCTACCTGAACGCACGCGCCGAAGTCGTGCGCTTCACCGCCACCGACCTGGCCGAAACCGACATCTAGCCCCACGCCCTGCCCGCCCCCCTTAACCCTTTCCGTAAAATGAAACGCTTTATCCGCCTGCTCGCACACTCTCTCACTCTCGCCCTTCTCACTTCGCTGCCCGCTGCGCTTGGCGCACAAGCGCTCCAGCTCAGCCGTGAGGCCGCGCAAAACATCGGGCTGCAAACGGTCACCGCCGAGCTGCGCCCACTCGAAAAAACGATCTCTGCCCTCGGCCGCGTGGCGACTGAGCCGGAAAACGAAATCGCGATCACCTCGCGCATTCCCGGCCGCGTGACGCGGCTGACCGTGCACGACGGGCAGCAGATTTCCCGAGGAGAGCTGCTGCTCGAAATCGAATCGCGCCTCGCCGCTGAAAATCCGGCGCGCCTCGCCTTTACCTCGCCCATCGACGGCTTCGTCCTGGAGACCCAAGTAGAACTCGGCTCAGCCGTGGAACCCGCCGATACGCTGCTCACGCTCGTCGACCTGAGCGAAGTCGATGTCGTAGGCGAAGTCCAGGCACGCGACATTGCAGAAGTCCGGCTCGGCCAGCGTGTGCGGATCCGCAGCACGGCTTACCCCGAAGAGGTTTTTGAGGGTGAGGTGAAAACCATCGCGGCCAACGTCGCCGAAGACACGGGCGCGCGCCGCGTCTTCGTCCACACGCCCAATCCGCTATCGCGACTGCTGATCGGCATGCGCGTCTCGCTGGCAGTCATCGCGGGCGGTAGCCCCGCCGCCATCGTTGTGCCGCGCGCGGCGATTCTCGGGGAGCACGGCGAGTTCTTCGTCTTTCGCCAAACCGAGGACCCACCAGAAAGCTTAAGCAGCCCGAGCGGCGCAGGAGCCGCACACGGCGGGGGCACCTTACACTTTGAGCGCACGCCCGTCGTACTCGGCCTGCGCGACGACCGCTTCGTCGAAATTATCGAAGGCGTGCTGCCGGGCGATCACATCGTCACTCGGGGCAATTATCAACTCCAGTTTCTCGGCGAAGGCGGCGCCACTCTGCTCGAAGACGACCACGGCCACTCGCACGGCCCCGGCGGGCACACGCACTAAACCACGCGCGAAACACAGCAATAAACCCAGCCCCTCCGGCCCCTCCCGCTCCCACAACCACACACGACCATGCTCACGCGACTCATCCACCTTTCGCTGCGCAACCGGCTGGCCGTCCTCGGCCTCGGTATGCTGCTCCTCGTCTACGGCGGCTACATCATCACGCGGCTGCCGATCGACGTTTTCCCTGATCTCAATCGCCCCACCGTCACGCTCATGGTTGAGGCACCCGGCCTCGCGCCCGAAGAGATCGAAACGCTAATCTCGGTGCCGCTGGAAACCTCGCTTGGCGGCGCGCCCGGCGTCCAGCGCGTCCGCGCCAATTGCGCGGTGGGGCTCTTGATCATCTACGTCGAGTTTGACTGGGGGCAGGACATCTACCGCGCCCGCCAGCTCGTCCAGGAGCGGGTCGAGCTCGCGCGGCCGCGCCTCCCGACAGGCATCGAGGTCAACATGGGGCCGATCTCCTCGCTGATGGGCGAGACCATGTTGATTGGCCTCTCCGTCGATGCAGAAAACGCCAGCGCGCCCACGCCACCCGAGCTGCGCACGCTGGCCGATTGGCAGCTGAGCCCACGGCTGCTGACGCTGAGCGGCGTCTCCCAGGTCACCGTGATCGGTGGCGGCCGCCAGCAACTCCACATCAACCTCGATGCCGAAAAAATGGCCGCCGCAGGCGTGAGCTTTGACGAAGCCGCGAGCGCTGCGGCCGAAGCGCAGGGTAGCTCTGGTGGCGGCTTCCTCGTCGATGGGCCGCGCGAGAAACTCATCCGCAATCTCGCCCGCAGTGCCGATCCCGCCGCGCTCGGCCTCACCGTCGTTCGCCCTGCCCGCCCCGCTTCACAAGGCGCGACTGGCAGTCGAGATGCTGCGCCCGCCTCGCCGATCCTCCTGCGCGACATTGCCGAGGTCAGCCTCGGCATCCAGCCGATGCGCGGCCAGGCCGGTGTTAACGCCAAGCCCGCAGTCATCCTCGGCGTGCAAAAGCAGCCCGGCGCCGACACCGTCGAGCTCACCCGCCACGTAGAAGCCGCACTCGACGAAATCCGCGCCTCACTCCCGCCCGGCGTGCAAATGGATGTGCTCTTCCGCCAGGCCAACTTCATCGAAACCGCCATCGCCAATGTGAAGGAGGCCATCCGCGACGGCTCGGTCATGGTCGTGCTCGTCCTCCTGCTCTTCCTGCTCAACTTTCGCACCACGCTGATCACGCTCACGGCCATCCCGCTGAGCTTCGCAGTCGCCGCCATCGTCTTTCACTGGCTCGGCATCTCGATCAATACGATGACGCTTGGCGGCCTCGCGGTCGCCGTCGGGCTCGTTGTGGACGATGCGATTGTAGACGTGGAAAACGTATTCCGGCGCCTGCGCGAAAGCCCCGAGCTGCGCCGCGCACGCAAGCAACGCGCCGCGAATATCCGCACCAGAAAGCCGAGAGAGGCCGAGGGGGCCGCACCCGGTTTCTCGCTTATCGCGCGCCGTGTGATCGGCGCCGCCTCAATCGAGGTACGCTCCTCCATCCTGCTGGCGACCCTCGTCATCGTGCTGGTCTTCCTGCCGCTCTTTGCGCTCAGCGGGATCGAGGGCCAGTTCTTCGCGCCGATCGGCATTGCGATCATCGTCTCCATGCTCGCCTCCTTCCTCGTCTCGCTGACGGTGATCCCGGCACTGTGCTCCTACCTGCTCCCCCAGATGAAACGCATGCGCGAAGAGCGCGACGCGTGGTTCGTGCGCCTGCTCAAGCGCGCCAGCGCCCGCATCGTCATCGGCCCCGCGCTGCGCCACCCGTGGATCACTATCGGGCTGGCCCTCGCCCTCGTCATCGGCGCCGGAGCCCTCTATCCGCGCATGGGAAAAAGCTTCCTGCCCGAGTTTAACGAAGGCACCGCGACAGTCGCCCTCATCATGCCACCGGGCACCTCGCTCGGCGAAAGCGACCGCATCGCCCGCATCGCAGAACAACGACTGCTCCGCCTTCCCGAGATCGCCCTCACCGGACGCCGCACCGGACGCGCCGAACTCGACGAACATGCCGAGGGCGTTCACCGCTCCGAGATCGATGTCGACCTCAGCCGCAGTGCACGCAGCCGCGCCGCGATCCTCGCCGACATCCGCGAAACCCTGGCCGATCTCCCCGGCGTCCTCGTAAACGTCGGCCAGCCCATCTCGCACCGGCTCGACCACATGCTCTCAGGCGTACAAGCCGCCATCGCCGTAAAGCTCTCCGGCCCCGATCTCGCCAAACTCCGCGCCTACGCCGCCCAAGCCGAAGCGGCCATGCGCTCCATCCCCGGACTCGTAGATCTACAGGTCGAAAAACAAGTCCTGATCCCGCAGGTAAAAATCGAGATCGACCGCGAGCGCGCCGCCGAATACGGCCTGCGCCCAGGCGAGCTCAGCGAGCGCCTCGAAGCGGGCCTCAACGGCCGCACCATCGGACAAGTCCTCGACGGCGCGCGCTCAATCGACCTCGTGTTGCGCTTCGGCGAAGAAGGCGACAGCGCGCAAATCGCGCGTGGCAGCGGCGAGCCCGATGCGGCGCAAACACCGCACGCGCTCGGCCTGCGCAGCGACGTAGAGCGGCTGCGCGGGCTCCTGATCGACACACCGCTGGGCGGAGCGATCCCTCTGGCGCAAATCGCCACCATCCGCGAGGCCCGCGGGCCCAATGCCATCAACCGCGAAGACGCCATGCGCCGCATCGTCATCTCGGCCAATGTCGCCGGACGCGCGCTTGATGCCATCGTCGCCGACATACAGCAAGCCCTCACCCGCGCCGTGCCGATGGAGACCGGCTACTTCATCTCCTACGAAGGCCAGTTCCAGAGCCAGCAAGCCGCCTCGCGCCGCATCGGCCTGCTCGCCATCCTCACCCTCGCCACGATCTGGGTGCTCCTCTACGCCCACTTTCACTCGGGCATGATCGTCTGGCAGATCTTGCTCAATGTGCCACTCTCCTTCGTCGGTGCACTCGCGCTCAGCTATTTCACCGTCGGCTCCATCTCGGTGGCGACCCTCGTCGGCCTCATCACCCTGGCCGGGATCGCTACGCGCAACACCATCATGATGATCTCCCACTACCTGCACCTCATGCAGCACGAAGGCGAAGAGTTTGGCGAAAAAATGATCCTGCGCGGCTCGCTGGAGCGACTCGTGCCCGTGACGATGACCGCCCTCAGCGCCGGACTCGCCCTCATCCCGCTCGCCATCGCTGCACACGAACCCGGAAAAGAGATTCTCTACCCGGTCGCCATTGTCATCCTCGGCGGACTCTTGAGCTCGACGCTGCTCGACATGGCCGTCACGCCCGCCGTGTTTTTAAAGTTTGGCCAGCGGGCCGCACGGCGCGCCCTCGCGCGCACCACCACTGAAACACACGAAGCCGCCGCCACAACGGCGGCCCTCCCCTCCGCCCCCTCCACTTCTTCCACCCAACCCACAACGCACTACTAACCATGAAACTCCGCTCCCTCCTCATCATCGCCCCGGGCGCACTCCTCCTCATCGCCGCACTCGCCTTCGTCTTCGTAAATAAAGACGACGGCCACGGGCACGACCACTCACATGGCGCACACGGCCACAGCCATTCGCACAACGACCACGATCACAGTGCAGGCGCACATAGCCACGGCACCGCTTCGACCGCCGCAAACCCCGGCGAGCTCGACCACAGCGCCGACTGGGGCAGCGTGTTTGGCAAAGCCGCCCTGCCCCAAACCTGGAAGAGCATCACCACTGCCAGCGAAAACGCCCGCGTGGCGCTCGACCGCGCCGACCTCGCCCGCGTGCCCGATCTCGCCGAAACCATCCATCTAGGCGCGCACGCCCTCTACGACCAACTCGACACCATCCAGCGCATTGGCGAAATCGACACCACACGCCTTCGCGCTGCACTCGCCCAACTCGCTCTCCTCGCCGACGACCTGCTCGACCACGCCCAACACGGCGACTTGGCCCGCGCCCGCAGCACCTACGCCCGCCTCTCCTCCGCAATCGGCGTCACCGCCATCCGTCTCCCCGTCCCACTCCTCGACGCCGCCGCCACGAGCCTCCACCCCCCACTCACCGCCACAGCCTCCGCCCACTCGCACGACCACACGCACTAGCCGGCACGCTCCCAGGAAAACCCTGCGCGTGTACCTCCCTCCTCCTCCGGCGGCACATCCGAAAGGGTGCCGCCTTTCTTTTTATCATCAGGGAAAGAGCCCCCTCCCCTGGCTCAGAAAACCACAGCCTTTTCAGGCTACCGTCGCGAAGCTTCCGTTTTTGGCAGACCATAAAAGGCACGATCAGCCCAGACATCATTTTCGCCTCCCCAAGTACGCTCCCAAGTTGTCGGAGCATAGGGATCACTCCAGAATGGATCGTCGGGTGGGAGACCGAGTGGCAGCAAGGCCACGCTGCACAGATAAAGGCTGCCGGTATTGATGTAGGTCTCAGCCAATAAGGGCTGATGTCCGGCGAGGCCGATCCGCAGCCACCCCGCTTCGTCAAATGTTCCCGGTGCATCCAGCGTACGCCGGAGAGCACGGGTAAGTGCAGTGCGCACTGCCGCAGGCGGCGGAGCGGGGAGCACTGAGTGGATAGCACTTCCGTCCTCGGTGCGCGTGATCACAGGCTCTGGCAACTCGCGCCGCAACGCGACATCGGCCAGCGTCTGGAGGGCACCTGCGCGATACGTGATTGAGCGCCCAATCACGGGAAAACTGCCATCGGGAGCGATAAACCGTTCCTGGACGACCGCATAGCGTCGTGCTGCCGCGTGAGCCTCTTTCTGAAACTGGCGGAGCGCCTCGCTCTCGTGGGCCACTTCATCCAGAATACCGAGTAACATCGGCTGAATCACGTAGGAGTTGTAGTAGTCCCAGCGATACTCGGGCCCGTCCCCATAAGTAGCGTCGCCTAGATACCATTTCCGGAAGTTTTCGATAGCAGGCAAAAAGCGTGGATCGTCGCGGGGCTCACCGGCCCTCGCCAAGGCGAGCTCGACAAAAGCCGCAAACAACTGGTGGTTCCCTGAGCGAGGGAAAGCGATGCCCCGGGCTTCCTTTAACCGAGCGATGAGATTTACCTTAACTCGGGGCTCCAGTTTTTCCCACAGTTCGCGCGGCGCCCGGAAGGTCGCTTGAGCGAGGAAAGCCGCATCAACCAACGGCTGGTCGCCGCCTTTACCTTCCCCAAAATTCATCTTGTCGGGAGAACTTGGGTCGGTCGCTGCATCGATTGCGCGGCGAGCCGCCTCTACCAGTCGACCGCGTAATTGGCCCTCGGGCGTGTCATCCGGCCCGAGCTCAAGCCAAGGAGCGATCCCGACAAGGAGCCGACCAAGTGCTTCCAAATGCGCAAAGCTACTGCGCCCCCCAGCAGTGACCGGTACGGGTGCATACGTGGCCCGCGTCTCGACTGGCATCCTCAGCTTGAGCTCACGCTTATCGAGCGCGTCAAAAATCGGCTCCGCGAGCTTGGTAGCCCAAGCCACCCACTCCGCGCGAATCGCCACCGGATCGGTCTCTTCGCCCAACTTCTCAGGCGCAACTTGGGCCCTACTGGAAAAAGGAAAACTAAGCATGGCGAGGAGTGCAGCGACTTTGGCGGCTCCGAGAAGCCGGAAGCAATATATCTTATTCATGGGGTTTATGGGAGCATGGGTTACAGAGAGGAGAGGGACCCCCTAAAGCTGAACCGTCACCGCTTCGCAGCAACCCAGATTGGTGATTTCGCAGGCTGCCATCAATAGCGCACCAACTCCATAGTGATACGGACTCTTATCTACCTGCTCAAGTGGATCACTGATCTTCTCCTCGCTGCAAGCAGCTCGGTACCAGACCTCCAACCCTCCAAAACAAAGTAGAAAGCCCGAGCGCCTGGGTGGCCCCGGAACTTTGAATGGTGGGGCTTTACTAGAAAATGCGCCGTAAGTCCGAGCTGAAGACGACAGTTCAACTGCATATAGACAATCATCCAACGCCAGCCGCGTGTGCCAACGATCACGCCCTCTTGTTCAAACAACAAAACCGGACGAAGGCTCTTCGGCCCGGGCCAAAAGATTAGCGGCGCCCCACCTCGCCGTCTTCAGGCGTCTTGGAGCTCTGTGCAGGCTCGTAGTCCCAAGAGTTCGGCTTCTCATCAACGCTCACTCCCCTCGAACCAAGTCTATGATTCAGCCGATTGGTTCTACGCTGGCCTCCAACCCTTACACAGAAGTCAGTAACTTGGCAGGCATTTTAGACTCATAGCTCATTGATAATTGACACTATTTTTAGTCATATGTTTCGCAAGTTACAAACTTCTGCATAATTGATTCACCATTGTGCGTTTCGAAAAATCAAAGAGCCCAAGTACTCACGCCCTGGGCTCTTGAATGTTCTGCGTGCAGCAATCAACCGCGGTAGTAATGGAGTCTACTTTTTACCGGTTCGCACATCCAGTTTGGTTATCTCACAGGCGGCCATCAGAAGTGCACCGACGCCGTAGTAATGAGTATCATCTTTACTCACTTCCCCTGGGCGATTAGCCACCCGCTGCACAAACCCCAACTTTCCATTGGGATGCACTGCGCGCTGTAACGCAGACCAACCCTTTCTCATCGCAGGTTCGAAACGTTCTCGATCAAGCAAGCCGACATTAATCCCCCAAGCTAGGCCGTAAGTGAAAAAACCAGTCCCACTGGTCTCGGGTGGTGAGCCCTCCGGGGCTAGCAGCGCGGGTGGCCAATAACCATCGTCCTTTTGGAGCTCGACCAACCGTTCAGCCATCTCGACGAATACTCTACGCATGCGCTTCGCATCGGGGCCATCTGCATCCAATAACGGCAGGGAGCGTGCCATCGCCGCAAACACCCATCCGTTTCCTCGGGACCAAAAGATCTTGTTTCCCTGCTCGTCACGGAGATCGAAAAAACGACTGTCACGGTAATAGAGCCGCTCTGCAGAGTCGTAAAGAAAATCCGTCGTTGCCCACCACTCGCGCATGGCATGGTCGCGGTAGCGCATATCGCCAGTCTGCCTGGACAGCTCAAGCATAGCCGGCGGCGCCATAAACAACGCATCAACCCACGACCAACGGTCCTTATACAACCGACTGGTTCCAGGCTGAGTGATGGCCAAGCTGACGCGTGGCAGCTTAGCCATCACGTGATCAAAAGTCGCGATAGCAGGGGCAAGTGCCGCCTTTCCCGCACCATTGCGCGCCATCCATAGATAAGCCTGTGTAATCGCGTGGTCATCGGCGTTAAACGGATGGCTAAGAGGCTCCCAGCGATTGTGCCACCCCATTTCAAGGATGATTTCGCGAAAGTCGGCTGGAGCGCCTTCAGTGTCCGCAAGGTCAGTCATCCCAATCCAAAATGCCGCATGTTCCCAAGCCCGTAGATGCAGGTAGTCCCGATCACTGGCCTGAGCCAATTGCCAGCGTGCAACTCGAACTGCAACTTCCAGCGGGGTTTCTGGAGCCGGCAGCTTATACAGTGCACGGTCGGCCCATACATCATTATCCCCTCCCCAAATTTTTTCGGAGGTCGTTGGAGTATATGGATCGCTCCAAAATGGATCGTCGGGCGGTAGCCCGAGTGGCAAAAGTGCCGCACTGCACAGATAAAGGCTGCCAGTACTGATGTAGGTCTCGGCCAATAAAGGCTGATGTCCAGCAAGGCCGATCCGCAACCAGCCATTTTCGTCAAATGTACCCGGCGCATCCAGCGTACGGCGCATAACACGAGTAAGAGCTGTACGAACTGCCGCAGGAGGTACGGCGGCCTGAAGAACCATGAAGACCGTACCATCTTCGCCGTATGAGATCACAGCCTCTGGCAGCTCGCGCCGCAAGGCGATATCAGCCAGCGTTTGGAAGGCACCGGCGCGATATATCAGTGAACGCCCGATCGGCGGATAGCTCCCGTCCGGAGAGATAAATCGCTCCTGCACGGCCGCGTAGCGGCGGGCTGCGGCAAGAGCTTCTCGGTGAAACTGTCGAAGCTCTTCACTTTCATGAGCGACCTCATCCAAAACGCCGAGCAGCATCGGCTGGATCACGTAAGAGTTATAGTAATCATTATGAAGCTCGACACCATCTCCATACACTCCGTCGCCGAGGTACCACTTCTTGAAGCTTTCAAGCGGAAAGAAAAGACGTGAGTCATCGCGAGGCTCACCACCACGAGCGATGGCGAGTTCATTAAAGGCCGCGCACAATTGAGAGTTAGCGTGGCGATTAGGAGGCTGGATACGAGTCTCTTTTAAACAAGTTACGAGGTTCGCCTGAACTCGAGGCTCTAGTTTCTCCCAAAGTTCGCGCGGCGCTCGAAAGGTGGCGGCTGCAAGAAAGCCGGCATCAATGAGTGGCTGGTTACTTTTCCCAAAAAACATTCTATCCGGCGATTTTGGATCCGTCGCTGCGTCAATTGCACGGCGAGCAGCTTCCGCGAGCCTACCTCGCAACTGCCCTTCGGGCGTGTCATCCGGACCAAGCTCCAGCCAAGGGGCGATCCCGATAAGGAGCCGCCCCAGTGCCTCCAGATGTGTAAATTGGGAGCGATCTGGATTGTAAACCGGTATCGGCGAGTGAACGCTGCGTGTTTCAACCGGCATTCTCAACTTAAGCTCACGCTTATCGAGTGCATCGAGAATCGGCTCGGCGAGTTTGGTAGCCCAAGCGACCCATTGCTCGCGAACCGCCTTCGGATCAGCTTCCTCGTCCAAATTTAGGGGCGAGGCCGCAAAAGTGGGAACCACGCACAGTCCACACAGCAAAGACAGCAGCAACAGACGTGTACTCAACACACGCGCAAGCAATCGACTGAACACGCTGCATTCGGGAGTATCTACAGGGGTAAGGGATAAAGCCATGCCCTCCACCCTACGCATTTTCCCATTAAAGCTACGAAAAAATCCGCACGCCTTCACTTTTTGCAAAACGCCTCTTCCCCCCCTCCCTGAAAAGTAAAAAGGCCCGGGCTTTTTTAAGGGTAGAGCCCTACCGGGGGTGCGCGAAACAAGCTCAAACTAGCTCGCACCGAGGAACCGGCAGGACAAGGACAGCAAACTGATTCTAAGAACTACCGTTGCCCAGTTTCAGGTGCTGGTAGATTCTTCATTGCCCTATCAGCCCAAACGTAAGAATCTCCGCTCCAAACCCTTTCGGAGGTTGTTGGAGTATATGGATCGCTCCAGAATGGATCGTCGGGCGGTAGCCCAAGTGGTAAAAGAGCTACACTGCACAAATACAAACTGCCGGTACTGATGTAGTCCTCCGCGAGCAAGGGCTGATGACCCGCAAAGCCAATCCTTAACCACCCATTTTCATCAAATGTCCCCGGCGCATCCAACGTGCGTCGAATAGCACGGGTAAGTGCAGTGCGCACTGCCGCAGGCGGCGGAGCGGGGAGCACTGAGTAGATAGCACTTCCGTCTTCGGTGCGCGTGACCACAGGCTCTGGCAACTCATGCCGCAGCGCGATGTCAGCCAAGGTTTGAAAGGCCCCTGCCCGATATGTGATCGAACGCCCGATCACAGGGAAACTGCCGTCGGGGGCGATAAACCGTTCCTGGACGACCGCATAGCGTCGTGCTGCCGCAAGAGCCTCCCGCTGGAACTGGCGAAGGGCTTCGCTCTCGTGAGCTATCTCATCTAGCATCCCCAGTAACATCGGCTGGATTACATAAGAATTGTAGTAGTCCCATCGGAGTTGGGGACCATCCCCATAAGCCCCGTCTCCAAGGTACCATTTCCGGAAGTTCTCTATGGCGGGCAAAAAACGCGAGTCGTCGCGAGGTTCTCCCCCCCGCGCCAAAGCGAGCTCAACAAAAGCCGCAAATAGCTGATGATTACCTACACCGGGAAAGCCAATACGGCGGGTTTCCTTTAGTCGGGCGATGAGGTTTGCCTTAACGCGAGGCTCCAGTTTTTCCCAAAGTTCGCGCGGCGCACGGAATGTCGCTTGGGCAAGAAAAGCCGCATCAACCAAGGGCTGTTCTTGGCCGCCCTCCCAAAAATTCATCTTATCCGGGGAATTGGGGTCGGTGGCTGCGTCAATTGCACGGCGAGCAGCTTCCGCGAGCCTACCCCGCAGCTGCCCCTCGGGCGTGTCATCCGGCCCAAGCTCAAGCCAAGGAGCGATCCCGACAAGGATCCGGCCCAGTGCCTCTAAATGCGTATAGAGGGAGCGATCCCAATGGGGGAGAGGTATTGGGGAGTGAGTGTCCCGCATCTCCACTGGCATCCTCAACTTGAGCTCACGTTTATCGAGCGCATCGAAAATCGGCTCCGCGAGCTTGGTAGCCCAAGCCACCCACTCCGCGCGAATCGCTACCGGATCGGTCTCTTCGCCCACCTTTGGTGCTACCTGCGCATTACCGGAATAAGGAAAACTAAGCATGGCGAGGAGCATACAGGAGCTGCCTTGGCACAAAGAGAAGCTCTGTCTGGAAAAAAGTGACAGGAGAGATTCGAACAACTTCGTGACCAAGGGAGCTCCGCAGCACTGGAAGCGGCTTATCTGGTCCATGAGCCGATGCCTATCGGCTAGAAGGGAAAGAGGCAAGTCCCTTTAGGATTAGGCTATCACCATTTCGTGTCATCCGGTTTGATAATTACACCGGGCAGCCACTGGCAATGTTCCGGCCCTGTAGAACGGGGTCTCCAGTCCAGGCAATCACTGGTATTCTGCACGCAGATCATTCCTATTTTTTTAGGCCCGCAAAAGCAAAAGGCCCGGGGGGTAAAGCACCCGGGCCTTTGAAACAGGCGTGACGGAGGTCTCTTGTGTTTAGCTCCCAGCTTGGGGGCTCGCGCATGCAATCAAGTACCGGTCTGCATACGCGGGCTGCCCCATTAGCTGGCTGCGGCGAAGGAGCCGCCCCCGCCCATCGCCGCCTGAGCTTGAGCCACCGCGGCGGCCACATCCGCCTCCAGTTCGGGGTTCTCGCTGGCGGCGACAGCGTCTTCGCTCAGGAGCTCTTCGCCAAAGGGCAGTGTGATCTTGAGTTGCTTGTATTTCGGCAGGCCTGTGCCCGCCGGGATCAAGCGGCCCATGATCACGTTTTCCTTAAACCCTTTCAGGTCGTCGACCTTGCCGAGAGTCGAAGCGTCGGTGAGGACGCGGGTCGTCTCCTGGAAGGAGGCCGCCGAGATGAAGGACTCGGTTTCCAGCGAGGCTTTGGTGATGCCCAGCAGGATCGGCTCGGCTTCGGCGGGCTTGCCACCGGCGGATTCGATGCGGCGGTTTTCCGTCAGGAAGCCGGAACGGTCGACTTGCTCGCCCCAGAAGAACTCGCTGTCACCAGGGTCGGTGATGCGCACTTTGCGCAGCATCTGGCGGATGATGATTTCGATGTGCTTGTCGTTAATCGTCACGCCCTGGAGCCGGTAGACTTCCTGGACTTGCGAAATGAGGAAGTCGTAGAGCGCCGCGGGTCCGAG
Source organism: Cephaloticoccus primus (assembly GCF_001580015.1). Classification (GTDB taxonomy): domain Bacteria; phylum Verrucomicrobiota; class Verrucomicrobiia; order Opitutales; family Opitutaceae; genus Cephaloticoccus; species Cephaloticoccus primus. The sequence continues at coordinate 132,181 of NZ_LSZQ01000052.1, forward strand.
GATTTCCAGAATCTCGTGCGGATCGGCTGCGCCTTCGGTGAGGTGCTGGCCTTTGTGCACGACGTCGCCGGGCTGCACGATGATGTGCTTTCCGGTCGCGATGAGGTGCTCCTCTTCCTGGCCAGTCTCTTCGTTGCGGACGACGACCTTGCGCTTGGCGCGCACGGTGCCCTCGAAGGAAACCACGCCGTCGATTCGCGACATGGCGGCAGCATCCTTGGGGCAGCGGGCCTCGAAGAGCTCGGCCACACGCGGCAGACCGCCGGTAATGTCCTTGGTCTTGGAGGCCTGACGCGGCGTTTTCGCAAGGAGCGCCCCGGGGGCAATCGTGTCGCCCTCGTTGACGGCGATCTGCGCGCCAACGGGAATCGAGTAAGCGGCCAGCGGACGGTTCTTCTCGTCGCGCACTTCGACCTGCGGATTGAGGTCTTCCTTGTGCTCGATGACGACAGTCGCGATGCGGCCCGAGGATTCGTCGAGCTCGCGCTTCACCGTGACGCCCGGGATCATGTCCTTAAAGGCGAGCTTGCCGCCCTTTTCCGAGAGCACGGGGATGTTGTACGGATCCCACTGCGCGAGGACGGCGCCTTTCTCGATTTGTGCGCCATCGGCGACGTGGAGGAAGGAGCCTGCGACGATGTTGTAGCTCTCCAGCTCGCGCTCCTCCTCGTCGAGGATCTCGATGGAGCCCGTCTTGTTAAGGACGATGGATGCTCCCTCGGCGGTCTGCACGAGGCGCAGGCCGCGGTACTTGACCGTGCCGCCTTCGCGGACGCGGATCTCGGGCGTCCTGAAGCCACCGGAGGCCACACCACCGATGTGGAAGGTGCGCATGGTGAGCTGCGTGCCGGGCTCGCCGATCGACTGGGCGGCGATGATGCCGACGGAGTCGCCGACCTTGGCGAGTTTGTTGGTCGCCGGATTGATGCCGTAGCTCTTGGCATCGATGCCGCGCGGGCTGTTGGAGGTCAGCGGCGAGAGCACCTTCACTCGCTCGATGCCCACTTCGTCGATCTTGGTGGCGATCTCTTCGGTGATGAGGTCGCCCGAGGCCACGAGCAGCTCGGTGGGGTTGAGCGGGTTGTAAATATCGTCACTGGAGCAGCGCCCGACGATGCGCTCGCGCAGGGCCACGATCTCGTCGTCGCCCTCGAAGATGGCCTTCTTCCAGACGCCATCGCGGTTGCCGCTGTCGTCCTCGACGATGACGACGTCCATCGCCACGTCGCAGAGCTTGCGGGTCAGGTAACCGGCGTCCGCCGTTTTGAGCGCTGTATCGGCGAGGCCCTTGCGCGCACCGTGAGTGGAGATGAAGTACTCCAGCACGCTGAGCCCTTCGCGGAAGGAGGACAGGATGGGCCGCTCAATGATCTCGCCCGAGGGCTTGGCCATGAGGCCGCGGGTACCGCAGAGCTGGCGCACCTGCTGTTTGTTACCGCGCGCGCCCGAATCCATCATGATGTAGACGGGGTTCACCTCCTCGCGGCCCTCGTTGTGCTCCAGCTTGCTGAAGACCTCCTTGGCGATGCGGTCGGTGGTGCCTGTCCAAAGGTCGATGACCTTATTCTTACGCTCACCTTCGGTGATGATGCCCTTGTTGAACTGGCCTTCGACCTCGGCGATTTTCTTACGCGTCTCGGCGACGATGTCCTTCTTCGACTCGGGGATGATCATGTCATCGATACCGATCGAGATGCCGGCGCGGAAGGCGGTCTGGAAGCCGAGCTCCTTGAGCCGGTCGAGGGTATCGACGACCTCCTGCGGGTCGATGCCTTCGATCTTGGTCGTCTCAAGAATCAAGTCACCGAGCTTGGCCTTGGGCACCGGGAAGTTCGCAAAGCCAAGATCACGCGGCCACACTTGATTAAAGATGATGCGGCCAACCGTCGTGCGGATGGTCTTCTTAAGCGGGTTGCCGTAGGTCGTCGTGCGGCCGTAGTCGGGGTTGGGCACATCGACCCAATCGTGCATCTTCAGTGCGCCGTCATCCTTGGCGAACTGCACCTCATCGAGGCCCGAGAGGAGCGGCACGCGCTCGCCCTTGGCGGGCTTGTGGCGCGGCTCAATCGTCAGGTAGTACGCGCCCAGGACGATGTCTTGCGAAGGCGTGAGGATGGGCTTGCCGGAGGAGGGCGAGAAGATGTTGGAGGTCGCCATCATCAGCAGCTTGCACTCAAGGATCGCCTCCAGCGAAAGCGGCACGTGGACGGCCATCTGGTCGCCATCGAAGTCCGCATTGTAAGCGGTGCAAACGAGCGGGTGCACACGGATCGCCTCGCCCTCAATGAGCACGGGCTCAAAGGCCTGGATGGAGAGGCGGTGCAGTGTGGGCGCACGATTGAGGAGCACCGGATGGCCCTTGGTCACCTCTTCGAGGATGTCCCAGACTTCGGGCGACTTTTTCTCAATCATCTTGCGCGCGCCGCGCACGGTGTGCACGAAGCCCAGCTCCTTGAGGCGGCGGATGATGAAGGGCTCGAAGAGGACGAGCGCCATCTTCTTGGGCAGCCCGCACTGGTTGAGCTTGAGCTCGGGGCCGATGACGATGACGGAGCGGCCCGAGTAGTCCACGCGCTTGCCGAGGAGGTTTTGGCGGAAGCGGCCTTGCTTTCCCTTGAGCATGTCGGAAAGCGACTTGAGAGGGCGATTGCCCGCGCCGGTGACGGGGCGGCCGTGGCGGCCGTTGTCGAAGAGCGCGTCGACCGCCTCCTGGAGCATCCGCTTCTCGTTGTGGATGATGACGTCGGGCGTCTTGAGCTGCATCAGGTTGCGCAAGCGGTTGTTGCGGTTGATGACGCGGCGGTACAAGTCGTTGAGGTCGGAGGTCGCGAAGCGGCCGCCTTCAAGCGGCACCACGGGGCGCAGGTCGGGCGGGATGACGGGCAGCACTTCGAGCACCATCCACTCGGGCCGCGACTTCGACTGGATGAAGCCCTGGATGACCTTGAGGCGCTTGGAGAGCTTCTTCTTGATCTGCTTCGAGCGGGTCGCGCGCATCTGCTCGTGGAGCTCGGCAACGACCGCCTCCATATCGACGCGGGCGAGCGCATCGCGCACGGCCTCGGCGCCCATCTTGGCCACGAAGGAATCGTCACCGTACTCGTCGAGCGCCTGGCGGTACTCGGTGTCGGTGAGGAGCTGGTGCGGCTCGAGCGGCGTCTTGCCCGGGTCGATCACCATGTAGTTCTCGTAGTAGATCACGCGCTCCAGCGCGCGTGCAGTCATGTCGAGCATGAGGCCGAGGCGGCTGGGCATGCTCTTCAAGAACCAGATGTGCGTGACCGGAACGGCCAGCTCGATGTGCCCCATGCGCTCGCGGCGCACGCGGGCGACGGTGACCTCCGTGCCGCAACGATCACAGACGACGTCCTTGTACTTGATGCGCTTGTACTTTCCGCAAGCGCACTCGTAGTCGCGCACGGGCCCGAAAATCTTTTGGCAAAACAAGCCGCCGGGCTCGGGCTTGAAGGTGCGGTAGTTGATCGTCTCGGGGTTCTTCACCTCGCCGCGCGACCACTTGCGGATGACTTCGGGCGAGGCGACGGTGATCGAGACGCAATCGAAGGGGCTGGCGGTTTCGCCGATGGCCGCGTGGGCCTCGGCGTGGGCATGCGAATGCGTGTGGGCGCCGAGGGTTTCAGAAGGTTGAATGCTCATGGATGCTGTTCCTGTCGTCGTAATAGGTTAGCGCGTGGAGGCGGGAGGGCGGCTGGTTCTTGGGCCTTGTAGAAGGCGGGCGTTTTTTTTCCGGGCGGGCACGGCACCGTGGCTCAGGTGCCAAAGCCCAGCGAATCGCGTTTGTTGAGCTTGATATCCAGACCGAGGGACTGGATTTCCTTGATCAAGACGTTGAAGGACTCGGGCGTGCCAGCCTGCAAGGTGTTGTCGCCCTTGACGAGCGACTCGTAGATCTTGGTGCGGCCCTGCACATCGTCGGACTTGACGGTGAGCAGCTCCTGGAGCGTGTGCGCCGCACCGTAGGCTTCGAGTGCCCAGACCTCCATCTCTCCGTAACGCTGGCCGCCGTACTGGGCCTTGCCGCCGAGCGGCTGCTGCGTGACCAGCGAGTAGGGGCCGACCGCGCGAGCGTGGATCTTGTGCGAGACGAGGTGGTTCAGCTTCATCATGTAGATGTAGCCGACCACGACCTGCTGGTCGATCTGCTCGCCCGTGCGCCCGTCGTAGAGGACACTCTTGCTGGAGGACGGCAGGCCCGCCTCCTTGAGGTACTCGCGAACGCGCTTTTCGGGGATGCCGTCGAAGACCGGAGTCGCCACCTTGATGCCGAGCTTTTTGCAAGCCCAGCCGAGGTGAGTCTCAAGTACCTGACCGACGTTCATGCGCGAAGGCACGCCGAGCGGGTTGAGGCAGATTTGCACCGGAGTGCCATCGGGCAAGAAGGGCATGTCCTCTTCGGGTACGATCTTGGCGACCACGCCCTTGTTCCCGTGGCGACCGGCCATCTTGTCGCCGACCTCCAGCTTGTGCTTGGTGGCGATGTAGACCTTGACCTGCTTGATGCTGCCGGTGCCATCGCCCTCGCCTGCCTCGATCGAGGCGACCTTGCGGTCGCGGTCGCTCTCCAGCTCGTCGAACTTGGTCTGGAAAGTACCGATGATCTCCATGATCTTGATCCGCACCGGCGAAGGGTCGATCTCCACATGCTTGGAGACGGCGGCGAGCTTGCGCAGGAGCGTCTTGGTGATCTTGCGGTTGGCCGGGATGATGATCTCGCCGGTGTCGCCATTGCTGACGTCGAGCGGGATTTTTTCGCCGAGGAGGATGTTGGAGAGCGCCTCGGTGAGGCCCTCGCGCAGCTTGTCCATCTGCGTCTTGAACTCCTCCTGGATCTGCTTCACCTGACGGCGGCGGTCGGAAGGCGAGAGCCGGTCGATCTCGTTGTCGATGCGCGAAGAGACTTTTACGTCCATCACGATGCCCGCTGCGCCGGAAGGCACGACGAGCGAAGTGTCCTTCACATCGGCTGCCTTCTCACCGAAGATGGCGCGCAGAAGTTTTTCTTCGGGCGCGAGCTCGGTTTCCGACTTGGGCGTGATCTTGCCGACGAGGATGTCGCCAGGCTTCACCTCGGCCCCGATGCGGATGACGCCGTTGTGGTCCAGATTCTTGAGCGCTTCTTCGCCGACGTTGGGGATGTCGCGCGTGATTTCCTCGGGCCCGAGCTTGGTGTCGCGGGCCGCCACCTCGAATTCCTGAATGTGGATCGAGGTAAAGATGTCCTCCTTGAGGACTTTCTCGGAGATCAGAATCGCGTCTTCAAAGTTGTAGCCATTCCACGGCATGAAGGCCACGAGCACGTTGCGCCCGAGCGCGATCTCTCCTTTTTCGGTCGAAGGCCCGTCGGCGATGATCTGGTCGGCCTTCACCTTCTGGCCGAGCTTGACGAGCGGCTTCTGGTTAAAGCAGGTGCCCGCGTTGGAGCGCATGAACTTGCGCAGCTCGTAGACGTAAACGCCGTTCTTCGCGTCGGTCTTCAGCGTGCGCGGCAACTCTCCGTCAGGCGTAATGACGATGCGGTTCGCATCGACAGAGGCGACGACGCCTGCGGCCTCCGCTACGACGACGATCTTGGAGTCGCGCGCGACGCGCTCCTCAATGCCCGTGCCCACAAAAGGCGACTCGGCCTGAAGCAGTGGCACGCCCTGGCGTTGCATGTTCGCACCCATGAGCGCGCGGTTCGCATCGTCGTGCTCGAGGAAGGGAATCATCCCCGCGGCAATCGAGATCACCTGCTTGGGCGAGACGTCCATGTAGTCGACCTCGGAGGCGGAGACTTCGAGGAACTCGCCGTCCTTACGCACGGTAACCTTGCCGACGAAGTTGCCCTTGCTGTCGATCTCGGCATTGGCCTGCGCGATGACCTTGGCCTCTTCCTGGTCGGCCGTCAGGTAGTCGATTTTGTCGGTCACGCGACCGTCTTTGACGGCGCGGTAGGGCGTCTCGATAAAGCCAAACTCGTTGACGCGCGCATAGGTCGAGAGCGAGTTGATGAGGCCGATGTTCGGGCCTTCGGGCGTCTCGATCGGGCAAATGCGGCCGTAGTGCGAGGGGTGCACGTCGCGCACCTCGAAGCCCGCACGCTCGCGATTCAGACCGCCGGGCCCGAGCGCGGAGAGGCGGCGCTTGTGCGTCACCTCCGCCAGCGGGTTGATCTGGTCCATGAACTGCGAGAGCTGCGAGCGCGCGAAGAAATCGCGAACGACGGTCGTCAGCGCCTTCGGGTTGATCAGCTTTTGCGGGGTGATCGAGTCGACGCTCTGGTCGTACATCGTCATGCGCTCGCGGACGAGCCGCTCCGTGCGGCTGAGGCCGAGGCGGCATTGGTTGGCGAGCAGCTCGCCAACCGTGCGCACACGGCGCGAACCAAGGTGGTCGATGTCATCCACGACGCCCTCGCCGCGCTTGAGGCGCACGAGGTACTTGGTCGCCGCGACGATGTCGCCCGACTCCAGGATGCGCTGCTCGAGCTCCACCTTCAGGCCGAGCTTTTGGTTCACCTTGTAGCGGCCCACGCGCCCGAGGTCGTAGCGCTTCGGGTCGAAGAACAGCCGCTTGAGAAGTGCCTTGGCGTTGGCCGTGGTCGGCGGCTCGCCGGGGCGCAGGCGTTTGTAAATTTCCTTGAGCGCTTCCTCCTCGTTGCGCGTCGGGTCTTTCTTCAGCGCGCGGATGATCGCGCCTTCGTCGTTGGCCGTGTCAATGACGCGGATGGTGCTGATGTCGTGCTTCTCGAAAGTGCGCACGATCTGCTTGGTCAGCGGCTCGAAGGCGCGGGCGAGGACGACGCCCTTTTGCGCGTCAATCGCGTCTTCGACCAAGACGAGCGTGGAGACGTTCTCCATCTCCAGTGCCTTCGAGACCTTCAGGCTCTTGATCTCGTAAAAGAGGTTCAGGATGTCGATGTCGCTGGAGTAGCCGACTGCGCGCAGCAAGGTCGTGATGAGGAACTTGCGGCGGCGGCGGCGGCGGTCGAGGTAAACGTAGAGCAGGTCGCTATTGTCGAACTGCACCTCCATCCAGGTACCGCGGTCGGGGATAATGCGGAACGAGTGCAGCAGCTTGCCGTTCGGGTGCGGCGTGACCTCAAAGGCAATGCCGGGGGAGCGGTGCAGCTGCGAGACGACGACGCGCTCGGCGCCGTTGATGATGAACGAGCCGCGGTCGGTCACCATCGGGATTTCTCCCATGTAAATTTCCTCGTCCTTGATGAAATCTTCCTCGCGCAGCCGCAGCTTCACGTAGAGCGGCACCGAGTAGGTGATGCCATCGCGGATGCAGCCGATCTCGGAGTTCTTCGGCTCGCCGAGCGTGTACGACACGTACTCAAGCGTGAGCCGGCCGTCGTAGGACTCGATCGGGAATACCTCGCGGAAAACCGCCTCCAGCCCCTGCGGCTTGCGCTGCTTGTCGGGCACGCCCTTCTGCAAAAAGTCCAAGTACGAGGTGATCTGAATCTCGATCAGATTCGGCGGCTGGAGGACTTCGCGAAGCTTGCCGAAGTTAATGCGTTCAGAGAGTGTGCGGTCGGCCATGTAGAGGATACCCGGTTAGAAACAACGATGGAGGAGAGCGGCGGGCGCGGCGCCGGTGCGAGGCCGCTCTGGAAAGAAGCCCCGCGCCGCTCTGGTAAAACTGGCGATGTGGAAAAAGGCAAAGGACAGGCCGCGATAACGCGCAGCCTGCCCCGTAAAAAGCGGATGTTTTGAAAAGAACTCGGCCAAGCTCGGCTTACTTGAGCTCGACCTTGGCGCCAGCCGCTTCGAGCTTCTTCTTGATCTCTTCGGCCTCTTCCTTGGCGGCGCCTTCCTTGATCGGCTTGGGCGCACCTTCGACGAGGTCCTTGGCCTCTTTGAGGCCCAGACCAGTGATGGCGCGGACTTCCTTGATGACGCCGATCTTGTTGCCACCTGCTTCGGCGAGGATGACGTCGAACTCGGTCTTCTCCTCGGCAGGCGCAGCGGCAGCACCCGCAGCAGGGCCGGCGGCGACGACAGCAGCGGCGGCGGAAACGCCCCACTTCTCTTCGAGGTCTTTAACGAGGGCGGCGAGCTCCAGGACGGGCTGCGCGGAGAGCCATTCGATGACTTGGTCTTTGGTGATATTGCTCATGATCTTGTCTTTCTGGAAACGGCTAGCGGTCTCGGGGACTTGAGACGCGTTTAAGAGACGTATCCCCTAGCCTGTTTTCTTTTTTGGGAGGAAGGCCGAGCGCACCGGAGCGCACGCGGCACCGCCTCAAAGTTTTCTTAAAAAAATAAGGTTGGTTCAGGCCTCGGCAGGCGCGGGTTCGGCAGCCGCAGGCGCGGGTTCAGCCGGAACAGGAGCCTCGGCGGGCGCGTCGCCCTCCCCAGCCTTTTTGACCTTGGCGTCGAGGACGCGCACAAAGGCGGCCGCGTTGCTGGTGAGCAGGCTGAGGAACTGTGCGCGCAGCGCGTCAAAGGAGGGCAAGTCGGCAATCGCAGAGAGCTCGGCGGCGCTGACGAGCTTCTGCTCCATCACGCCGATCTTGATCTCCAGCTTCTGCTTCGACTCGAAGAATTTCTTTAAAACCTTGGCGACTCCGGCGGAGTTTTCCCCACCGACGACAATCGCGGTCGGCCCCTTGAGCGACTCTTCGATGTCGGGCAAACCAAGCCCCTTGGCGGCGACGCGCAGCGAGCTGTTTTTGACGACGTGGAACTCCGCCTTCTCTGCGGCGAGTGAGGCGCGCAGCTCGGCGACGTCGGAGACGGTGATGCCCGAGAAGTTCGTCAGGATGACGTAGTCCGACTTCTTGAGGTGGGTCTCCACCTCGGCGACTAGATATTGTTTTTCGGCTCTCATGGTCGTGGCGTCTCTCAGTATTGGTTGAACTCGGAGGAAGCGAGACGAAGGCCGGGGCTCATCGTCGCGGAGAGCGCTATGCTCTTGATGTAACCGCTGCCTTTGAAGGTCGCAGGGCGGGCCTTGCCAATCGCCTCAATCACGGTGCGCGCGTTTTCGAGGATCTGCTCGTTGGTGAACGAGCGCTTGCCGAGCCCGAGCGCGATGTTGCCCGACTTGTCCATCTTGAACTCCACGCGACCAGCCTTCACCGCCTTGATGCCGCCAGCAATATCGTCGGTGACGGTGCCGCTCTTCGGGTTGGGCATCAGCCCCTTGGGGCCGAGGACGCGCGCCAGCGTGCGCACCTGCTTCATCGCTTCGGTCGTGGCGATGGCGACGTCAAACTCCAGCCAGCCGTCGCTGACTTTTGCCATCAGGTCTTGAAGTCCGGCGTGATCGGCCCCCGCTGCGAGAGCGGCTTCCGGATCTTCGGTAAAGACGGCCACACGCACGCTCTTTCCCGAGCCGTTGGGCAAGGGCGTCGTGCCGCGCACCATTTGCTCGCCCGCTGTCGGGTCGACGCCGAGGCGGAAGGCGAGCTCAATGGTCTCGTCGAACTTGGTCTTGGGGAACTTGGCGAGGATCTCGACTGCCTCTTGCAGCGAGTACTCCTTCGAGAGATCAGCGACCTGTGTGCCGCTGACGTAGCGCTTACTGTGTTTATCCATGGTGACTCCTTGCGGTGCGTGCGTCCGAACTGGCGGACTCCCGCGTTGAGTTGTGGTTGTGGGTTTTCCGAAAAAAACTGGGCGGCGAAAAGAGAGAGGGAAGGCGCGGCAGGTTTAGTGGCGCGGCAAAAGGGGACGGCGCAGTGTGCGGCTCGGCGTGTGAGCCTCAGTCGACGACTTCGAGGCCCATGTTGCGGGCCGTACCGGCGATGATCTTGATGCCCGCCTCCTCGTCGTTGGCGTTGAGATCCTTGGCCTTGATTTTGTAAATCTCGGCAAGCTGGGCGCGCGTGACCTTGCCCACCTTGTCCTTGTTGGGCGCAGCGGAGCCGGAGGCGATGTTCGCCGCTTTCTTCAGGAGGACAGCCGCCGGGGGCGACTTGAGGATGAAGGTGAAGCTCTTGTCGGCATAGACCGTGATGACCACGGGCAGGATCATCCCGTTCTGGTCTTTGGTCTTGGCGTTAAATTCTTTACAAAACGCCATGATGTTAACGCCTTGCGCACCGAGCGCAGGGCCGACAGGGGGCGCAGGGTTGGCCGCACCAGCGGGCAGTTGGAGGCGGATGTAGCCTTGGATCTTCTTAGCCATGTGGAGAGTGTGAGTGGTCTGGCGGTGTTGGTAGTAGTCGGAGCGGCAAGAGAGAGAGGCACGCCTTAGTCGGTAAGGCGCTGCACCTGCCAATATTCGAGCTCGACCGGCGTGAACCGGCCAAAAATGGAAACGGAAATTTTGAGTTTGCTGCGCTCGGGATCGATTTCGTCGATGCGTCCCGTGAGGTTGGTGAAGGCGCCATCGGTGATCCGCACTTCCTCGCCCACCATGTAGTGCACCTTGGGAACCTCGGTGCCCTTGGCGGCTTCGATCCGCGCGAAAATCTCGTCGACGTCGGACTGCTTGAGCGCGGCAGGCCGCTCCCCACCGACGAAGCCGATCACCCCGTTTACCTCTTTTACGAAGTACCACGGCTTGTTGATCACCTTGCGCTCTTCGTCGTAGAGCCGCATATGGATGAACACGTAGCCCGGGTAGAGCTTGCGAACCTTGGTGGTTTTCTTGCCGTGCTTGCCCTCGGAAACCGTCTCGGTCGGCAGCAGAACTTCAAAAATGTACTCTTCGAGCTCCTCGACCGCCTTGAACTTGTCGATGTAGGTTTTTACCTTGTTCTCCTGACCAGCAAGCGTGTGCAGGGCAAACCATTCGGCGTTAAGAGGAGCGATGATTTCAGCAGGCATGCGGGAAGGGAAAACGGACTCGGACGAAGAAATGGGAGTGTTGCGCCAGGAAACGGACGGAGCGGTGGTGGGCTGTGATGGCGGACGTAGAGGGCTGGATCGCAGAGTTGAAGAGGGCCGGAAAAGCTGCGCCGCCGCTCAGCTCACCAGCTTGGTGAACAGGTCAACAAATTGGTAGAGCGAGAAGTCGCTGATGCTCGTGAACAGGCCCAGCAGCACGGACGCGACGATGACGACCACCGTGTAGTCGCGAAGCTCGGCCTTCGTCGGCCAGGAAGCCTTCTGCAACTCGGCCACCAGCTCGGTGAAAAAAAGACGCGTCCTGCTAAAAATTTTCATTTGTTTATGCCTACTTGCGAAAGTGGCAGGGGCGGAGGGACTCGAACCCCCAACCGACGGTTTTGGAGACCGCTACTCTACCAATTGAGCTACACCCCTGTGAAAAAACTGATGCCTAGACGACCAAGCCGAGGCCCCGAATCGAGACCTCGGCGAGGCGCTTAAAAACACGTGGTTATCAAAGATCGACCGCGTTACTCGATGATCTCGGTGATACGACCCGCACCGATGGTGCGACCGCCTTCGCGGATGGCAAACTTCTGGGTCTTCTCCATCGCGATTGGCGAGATCAACTCGATCTCGACGGCGATGTTGTCACCCGGCATGACCATCTCGACGCCTTCGGGCAGCTTGACGACTCCGGTCACGTCAGTCGTGCGGAAGTAGAACTGCGGGCGGTATCCGTTGAAGAATGGCGTGTGGCGGCCACCCTCATCCTTGGAGAGGACGTAGATCTCGGCCTTGGCCTTCTTGTGCGGAGTGATCGACTTCGGAGCGGCGAGCACCTGGCCGCGCTCGATGCCGTCCTTGTCAATACCGCGCAGGAGGATGCCGACGTTGTCGCCCGCCTGACCGCTGTCGAGCAGCTTGCGGAACATCTCGATGCCGGTAACGACGGTGCTCTGCGTGTCGCGCAGACCGACGATCTCGACGTTGTCGTTCACCTTGACGACACCGCGCTCCACACGGCCGGTGGCGACCGTGCCGCGACCGGTGATCGAGAACACGTCCTCGACGGACATCAGGAAGGGTTTGTCCATCTCGCGCGCCGGCTCGGGGATCTCCTTGTCGATGGCGTCCATGAGCGCGGTGATCGCGGCCTCGCCCTCAGGCGTGCCTTCGAGGGCGGCCGTGGCCGAGCCGCGGACGATTACGGCGTTATCGCCGTCAAACTGGTACTTGGAGAGCAGCTCGCGGATCTCCATCTCGACCAGCTCCAGGAGCTCGGCGTCGTCGATCAAGTCCACCTTGTTGAGGAAGACGACCAGCTTCGGCACGCCGACCTGGCGGGCGAGGAGGATGTGCTCGCGGGTCTGGGGCATCGGGCCGTCAGCCGCCGAGACGACGAGGATCGCCCCGTCCATCTGCGCCGCACCCGTGATCATGTTCTTAACAAAGTCAGCGTGGCCCGGACAGTCGACGTGCGCGTAGTGGCGGTTCTCGGTCTCGTACTCCACGTGCGCCACCGAGATCGTCACGATCTTTGAAGCGTCGCGGACGGTGCCGCCTTTTGCGATGTCCGCATAGGTCTTGACCTCGGCGAGCCCCTTGCGCGCCTGAACGGCGAGGATAGCGGTCGTCGTGGTGGTTTTACCGTGGTCGACGTGGCCGATAGTGCCCACGTTGACGTGCGGTTTGGTGCGTTCGAATGTGCCTTTAGCCATGTGAGTTGAGACTGTGTGTTGAACTGGTTTTGACCTCGGGATTTTTGCGTCGCTGAAGCCATGCGACGTTGACCTGGAGCCCAGAACCGGATTTGAACCGGCGACCTCGTCCTTACCAAGGACGTGCTCTGCCAACTGAGCTATCTGGGCAGACCTAGGGAGGGTCAAAAAACAAAGTGAACGGTGACGCTGCGCGGCGCGTTTTCTGCCGTCAACGGCAAATTCGTGCCATTTGCCACAAAAACTACGGGCCGATCAAAATCCGGTATAGCCCGGGCTCGACTCGCTCGCCCAAGTGCAGTCGCCGCACGACATAGTCGCGAAAAAACTCGTCCACCGCCTCCACGCCCGAGCTTTGCACAAGCTGCACGCCGCCGACCAGGCCCACTTCGTTGACCAGTGCCGCGAGCTCCAGCGGCCGCCAGTTCCCTGCGGCAGCGGCGGCTGCGCCCAGCTCGCGGAGCTCGGCCGTTATCACTGGCTCGGCGCGCTGGGGAGAGATCACCTCGACGCGGCCTGCGCGCGCAGACAAGCGCGGGGGCTCCTGTCCACGGCGACCGAGGGCCAGCAGCCGCGCGCCTTCCTCACCCGCAGTAAGCCCGAGAGCAAGGGAGCGCGCCGCCGTCGCGTCCGCGTTTCCCGGCAGATCGGCCCCCACGCCTTCGCGCGCAAAATGTAGCTGCGCCGCGTAGTCGCCAAACAGCTCTTCGACTTCTTGCAAAAGCAGCTCCGGCAAACGCGCCTGCCCCGCATTCCACGGCGTCGGCAAGAACAGCGGGCTGGGATCAAAGAAAAGCGCTTCGGCCGCCACCAAGTCGGCCTCGCCGGGCACTTGCCGCTTGATCTGCCGCAGGCCGACCGTCCTGGCCTGAGCGGCACCCGAGGCAGGCAGCTTTTCGAGCGGCTCCCCGCGGGCACTTGTTCCTACGGCCTCGCCGTCGCCTACATTAACAGCGAACAGCCCGAGCAGAAACAGCAGGGCCAGCGCCGCCACGCCCACCGCCAGCAACCACGTCCGGCGAGGATCTGCCCTGCGTTGACCGGAGCCTCCATTCATTCGGCAGTCCCCTCTCCCGTTGCCGAGCCGGAGGGCTCCAGCGCGGCGATTTGCACACGAAACCCAAGCGACTGTGCAGTGCTGGTGACCGCCGCCAGATCCGCCACCGGGATCGACGCACTCGCCCGAATCAGGAGCACGGCTTCGATTGGTGCGCTGCGCTCGGCGGCAGGGTGACCCGCATTGGCCGCTTCGCGCCAGCGTGCCTGTTGAGTGGCAAGCCAGGCGCCGAGCTGCTCCAGGCCCAGCGCACCATCGTCAGTAAAGATGAGTCCCGAATGGGCCATGCTGATCACGTGAGTCGTGCGCACTGCGGCGGCGCGCGCGCCACCGATTTCGGGCAAGTCAAAATCCACACCGAGCCCCGGAGCCAAAACAAAGCGCGAACCGAAGATCCCGAAGAACAAGCCCAACAGGCCCACGTTGACCCAAAACAAAGCGTCAAAGCCGCGAGGCGGCGCGGCCCGCAGTTTTGAAACGAGGTCGAGCGGTCGTGTGATCATGACGCCGCGCCCTCCCGCCCCTCCTCTTGTGCCGCGGAGCCCGCAGCAGTGGCGGCGGCGTTTACTGGCGGAGACGGCGGCGCGAGGTCGCGCGACGCAGCGCCGTTAATGGCAGCTCCCGCCAACGCTCCAACGCCGCCGCCGCCAGGCGCAGCGCCTTTTTGATAATCAGTGAGCAGGTAGCGCATGATCTCGTTTCCCGCCCACTCAATGTCGCGCACGATCGCCCGCACCCGCCCCGCCAGAAAGTGCTGCGCGAGGTTCGCCGGAATCGCCAGCAAGAGCCCGCCCACCGCGCAGAGCAGCGCTTGCCACATGCCTTCGGAAAGCGCACTCGCCGTCGCGTAGTCGAGCTCGAAGGCATGAAACGTGGTCGCCATCCCCAGCACCGTGCCGAGCAGCCCGACCAGCGGGGCCACTTGCGCAATCGCAGCGATGGAGCCGAGCCGCCGCTCCAGCGCGGGCAGCTCGATGACGGCGGCTTCTTGCACCTCGAAGCGCAAGCGCTCCGCGCCCTCCTCGGCGTGGAGCAGCGCCGCCTTGACCACCGCAGCGACCGGCCCGGGCGTCTCCTCGCATACGGTTAGCGCTTCGACGATCCGCCGCTTGGCGAGGATGTTTTTGATGCCGCCCAGAAACTCCGCTGCCCTGATCTGCCCCCGGTGCAGGTAAAACACCCGCTCCACAAATAACACCAGGCAAAGGAACCCGAGGATCAGCAGCACCCACATCATGGGGCCGCCGCGCGCGAAGAGACTAAAGTCAGTGAACGACATCGTGTTTTTTTGGAAAAAAGAAGGGCGGGCTGGACGGGAGGAGCGGGAGGCTCGGGCAAAAAAGGCGGCGCGTTAAGGGCAAAGTCTGCTTTTCAGCCAAGCTTTGGAGGAGAAGTTAAAGCGCGCAGGTCGCTTGCCGCCCACCGCCCAAAATCTGGCGCCCGCGCCCATCAGCCACTGCTGCCGCTACCACTGGCACCGCTGCTCAGCGTCGCGCCGCCGCCGCGCGCCAAGCGGTCTTCGGCCAACGCGGCCCCCGGCAGGCCCGTTTTTAAAATCAGCTCCCAAGCCTCGCGCGCCTGGTCGATCCGCGCCTGCCGCTCGTAGAGCCCGCCAAGCTCAAGCAAGGTGCGCGTCATCCAGTAGCGCCCCCGGGGGCCCAGCCGCGCAGCAGCCGGCTCGTCGAGGAGGAAGGCGTTGACCACATCGCGCCACCACACGGCCTCGGCCTGCTCGGCCTGCCCGCCGCGCAGCAGCAAGTACCCGAGGTTTAACCCCGCCTCGACCCGCACATCCACCGGCGCATCCACCCGATCGCGCAACTGCTCGAAGAGCACGAGCGCGCGATCCGCATGCGCAGGGTCGCTCATCGACTGCGCGTTGTGGCACTCCGCCAGCGCGAGCTGCGCCAGGAGCACATCCGCATGCGTCGGGTAATTATTCACCAGCGACTCGTACACCTGCTGCGCCTGCGGAAACTGGTTTAGCTTGCGCAACAGGTCGCCCTGCTTGAGCCGCGCGTAAAACACCAGCGGGCTGTTCGGATAGCGCGTCACCATCTGCTCAATCAGCTTGTTCGCTTCCTCAAGGTTTGCGTCCTGCCCGCGCCGCTCGGCCTGTAGCGCGGCCTGGTACCGCGCATACGGCGCGTAGACCGCGTTGTCGGGGAAATCGTCCGCCAGCTTGGTGTAGAGCTGCTGCGCCTCCACCGTCTGCCCCTGCCCCGCATAGTAGCCCGCCTCGACGATCAGCGAGTAGACCGCCGCATTCGAGCGCGAGAATTCCGTGCGCACCTGCTGGAGCAGCTCCACCGCATCCGCGCGCCGCCCGAGGCTGAATAACGTCTCCGCCTTTAGCAGCGCGCACGAGCTGCGCAGCTCACGCGCGAGCCCCTCGCCCACGCCCTCCGGTATCGCCCCGAGCAACGCCTCCACCAACTGCAAGGTCTGCTCCGGCTCCCCCGCCTGCAACGACAGCCGCGCCTGCAACCACAGCATCCGCGCCTGCAACTCTGCGGGCAACGCGCGCAAGCCGGCGGGCGGATTGCGCGGCTCAAGCGCAGCCACCGTCGGGGCCGCTGCCTCGCCAACGTTAGCCGGCCCCACCTCGCCCCCCTCCCCGCGACCCTCGCCCGGCCCGCCGACCAATTGGCTCACCCGCGCATACGCCTCGCGCATCCTTCCCGCACGCTGGAGCGCACGCGCCAAGTTCCACTCCGCCTGCCAGCGGTTCAGCACATCGAAGCGCGGATCTGCCCCCAGCTCGTCGAGCACCTCAGCCGCGCGCTCCAGCCGCCCCGCCTCGACCTCGGCCAACACCCGTTGAAACATCAGCGCACCTGCCGCCGCGCTAGGGGGCAGCTCGCGCAAAACCGCCGCATACGCGTCCGCCGCGTTCGGATAATCCCGCGCCCGAAACCACGCCTCGGCCACCAGTACGCCCAAGTCCCTGCGACTCGCCGCCGCCGATTCGCCCGACAATTCATCCCGTGCCTTGGCCGCAAAATCCGCCGCAGCCCGATAGCGCAACTGCTCCCACGCGCAGCCCACGAGGACACCGTAGGCCTCCGCCTTGCGCTGCGAGCCCGGGAACTTTTCCAGCAGCGCACGCGCATCGCGCTCCGCACGCGCATAGTCTTTTGCCGTCAACGCAAGCTGCGCCCGCACCAGCAGCAAATCGTCCAGAACCGGATGCTCCGGCACGCGCTCAATCAATTGATCCAGATCGCGCTGAAACTGCCCGCTGCCGCCCATACCGCCCGCGCCTTCGCTGGCCGAAGCTTGGGCAAGCAACTGCAACGCCGCACGCTGCTTGAGCGGATCCAGCCCGTTGGCGACCAGGTTGCGCAACGCCACACGCCCCGGCCCCGAGCCCGCACCGCCGATCAAGCCGAGTAACAACTGGAGGTCGTCACGCTCGCCACGCAGCGCCGCCGGCAAGCTCAACGACTGCTGCTGCAAAAGCGACACCGCCTCCGCCTTGCGCCCCAGCGCGTCGAGCATCGCCGCATAAGTGCGCACGAAATGCACGCCCGCCGCGCGACCGCGCAGCCGCTCCATATTGCGCCGTGCCTCAGCCGCCGCAGCCTCTGTCACCTCACCCACGCGCAGCAAGGCACGCGCCCGCGCCAACGCGAAACGCGCCTGCGCCTGTGGAGAAGACGCAGCAGCCTCTGCGCGCTCAAAAAAGTCGCGCGCCGCTCCCGCGGCCCCACGCACATCTGCCAAGACTCCCTGCAAAAATAGCAGCCACGCACGATCCGCCTCCGGTAGCGCGCTCTCCGGCAAATGCGCGACCACCCGCCGCGCCTCCTCAAAATCGCGCTGCGCCGCCGCAACAAGCCCCGCCCGCAACTGCCACTCCGCCCCGCGCAAAGCCACCGGGATTTCGCCCAACACCGCCCACGCCTCCGCGAAACGCCCGTCATCCATCAGCGCGCTCCCCAACGCCAACCTCAGCCGCGCGCCCACCGCGTCATTCCCACCCGCGAGCGCAGCCGCATCGGGACTCCCGCCGCCTTCGCTCGCCGCCGTCGTTCCATCGGGGTGCCCGCCACCAGCCCCCGAGTTCTCCGAAGCGGTGCCCGCGCTGCCACGCTCAAGTAAATCGCGATAGAGCAAAACCGCCGTCGAGGGAAAGCCCAGAGCCACCGCCCGTTGCGCTGCGTCCCGACGCAATGCCAGCTCCCCCTCACTCAATGCCCTTGGCCGCGCGGCGGCCACCTGTTCCGCAGCCCCCACCCCATTTTCCCCAGCCGCAATCGCCCTACTCTCAGCGCCCCCCCCGCCCATCAGCGGTGCAGGCGAGCTCAACGGCTCCTGCGCACGCCCCACCACAGCCGAAAAAAAGCCAAACCCGAGAGAGAAAAAAAATACCGTACGCCTGCGCATCGTCGTTCCCGCAAACACTGCCCCTCTCCCCACCAACAATCAACCGCCATGTCTCCCCTCCTCAAAAAATCGCCCCAGCAGCACCAAGTGCCCCCCGGGAATTACAATGCGCCGCCAATTCTCCCCAGCTCCAGCCCTCCCAAGCCTCCAAACCAGACCGGACAAAAAAGGCGGGCCACCCCGAAGAGCAGCCCGCCAAGTATCAAAAACAGCTTAATCAAGCTACTAGCTCTTAAAACCTATAAGTCGTCGTCAGCCGGATATTCCGAGGCGGCACAAGAGCCATGTCATGACGCCCCTGCGAATTCATTGGCTTGTCCTCATCCAACAGGTTATCAATATTCAACTGAAAGCTGACATCACCCCATTTATAACTTGCCCCGGCATTAAAAATGGTACGGGCGGGTAGAAAATGCATGTACTGATGGGGTACCCCTAGCACTGTAGGGTTAACATTAGGATTATTTCCAGCCGCTTTCCCTGCATGGTTAAACCCTAAGTTAACACTCAGCCCATCCAGCGCACCGCTGGAAAAACCATAGCGAATGAATCCATTATACATCGTATCAGGCGTATTCGCTTCTCTGAACCCAACCTGGTTTCGTTTCTTTTGCTTCGTAGCGCTACCCAAGACACTCAGGTTAGGTGTAATTTGACCCGATATATCAAACTCAAAACCTTCATTGGTCATCTCATTCAGCAGTTGAGGATAGATCCTATCCGTTCCTCCTCGTCTCGCTTCAATATCTCGTGGATCTGTCACAGGTTGATTATTCTGCTCAATGTCGAAATACGAAACAGAAATGGAGAGCCTCCTATTGAAGAAGTCCATCTTAATACCTACCTCCCCTTGCTCACCCTCTTGCCAGACATCCTCGTTGGGGAGACCACCGCCGGGGTAATAACTCGCTGCATTGGCATCCTGTGAATAAGCAACATAAACAGACGCATTCGACATAACCCTAAAAAGGATAGCAGCAGAGGGTATAACCTTGGACCGGCTATCATAGGAATGACTATTTCTAGTATAATTAACATTCTCCCTGACCCGCTTCTGGTACACCCCTCCCCCTGTCAGAATAAGGCGCTTCCTGAAAGTATCAACCTGAGTATGGATATAATATTGTATATCCTTATTCTGCAAGTCCTTTCCCTCCCCATTTGCATCGCGAGGGCCGGGAATCCATATAGGCCTGGGTGCGTTAGGCAAAAAGGGCTGAGTCTTATCGTAAATATCAGTAATATCCTCGTACACACCCGGATAGCTTTTCCAGCTGTATCTATCTGTCGATTTAATATAGGTACCAGTGACAGCGTGTAAAGTGAGCAGGGGCTCACCCGACGAAGCACCGAAGTCAAACTTCCCTGACAAATCTGCCTGATAATGCATGATAGGGATCCAGTTATAGGTCGGTCCCGGAGGATCCCAGGCAAGCTCAACCTTGGTTATATCCGAACCGGGGGGGATCGGAGTCGATTCGTAAGGATTGGTCTGCGCATCCCAAGGTTGGTCAGGATCCTTAAGAGCCCAACTTAAAGTAGGTGTATCCCTGCCAGTGTTTGGGTCTACGCGCAGATGAGAAGCTCTCTGAATAGACACACCATTCCAGTCGTTACTCTGGGCACGAGTAGCCTCACGGAGCACCGCAAGTCGTAGGTTCAATTGATCCGTTAATTCAGTCGTAAACACGGCACTGAAACGTCGCAATTTTTCAAAACGCTGTGTCCAGTCAACTCTGCCATTCGCCCCAAAGGGTTCATAGCCTGGCTTGATGTCCGACTTTGAAACAGTGGCACCAGTACCGTAGGGAAAGTCGTCACGAATATAGAGGGCATTCCCCTGTGCGTGGGCACCAGTTTGCTTCCAATCGCTCAAAAAACCCTTAAGCTTGAGTTGTGATTTCTCCGAGATCTTCCACGTAAGCATAGGATTGATGCTTTTTAGAGCAACCCGCCCCGGAACATAAGATTTCGCATCTCGATAGGTACCGATAAGGCGATAGGCAAAACGCTCAGAGCCAGCTATCGCACCTGTCGAGTCAAAGACCATTTTGTCCCCAAAGTACTGATCGGCCACTTCAACCCTGAGCAGGTTGGCCGATTTGAATTGAGGCGATTTTGTAGTCATGGTACCAATCCCTCCAGGAGTCGTCCCACCAGGAGAAAGAATCGGATTTGGCCCCTTAATAATTTCGACTCGATCAATGAGATACGGATCGAATGAAGCCCCCCCCACTCGCAAACGAAAGCCATCAAGCCCTGCTCCATATGAGCTAAAACCTCGGACCACCTGGCGCTCTTGGATACCACCAACCCCACCAAGAATAGGAACACTGACACCCGATAAATATTGAGTCGCGTCAAGGATTGAACCCGCTCCGATATCATCCATAAACTCACTTGTGACCAATTGAATCGAGGTTGGAGTTTCTAGCAAATCCCTACGAATGCGAGTGGATGCGGTCTCCGTCATTCGATAACCATTTACCCGATCAGAGGAGACCTCGAAGGGCGAGAGATAGACGGTTTCGCCATCGTCAACTTGGTCGGCAAGGGGGCGACCGGGGCTGCTTTGGGCGTGGGTTGCCAGCGGCACGCCAAAAGCAAGTAATGTAGGCACAAGCCAAGCTTGCAGTTTCATATGCTTTTTAGGTTTGGGGTTATGGTTATGACAGGGCGCCCTGTTTAAGCAGGGCGGTTCAGGGAAAGCGCAAAAAAGCCCGCTACTCGCCTAAACAGTCCGGCGAATGAAGCGGGTACGAGAGACAGGCAGCCGAGGTAAAACTCCGCAACCCGCTCTAAATAAAAGGCTTGACAGGCGCACTCGTGCGCCAAAATCAGCTCGACAGCTCGACAGCTCGACAGCTCGACAGCTCGACAGCTCGACAGCTCGACAGCTCGACAGCTCGACAGCGAGTTCAGGCGTTAGTGAGGAAGCGCCCCTCTTGCCAGCTACGCACAACCCCGCCAAATGCGCGAAATATACGCACAAAGAACGACTCAATAGAGTTGTCCAAACAGGGGGCATGGTTTGGGTGTCGGGGTAACGGGGTGGAAGCTGAGCCAGTCGTCATGAGCTTGGGCGCTCTCAGTGCAAGCTTTTTCCTACAATTCCCCCATTTTCCCACCACCGCGCCCGAGAAACCTCTCAGCGCCTCCGTTTCTCATCCCTTGAGCATCTCGCAAAACCGAGTTGCGACGGCCGGACCAACACTTAGCTCGGCACATCATCTCCCACCCCCCTTTGCCCCCAGCGACCAGCCCGCGGCAGCGCCTCTGAGCTCACTTCTCCGGCTCTTCTCCCCACGGCATCGCAAATCAACAATCCTCCCCCGCACGCATGTCACCAGTGACGCCTGCCGCCAGCCGATTGTACGCGGCGCGTTCCTCCACCGCGCAGGCGCCTCACCGCCACTACCCACCCGCATGCGCCACGCGCGCGCCTCGCCGCGACGACTTCGTCCCAGAATCAGCCGGGCCACCAAACGACCGCGTTGACGCGCGTTTGTCATTCTCCTTCGCTGCGCGCCCAATGAATGACGCAAATGACACGCCGCCCCAAGCCTCCTCCAGCGCAGTGAAGTATAAACGGATTGTCCTAAAGCTCAGCGGCGAGGTGCTGCGCGGCGGCAAGAGCGGCGACCCGATCGACGCGCCGACCCTCCACGCCATCTGCAACCAGGTGAAGGAGATCCACGATCTGGGCGTGCAGGTCTGCGTGATCATCGGCGGGGGAAATATCTTCCGAGGGCTCCAGGGCTCCAAGCATGGCGTGGACCGCACCACGGGCGACTACATGGGGATGCTCGCCACCGTGATCAACGGGCTGGCGATCATGGATTGTCTCGAAAAACTGGGTGTCACCACGCGTGTGCAGAGTGCCATCCCGATGAACCAGATCGGCGAGCCGTTCATCTTGCGCCGCGCCGTGCGCCACCTCGAAAAGGGCCGCGTGGTGATCTTCGTCGCCGGCACGGGCAACCCCTATTTCTCGACCGACACGACCGCCGCGCTGCGCGCCAGCGAGATGCGCGCCGACATCATCATGAAGGCGACCAAGGTCGATGGCATCTACGACAAGGACCCCGCCCTCTATCCCGACGCGGTCAAGTACGAGGAGCTGACCTTCCTCGACGCGCTCAAGCAGCGGCTCAACGTCATGGACTCGACTGCCTTTTCGCTGTGTCTCGACAACAACGTGCCGATCCTCGTCTTTGATCTCGGCGACGAGCACGCCATCCGCAAAGCCATCGCCGGCGAGAAGATCGGCACACTCGTCCACGCTTGATATCCCCCAACCGGGACGCGCACCGCCGCCTACGCGCCACAAGTGCCCGCTCGCACGCCTCCCCTCCTCTCACTCAATTTCCCAACGCGTTAACTCCCCCCATCCTCCAACTTCCCTCCCTATTTTATGAGCAACCACCCAATCCTCGGCGACGCGAAGGCCCGCATGCAAAAGGCCATCGAACACACGCTACACGAGTTTAGCGCCATCCACACCGGCAAGGCCACGCCCACGATGGTCGAGACGATCCTCGTCGAAGCCTACGGCACCACCCAGCCACTCAAATCCTGCGCCGCCATCTCGACGCCCGACGCGCGCATGATCCAGATCCAGCCTTGGGATGTGACGCTCGTGCAGCCAATCGCCAAAGCCATCCAGCAGGCGAACCTCGGCTTTAACCCGATCATCGACGGCAAGGCACTCCGCATCCCCTTGCCCGAAATGAGCCGCGAGCGCCGCCAGGAGTTCGCCAAAGTCGCCCACAAGCTCGCCGAAGAAGGTCGCGTACAAGTCCGCAACGTCCGCCGCGACACGATGGACGCACTCAAAAAAGACGCCGCCCTCTCCGAAGACGAGCGCAAGCGCCACGAGAAGGAAGCGCAGACGCTCACCGACAACGCGATCAAGGAGATCAACCAGCACCTGGAGCATAAGGAGAAAGAGCTTTTCGCGGTTTGATCGCCTTGAGTGACCGCCAGCGCGCGAGCGGCGGGCCGCCCACCGCGCACCCGCACAAAAAATCTCCGCCCCGCGTAATTTAACCCACGGCGACCTCGTTTCCTGACACTCCCAACTCCCTTCCGCCCCGCGTTGAAAACCCGCGCCATACACAACGCTTCCGGCCAGGCCACGCCCAGCAGCGGCCCCAGCACCTCCAAACGAGCCAGTGGCCCGCCCGCGCGCGCCGTGATCAAACTCGGGACAGGCGT
The DNA here is from genome assembly GCF_001580015.1 of Cephaloticoccus primus. Classification (GTDB taxonomy): domain Bacteria; phylum Verrucomicrobiota; class Verrucomicrobiia; order Opitutales; family Opitutaceae; genus Cephaloticoccus; species Cephaloticoccus primus. Next base: position 155,355 of record NZ_LSZQ01000052.1, read on the forward strand.
CCTCACCCGCGGCATTGGCGAGTTCGACGCCGAGCGGATCGCCGCCATCTGCGAGCAGGTCGCCCGCCTGCGCGCAAGCGGCACGCAAGTGCTCCTCGTCTCCTCCGGCTCGATCGCGCTCGGCATGGGGCGGCTCGGCCTCAAGCGCCGCCCGAGCGACGTCGTCAAAAAACAAGCCTGTGCGGCCATCGGCCAGGGGCTGCTCATGCAGATGTGGCAAAGCCACTTTGCCGCGCACGGCATCACCGTAGCGCAAGTCCTGCTCACCCACGAAGACCTGCGCAACCGCACACGCCACCTCGCCGCAAAGGCCACCCTCGAGTCCCTCATCGCCTACGGCGTCGTGCCCGTGATCAACGAAAACGACACCGTCAGCGCCGCCGAGATCGAAGCGCTGCTGCGCTTCGGCGACAACGACACGCTCTCGGCCATGGTCGCCAGCCTCGTCCACGCACAGCACCTCTTCATCCTCTCGACCGCGCCCGGCCTGATCGACCTCGACGGCACCGGCGAGATCGTCCCCTTCGTCCCAAAAATCACGCCCCAGATCGAAGCCATGGCACGCGGCACAGCCAGCGAGACCGCAGTCGGCGGCATGGTCTCCAAACTCTCCGCCGCCAAGCTCGCCCTGCGCGCCGGTTGCAGCGTCTTCATCGCCAGCGGGGCCGAGCCCGACATCATCGCGCGGCTCCTGCGCGGCGAAGGCCCGGGCACCTTTTTCGCGCCACACGGCCTGCCCCTCGACGCAAAGAAACGCTGGCTGCTGCACTTCCAGCGCCCCACCGGCACGATCCACATCAACGCCTGCGCCGTTCCCGTCCTGCGCGAGCAAGGCCGCAGCCTGCTCGCCGTCGGTGTGACGCACGCCAGCGGCAGGTTTGAGGCGGGCGACATCGTCGACGTCGCCGCGCCCGACGGCACCCTGATCGCCCACGGAAAGACCGGTTACTCCTCTGCCGACATTTCCGCGCTCGCCGGACTAAAGGGCGCCGCCGTCAAAGCGCTGCACCCCAAGCGTCGCCGCCACGAAGTCATCCACCGCAACGACCTCGCCCTGCTGTAAAAGCTGGCTGCGGCCAAGCGCTACTACGCGTGGAGGCGGGAGCGCGGGAGGGCGGCGCGCCACGGTCTTCGACCGTTCCATTTGGCGAGCCGCTCGTTGGCGGCTCGTCAGCCCGTGCGTGGATGAAGCGGAAACCCGTTTGGGCGCGGGCTTCGACCGTTTTGCTTTGCGGCGCATTCGTTGGTGCGCCGTCCCGTGGACTTCATCCCATGTGCTACTCCCAATTTTGAATGAGCATTCCCGACCTTCGTTGGGCCCTTTCTACTGTGCGGCTTGCTCGGCGTGCGGAACGCACGGCACGCAAGCCGCACAGTAAATGGGTGCAGGCACCGCCTGCCGCCGCCCGCGTAGGGCCGTCCCGCGCGCACGCGTAGCTCCGCACTTAGCTGACACGGCTGGTACAAAGACTCTCGCCCCTTGGACGCAGTTCGCGCCTGATCGCGGGTAATGGATTCTGCGCCACACGACGCCTCCTCTTTTGCGACTGACCTTGCCGATCCTTACGCGCCCGTGCCGATCGATTTTCGCGCGGCGCTAAACGACGAGCAATACGACGCCGTCACCGCCCCAGCCGCCCCCCTGCTCGTCCTCGCCGGCGCGGGCTCGGGCAAGACACGCACGCTCACGTACCGCGTCGCCTGGCTCATCTCGCGAGGCGTGCCGCCGGGCGAGATCCTGCTCCTCACCTTCACCAACAAGGCCGCCAACGAGATGCTCCACCGCGTGGAAGAGCTTACGGGGATCGGGCCGCGCCGCTTCTGGGGCGGCACCTTTCACTCGCTGGGAAATCGCGCGCTGCGGCTCTACGGCGACCAGATCGGGCTCGCGCGCGGCTTTACAATCCTCGACGCCGACGAATCGGAGACACTGCTCAAACGCTGCGTCGAAGACTGCGATAAGACTTTCTTTAAAAACAAAACCTACCCGCGGCCCGGCCCCCTCTTCAGCATCCTCTCGCTCGCGCGCAATACCCAGCAATCCATCGCTACCACCGTCCGCAAAAACTTCCCCCAGCACAGCGAGATCGAACACCGCCTGGACGACTTCGCCGCGAGCTACGAAAAGGCCAAGCGCGAGCAAGCCGTCGTCGACTACGATGACCTGCTGGAGCTGTGGCTGCGGCTGCTCAGCGAGAGCCAAACAGTCGCCGACTACTTCGCCCAGCGCTTCCGCTACCTCCTCGTCGACGAGTACCAGGACACCAACACCCTGCAGGCGCAGATCGTCGACAAGCTCGCCCCGCACCACTGCATCACCGCCGTAGGCGACGACGCCCAGTGCATCTACTCGTGGCGCGGCGCGGATTTTGAGAATATCATGCGCTTCCCCGACCGGCACCCCGACACCGCCATCCACCGCATCGAGACCAACTACCGCTCCACGCCTGACATCCTCGCCTACGCCAACGCCGTCCTCCAGGCCCAGCCTCTCGGGCGCCACTTCGACAAGGAGCTACGCTCCGCCCGCGCGCCTTACCAGAAGCCCCACCTGGTCGAAACCGTCGATGATCGCGAGCAGGCCGAGTTTGTCCTCAAACGCATCCGCGCCCTCATCGAGGACGAAGGCGTCTCCGCCAGCGAGATCGCCATCCTCTACCGCTCGCACTTTCTGGCGCTCGAAATGCAGCTCGCGCTCGCCCGCACCGGCCTCCCCTACCAAATTACCAGCGGGGTAAAGTTCTTCGAGCGCCAGCACATCCGCGACCTCGTCGCCCTGCTGCGCTTCATCTACAACCCCACCGACACGCTCGCTTGGCAGCGCATCGCCACGCTGCTTCCAAAGGTCGGCGAAAAAGGCGCGCAAAAAATCCACGCCGCCGCGCGCGACCATGCCGTGCTCCTGCAAAGCGACTTCGTCGCCGCCCTCGCCACCGACGACGTGCTCAGCAAAGTCCCCAAAGACGCCCGCGAAGAGTGGCCGCACTTCTGCGCCTCGCTCGCCGAAGTCGCCGCCGAGCTGCGCGACGGCCGCGCGCCCGCCCTCGCCGTCGAACACGCCATCGAAGGCTGGTACGGAGACTACCTGCGCGGCGCCTTTGCCGACTACGCCGAGCGGCTCGACGAACTAAAGGCGCTGGCCACCTTTGCCACGCGCTTCGACACCGTGGACGACTTTCTCTCCCAGATCGTCCTGCTAAATGGTGAAACTGCCGACGCCCGCAGCGCCACAGATGCAGAAAAGCCCGCCGCCGCCATCCGGCTCACCACCATCCACCAAGCCAAGGGCCTCGAATACGACGTCGTCTTCCTGATCGGGCTCGCCGACGGACAATTCCCCAGCCGCCGCGCTATCGACGCAGGCGATATCGAGGAAGAGCGACGGCTGTTCTACGTCGCCGTCACCCGCGCGAAAAACGAGCTCTACCTCAGCTACCCCAAGGTCGCCAGCCGCCCCGGCCCCGGCGGCATGATGAATACGCCCAGCCGCTTCCTCCTCGAAGTCCCCGATACACTCTACGAACGCCTGCGAATCAAGCGACGCTTCGACTGGCGCCGCTAATCGGGGACGCCCAGACCACCGCTGCGCGCGGGACTGAAGCTGGGGCACTACGCGTGCAGCGGTGGCGGGTCGCCACTTCCATTTAATTTGCGATTTTGCCCGTGCGCTACGCGCCCAGACAAAATCGCAAATTTACATGAAAATCCCCTGTCGCGTTGCGACAGGCGAGGAAGCTCAAAGCGCAAACGAAGAGCGGAAACCCGTTCGGGCGATTTTCGTTGGTTCACCAGTAAACTCCTGCCCGATCGGAGATCGGGGGAATTTCCTGCATTGCGGTTTGTGTGTCGGGCATTCTGCCCGACACACAAACCGCAATGCAAATGGCCCGTGGCGCCACGCCACCGCCCCACGCGCAGTGGAGTCTTCGACTCGTTTATTGTGCGCGCGGCTCGCCCTCCCGCTTGGCCGCGCGACGAGAGCCGCACTAGCGCTCGGCCATCGGCACGTAGTCGCGCTTTGCTGCGCCCATGTAGATCTGGCGCGGACGGTAGATGCGGCCCTTCGGTTGCGAGGCGACCTCGTGCCAATTGGCGATCCAGCCCGTCGTCCGCCCCATTGCGAAAATCACGGTGAACAGGCTCACCGGAATCCCGAGTGCGCGCATGATGATGCCCGAGTAGAAATCCACATTGGGGTAGAGCTTGCGCGAGAGGAAGTAGTCGTCGCGCAGCGCCGCCTGCTCCAGGTGGTGTGCGATATCGAGCAGCGGGTCGTTGATCCCGAGCTTGGCCAGGACCTTTTCGCAGGCCGCGCCGATGATCTTCGCGCGCGGATCGAAGTTGCGATACACCGCATGGCCAAAGCCCATCAGGCGCGTGCTCTTGCTGCCCGACTTGGCGCGCTCGATAAAGCGCGAGCCATCATCCCCGTCGTCGTGGATCTGCTGGAGCATCTGCATCACCGCAGTGTTCGCCCCGCCGTGCAGCGGGCCGGAGAGCGCGGAGACCCCCGCCGAGAGCGAGGCGAAGAGATTGGCCGAGCTGGAGCCCACCATCCGCACCGCCGCCGTGCTGCAATTTTGCTCGTGGTCGGCGTGCAGGAGCAGGAGCAGGTTCAGCGCCTTCACGACCTCCGGCTCGGCGAAGTAATCGGGCCCGCCCTCGGTCGATTGCGAAAACATCATGTGCAGGAAGTTTTCGCAGTACGGGATGTCGCGCGGCTTCACAAAAGGCAGCCCGCGCCGGTAACGGTAAATCATCGCGCCAATCGTGCGCGTCTTGGAAATCGCCATCGCCGCCGCCGTATCGAACACGGCGAGGTCTTTCTCAAAATTGTTGGCCGCCAGCTCCGGATGATGCGCCGCCAGCGCGGCGACGACCGAGGCCAGAATCGTCATCGGCGGGGCACTGCGCGGGAAGCCCTCAAAAATCCGCTGCATCGGCTCCTCCACCCCGGCGTGCGCGCGCAGCAAGTCGCCAAAAGCGCGCCGCTGCTTCGCATCGGGCAGCTCCCCGTAGATCACGAGGTAGGCCGTCTCCACAAAATCGCTGTGCTCGGCGAGTTGCTCAATCGGGTAGCCCCTGTGCCGCAGGATCCCCGCGTCGCCATCGATAAACGTGATCTGACTCTCGCAAGAGCCCGTGTTGCCATAGCCTTGGTCGAAGCAGATATAGCCCGACTCCCCACGCAATCGTCTGACATCCACCGCCTTCTCCCCCTCGGTGCCTTCGATAAAAGGCAGTTCATAAACCTTGTCCTCAAGATGCAGCAGGGGCGACTTCGTCATAAACGCGCCCATTGAAGCGGCTTCCAATCTCGATGCAAAGCAAAGGCATCAAAAAAGCACCACTTTTGCACACGAAACCCTGCACTCGCGCGTAAAACTCCCACTGCGCGTGGGGCGGTGGCGACCTTGACGAGCCGCCAACGAGCGGCTCGCCCAATAGGAGGGTCTGCGACCCCGCCCCACGCGCAGTGGTGTATTTGGCGGCGCATTCGTTGGTGCGCCGTCGCCCGTCTTTTTTTGGGACTCCGCGAGCAGGGCTGACTGTGCGCGCGTTAATCCAGGAGCATCAGGGCTTCTTGAGGTTGGGCGATGTGCGGGCGGTTTGGAGAGCGGGTTTCGAGAAAAAGGTCCGTGAGCAGGACGAATAGGGCGAGGATGACGAAGAGGGTGAGATAGCGGAAGTATTCCATAACAGGGGCCCGCAACGCTCGCTGCCGCTCGCTTTTTCTGAATCGCAACCGCCTACCTACGACTTCGCCGCAACTAAGTAGACTCCGCAGGCGACTGCGCCTCCGTTACGACACGGCCCCGAAAGGATCGGGAAACCGGCCGCACAGTCACACGAGACACGCTCCGGCAACGCGCACGGCGGCGGTGGTCGCACGCTCCCCATGCCGCGCCATCTCCACAAACATGCACGCGGATTTGCCCGCGCGCAGTCTGGCCCGGCGCATGCGCCAACAGCCGTAAATCCCCTCTCGGCACGATGCCTCCCGCCAACTCGCCCACGGTCGCACAGCCACGCGCGGGCCGCAGATCGGCCGGCAGCGTGCGCGCCCTTCCGCGCCCCCCAAAGACCCTCGACATGTGCACGGCGTGCGCATGACAAGTGGGTTTGCCCGCCTCCAGCCTGCGTGAACCTCCTCGACCGCTATCTCCTCCGCCATGTGTTCGGCGCCTGCCTCGCGGCGGTCGCGCTCTTTGGTTTTGTGCTGCTGTTGGGGAATGCGATTCGCGACCTGCTGGGGCTCGTGCTGGCCGATCAGCTCCCGCTGCCCGCCTTTCTGGAGCTGCTCGTGCTGCTCGTCCCCTACGTGGCTGCCTACGCGCTGCCGATGGGCATCCTCACGGGCGTGCTGCTGACGCTCGGGCGGCTCTCTGCCGACAGCGAGATCACCGCGATGCGCGCGGCGGGGGTCAGCGTGTGGCGACTCTCGCGGCCGATCCTGCTCCTCGGGCTCGCGGGGATGGGCCTCGGGCTGTACCTCAACTTCGAGGCGATGCCGCGCGCCCGCACGCGCTATCAGCACACGCTGGCCGAGGTCGTGCGCAGCAACCCGCTGCGCTTCATTGTCCCGCACACGTTTATCCGCGAGTTCCCCGGCTTCGTGGTCTACGTCGGCGAAAAGGAGGGCACGCTGCTGCGCGATTTCTGGATCTGGGAGCTCGACGCGCAGCAGCGCGTGCTGCGGATCGTCCACGCGCAGACGGGCCAGTTTGACTTCGACGAGGAGGCCAACGCGCTGCTGCTCAGCCTCCACCAGGCGCAGGTCGAATCGCGCGACCGCGCCAACCCCGAGGACTTTTCCAAGCCGCCACTGGTCGGCACCTTCGCGCGCAGCGAGCAAGTGCGGCTGCCGCTCGACTCGGTCTTCGCACGCCGCACGGTTCGACAAAAACTGAAGTGGCTGACGCTGGCAGAGCTGCGCGAGCGCGCGGCAGAGCTGGCCGCAGCGAAGAGTGCGGCCGAAGCGCAGCACAACGCCGATGCCTCCGAGCTCAAAGCCCACGCACAGCGGCTGCTGGAGCTGCGGCTCGTGCTCCAGGAAAAGGGGCAAAACGCGCTGGCGATCCTCTCCTTTGCGGCAATCGGGATCCCGCTGGGGATCCGCGTGTCGCGCCGCGAGACGAGCGCCAACCTCGGCGTGGCGGTCGCGATCTCGCTGGGCTACTATTTCCTCAACGTCGCCGCAGGCTGGCTCGACCGGCAGCCCGAGCTGCGGCCCGACCTGCTGCTCTGGCTCCCCAACCTGCTCTGCCTAGCCCTCGCTTGGCGCTTGTTTCGCCGGATCGGCCAAAACTAGCGTGAACGCCGCCTCTCCACGCGCAGTCTCAGACCCTCCCGTTCCTCCCAGCAACTCGCACCCGAAAGAGCAGCCCATGTCGGAAAAACCTTTTAGCTTCATCTGCGGAAACGACGACTTCCTGGTCGACCGCCTCGGCAAGGCGCAGTTTGCCGCGCTGGTGGGCGACTCGCAGGACGAGTTTTCGAGGGAGGTTTTGAGCGGCTTCGCAAACAACGTGGACGAGGTGCGCGCGGCGATCTACCGGCTGCGCGACAGCGTGCAAACGGTCTCCATGTTCGGAGGGGGCGAGCGGCGCGTGGTGTGGTTCAAGGACGTAAACTTCCTGGCCGACAGCGTGACCGGGCGCGCCGAAAGCACCCTCGCCCTGCTCGAAGAGCTCAAGGTGATCCTCAGCCAGATCAACCCGCAGGAGACCGCGCTGCTCATCACTGCCGCGCCCGTCGACCGCCGCCGCGCCTTCCCCAAGTGGTGCGAGAAAAACGCCCGGTTCACGCTGATCGACGACAAGGAGGACGGCGGCGAGACGGCCCTGCTCGGCATCGTCCGCAGCGAGGCCGAGGCGCTGGGCGTAGAAATCGCGCCCGACGCAGCAGCGCTGCTGCTCGCGCGGATCGGCAGCAATACGCGGCTGATCGTCGAGGAGCTGCACAAGCTCGCCAGCTTCGCCAGCGGCGAGGGCGAAGAGGTGGCCGCGCGCGGTGACGCAGCGCAGGCAGGCAGCGGCGCGACAATCGAAGAGGCCCATGTCGCCGAGCTGACGCCCAACGTCGCCGAGGGGGAGTTTTTTGAAACGGCGGAAGCCTTTTTCAGCGGCGACCTGAAGTGGACGCTCGCCGCGCTGCGGCGGCATTTCTTCGCAGGCGGCGATGCGCGCCCGATCCTCGCCGCGCTGCAAAACCGCAACCGCATCCTGATCCAGGTGCGCGCACTGCTCGACGCGGGCGAGGCGCGGCTGGGGCGGCGCGGACTGGAGGGGCTGCCCGCAGCAGCGGCTCTCCACAGCGCCAAATTTGTCGGCGTGACCGAGAAGAGTTCGTACCACCTGTTTTCCCAGCATCCGTTCTACGTAGGAAAACTGGCGGGCGCGGGGCGACTGCCGAGCCTGCGGCGGCTGATCGACAACCAACAGGAATTCATCGCCGCGTTTGAGGAGACGATCAGCCGCCCGCGCGAACAGGAACAGGTGCTCAGCGAGCTCGCCACCCGCTGCCTCGGGGGATGAGGCACCCCAAGACTGCACTACGCGTGCAGCGGTGGCGGGTCGCCACTTCCATTTAATTTGCGATTTTGGTCGGGCGCAAAGCGCCCGACCAAAATCGCAAATTTACATGAAAATCCCCCGACCTCCGGTCGGGCCGGAGACTTAACCCGTAAACTTTTTCGCCGCGCCCCAATGGGTTTCCACTTCATTCAGATTTTGGGCTCCATCCCCTGTCGCAACGCGACAGGGAGGCAAATTTGGGAATCGTGTTTCGCCGCGCAGCGGCGGGGCCGATTCCCAAATTAAACGGCACGTGGCGCCACGCCACCGCCGCCCGCGTTGGGCGGTCGTTGACTCGTTCTATTGGCCTTCTTCCAGAAACACGTTTCGGGAGATGAGTTTTTCGAGTTGGTCCTGGTAATAGTGGAGCAGGCGCAGGGCTTCGGGTTTCAGGTCTTCGGCATCGTAGAGGCCGTTTTTCTCGGCGTAGGCGCGCAGGGCTATGGCGACATTGGTGATGTAGGCGTAGGCGTTGTTCGTGTAGGGCGAGGAGGGGCGCAGCGGCACATCGGGCGCGGCTTCGATGAATAGCGTGCCGGAGGGCTGACCACACACAAAGGGATCGGGCTGGTGGTAAAACGGCTCGCTCCACAGCGACTTCACAGGCGAGAGGATCATCGTCTTGCGCCAAGTCTGCTCGGCGACTTCGGCGGAGGTGTAGAGCGCCTTGGCCATTTCCCAGGCCTCCTCAATGTGCGCGCTGCGCTTATTGATCCCGATCATGGAGCCACCGCGCACGCTGGTGCGGCGGCCGCCTTTGTGAAACGCGGGCAGCGGCATGAGCTTGAGTTTACCGGCGAGGCGCGGGTTCTCCACCTTCCACATGCCCAGCATCCAGTCGGGCACGGTCGTGCCGATGACGAGCCCGTCGAGCATCTGCTTGTGGCCCGAGGCGCTGAGCCGCGGCACGTCGATCGTCGCGCGCTGCGGGCCCGTAATCCATGTCGTGATGGTGGCGAGCGTCTCGGCGTTGCGCTCATTGGCGAAGATGGGATGGTCGTTTTCGTCGAAAATCTGCCCGTCATTCTGGAGGATCAGCATGCTGATCACATCCTCGCTGATCTCGGAAAGGTTGAGCAGGTAGCGGTCGGGGCGGCCGTCGCCATTGCGATCTTCCATGAGCGGGCGCAGTACGCGGAAGTAGTCCTCCCAGGTCTCGATCTGCGACACGTCAATCCCCGCCGCCTCGACGATGTCCGCGCGATAAGCGAGCAGGACGGGGTGCACATCGTGCGGCAGCCCGAAGTGCCGCCCGCGCGAAATTTGTTGGGAAAACGAGGGCTCGTTTATCTGCTCGTAGAGCCCCTCGGCGTGAAGCCGCTCGGTGATGTCCAGAAAACCAATCTGATCGACCGGCCCCAGAAAGGCCTTGGGGAACACGCCCTCATGCATCTCCAGCAGATCGGCAACTGGCGTGCCCGAGAGAAAGCCGGAGAGCATCCGCTGCTCCAGTGAGCGGTCGTGGAGGAGCGTCATCACAAAAGGGCTTTCGGGATGCTCGCGGTTCCACGCCTCGATTTTATCGACATAGGAATCGCGCTGCTGAAAGGCGACGCACCAAAACTGAATCCCCTTGGGCTCCCTGACCGGGATCAACGCAACGGCCACCGTCGTCGCCAACGCCAGAGCGAGAATGACAAGGGCACCAGGTGAGAAGAACCGCTCGGTGAGCGCACACAGGGATTTTTTCATCGGGGGAACTGTGGTCCGGTGCATTGGTGCGAAAGCGGAGGGAGGCGCAGCGCGCCTGAAAGCCACCCAACAGCAACGCGCCGAAAACGCAGTGTGTGCCACAAGAAAGCAGCGGGCAGTTTTACGCAGCCGCCAAAAACGCGGCCCTACGCGGGCTGCGGTGGCGGGGCGCCACGTGCCATTGAATTTGGGAATCGGCCCCGCCGCTGCGCGGCGGAACACGATTCCCAAATTAGCCTCCCTGTCGCGTTGCGACAGGGGATGGAGCCCAAAACGCGAATGGAGTGGAAACCCTATTGGGGCGCGGCGAAAAAGTTAACAGGTTAAACTCCCACCTGAGCTCCGGTCTGGGAGTTCATTCAACTGTGCGGCTTGTTCGTCGGGCGGAACGCCCGACAGCAAGCCGCACAGTAAATGGCAGGGGACACTGACGAGCCGCCAACGAGCGGCTCGCAAAATAAAAGGGTCTGCGACCCCGCCGCCCGCGTAGGGCGCCCTTCCCCCACCGGTCCACTTTCGCCCCTTGCCGAGCGGCGGCGGCTTTGCCCTGCTGCTGCGCTGTGAACGCCAACGCATCGCCCTCCCGCGCCTCTCGCCCTTCCCCGACCGCCCCTCCCTCAGCCGCCCCCGCTCCGATTACCAACGTCCTCGCCGAGCGTTACGCCTCGCCCGCCATGAAGGCGCTGTGGTCGCCCACGGGGCGGATCGGCCTGGAGCGCGACTTCTGGATCGCCGTCATGAAGGGCCAGCGCGAGCTCGGCATCGCAATCCCCGCCGCGGCGATTCGCGACTACGAGCGCGTCAAATCGCAGATCGACCTCGGCTCCATCGACGCGCGCGAACGCGTCACGCTCCACGATGTGAAGGCGCGCATCGAGGAGTTCTCCGGCCTCGCCGGGCGCGAGTTTATCCACCTCGGGCTCACCAGCCGCGACCTCACCGAAAACGTCGAGCAACTCCAGATCCTGCGCGCGCTGCGGCTCGTGCAGTGGAAGGCCGCCGCCGCGCTGCACGGCCTCGCCGCGCAAGCCGCCGCGCACCGCAACCTGCTCCTCACTGGCCGCACGCACAACGTGCCCGCGCAGCCCACCACGCTGGGCAAGCGCATCGCCATGTTTGGCGAAGAGCTGCTCAGCGCCTACACCCGCCTCGGCGAGCTGCTCGACCGCTATCCGGTACGCGGCCTCAAAGGCGCCGTCGGCACGCAGCTCGACCAGCTCACACTGCTCGGCGGCGATTTTAAGAAAACTGCGCAGCTCGAACAGCGCGTCCTCAAGCACCTCGGCTTCAAGGCGGCACTCGGCGCCGTCGGCCAGGTGTACCCGCGCAGCCTCGACTTCGAGGTCGTCACCGCGCTGCACCAGATCGCCGCCGCCGCCGCCAGCTTTGCCACCACGCTGCGCCTCATGGCGGGCCAGGGGCTCCTGACCGAGGGCTTCCAAAAAGGACAGGTCGGCTCGTCGGCCATGCCGCACAAAATGAATGCGCGCAACTGCGAGCGCATCTGCGGCTTCGCCACCATCCTGAGTGGCTACGTCACCATGTGCAGCGGGCTGGCAGGCCACCAGTGGAACGAGGGGGACGTCTCCTGCTCGGTCGTCCGCCGCGTCGCGCTGCCCGACTCGTTTTACGCCATCGACGGGCTGCTCGAAACCTGGCTCAACGTGCTGGGGCAGATGACCGTCTTCCCTGCGGCAATCGCCGCCGAGAGCGAGCGCAACCTGCCCTTCCTCGCGACGACTACGATCCTGATGGAGGCCGTAAAGGCAGGCGCAGGCCGCGAGACCGCGCACGAAGCGATCAAGGAGCACGCGCTCGCCGCGGCGCAGGCCCTGCGCGAAGGCGGCGAGGCCGCACTCGTCGAGCGACTCGCCGGAGACGCCCGCCTCGGGCTGGGCGAGGCCGTGCTGCGCCGCATCCTGTCCGAGACGCACCGCTTCGTCGGTGCCGCGCCCGCCCAGGTCGACCACTTCGTCACCACCGCGCGCACACTCGCCAAAGCCCAAAAAGGCGCCGCCCGCTACCAGCCCATGAAGCTGCTGTAGCGTACGAAAACAGGGCGCGACGCTCGCGGGATGAGCCGCCCCAAGCCACCGTCACGCACACACCCGGGCATGGCCTACGCTATCGCTCGGGCACAAGAAAACGCCCTCCTTTCGGAGGGCGTTTCCCCGTTACAACATTAACAAATCATTCTGTCCACTGAACAAGACAGTCCCGCAGTCTCAGACGATTTCGTAAGGAGGCAATACTTTATCTACGCGTGTTTTCTGGAGCTGGGCAAAGGCGGGGAGCCCGTTTTCGTGAGGCACGATGGACTCGCCCTGAATCAGGGGCTGGGCGTAGCGCGCGAACTGGAAGTTCATGCTCACGCCGTCCTCATTGATCCACTCGGGCGGGAGCAGCTTTACGCCGTTGGCGATGTCGCTGAGCGGCGCGAGGCCCGTCTCGCAGGTGTAGTGCTCGGTCTGCCCGCGCACAAAGGTGACCATCTTGTCGGTCTCTCCCCGGATCGCCGCGCGCACGGCCGCTTGGCCTGCGAGGAAGGCTTCATCGGAGTCGGTCTTGGAGGCCGCGTGCGCAGCGGCGCGCTGGATGAGGCCCGGCTTGGCGACGCGGACTTTCACGCCGGGCAGGCTCCCCTCAATGATCGCCGCGAGCGCGTCGCCGGCTCCGCCGAGCTGCGCATGCCCGAAGGCATCGGTCGCGGTGGACGCCGCGAGGTAGTTGCCATCTGCATCGACAAGTCCTTCGGCGACGACGATCGAGCAAAACTTCTCGCGCTTCAGCACGCGGGAGACATCGGCGACCACCTTCTCCTGGTTAAAGGGGACCTCGGGAAGCAGGATCAGGTGCGGCGGGTCGTGCGGGTGGTCGCGGCGCTTCGCCAGCGCGGCTCCCGCGGCGATCCAGCCCGCCGAGCGGCCCATGACTTCGATGATCGAGACGAGGTCGCCCTGCCCCATCGCTTCGCTATCGCAAGCGACTTCGCGGACGGTCGCCGCGAGGTACTTGATCACGCTGCCGTAGCCCGGGCAGTGGTCGGTGACGGGTAGGTCGTTGTCGATCGTCTTGGGCACGCCGATGACGCGCAGCTCGTAGCCTTGGGCCTGGGCGAGCTTGGAGATTTTATCCGCCGTGTCCTGCGAGTCGTTACCGCCGATGTAGAAAAAGTAGCGGATGTTGTGCGCCTTGAATACTTCGAGCACGCGCTCGAAATCCTGCTGCTTCTTGAGCTTGTAACGGCAGGTGCCCAGTGCCGCCCCGGGCGTGTGGCGCAGCGCGCGAATCTGCTGCTGCGACTCGGCAGCCAGATCGATGAAGTCCTCGTTCAGCAGGCCGAGGACGCCATTCAGCGTGCCGTAAATTTCCTCAATGCACTCGTGATTGAGAGCTTCGGCGATCACACCGGCAACGCTGGCGTTGATGACAGAGGTGGGGCCGCCGGACTGGCCGACCAGGACGTTTCCTGCGAGTTCAGACATGATTGGTGATAAAGAGGTGAGCGTGCGGAAAAATTGAGTGGCGAAGCGTGAGGAGCCGCGCCTCGCACTGGCAAACCTAATCACCTTCCTGTTTTACACGCCAGAGCCACTGCGCGTGCGGTCTTCGACCGTTTTATTGTGCGGTGCACTCGTTGGTGCACCGTCTGGTGTCCCCTGCCATTTACTGTGTGGCTTGCGTGTTGGGCGTACCGCCCAACAC
>NZ_LSZQ01000053.1 GCF_001580015.1 Cephaloticoccus primus
GCGAAAAGGAGATTTACCCGTTAACCAAGCGAAATTCGCCCAAACGGGTTTCCACTCCATTCGTGCCTCGGGCTGGATGCCTGACGAGCCGCCAGCGAGCGGCTCGCAAAATAAGTGGGTCTTCGACCCCGCTGCCCGCGCAGGGCCACGCGCAGTAGCTGGTTAATCGACCGTCAGGCTCAGGTAGTGATACTGGCCGCGGTAGTTGATGAGGAGCAGGTTGCGGCCTTCGCGCAGGAGGCCTTTTGCCGCGGCGACTGTGGCCACCGGGCTGCGGTTGATCTCCACGATCACGACTTCGGGGATCAGGTAGCCCGCGTAGGGCGAGTCCTCGGCTACGCCCGTAATCACCAGTCCGGCCACGCGCGGGTCGATCCCGAGGCGGCGGCGCACTTCGGTGCTGAGCGGCTCGACGTCCACACCTTCCAGCAGCTCGTTGGGCCGATCCACGACCTGGCCCAGGGTCACGGTTGCCGTCATTTGCTGGCCCTCGCGCAAGAAGGCGATCTCGACCGCAGAGCCGGGGGCAGACTGGGCGATCTGCAAGCGCAGGTCTTCGAGGGTGGAAATGCTGCGGCCATTGATCGAGTAAACCACATCGGTGGGTCGCAGCCCCGCCTCCTCGGCCGGGCCTTCGGGCGTCACCTGCGTGAGGACGACGCCGCGCGCGCCTTCGGGCATGCCCAGCCGCGTCAGGACTTCCGCGGAAACCGTCTCCGCCGCGGCGCCGAGGTAGCCACGGGCCACGGTACCGGTCTCCACAAGGCTGTGCATGATCGAGGCGGCGAGGTTTATCGGGATGGCAAAACCGATCCCGATGTTGCCCTTGGTCGTGGAGACAATCGCGCTGTTGATCCCTACGAGGCGGCCTTTCGCATCGACGAGCGCGCCGCCGGAGTTGCCCATGTTGATCGCGGCATCGGTCTGGATGAAGTCCTCGTAACCGGCTACTGTTTCCAGCAGCCCGAGCGAGTTGCGCCCCTTGGCGGAGACGATGCCCATCGTCACTGTCTGCCCCACGCCGAGCGGATTTCCGAAGGCGAAGACGACGTCGCCCACCCGCAGCTTGTCGCTGTCGGCGAGCGTGACGGTCGGCAGATCGGCGGCCTCGATCTTGATCACCGCCACATCGGTCTTCGGGTCGGCGCCGATGAGGGTCGCGCGGTATTCGCGGTCATCGGGCATGAGGACGCTGAGCTCGTCCGCGCCTTCGACGACGTGGTTATTGGTGATGATGTAGCCATCGCTGCTGACGATAACGCCGGAGCCAAGGCCCTCCTCGCGTTGCTCGCGCGGGTGGATGTCGCCGCCAAAAAAGCGCGACCACGGGTCGGCACTCATTCGGGTGGTGACGATTTTCGTCGAGTAAACCGAGACGACTGCGGGCTGCACGGTCTCGACCATATCGGCGTAGCTGACGCGCACCTCGGCGGCCTCGTGAGTGAGCGGCGTCGAGTCGACTTGCAGCGTCGTGCTGTGCGCCGCCGTAGCCAGCGGCAGGTGCACGCTTCGGCCCTTGCCGGAGAGCAGCAGCGCGACGGCCCAGCCAACGATGGCGGCCAGGAAAAGTAAGGAGACAAATTTAACTCTCATCCCAAATCACTGGAGTAAGGGAGCGCTCCCGCCCGGCGACAATGCCCGCGTGACAAGAGCCTCCCTGAAATTTCGTGCGCAGTAGTGGCGAAGCGCTGTGGCGTGCGCCCCACCTCGTCGGGGCGCGCACCCACTGCGCGTGGGGCACTAGAAGCCCTTGATCTTGAAGAGCCCCGTCACGCTCTTGTTGTTGGTGATCCGCAGGATCGCCTCGCCGAGGAGGCTGGCGATGCTCAGCACCCGGATCGGCAGCCCGTGCGTCTGCACTGGCGTCGAGTCGGTGGTGATCAGTTCGTCGATCAGGCCGGCCTTCAGCCGCTCGACGGCGATGTCATTGAGGATGCAGTGGCTGACTGCCGCGCGCACGCTGACGGCCCCGTGCTCGCGAAGCATCTTGGCCGCCGCAGTGAGCGTGCCCGCGGTTTCCGTCATATCGTCAACGAGCAGTACATCGCAGCCCTCGACTTCGCCGACGAGGCTGAGCGCCTCGACCGCACTGGCGCTCTTGCGTTTTTTGGCGACCATACCGAGCGTCGCGCCCATCGTATCGGCGTAGGCAGCGGCCATCTTCATGCCGCCGATATCGGGCGAGCAAACAACCAGCGGGCGCTCGCGCGGCTGCTTGGCGAGGTGCTCGAAAAACACCGGCGAGGCGTAGAGATGATCCACCGGGATGTCGAAAAATCCCTGAATCTGCTGGCTGTGCAGATCCATCGTCAGGATGCGCTGCGCGCCCGCGGCGACGAGCAGGTTGGCCACCAGCTTGGCGGTGATGGGCACGCGCGGCTGGTCTTTGCGATCCTGGCGCGCGTAGCCGTAGAAGGGCAGCACCGCAGTGATCCGCTTGGCCGAGGCGCGGCGGGCCGCGTCGATCATGATGAGCAGCTCCATCAGGTGGTGGTTCGTCGGCGGGCAGGTCGCCTGCACGATGAAAACATCGTTGCCGCGGATGTTTTCGTTAATCTTCACGAAAGATTCCCCATCGGGAAAGCTCGTCACCGTGGCTTCGCCGAGCGGCTCGCCGATGGAGCGGCAAATCGCCTCGGCCAAGGCGCGGTTGGAGTTTCCGGATAGGATTTTGAGTCGGGACTCGCTCATAATTGGTGTTGGGAAAAAGGGAGCAGGAAACTGCGGGTGCGCGGCAGGCGGAGGGCGGCGGCTGTGTCAAGGGCGGGCGGCGAGCTCGCGCTCCAGTTGGTCGACGCGCTTGAAGAGATCGGGCAGGCGGCGCTGAAGCACCTGCAAGCGGCTCGCGAGCCGGTGCGGCATCGCCGGATAGCCGCTGATAAAGACGCCCGGCTCCACATCGGCGATAATGCCGGCCTGCCCGCCTGCCTTGGCGGCCTGCCCGATGCGCAAGTGACCGGAGACGCCGACCTGGCCTGCGAGGACGACGTAGTCCTCAAGCGTCACGCTGCCCGCGATGCCGACCTGCGAGCACAGGATGCAGTGCTTGCCCACGATCACGTTGTGGCCGATCTGCACGAGGTTATCGATCTTCGTACCCGCACCGATCCGCGTCTCGCTGAAGCGCGCGCGATCAATCGTGGTATTCGCCCCGATCTCGACATCGTCTTCGACGACGACCGTGCCGACCTGCGGGATTTTTTCGTGGCGGCCCTCGACGAAGTCGTAGCCAAACCCGTCTGCGCCGATGACGACGCCCGGGTGCAGCCGCACACGGTTTTTCAGCACGCACCGGGCGCTCAACACGCTGTGCGGCATGAGCCAGCAATCCTCGCCGATCTGCGCACCGGCGCCGATCCAGACCTGGGCTTGCAGGTGAGCCCGTGCGCCGATCTGCGCGCCCGCCGCCACCACACAGAGCGGGCCGATCGTCGCCGTCGGGTCGACCAGCGCGCCCTCTTCGACAACCGCAGTCGGATGCACGCCGGGCTGCGGCTTGGGCCAAAGCTGCTGCTCCAAACGCGCGCAAATCGCGGCGAGCGCAGCCGAGGGATTTTTAACAAACAAGAAAAGCTGATCGGGCTGCGGCTCGCCGTCGTAATCTTCGGGCAGGAGCAGGACGGAGGCGCGAGACTGGGGCACTGCGGCGCGGTACTTCGCGTTGCCGAGGAAGCTCAGGTCGCCGGGCCCGGCGGCTTCGAGCGAGGCGATTGCCCGAAGCGTAGCCCGCGTCTCCCCAAGCGAACCCGTAGCATCGGTGATCGTGCGCAACTCTTCGGGGCTGAAAGAAAACTGCATGGGAAGGAGGACGGTCTGACAGTTTAGCGGCGCGCTGCAATGCAGCAGAAGGTCACACGGCGCCCATTTCCGCCGAAGCCCACCGCGCCATGCGCGAGCTCGATGGCGCGGCAAACTCGCCCGGACCAAGGCCCGGCCAGCCCGCCAGCACCGCCGCGCTCAGGGTATGAAGATCGGATCATCGGGCACACTGTGCGTACAAAAAACCCCGCCGAGAGTTTGAGCTTCGGCGGGGTGGACGGATTTCCCCTTGAGGAAAATGCGAATGGGCGGCGGCTCTTAGCGGCCGAGCGGCACGGAGACCGAGGGCGTCCCCGCAGCAGAGCCGGCCGGCCGGCCGCGGTTGATCTCGGCCTCGACTTCGGCGGTGATGTCCAGCGCGTCGTCGTGGTAAATCACAGTCGCGATGCCGAGCAGGTTGGGGCCGGATTTGTCGAGCAGCAGTGTCGCGCCCTTGCGCTTGGCGATGTCGGTCGCGATCTTGCTGATCTCTTCGAGCATGATCGTCTTGAAGTTCTGAAAGCGCTGCTGGAGCAGGTTGCGGGTATTGGCCTCGAAGCTCTGGAGCTCGTTGTTCTTGCGCTGGATTTCCTGGAGCTTGGCCTCGGCGTCCTCGCGGGCCTTGTCCTTGGCCTCGGCGCGGGTCGCGGGGTTGTTGCTCTGCTCCAGCGCCTCCTTGTACTGCTCGACGAGCGTGTTGCGGTCGGCGAGGAGTTTGTCGGCCTCTTCATTCGCCTTCTCGGCATCGGCCTGGAGCTTCTCCTTTTGCTCCTCGGTCTTATAGTGCTCGTCGAGGAGCTTCATCATGTCGACGACGGCAACCTTGGTCGCAGGAAGGGATTGGGCGTGGAGCGCCGCGCTCGAAACAAAGAGGGCAACGAGGGCAACAAGCAGTTGGGCAGATTTTTTCATAGGATCGAGGAACGATAAAGGGTTGGGAGCGGAACGGTTTTAGAAGCGCGTGCCAAAGGAAAAGTTGAACTGGCCGCCTTTGTCTGCCGCGCGACTGCTCGTCAGCGGGATTGCGTAGTCCAGCCGCAGGGGCGCCCCGGCGACGAAGAGCTGGATCCCGATGCCGATGTTGTCGTGCAGGTTGGAGGGGTTGAAGTCGTAGGCACCGCGGTTGACGAAGCCCGCATCGTAGAAGGCGGCGATACGGATCGGGCTCACCACATCCATCGAGTATTCGAGGCTGAGCATGCCGTAGGACTTGCCGCCGAGGATCAGGCCGTTGGGGTCGCGCGGTGCCACGTCGTTGTACTCGAAGCCGCGCAGCGTGTAGGGCCCGCCGAGGAAGAAGCTGTAGTAGTAGGGCACCGAGGTGCTGTCGCCGTAGTTGTCGATCACGCCCGCTCGCGCGAGGACGGACATGACCTGATTCTGGAACTCGAAGACCGGGTAGTACTGGGCGCCGCGGAAATCGAGTTTGTAGTAATCGACGTCGCCGCCAAAGGGGCCGCCACCGACATCGATGTTGAGCTCCACGCGGTTACCCGTGGTCGTGCCGATGATCCGGTCGCGCGTGTCGCGCAGGATCTGGAGGCCGACGCGCGAGATCGTCGTCCGCCCGGGGCTGACGAGCGCAAGGCCCGTCTGCGTCACGTCCTTGATCTCGACCACTTCGTAAGTGTAGGAGAGCCGCCCGTCGACGAGCTCGAAGAGCCGCTTGCGCAGGTAGACCTCGCCGCCTGCGGAGATCTGGTTGTAGTACTCGCTGTTGTACTCCGAGGAGGTGCGGTAGACGGTGAAGCCTGCGGCCAACTGGCGCTCGAAAAGCCAGGGCTCCTCAAAGGAGAGCAGCGCCTCGCTGGAGCGCGAGCCGAGCTGTGCGCGCAGGCGAAACTTTTGCCCATCGCCCTGGAAAAACGAGCGGTAGTTAAACAGGTCAAAGTTGCCCTGCGAAACCTCGGCAAAAACCGTCGCCCGATCCAGCGAGCTGAAGCCCGCGCCAAAGGTCAGGTTACCCGTGCGGGCTTCGCGCACGGCGACTCGCATATTGCGCCGCCCGGGGATGTTCGTCTCCTGCGGGGAGAGCTGCACGTCCTCAAAGAAGCGCGTGTTTTCGAGGCGCAGCTTGCTGATCTTCTCGCGCACGGTGTCGTAGACGTCGCCCGGGCCGAGCACGAGCTCGCGCAGGATCACGATGCTCTTGGTCTTTGTGTTCCCCTCGATGGCGATCGACTCGACGCTGAATTTCTCGCTCTCCTCGATCTCGTACTCGATGTCGATGTCGCCCGTGGTGATGTTGGGCTTGCGGATCATCCGCACGCGCGTGTCGAGGTAGCCCGCCGTGCCGTAAGCGTCCTCGAGCCGCTCCACGTCCTTGTCGAGCTTGGAGGGCGAGTAGACCATCCCCGTGCGCTGGCGCAGCAGCCGCTTGAGCAGGTGCGGCGGATAGATCGTGGCGTTGGAGACCTCGACCTCGCCGATGCGGTACTGGCGGCCCTCGTTTACCGTGATCGTGATCAGCAGCTTGTTCGGCTTCGGGTAGGTGAAGCTGATGTTTTCGGGCAGGATCTCGATGTCGAGGTAGCCTTCCTCGCGATAGTGATCGCGCAGCTTGTCGAGGTCTTCCTCAAACGCGTCGTCCTTGAAGCGCCCCTTGCCGGTCAACCACGAGAGCCACCACCACTTGCGCGTCTCCATCTCCTTGCGGAGTTTGCGCGACTTGATGTGGTCGTTGCCCACGAAGCGGACTGAGGCGATTTTGGAACGGTTGCCCTCGCGGATGTTAAACGTCACCGAGCCAAAACCCGTCGCCCGATCCCGCTCGATCGCGTAGGTCACCGAGACCTGGTTGTAGCCTTCCTTCTGGTAGTACTCGCGGATCTTCTCGCTGTCCTCCTTGATCTGGCGCTCGTCGAGCGCAGCGTTGGCGCGGGTCTTGATCTCGCGGTCGAGGCGGGTGTCCTTGATCTTGCGGTTGCCCTGGTAGCTCACCGTCATGACGCGAAACTTCGGCGTCACCTCCACCACGAGGTTAAACGTATTGTTCGCCAGCGCCTCGCGCTTGACCTCGATAAACTCGAAAAGCCCCGTCCGGTACAGCGCGCGGATGTCGCGGTCGATCATCGTGTCGTCGAGGGCGCCGCCCTCGCGCACCTGCATGTTTGCCCGGACGACGTCCTCGCTCACGTTGGCGATTCCCAAAAACCGCACAGTAATCTCGCCCACTCGGAAATCGGGCTGCTCGCCGCCCTGGGAAAAGGGCTGGGCATGGGCGACTGACAGGGCTGCGAGACCCCCAAAAGCCAACAAAAATGCCAACAAAAATCGGGTTACTCCGCGCAGGGAGTTACGGTGTGTGGTTTTCAAAGCGGGTTATGTCTCGGAGGAAGGTAAGTTTCAGTTCTCCTACGGGCCCATTTCTCTGCTTGGCAACGATTAACTCGGCCGAGTCAGCAGCGACCTGGAATTTCTCGTCGGCGTCCTTGGGGCGGGCCAGCATGAGGACCACGTCGGCGTCTTGCTCGATCGAGCCGGACTCCCGCAAATCGGCCAGCTTGGGCACGCGGTTTTCCTTTTCGGACGAGCGGTTGAGCTGGCTTAGAACCAGCACGGGCACGTCAAGTTCCTTGGCCAGCGCCTTCAGGCCGCGCGACGCCTCGGCCACCTGCTGCTCGCGCGGCACCTGCGCGTCAGTCGGGCTCAGCAGCTGCAAATAATCGACGATGATGAACCCCAGCTTCGTCCGCGCGTGCACCCGCCGCGCCTTCGCCCGCAGCTCCATGATCGACAGGTGGCTGGAGTCGTCGATGAACAGCGGCGACTTCGTAAACTCGTCTGCTGCATCGAGTAATCTCTGCTGAGCGCCGTCGTGCTTGGGGATCAGCCCCTCGCGCAGCAGCTTCATGTTGACCCGCGAGCGCGAGCACAGCAGGCGCAGCGCAAGCTGGGCCGCGCTCATTTCGAGCGAAAAAATGAGCGTCGCCGTCGGCTCGCCGCGCTTCGGCATCGCCGCCGCCTCGGCAAAATTGAGCGCCAGCGAGGTTTTCCCCATCGAAGGGCGCGCCGCGAGGATGATCATCTCCTGCCGCTGAAACCCGTACATCAGCGCGTCCAGATCCTTGAAGCCCGAGCTCACGCCGGTCAGCTCGCCCTTTTTCTCCATCATTTTGTGGAGCACGAGCATCGCCTCCTTCATCGGCCCGCCAATCGGCTTGGCCGCATCGGAGATGCGATCCTGCGTCACGCTAAAGATCTCCTGCTCGATTTTGTCGATAAACGACTCCAGTCCCCCGCCAAAGTTGAAGCACTGCTCCACGGCACCCGTTGCCGCCTTGATCAACTCGCGCAAAAGGTGCTGCTCCTTCACCCGATCAATGAAGTACTGCGCCTGCGCCGTCGTCGGGATCGAGTTGCTGACCTCGGCCAGGTACGCCGGGCCGCCGATCTCTTCGAGCTCGCGCGCAAGCCTCAACTCCTCGGCGAGCACCGCAATATCGACCGTGCTCTGGCGCTGATAAATCTCGCACAACTTACTGTAAATAAGGCGATTGCGCGTCTCGTAAAACGCTGCCGCAGTGAGCTTCGACTCCAGGCAACGCGCAATCGTGTCGGAGCCATCGATCAAACAGCAGGCCAGCACATACTGCTCGGCCTCCGGACTGTGCGGCAGCGTGCGGCCCAAAGGCGGCAAATCCGACTCGGGGTCGTCGCGCCCGCGGGCCGCGTTGCGGCTGCGCTTGGTGCTGGAACGTATGGGAGTGTCTGAAACCATTGAAAAATCAGGCCGCGCGCAAAAAGGGCGAAAAGCGCGAGGGGCAAGACTTGGAGCCCAAGCAGAGCAACGCGGCAATCCTCCGCGCAGAAAATTTCACGTAGAGGCAAAACCGCCTCGCTCGCCCGGGCCGATGAGCAAAGGCGTGCCTATCGCGCAAAACGCGTATGCGCAAAAAGGAGGATCGCTCCATGACCACACTCGTGAGCGCGCAGAAGGCTCTTCCTCGCTACGCGGGGGCTGGCTCTCCCTCTTCCTTTTTACTCACTGCCGTAGGAGCGGGAAGGCGCGGAGGACACTTGGGAGCAGCTCACAGCGCGGCGGGCGCATGGGACTGCGGGGCCGTCGGCACCTCAATCACGACGCTGCGCGCGCAGCTCGGCCATCAACGCGTCGAATCGCGCGGGGGCTCTTCCTGACTTTATTTTGTTGCCGTCCTGCGTATTTTTTGTCCGTCTGCGGGCACTCCCCCCTCGCGGATCGGCCACTCCCCAAAGCCTTTCCCGCTTCCCCTCAGGTCGGCCCGCTCCCCTCTTAGTTTTTCCCGTCCCCTTGCCAGTTCAGCGCATACCTGCGCCGAACCGCTTCACCCCCAAATCCCCTACCCCTATGAGAAAATATGCATTAGCAACCCGTACGGGCACAGCCGCGTTGATCCTCGCCCTGTGCCTCCCCGCCTTCGGCCAGCAACCCCAAACCGAAGAAGAAGTCGTCCGGCTCTCTCCCTTTGCAGTAACCGAAAACGCAAATATAGGTCGCTACCAAGCCGCTGAAGCCACCTCGGGCACCCGCGTCCGTATGGATCTAATGGACTCCACCCAGAGTATCTCCGTTGTCACAAACGAGTTCATGCAAGACATTGGTACGGACCGTTTGCTCGACGCAGTCAAATACGTGGCAGGCATCGGGGCGAGCACTCAACCCAACGCTCTAGATGCGATGAATGTCCGCGGTTTCACAAACTACGGTGCGACCATAGATGGATTTTCACAGTTTAACTGGGTCAACCAAGACCCTATCGTTGTTGAGCGCATCGAGATCGTAAAAGGCCCCAACGCGATCATTGCTCCACAGGGGCTCCCTGGTGGCGTAGTCAACAACGTCACCAAACGACCGCTATTCACCAACAAGGGCTACGTTTCCTATCAAATTGGTCGCTGGGATGCAAATCGTGCCGCGTTTGACGGAAACTATGTAGTGCGGCCGGATAAGCTCGCCGTCCGTGTAGTCGGTGCCGTCACGGATGCGGATGATTATGGCCAAGATGAATTCCATCAAAACATCACCATGATGCCGATGCTCACCTACCGGCTCAGCCCAACAACCGAGTTTACGATTCAGCTCCAAGCTTACAACGCGAGCGTCTTGGCCAATAACGGCAATCCGATATCAGTCTATGCAGTCGGCCGTAGCAATGTGCGCCTACAAGAGGGCCTCCCCCGCAACTTTCAAATGCTAGGGCGCAACATTACTCGCCACCAAAATGGTCAGAACACACGTTTTTTCTTCACCTCGCAGATTACCGATAAACTCTCTACACGCTTGGTCGGCAACTGGGTCGAGCAAAGCGTACGCACTAACTTCCTCGGGGTGAGCCGCGCCTTCGACGCCAGCGGTGCCCCCGGAGAAGTAGTCCTCCTCGACCCAATCACCGGCGAATGGAGTTGGGATGGCGTAACCCTTAATAATAGCCCGCGATACAACCTCGGTGGGGCCAACGAGTGGCCGAAGCTCAATTACGGAAACCTCCAGAACGACTTCGTATACGAGCACTCGGCTAGCACATGGAAAAGCCAATCCGTTGGTGGTTATGCAGTTAATTACAACAGTCAACACCAGCGCATCAAAAATTACACAGCCGATCCGACGCTCTACGACTTTTCTAACAACTTCACGCCTCCGCCCTACACTCTCGAACCCAATTGGCGCGACAACTGGTCGAGCCGTGGCCGCAGTACCCAAGTGTATATTTACGAAGTACTCAGTCTTTTTGAGGACCGGCTAGTGCTCAGCGGCAGCCTTTCCCAAAATCGCTACTACAGCAGTAATCATGATAACCTGACAAATCTCCGCAGTCAGAATAAGGGAGAAGCGACACTTCCTTCAGGAGGGCTGGTGTATAAAATCACTCCGGAGGTTTCAGCTTACTACGGCTTTTCCAAGCAAGAGCTACTGGGCGGATCTGACGAGGCTAATGGGATCCCTCCACACACGGTGCCCAGCCGCCAGCACGAAGGCGGTGTGCGCATACGACTTTTCGATGGGAAGCTCTATGCCACCCTCGCCTACTTCGATATTATGCAGAGTAATCTGTATCAGCAAAACTTCGCCAACTATGTGACCCCGCGCCCTGTCCCTCCACTACCTCCGGTGCTCACGCAGCGCACATCTAAGGGCTTCGAGTTTGAGCTATCTTGGTCGCCAACCAAAAACTTCTCGATGGTCGGGAGCTATACTGACTATAAAAACCGCGACCAAGATAATATGCGTTATACGAACGTCCCCGAAAAGATGGCCAGCATTTGGGGACAGTATACCTTCTCCGATACCGGAGCACTCCGCGGCCTAGCGATTGGTATCGGCGCCAGCTACACAGGAGAGCGCCCGAGCGACACCATAGGGCAGTATACAGAGCCTCCCGCAGGCTACACGCCAGTCCGTATTCAACCCTCATTCTGGATCCCATCTTATACTGTGGTCGAAGCCAGTGCGAGCTATCGCTTTAACAAATACTGGCGCGCAAACCTCGTAATTAAAAACCTCCTCGATAAGGACTATATCCCCGGCTCCTTTAATCGGAACATTTATGTAAGCACTCCAATTAATCCGAAGCTCACCCTGCGCTACGAGTTCTGAGCGAGCTTTGTGTTGGGCCCACTCGACTTGCGGCGCACTCAGCATTTGGTGCGCCGCAGGTCTATCATTCCGCTAAATACAAGGAGAACGCCATCCCCCCATGAGGCTCTCACCCGGAGTAATTATCATCTTTGCTCTCGCACTTTTAAGTGCCACTCTTGTCGTACTGATCCCTGCCAAAGAGCCCAAAGGGATTCCCTTTTGGGTATTCGCCACGCTTCATCGCGATGCTTACATTGAGCCGATTGCACGCTGGAATGAAACGCATCCAGAAAGCCGCTTTACCATGTCACTGTTGCATGACCGTGCAATTGAACAACGCATGCTCTCCGGCTTTCTTTCGGGAGTACCCATGGCCGACCTACTCGAAGTACACGAATTAATGTACCCAAAGGCGTACCTCGGCCCTCTCGACCAAATCGGCTTTCTCGACATCACTGATCGACTTCACTCCGAAGGGCTATACGAACAGTTTAACACGCCCTCTTTGCTACAACAGTCTACTCGCGGGCATCATTTCGGACTCCCTCGTGCTGTTGGCCCTGTACTTCTGGCCTATCGAGCGGACCTCGTTGAGGCCGCCGGCATAAGTGAGTCGGAGATTGAACAAATCGAAACATGGGATGACTATTTCCGCGTCATGCGCCCTTTGATGGTGGACCTTGATGGAGACGGGCGCCCCGACCGCTATCTACTCAGTGTTTCGGAGATGAGCCAAGACGTAATTCGTATGTTAATTTTGCAAAACGATGGTGTCCTATTCGATAAGGAAGAGCAGCCCGCTTTTGCCAACGAACGAAATGCGCGTACGCTCGCAACAATAATCACGTGGAGCACAGGGGAGGCCCGTATCGGGACCGACGTCCCCCTACACGGCTCTGCTGGGCACAGGCAGAGACTTGATGGTGTTGTGATTGGAACCCCAATCCCCGATTGGATGCTGGCTCTGTGGAAAAGAGAGAATCCTCAAATCGGAGGTAAAATTAAGTTCATGCCCCTGCCGGCCTTTGAAGCAGGAGGTCGACGTACCAGTACACTAGGCGATACGATGATAGGGATTCATAAACACAGTGCCCGCATCGAGGCCTGCTGGGAAATGGCCAAAAGTCTCTACACCTCACTTCAAGTTGCAGAGGACGTGTATCGCGAGTCAGGCATCATTACCCCCTTCAAGCCGCACTGGGAAGCTTCTTTTTACCATGAACCTGACCCCTTTTGCGGCGGTCAACGCGTCGGCTCACTTTTTATTGAGCAAGCACCCCATGTGCCCATAAGGCCCTCCTCTCCGTATACACAGGTCGCCTTTGGTCATATTTGCACAGTGGCAATTCAGCTACGTGCCTTTGCCGAGAAGAACAGTATATACGAAATCGAACCACTTGCCGCCGAAGCACTCCGCCTCCTTCGAAAAGAGCAATACAAACTTCAAAATCTGATTAGACGAAATGTATTCTTGGAAAATCACGTAAAATAGGCCCAAATTCACATACTTAGGCTCATGACAAAATAAGAGAGGAACTAAGACTAGGCGAAGTGGTCTACTAAGCCTCCTAATGAAGCATCAAGTAGACCAAACTAGTAAATTCATAGATAGTAAAGATCATAAAAGAACGTATTCATTTGCAAAACGGGGAACCCTCCTTCTACTACTGTTTATTGCTATTATTGCGCTATGGTGCACGATTTACGACCGTCGGAACTTATCCATACCAGTCTCTGTCGATCAAGATTCGGGCTACGTACTAGCAATGATACGACTTGCTCAAAAAGGAGACCTAGGGTTATTTGGGCACATTAAAACAGAATCGCTAGGTGCTCCTTTTACTGGAAACCTTAATGATTTCCCTCAGAATGAGAGGGCCATCATGTGGGCAGGAGGTATCCTCGCCCGGATTATTGGGCTCTATCAATCAGCAAATATCATGGTCATCGGACTTCACATATTTGCATCCATATCATTCTATTTTGCAGCAAGGCTATGGAAAGTTCGCGGCTCAATCGCATGGCCATTAGCTCTTGTTTATTCGATGAGCCACCAAACGGTTAGAGGTCTCCCGCACCTCGGGATTGGCTATTTCGGTCTTCTGCCACTTCAGCTTTATTGCTGCTGGTATATCGCAACGGCCCCAAAGCTCACATGGAAATCACATCGCTTTAAACTGTCATTATTAGTCGGACTTATCAGCGGAGCTCTAAGTGTTTATTGGATTATCTGCTTCCTACAAATGTACGGCCTTTCTGTACTTTATAGGCTCTTTAAAAGAAAGGATAGTATCGCACGATCATCTCTGCCGTTGTTACTCACGCTTGCGGTGGCCTCCTCGCTACTCGGCAGCTTTGTTGTCTATCAAATTGAGAATGGACGAAATCCCAAAGCTATCATTCGCAGCTATCGAGACACTGAGATATTTTCACTAAAACCACTCGACCTCATCATCCCTAAAACTCATCAAGCCTTTGGGCTTTTCAATAAAATATACCAACGCTATAAAGGTGGCAACGCAATAATACTGGGTGAGTCTGAAACCGTCTACATCGGCCTACTTAGTGAATTCGGTCTCGCTCTTATATTAATCAAAACCATACAGCGTCAATTATCAGCAAAAAGTATCCCACTCTCAATGCTAGGCATCCTATGGGTATTGACTTACGCCAGCTTTGGCGGGATAAACTCTCTGCTTAGCCTGGTCACCAATACCTATTTCATACGCTCCACCAATCGCTACTCCGCAGTCATTAGCACCATCTCCCTTCTCTATTTCTCTGTATGGTTTCAAAATAAAACTCGGCGGCATAGGGCCATATTTACAATCCCTATCATCTATGGGATCGCCAGCCTGGCACTAGCCGAACAGTGCTACCCTGTCTATCGCGCTACAAGGGAAGGAAACTTGGCTCAAATAATGGACTCCAGAGTCAAGGCAGATCGTGACTTGGTCACATGTCTAGAGCAATACCTTCCCTCCCGAAGTATGCTATTCATGATGCCTGTTATGGATTTTCCAGAAAGTGGGATGGTTAATAAATTTGGAGATTACGAGCATCTTCGACTTTTCCGTCACTCGACTCATTTGCGCTACTCCTTTGGCAGTAATAAAGGTCGAGCCGAGGCCGACTGGCAACATAGCGTCGCTGCTCTACCGGCCGCTAAAATGACTCAGGTACTCGAGTCCTGCGGATTTTCGGGAATTCTCTTAAATCGACGTGGATATGAAGATAATGCAGAAAAACTCCTAGGCGAACTCGAAGCAGCAGGTTACTCGATAGATTTTAGACAAGGTGAGGCCGAAGAGTGGGTCTTCATACGGCTTAGCCCAGCAGCTAACCCTCAACTTCCCACGTTGACTCCCTGAACTACACTCGAATAGGGGTTAGCTGCCTCAGCCTCCTCCTTCCTCCTTACGACAAGCAAAAGACTGACGCCAAAAGGCATAGGGATACGCCACATTGATGTTGTTACGAAGATCCATTTGAGCAGTCCGTTTAGCCAGCGGGACGGGATGCGGTATTCGCTGCGCGGCTGCTCCTCCTCTGGCTTTATGGGTTTGCGACTGCGCCATTTGCGCACGATCAAGGCAGGCAAAAACGCGAGCGAGTTCGTATAATTGATATGCAAAACCTCCCAGTCTTCCTTTGGGAAAAGAGCGAGTAGTACCTTGCAGTCGTAGCGGCGGAAGTGGTGCATGGACACATCCCGATCAGCCGAAAACGCCGGTCACTCGCACACTTCGCCTCAATTTGCGCCACGCTGTCGTCACCGCTCCCATCATCCACCAATATAGCCGTCCAATGTGCTTGCGCTACCTGTCCGTCGAAAAGTGCGGTCAAGCGCCTCAGTAGTTCAGGCAACACCGCGCTCTCGTTGTAGACGGGAATGACAAGGGCCAAATTTGGGAAGCTCACGTTCGGGAGCTTTCACCACGGCCCACCCACGCTCAGGCTCTCACCCAGTCATAAATGGGAGTATAAAAGTCATAACTACTTATATAAGAAAAGAGGTCCTTACTTGGCGGGATTACGTCTCCATTGCCGAGCGAACCAAAAAAGCCACTCCGAAGAGTGGCTTCCCCTGGCTCTGCTTAAGCAAACAGTCGGGCTAATCGCTCGCCCCCACCGGCTGGTCTACGCTCCCGCCGCGCCTTCCCAAGTGCCGCCGCAGGGGCCGCCTCCAGTCTCAAACTCGACCATGAGATCACGACCATCCATCGACACAACGGGGGTATAATACTTCGATATTTTTGCCAAATCCCCCTTGGCATAGTGGCAGATCCACGAACGGCGAAAACGCGTTTTCGAGCGATTGGGGCCAGATCCGTGAATCACGTTACCGTTAAAGAAAAGCGTATCGCCCGCTTTCATTTCGGCTGGGACGGGTTTCTGCCCTTGCGGGATGGGCACTCGATGAGGTGCATAGCTAAGTGCTGCGTCAGCCACATCGGGGCAAACCAAGTCATTATTATGAGAATTGGGCACGACCATCAGCCCGCCGTTTTCCGCATCGCAGTCGTCCAAGGCTGTCCACGCGGCCATACAGGTGCCGGGCTGCACCAAGAGGTAAAAATTGTCCTGATGCATGGCCTGCCCGCGAGCCCCGGGCGGCTTGAAGTAATACATGGTCTGGGTCGCCACGGGCTCTCCTCCCATGAACTTTTCGAGGAACACCCGTACTTTGGGGTGCAGCAGGTAGGCGCGCGCCTTCGCGTTAAAGCGGTGCGGGTGCATCACTCGCGGCCACTGGGCGAGCGGATCCATCTTATCGCTACTGATCCTCGAATCTACACCGGGGAGTTTGCCCGGCTCGTAAAACCCGGGCACGCCTCCGTCGGCGTGCATTTTCATAAAAAGCCCGTTAAGGTCTTCGACCTCCTCGGGCGAAAAAAGGCCACGGGCGATGAAATAACCATCGCGGTGAAAGGCCTCGGCCGCTTGGGCGAGGCTCGCCTCATCGATATTTCCTTCGGAAAGGACAAAAGGCTCGTTGGACGAATAGCCTTTAACTGCGGATTCTTTTTCGGGTGTTTCTAAGAGCATAGGGTATTTTGGGGTTACGCCCGCACCTGTAGCACAGGTCCCTCGGAAAAGCTAGTGGGGCACAGATGATAACCATACCGGCTCTGCACATATTACTTCTACTTATGACATAATGAGCTAGCACCTCTCATAGAGAGGAAGCCCGAGGCTCGCCGCACCAGTCCGGACGGAAACCCCTTGCAGGTGTGAAAAATTCAGCACCCGAGCACGAACAGTACGAAGCCACCCAAAGGGCTAGCTCTCTCCGTTGGAAAGGGGAACACTTGGGAGCGGTTCACCGCGCGGCGGGCGCATGGGATGGGGCTGCTGGCCAGCATCTCAATCACGGCGCTGCGCGCGCAGCTCGGCCATCAACGCATCGAATCGCGCGTCCAGCTTTGCATCCAGCTTATCGATCCGCGCATCCATCCGCTCCAGCCGCGCATCCATCCGCTCAATTACCTTATCCAGCCGATCATTGGTCGCGCGAATCTCCGTTCTCAGCTCCACTACAGCCGCATCCACCCGCGCATTCATGGAGCTCTGGATAGAAAAAACCATTCCGATAACGCCGATGAGTGCCCCTGCTACCGCACTCAAAACCCAGCGTATGAGTCGGGCTTCGGAGCGTAACTCGCGCAAGTCCGCGCTTGTCGCGTGAGTGGCTTCCAGCACGCCGAGCCGCTCTTCGACGGAGCGGGCCACTGCTACCGCAAATGCGGGCCGGGCTACCTCGCGGGTCGCCTGTTTTTCCCGCGCCTTCTCTCTCCCGCGCGCAGAGACAGTATAAGCCTCGGCATCAAGGAGCTCCTTCCCGCCTTCCACTGTGACTGCAGCAGCCCGGGACATGTCGTGCAGTCTGCGGCCTGCGCCTCACGAGTCAATTGAATGTGCCGTATTTTGTCGCGCGCGCACCAGCACCCGTTTTGCGAGCTCCACCCAACCAAAAGGGTCGCGCCGGAAGCCGGGTGCGGCCCTTCCCAAAACAGGGTGCGTATAAACAGGCTGCCTGTGTCAAGCAAACGCGACTGCGGCGCCCATTACACACTACCGGCCGCAGCGTATGTGTCGCTGTGCCAGAGTTGGCAATGCCTGCGGCCGAGCTGGCGGCCAGCAAAAGGCAAAGGCCAAGACCGCGTGCACGCGCCAGCCGATGAGCGAAGTCGGCGACTCGCCGCAGCGGCCCGCACGTTTTCGCGCGGCCGCTAGCGCGTTACTCGCGGGTCGTGGCCTCAGCCTCGGCTTCGACGATCGGGTTTTCCGACACGATGTCGAAGTCCAGCTCTACGGTCACCTCGGGGTGCAGCTTCACCTTCACGTTGTGCTTACCGAGCGTCTTGGCCGGCGTGTAGAGGTGGATGCGCTTCTTGTCGATCTCGATCCCGGCCTCGACCAGCTTGCTGTGGATGTCGGTCGCGGTGATCGCACCAAACATCTTGCCGCCCTCGCCGGTCTTGACGGCAAAGGCCAGCGAGACCGCGGCGATGCGCTTGCCGAGCTCTTGCGCCCCGGCGAGCTCTTGCGCCTCGCGCTCGGCGCGGCGTTTTTGTAGTGCCTCGACCTGCTTGCGATTCGCCTTGGTCATCGGCACCGCCACGCTGCGCGGGAACAGAAAATTACGCGCGTAGCCCGCGCGGACTTTGACTTGATCGCCTTCGCCGCCGAGCCCGTCGACGGGCTTTACCAGGAGTACTTCGGAATATGCCATGATGAAAAAAAGAGTGGAGTGATCGGGGTTGTTTAGAATGGGACGTCGTCATCGACGCCTTCGGGCTCGTTGCTGAAAGATACGGGGCTGCTTTGCGGAGCGGGGGCACTGCGCGGCGGCGGAGCGCTGCGCTGGTAGCCGCCGGAGTCGCCTCCGCCGGAGAAGGAAGAGCCACCGCCTCCGGCCCCGCCCTCGCCGCCTTCGCCCCGGCCACCGAGAAATTGAAAGCCCTCCAGTACCACTTTCAGACGGCTGCGTTTTTGTCCCGAAGCCTTGTCCTCCCACTGGTCGAATTTCAGGCGGCCCTCGACGAAGAGCGGGCGCCCTTTTTGGCAGTACTTGGAAATCGTCTCGCCTTGGCGTCCCCAGGCCTCGATGTCGACGAAGGTCGTCTCATCGCGCATGTTGCCCGCCTCGTCCTTGAACTGGCGATTGACCGCGAGGCCGAATTGGCAAATCGCCGTGCCCTTGGGAGTGACGCGCAACTCGGGGTCGCGCGTGAGGTTTCCGATCAGGTAGACTTTGTTGAAATTGGCCATGAGTGCAGGGAGAGGGAGGGAGGATCTGGAGGCGAACAGGCGAGCGGTGGCTTGGCAATACCAGCCGCGCAACCAGCGCAGCCGGGGCGCGGACAATTTGCCCGCAGTGAGCGCCTAAAGCCGGCAGCAGCAGCGGCCGAGAGGCGCGCGCCGGGCGACAGGCGGCACTCAGGCTGCCTGGATAAAGGTGCGGTACACGTTGCTGTTGAGGCGCAGCCGCTCGAGCAGCGCACCCGGTGCCGTAGCGGGGGCCGAGTAGGCGATCTGCACATACGGCGCGCCGGGGAACTTGCGATCGGTCACGCGGGCAAAATCGCGGTTGCCGAGCTCCTCGACCGCGGTGACTTCGCCCTCGACTGCGGTGATCTCTGCCTTGATCTCGTCGACGATCTGGCCGAGCGAGTCTTCCTTGCCGCGGTTATCGATAATAAAGGTAGCCAAGTAGTTACGCTTTGTCTGTGTCATGAGTGATTGGTGGGGGTCGTTTCTTTACGGTTAATCTGGTTCATTGCGACTTCGACACCGCTATCGAGCAGCAGGTCCAAGCCCTTGAGAAAGTGAGGGAGAGAGTCGAGCAGCAGACTCTGTTGAGCGGCAGTAAACTTGCCGAGAACGAAATCCTTGATGTCCATTTGCGCGGCCGTCTTTGGGCCGATGCCGAGCCGGTAGCGCACAAAGCCCGCGCCCAAATGCTGCAACACGCTGGCGACACCGTTGTGTCCGCCCGCACTGCCACTCGCGCTCAGCTTCGCGCGCCCGAGGTCGATCGTGTACTCGTCGTAGACGAGCGCGACTTGCTCGGCGGCCAGCCTGTAGTAGCGCGTCAGCGCGGCGACCGCCCGCCCGCTCTCATTCATATAAGTGAGCGGCTTGGCAAAGTAGACCGTACGGCCACTGCCCGGGTGTTTCCAGACAGCGACCTCGGCCTCGAAGCGCGACTGGTACGCCCAGGCGAGCGCCTTCTCGCGGGCAAATGCGTCGATCAAGACCCAGCCCAGATTGTGGCGGGTGTCCTGATAATCGCGGCCCGGATTTCCCAGCCCGGTGACGAGCGTGATCGGCAGCATGTGTCTCAAAGAACGGATTTCGCCCGCGCGGGCACCACTATCGGCAACCGCGCGGAGTGAAAAGTACGGCAGGCGTGAAATAGGAAACCTGACACGTACGTCGGCACGCGCCAGGGACGCCTACTTCTTGGCCTTCGCGTCGGCTTTGGCATCCGCCTTGGCGTCCGCAGCCGCGCTGCCAGAGCCACCGGCTTCGCCAACCGGCTCCACGCAGGAGAGGACGGGGTGGCCCTTGGAGTCGAGAAACTCGACGCCCGCGATCTCGGCCAGGTCGCCGACCTTGGTAACCTCGCCGACTTGCAGCGCGGAGACATCCACCTCGACGACGGCGGGCAAATCGCGCGGCAGGCAGCGGATCCGCAACTGGTGCGCGATCACTTCGAGGACGCCACCCTGCGTCTTCACGCCCACGGCCTCGCCCTTCGTGCGCACGGGCACTTCGAGCTCGATCTTCTCGTCAGGATGCACCGCCTGAAAGTCGATGTGCAGATAGCGGTCGGTGATCGGGTCGCGCTGCACCTCCTGGAGAAACGACAGCGCGGACTCCGCGCGGCCTTCGATCTTCAGCTCGACGAGCACCGCCCGACCGCCAACCGCCTTCAGCAAGCGGGTGAACTCCGGC
Source organism: Cephaloticoccus primus (assembly GCF_001580015.1). Classification (GTDB taxonomy): domain Bacteria; phylum Verrucomicrobiota; class Verrucomicrobiia; order Opitutales; family Opitutaceae; genus Cephaloticoccus; species Cephaloticoccus primus. The sequence continues at coordinate 20,321 of NZ_LSZQ01000053.1, forward strand.
GTCTCGACCGACAGCCCCTCGGGCTGGGTGTGCTTCCCGTAAAGGATGGCGGGAATGCGGTTTGCTTTGCGGAGGCGGCGCGAGGCACTGCGGCCTTTCTGGCTGCGCGCCTGTGTGTTTAGTGTGTATTGGCTCATGGATCGCAGCTACCCCTGTCGCTCCGGAATTGAAGGCAGGCGTAGGGAATGAAGCGGCGCAGGAAGAAGAGCGCCGCGCCCCAATGCAACCAAAACCTTCGCCGCCGCTCCGACCGCCACACCGGAAACGTGCGCACGCAACATTCCGATTCGCGCCAAGCCGCACGCGCGCGCTCGATCGCGCACATTCCGCAAAGCGCAGGTCAAAAAAAAAACTCCGGAGCGGTGTGCGGCCCAATGCTTCGGTTTTTGGGGCAAAAGGGGCATTGACAACGGCACGTGGGGCCGTCGTTTTTTGCGCCTCTTTTTCTACTGTCCGGTAGCTCAGTGGCAGAGCAGGTGACTGTTAATCACTTGGTCGCTGGTTCGATCCCAGCCCGGACAGCCAGAGTCTGACGACTCTTTCATTTTGCGAGGCCCTTGTTGAGGCCTCACCTGCACTCCCACTGCCCGAGCAGGCCCCTCCCAAAGCCCGGCCTGGCGGGAAGACTGGCCTGCCGCTACCACACTCGTGACGCCTTCGCAGCTTCCAGTGCATTCTCGGCCGCGTCGGGCAGTGCGCTAAAAAAATCGAGCCCGGTGCGCGCTTCGATTTCGTCGATTGTCGTGAGGTAATCGGCCAGCGAGTTGCTCGGTGGCTGTTGCGGAAAGATGAAGGCGAGCGTGCGCACGCGACCTGCGCTCTCATCGACGATGATCATGTAGCACGCTTCGGGCACGTCCACCGCGTGCTTAAGCCGCGCAGGCCTCGGCCCGAAAATCGGGCCGGCCAGCACCCACACTTCGCCAAAGCGCGCCGGATAGTTGCGCGCGATTTTCTGCTCCAGCGTCTTCCACAAACCCGCATTGAGCCCGTGCCTCTGCGGGATGATGTTGGACATCAGAAAAGTCTCTTCCTGGGCGCGAGGGCTATAGTGCAGACCGATGGCGTAGTTGGGCGCAAGGTGGCCGCGGTCGTAGCCGCTGCCAGTGTAGGCTGCGGGTGCCACTCGCGCGACCGTGCGCCCATCCACCGAGAACTTCTCCGGCCGCTGGGGCGCTTCCTCGCCCAGCGAGTCGTCACTCACCCGATAAGCGGCCCAGAGCGGATTTCCCCGCGCTTCGCCGTAGCCTACAGCGTAGCCTTCGTTATTTAACCTCCGCACGGGACTGCCCGCCTGAGATTTTGGCGCACCGCCATAGAAATAATTGAGGTCGCGCCCCTCCGTCGCTGTCCCGCCGCCGACTGCCACATAGTCCTGGCCATAGTAGAGCTGCCAAAGATCCCAAGCCACTTCGAAGGCCGTGATGTCCCTCCGGCCCTGCACGGCATTGCCCAACAGGCGCGTCACTTCGCGCTGTCGCTCAGCCGGCTGCACTACAAACCAGCCGCCGATTACACCCCATAGCACGAGGTTGAGGACGAGAAAGACGCGAGCCTTGCGCCACGGCGCGCGCCTTCGCGCATTCGCGCGGCTTCGGCGGCCACGCCCGCTGTTACGCGCAGGGAGAGAACGACGCTTGCGAGTCATGAAAAAGAGCCCGCGACCACAGGTCGTCCTGTTCAGCGCGTCAAGAGGGCTGATCCAAGATACCCACTGCGCGTGGGGCGGTGGCGGGTCGCCACTTCCATTGAATTTGGGAATCGGCTTCGGCACTACGTGCCGAAGCCGATTCCCAAATTTGCCTCCCTGTCGCGTTGCGACAGGAAATGCGGCATCAAATGCGAATGGAGTGGAAACCCATTTGGGCGCGGCGAAAAGGTTTACGGGCTAAACTCCTCCCCGACCAAAGGTCGGGAGATTTTCATGTAAATTTGCGATTTTGGGCGGGCGCGACGCGCACGGGCAAAATCGCAAATTGAATGGTAGGGGCGCCCCTGACGAGCCGCCAACGAGCGGCTCGCAAAGTAAGAGGGTCTGCGACCCCGCCGCACGCGCAGGGCGGTCTGCGACTGTTTCGTTGTGCGGTGGCGGCGGCCCCGACATGGTTTCTTCAGCCGCTCACAAAAAAAACCCGTTCGGAAAAAATTTTCCGAACGGGTTTTTTTAAAGACCGCACGGCTCGCGGGCCGTGCGTCTGTTTTTCACCGATCAGGGCAACGCGGGCCGTCAGTCGTCCTTGCGGTCGTGGGCGGCGTCGAGGATGTCGCCCAGGTTCATCATGTCGGTGCCCGACTGGCGGTTGAGCGCCTCAAAGCTCGCGGTCTCGGCGGCCAGCTCCTCGCTGGAGTAGTTGGCAGCCTTGATCGAGAGGCCGAGGCGGCGCTCGTCGCGGTCGATCTTGATAACGCGGGCGGTCACTTCCTGACCCGCGCTGAGCACGTCTTTGACCTTCTCGACGCGGTCTTCGCTGATCTGCGAGATGTGCACGAGGCCGTCGATGCCGTCCCTCAAGTCCACGAAGGCGCCAAATGAGGTCAGCTTGGTCACGGTGCCGGTGATCACGTCGCCGATCTTGAAGTGCGAATCGATGTCGGCCCACGGGTCGTCGGTGAGCTGCTTCATGCCGAGGCTGATGCGCTGCTGCTGCGCGTCCACATCGAGCACGGTGGCCTCGACCTCGTCGCCCTTTTTGAGGACTTCGGAGGGGTGGTTGACCTTGCGCGTCCAGCTCATGTCGGAGACGTGCACCATGCCGTCGATGCCTTCTTCGAGCTCGATGAAGGCGCCGTAGGTCGTCATGTTGCGCACCTTGCCGCGGACGCGCGCGCCCACCGGGTAGTTGTGGCGGACCATGTCCCACGGGTTGGGCTCCAGCTGGCGCAGGCCGAGCGAGATTTTCTGCTCTTCCTTCTGGATGCCGAGCACGACGGCCTCGACTTCGTCGCCCACCTTGAGGAGTTCGGAGGGCTTGGTGATCCGCCTGGTCCAGGACATTTCGGTAATGTGGACGAGGCCCTCGACGCCGGGCTCCAGCTCGACGAAGGCGCCGTAAGGCACGAGGTTGACGACCTTGCCGGCGATCTTGGCGCCGACCGGGTACTTGCGGTCAATCTCGTCCCAAGGGTTGCGTGTGGTCTGCTTGAGGCCGAGCGATACGCGCTCTTTCTCTCGGTTAACCTCGATGATCATGACCTCGATCTCCTCGCCCTGCTTGAGCATTTCGGAGGGGTGCGAGATGCGGCCCCAGCTCATGTCGGTGATGTGGAGCAGGCCGTCCATGCCGTCGAGGTCGATGAAGGCGCCGAAGTCGGTGATGTTTTTGACGATGCCCTTGCGCACCTGGCCGGGCTCGATGCTCTCCAGCAGTGAGCGGCGTTTCTCGGCACGTTGCTCTTCGATGAGCTCGCGGCGCGAGAGGACGATGTTCTTCCGCTCCGGGTTGATCTTGAGAACCTTGAAGTCGTAGGTCTGGCCGACGTATTGATCCAGGTTCTTCGGCGGCTGCACATCGATGTGCGAGGCGGGCATGAAGGCATCGACGCCCACCGAGATGATGAGGCCGCCCTTGACCTTGGCCTTTACGCGGCCGGTCGCCACCGAGCCTTCGGGGAAGGTGGTGAGGATGTTCTCCCAGTTTTTCTTCTGCTCGGCCTTGTCGAAGGAGACGACCGGGCTGCCGCCCTTGTCCTCAAGCTTCTCGACCAGGACCTCGATCTGCGAGCCGATCTGCAACTCGCCGATGTCGATAAATTCGTGAGCGGGGATCAGCCCCTCGGATTTTCCGCCGATGTCGACGACGACCTCGTTTTGGCGGATTTCGGTAATCGTGCCGGAGACGATCGAGCCTTCCTTAAGCTTATCAAAGGAGGACTGCTCCAGCAGTTCTTGCATGACTGAACTCATATGCGTGGGAAACCTCCGGGGCGCTCCCCCTTGCTCCACTGGGGCTCGACTCGGCGGCGGTGACGGCGCGCCCGCCCAGGTGGGGGCGAAGCACACAGCCAATTGGGTTGGATGGTTAGGACTGACGAGAGAAAGGCCGGCGGGAGCACTGCGACGATAGCGCCGACCTGAACCGATGGAACACGTCGCAAGGGGCGGGAGTCCGGCGAGCGGCGCGCCCCGACGCAAGGGCAATTCGCGCGCCCCGCGCGCTTTCTACCGCGCGCCAACAGAATGAAACCGTTGGGCAGGGAGGTGGAGATTGACCCGTAAATCAGAATTTTCGCCCAAACGGGTTCCCGATCCATTCGCAGTTGATCGCTCGCTTCCGGTCGCGAAGCGACAGGAAGGCTAATTTGGGAATCGTGTTCCGCCGCGTAGCGGCGGGGCCGATTCCCAAACTTAATGGCAGTGGCGACCCGCCACCGCCCCGCGCGTAGCGGGAGTCTTCGACCCTTTCATTGGGCGCCGAGGCGATGTCTCGCCACGGACCGTTTTTCTTCACCCTATCAAGCCGCTCCCTGCGGCCCACAAAAGAACTCGCAGGGGCGCGCGGCGCGGCTTCTCCTCGGCGGTTTTCCTCCATGACCTCTGCCGAGATTCGCCAGTCTTTCTTCGACTTCTTCGCCCAGCGCGGGCACACGATCGTGCCTTCCGCGCCGCTGCTGCCGAGCTCGCCCGGGCTGCTGTTTACCAATGCGGGCATGAACCAGTTTGTCCCGATTTTCCTCGGCGAGGCCGAGCCGCGCGTCAGCCAGTGGGCGGGAGCGCGCCCCGCGCTGAACACGCGAGCCGCCGACACGCAGAAGTGCATCCGCGCAGGCGGGAAGCACAACGACCTCGAAGACGTGGGCTTCGACACGTACCACCACACGTTTTTCGAGATGCTCGGGAACTGGTCTTTCGGAGACTACTTCAAGGCGGACTCGCTGCGCTGGGGCTGGGAGCTGCTCACCGAGGTCTGGGGCATCCCGGCCAGGCGGCTTTTCGCCACCGTCTACGCGCCGGATAAGGCGCAGGGCGATCCGGCCGAGTTTGACCAGGAGGCCTACGACATCTGGGCGGGCATTTTCCAGAAAGCGGGGCTCGACCCCGCGCTCCACATCGTCCGCGGCAACAAGAAGGACAACTTCTGGATGATGGGCGAGACCGGCCCCTGCGGCCCGTGCTCGGAGCTGCATTTCAACTTGCTGCCCGACGACGACGAGGCGGCGGGCCGCGCACTCGTCAACCAGGACTCGCCGCGCTGCATCGAGATCTGGAACCACGTGTTCATCCAGTTTAACGCCAACGCGGACGGCAGCTTCGCGCCGCTCGCCGCCAGGCACGTCGATACCGGCATGGGCTTCGAGCGCGTAGCGGGCCTCCACGCGACGACCCGCGGGTTCACCGATTTCTCGGCCGAGCCGTCCAACTACGCGGCGGACTTGTTCGCGCCGCTCTTTGCGGAGATCGCCCGCCTCTCGGGCAAGCGCTACACGGGCAGCGTCCCCACGCGCCGCGCCGACCTCAGCGAGCAAGAACAAATCGACGTCGCCTTTCGTGTGCTCGCCGACCACGCGCGCTGCCTGACTTGCGCAATCGCCGACGGCATCATGCCCGGCAACGAAGGGCGCAACTACGTGATCCGCCGCATCCTGCGCCGCGGCATCCTCTACGGCACCAAGCTCGGGCTAAAAACCGGCTTCTTCGAAAAACTCGTCGCGCCAGTCGTCGAGTCGCTCGGGCCGGTCTTCAGGGAAGTCGCCGAACAACAGGCGATCATCTCGCGCATCATCCGCAGCGAGGAAGAGTCCTTTGGCCGCACGCTGGAGCGCGGTCTCCAGATTTTTAACAAGGCCGCCAGCGCGGCGACTGCGGCGACCGCTTCGGGCGAAGAGGTGGCGCGCGGCAGTAACGCAGGCGCGACAGGCGGCGGCTCGCACGCTGCCCCCACCGCAGCGGCGACGATCCCCGGAGAGGCCGCCTTCGAGCTCTACGACACCTACGGCTTTCCGCTCGATATGACCGAGCTGCTCGCCACCGAGCGCGGGCTGCGCGTCGATACGGCCCGCTTCGAGGCGCTCATGGAGCAGCAGCGCGAGCGCGCCCGCGCCGCGCAGAAAAAGGAGGTCGTCGTCGCCGCGACCGAGGGTCACGAGCGCAACGCAGCCGCGCTCACCGCGACGCGCTTCCTCGGCTACACGCAGCTCGAAGCCACCGCGACGCTCACCGACATCGTGCGCAGCGACAGCAGCAATAGCGCAGGCAGCGAGGGCGCAGAAGCAGCGGCAGCCGTCTTCCTCGTTTTCGACCAAAGCCCCTTCTACGCCGAGCAAGGCGGCCAGGCGGGCGACACCGGCACGGCCACAATCGCCGGTCGCACGCTGCGCATCATCGACACGGTAAAAGACAGCGCCGACCGGCACCTGCACCGCCTCGCGCCCGAAGACGCCGCCGCACTCGATGCGCTCGCGGCCGAGATCGCCCCCCCCCCCCCCCCCCCCCCCGCGCCCCCC
>NZ_LSZQ01000054.1 GCF_001580015.1 Cephaloticoccus primus
CGCCGCGCCATCGCCCGCCACCACACCACCGCGCACCTCGTCCACTGGGCCTTGCGCAAAGTGCTCGGCACGCATGTCCGCCAGGCCGGCAGCTCAAACACCACGCAGCGGATGCGCTTCGACTTCTCCCACTTCGAGGCGATGAGCCCCGAGCAGCTCCGCGAAGTCGAGCAGCTCGTCAACGCGCGCATCCTCGAAAACGCGCCCATCCAGGCCTACGAAACCGAGTTCGACAAAAAGCCGGAAGACACGCTCGCCTTCTTTGGCGACAAGTACGGTCACACCGTGCGCGTCGTCGATACCGGCGGCTTCAGCCGCGAGCTCTGCGCGGGCACACACGTCGCCAGCACCGGCGAGCTCGGCCTCATTAAAATCGTGGGCGAGACCGCCATCGCCGCGGGCACGCGCCGGATCGAGGCCGTCGCCGGACAGGCCGCCTACGATCTCGTCGCCGCGCAGGAAGCCGCCTTGCGCGAGCTCCACGCGCGGCTCAACGCGGGCCCCCAGGACGCGCTGAAAAAACTCGATGCGCTGCTCGACCAGCACAAGGCGCTGGAGAGGCGACTAAAGTCGCTCGCGCAAAAAGCCGCCGCCGGCCTCGCCGACTCGCTGGCGGAAAACGCGGTGCCGCTCGGTGCCGCCAGCAACGCAAACGAAGGCGAGCCCGCGCGGGCACTCCGGCAGGTTTCAGCGCTCGTCGAAGCCGAGTCGCCCGAGGCACTGCGCGCGCTCGGCGCGCAAGTGCTCGCCAAGCTCGGCGAGGGCGTCGTGCAGCTCGGCGCGGTTTTCGGCGAAAAGGCGACCGTCGTCGCCTTCTGCTCGCCCTCCGCCATTCAGGCAGGCCACCAAGCGGGCAAACTCGTCTCCGCAGTTTGCGCGCAGATCGGTGGCAAAGGCGGTGGCAAACCCGACTTTGCAATGGGCGGCGGCAAGCAGCCCGAAAACCTCGCTGCCGCGCTCAAGCCCATTGCCGGATAGAGCGCGCCTCTGCGCGCGCACCAGAGAAGGATCTCGCCATGCCTGACTCGCCCAACCGCTCGCCTGCGTCCGCCGGCCACTCTCCGCAATCGGAGAGCGAGTCGACAAACGCCGCCAATGTCGCTGCTGCCGCCAACGCACCGGAAAACCAGGGCAGTGGCGCGGCAGCGAGAGCGACGGCAGCAGTAGTGGTGGTGGCCGCCTTCGACCGCTACAACCGGCTCGCCGTGCGGCGGCGCGAAAGCGGGCAGGCGGGCACCGGCGGGCGTAGCGGGCGGGGCGGGAGGGAAGGAAGGGGCGGGAGGGGCCAAAAGAGCGAGGAAGCCTGGACACTTGAACTGCCCTTTGTTGGTGCAGACATCGACGCCGTGCGCGCGCAGCTCGCCGCAGCCTTCGGCGAGGGCGCGTGCACCGCACCCGTTTTGCAGTTTTTCGCCGAGCTGGGAATCGAGTCCGCAGCACAAGCGGCGCCAGACAGCGGAGGCAATGACCGCTCCCCCAACCCGTCTGCGCGGAAGGGGTCCGAGAGGCAGGAGGGGCGGGAGGGCGCCGTTTACTTTTCGCAAATCGAAACCGCACCGGAAACGGGAACAGCGAGCCCATCCGGCACAGCCATGCACGGCACAGCGAAAAATGCATCGGGGCATAGCGCCCTTGAGTTTCGCTCCATCGAGTCACTCGAAAACGCGCCCCCCAGCACGCTCGCGCCTGCGCTGCGCGCGCTCCTCGCGGCACTCGATCCGCACCTGCTGCACATCCCTTACCTGCACCTCGGCGAAAACGATTTCATCTACAAATTCCGCCCCGAAAAGGAGCGCAACGTCTCGATCTACGCCAACGACACCGCCTCCAGCACGCTGTATCAATCGCGGCTGTGCGAGCTGATCAAGCGGCGCGCACGCACCCGCGAGGGCTCGGCCAGCGAGCCCGTGGCACTCGACTTTGGCGCAATCGCCTACCACATCCCCAGCCACTTCGGCTTCTGCCTGGGCGTGAAAAACGCGATTGAGCGCGCCTACGAAGCACTCGCCGCCAATCCCGGGCGGCGCGTCTTCATGCTCTCGGAGTTGATCCACAACCCCTTTGTAAACGCAGACTTGCTGCGACGCGGGCTCAGCTACTTGCAGAGCGACAAGGGCGTGCCCTTCACCGTAGACGGCGAGCTCGCTCCCACTGCGCCCGAGGGCAGCGGCGACGGAGGCGGGCCGCACGCACCACTGCGCTGGGACACCCTGAGCAGCGAAGACGTGGTCATCATCCCCGCCTTTGGCGCGACCGATGAAGACAAACGCCGCCTCGTGCGCAAAGGCATCGCCGTCTACCAATACGACGCGACCTGTATGCTCGTGGAAAAAGTCTGGAAGGCCGCGCGCAACTACGGGCGCAAGGGCTACACCGTAATCATCCACGGCAAGGCCGAGCACGAAGAGACCAAGGCCACCTTTTCCAACACCCGCCGCTACGCGCCCGCGCTCATCGTTCGCGACCTTGAGGAAGTGCGCCAGCTCGGCCGGCTGATCGCAGCCAGCGCCGCAGGCTTCAAAAGTGGGGCAAGCGGCGAGCCAGGCAGCGGCGCACCAAATCACGCACCGAGTCAGGTACGGGATACAGCGTTGGCCGAGTCGCTGCGCGCCGAGTTTCGCGAAATTTTTAAAGGCAAGTACACACCAGGCTTCGATGTACTGCGCGACCTTGAGCGCGTGGCCGTCGTAAACCAGACCACGCTGCTTGTTAACGAAACCCGCGCCATTATCGACTACCTGCGCGACCTGTACGCGACCCACTACGGAGCCGCAGAGGCGAGCGAGCGCGTCGGCGGCAGCGGTAAAAACGACACCCTCTGCTACGCGACTCAGGTCAACCAGGACGCGCTGGCGCGGGCGCTGGAAGAACCGCTGGACGCCGCCTTCGTAATCGGCGGCAAAAACTCATCAAACACCTACCAGCTCTACCGACTCTGCGAAAAAGCGCTCGGCGCGCGCGCCTACTTTATCCAGTCGGAGCGCGACATCCTCTCGGCCGCCGAAGTCGAGCACTTAGTATTCCCCTACAAACGCGGCGCCCTCGCCCACACCGAGCGCCGCCCGCTGTGGCCGGCCACGGGCGAGAACGCAACGAGCTTGGGCGCCCTGCCCCGCAAACAAGTGCTGATCACCGGCGGTGCCTCCTGCCCCGACGGCCTCCTCCAGCAAGTCATCACCCGCCTGAACTCCTTTTTCCCAAAAAACACCCTCCGCCCCCTCGACACCCTGCTGGAGGAATTGGGTGAGCAAGAGTAAACCCAAACAGCCCCACACTCTCTCCCCGAGAAAGAGTCCACGACCAAAACCAAAGTTACCGTATAACTCTGCCCCGATACGAAGCTGGATGGCTACGGGCGGAAAACCTCCCTGTACCCGACCGAAACACGATACACCTATCCTGTTTTAAATAGTGAATATCAATTTAACCGAACCTCATCCGTATCTTTCTTGGGCTGCACCAGTCAGCATCCTGGCTGTCTTCATCGTGGGAAAAGTCCTTGTATACTATTACAAAAAAATCGCTGACCTGAATAACTTAAAGAAGGGCACTCAGAAAATATATCAAAAGCTGGACCAGCACAACGACTACATTAAAACCTCCTTGGTAAATAGCCTGATAGACCAAAGCCTACCCCAGGTAAGGGTCGCATCAGTACAGGAGGAGAGAAACAAAGCCATAAAGGAGATTAATAAACACAAGGACAGTTTAAATATAGTTTATTTAAACAAGTTTCTAAAGACACCAAACCCCTTCTTTAAGGAAGGAGACAGCTTAACAGAAGAACAAATTAAATCTATCATAATAGATGACGATCGAAACCTGGTTATTGCTGGAGCCGGCTCAGGGAAAACACGCGTAGTCGTCAATAAGATAAAATACCTAATTGAACACAAAAAAGTCAAACCAAGTGAAATCCTGCTCCTAAGCTTTGCCAAAGCCTCAGTGGTCGATCTAAACCAAAAGCTTGGCAGCTTATGCTCCGCGCGAACTCTCCACTCCTTTGCTTACAATGTAGTAAGGGAGACTTCGCCAGTCTCGATCAACTGTGTAAACAAAATCGAGGGCATAGTTCATGACGTATTACAAGCACAACTTCGCGACCCAAATAACCTGGAAGATTTCCTCAAATTCTACCGCAACTCCTTTAATTACAAAAGCAAACCGCTGGCACACTATAAGAGCATTCAAGACCTGAGAGAAAACCTTGATAAGAAAAAGATAACATACCAGACCAACAACAGATTTGGCAAGATCATAACAGATAGACATATCAAAACCCTGAAGGGAGACTGGGTAAGAAGCGTGGATGAGAAATTCATTGCAGACTTCCTGTTCACACATGGCATCGAGTATGCCTATGAAAAGCCATATCCTCACTATCGAGATCGATACCTCCCCGACTTCTACCTACCCCGACATAACATCTACCTTGAGCACCTTGCTTTGGGAGAGAACAACTACCCGGTACCTATTATAGAAGATGCAGATAAGTACCTTCAAGGAATAGCATGGAAGAGAAATCTACACAGGGACCACAATACCAAGCTGATTGAGACAACTACCCACCTGTTAAACAAGGGAGACTCCAGTACATACTTAAAAACCCTCCTCGATAAAAATGGTATCAGAGTATCGCAGCTTCGGATCGACCGCCTCTCCGGGGGCTACTCTCAGTTTGTGACAAGCTTTTATGATAGATATCAACTATCCGGCCTATCACTAGTCGACCTGGAGCAGCGAGCCGCCGAAAAAGGAGAGGAGTTCACTCACTTCTACAATTTCATATCCACCTTCATTCAGAATCTCGAGAAGCTAAAGGAAACGCAAAGGTTCCTCACCTTTTCCGACCTGCTCATCAAAGCGAGGAAAACATACGAAGCGGGGAAAGGGCAGAAATTCAAATACATCATTCTGGATGAGTTCCAGGATACCAATCGGCTGGCCCTGGATTTAATCGAAACCATTTATCAATCTAGCGAAGGCTCTACCCTACTTCTCGTCGGGGACGACTGGCAGTCGATCTATAGCTTTGGAGGAAGTGACCCGACCTTACTAAAAAACTATGATGACAAATTTGGAGCAACTGCCAAAACCTGTTTAACGGGCAACTTCAGGTCTTCCAAAGAGATCGTCAATCTTGGGAAAGACTTTATTACCAAAAATCCAGATCAAATCCCTAAAAATATAGAATCAAGGACCGGCATCACCCACTCAAAAGTCGAGCTCCTGTGCACCAGCAACCTGGAGAGCAGCATAAGAAATAAAAAAACAGACGATAGCATATTTATTTTAGGGCGATATAATGAGGACGAGCCCAAGAACCTGATACAGACCTTACAGGAGCAAGGATACGGCAACGTCAAATTCATGACAATCCATAAGTCGAAAGGACTGGAGGCTGATCACGTCTACTTAATCTTTTCCGACAGCAAATGGGGCTTCCCGTCTATAATTCAAGACCACCCTGCATTTAACCTGCTGAAGACAGTGGAGGAAAAGTATCCCCATGCAGAGGAACGCAGGCTGATGTATGTCGCCATCTCACGGGCAAAGAAAAGCTTCTATATGGTCTACCCAGCTCAAGGCCAAATGCCAAACTCCCCATTTGCCTACGAGTTAAGCGATATCATGAGGCAGAGCAAACAACAAAGTAACGCTAACTGATCCCCCGACTTCCAGTCTGGGAACTGGTGTAACAATAAAAACCATCGCGTCACTCATTCGGACATTCTAAAATAACAGAATTTTTGAAACAATTTTCATAGACGGCCATAAAGGCTCAGCCGCTCCTTTTCCTGAAAACAAAATCGATCGCTTGTTTTTCTTAGCCCCTATCACGGATCCCTATCAGCAGTCCCCTACCAAATGCTTCAGCATACCTATTTATTTGTAACAGACTCTACTATGCCTGCCCTATGAGCTGGGACGACTTGGAGCAAAAAGCTCTTGCATCCCCGTGCCAAGTGGTACCCTATCGCCGCAGGTTCCCCAACTGCTTTCCCCCATCCCCGATGTTCCCTGTCTGGCCAGCTCTGTTGAATCGCTTTCGTTTGCGTGAATTTCTGCGCGCTTGGCTGGCGGGCTGGCGGGCTGGCGGGCTGGCGGGCTGATTTTGACGCCTCTATATATCTGTCAATTATTTTATTAAGAGCAGGTTGCGAAATATTATTTCGTCCACTCTTTTTTGTCCCCACTGCACTCGCCGTATGCCCCTACCGTGCGAGTAACAGGCCCCGCCCCTCCTGTCCGCTTCGCTTCTGGAGCGACTCCTGTATAACCCAACCCAATCTCCAGCAGCAGGCTCTACCGCAAGTGGCAGAGAACCTGGCTGGAGAGCTTTACCCTATGAAAACATTAAGAAAGTTCATCAAGACCCTCTCCGCTGCGGCAGTGTTCAGCTTGCTCGTCCCCCTGCTTGGGGTGGCGGCACAGGCCGAGACCTGGCGGCTCGCCTCGCCCAATGGGCGAGTGCAGGTGGAAGTCGTGCGCAGTGACGCCAAAGGACTTCCGCGCTACAGTGTAAAGTACGATGGCTACATCGTCATCGCCCCCTCCTCGATGGGGCTACATACCAACTTACCCCTGTCGGAGTTTGCTGCGCCTGAAGTCACCCGGCGTTCGGTCGATGAGGTTTACCACATGGTCTTGGGCAACGCGCGTAGCGTCCCGGATCGCTATCACGAAATGACCTTGAGCTTCAGCGCAATCAATGAAGGGCACAATATCGACCTGATCTTCCGAGCCTATGATGATGGGGCGGCTTTTCGGTATGTGGTGCCCCCGCAAGCCAATGAATACACCGTTTATGGTGAGCAAACCGAGTTCGCCTTTCCCGTCGATTACACACTCTGGGGGAGTGATCTCGGGAGATCGACCACCTCGCACGAGAGGGAATTCCTCCCGACCACCGCGTCCCAAGTTCGTGTTTTCCACAGGTATGACCACCCCTTGGTAGGCAAGACCGGCCATAAGGAAACCACTTTTGCGTTGGCCGAATCCGATGTGGAGAATTACCCGGGTGCCTATTATTCGCGCGGCTGGAATAACGCCTTGGGCGTTGTGGTACAGTTGGCGCCATTAATCGATTCGCACAACTCCAACCCGCAGGCAGCAAAGATCGCGCAAGATACCCCGCTACGTACGCCATGGCGGGTGATCATGCTTGGGGATAGCCCGCGCGCACTGGTGGAGTCCTCACTGGTTGCAACCCTCGGCGCCCCCTCACGGGTTGCTGATACCAGCTGGATCCGCAGCGGGAAAGCCGCATGGGAGTGGTGGCATAATGAGAATGTCGAACGCAAAACCGAAACCTATTTGGCCTACATCGATTTTGCGTATGAGCTGGGGCTGGAATATCTGTTGATTGATAATGGCTGGTATGAAGGTTGGTCCATACGTTACAAAGAAGGATCTGATATCACTAAACCCATTCCCGCGATGGATATACCGAAGATTACAGCTTATGCCAAGGAACGTAATATCGGCGTAATCCTCTGGGCGCAGTGGAAGCAACTGGATGATCACCTGGATGAGGCATTTGCGGCTTTTGAGCGTTGGGGAGTCGCCGGTGTGGAGCCCGATTTCATGGATCGTAACGACCAAGAGATGGTCAACTGGTATCACAAGGTGCTCTCAAAAGCCGCTGAACATCGTCTTGTAGTGACCATGCACGGTGCCTATCCACCCAATGGCTTGGTGCGCACCTACCCCAACTACATCAACCAAGAAGGTGTTCTTGCTGCCGAGTACAACAAGTTCTCCAAACGCATTACCGCACGTCATAATGTGACCTTGCCGTATACGCGGATGATTCTGGGACCGATGGATTATACTCCGGGCGGATTTACCCACGTCAAACCGGAAGACTACTATGTTGGCCGCTTTAGCCCGGTGGTGCAAACGACACGTGGTCATGGCGTCGCCATGTATGTGGTCTTCGACAGTCCGCTGACCAGGCTCTCCGACTCCCGGGAAGCCTATCGCAAGCCCGATGGCAGTTGGGCGGACGGTATAGACTTTATCCGCGAAGTGCCAACCACATGGGATGAAACCCGCGTGTTGCAGGGCGATATCGGCGAATATATTGTCACTGTGCGACGTAAAGATGATACTTGGTACTTGGGGGCAATGACCAATGAAGATGGACGCACGCTCGACATCCCGCTGGATTTTCTGGGAAAAGGCACCTATGAGGCGAAAATCTGGCAGGACGCCGAGGGGGATATTTCCTCTTTGGACGTTTCCACCCAACGCCTTAAGCGCAATGCACGCCTTAAAATGAAACTGGCCCCAACCGGCGGCGGAGTGGCGGTGTTCAAACCCGCCTCGCGCCGGTGAATTAAAGCCCCTCCCTTGAGGTCTGAGGCCGAGGCATCTCCCCCCTCTTCCGGTGGAAGAGGGAGGACGCGGAAAGTCCCTACCGTAGTATCTGGAAACATGCTGCATAAGCATGCGTGTTTATTCATAGCGGACTCTACGACCACCTTCTCCTATGGGTGGTAAGCGGCCCCTTCGCCATTATCGGAAAGCGGCCGAGCGGTCCGTCCTTCCAAGTGCTCCAGTAGATATCCATTTCTCCGATGCTCTTCAGGCACAAGCCTCTGAGAGCGATGTGCGGAAACTGCACAGCGGGCACTCTGCGGATTCCCGCGTATTACTCCTGCCCTTCTGTTAATCCGGCGGGCCAGGCCTGCCGTTTGACATTGGGCGAGGCGGGCCGCTTAATTCCGCGTCATGAAGACAACGGTAGCCGAGTTTCAGAGCCAGTTCCCTCGGATGCAAAAGCTCGCAGATGAGGGACACACGGTAACGATTGAGGCAGAGAAGAAAACCTACGAATTTCACACGAGCGCAAAGGCCGCTGACGATCCCCTCGCCGAGTGGCGGAAGACCAAGGGGGCCCTCCTCGGCTGCATGAAGGGTAGCTTCGAGTTTAGCGATGAGCTGGTGCCCGAAGAACCCGCCATCCCGATTGAAGACTGGGGAGAGCTCTGGCAATGAAGTACCTCCTCGACACGCATGCAGCAGTGTGGGCTTTGGAGGAGTCCCCACATCTTTCGCCACGTGTGCGTGACCTCATTCTGGATCGTTCGCCCGCTGACTTTGTCATCGCCGATGTGACCATACTGGAAGTCGCCTGTTTGATTCGTAGCAGCCGTCTCCCTCGCAAGGAAGATCCCGTTGCCCGCCTGGAAAAACTGTGCGCGCTATTCCTCCCTGTCCGCATAACAACTCAGATCGCCTGGCGGGCGGCCTCGCTGGACTGGGCGCATCGAGATCCTGCGGATCGGCTGATCTGCGCGACGGCGCTGGAGCACGATCTGATCCTCGTCACGCGCGCCCGGAAGATCACCGAGTGGGGCGCGGTGCCGGTGTTCATTGTTTTCTATGTGAAAAAATTTTCGCTCTGTTTTGCAAGTCACTAGATTGTGAGTAACTAGTACCGGGGCTAGAGTAGATTACTCAGCAGTTTCGCCAAGGGGGATTTTGTAAAGAGAGAAAGCAATTAAAATCATACTAAGAAATCCAGCGCAAAGCGCCACAACAAAACCAAAACGCACACCAAATTCATCCACTATTTGTCCCGATATGCCCGAACCCAGCGCTATTCCAACACCCAACCCACTAATCATCCAGGTAAACCCCTCAGCCATTCTTGACTTGGGAATTATTTCCTCAACGAGCGTCATCACCACGATCATAGTTGGGGCGAAAAACAACCCACTAAAAAATACCACAACCGACAAACCAGTAATACTAGAAACAGCAACTAGTGGAATAGTAGTGAGCGCCGTCGCAACCCCGCAAAATACCAGCAAACGAGAGAGAGGTATGTCAATTTTTAATGCTCCGAATATCAATCCGGCCAAACAAGAACCGATAGCATAAACTGACAAAACGATGCTGGCAGCAGCAGGAACACCTTGCCCCTCAGCAAAAGCCACGCTAACTACATCAATGGTGCCAACTATCATTCCCATGAAAATCAGGAGAAGCAGTAGTCGTTGAACAGCAGCTACTTTAAGTGGCGACTGCCCGTGCTTGATCGATAGCATATCGATTTTTGGTTCTGCCTTAACATTCAAAACAAATATTCCGACGCCCAGAATTTGGAGCAGCAACGCAGTCAATAACCCGGCTTCATAAAACCACGCCACACTCAAACCAATTGATAATGGGGGACCTATAATAAAGCTGACTTCATCAAGAACCGATTCGAACGCGTAAGCAGTTTGCAATGCAGATTTTTGTGGCAATAATTGTGTCCACCTCGCACGAACCATTGCAGACATACTTGGCATACACCCAGATAATATTGCACAACCAAATAACATCCATGGTGGTGACTCTAAACGGGCCAGTAGCAGCAGAGCTAACAGTGATGCTGCGCTAAAAAGCGCTGCAATGGGTAGCACCCGAACCTGGCCGTAAATATCAACCAAGCGTGAAACTTGCGGCCCTAAAACGGCCGATGCAAGTGCAAAGGCAGCAGCCACAGCACCGGCTAGCGCATATTCGCCATGCATCTGCGATAACATGGATATAATTCCAATTCCTGTCATCGACATAGGCATGCGTCCGATCAGTGCTGCTGAAGAAAAACATAAGCTGCCAGGGACTTTGAAAATTTCTCTGTATGTACTTAGCATCATACTAGCCTCTCTGGGGAATTACTACCCTAGACGGAATCTCGTATCAGTGATTTTGCCCGCGTTGCGAATACCAGTGTAAATAGCAGCGCTTCTGCTCACTAAAAACAAGGGATAATCTAGAGAAATACAAGTTTCATCCTTCTATGATTGTGCAGTAGTAGCATCAAAAATATTCTCACAAAAAATGCGAAATTTACTTCTGCTACCACAAACTCAGCTGAGAGTGGTTTCCATTGTCGGGGAGTGAAGCCTGGTAAGAGCGCTGGGCGAGGAGCGCGGCGCTACAGATTGAAAAAGGTGCGGGCGTTGCAGGTGGTGATCGCAGTGAGGTCGGCAGCACTCACGCCGAAAAACTCGGCGGCAAATTCCGCCGTATGGCGCAGAAAGGCGGGCTCGTTGGGACGTTTGCCGCGATGCGGCATGGGCGTGAGGTAGGGCGCGTCGGTCTCCAGCATCAGCCGCTCCAGGCCCTGTACGCGGGCGGACTCGCGCACGTTGGGCGCGTTTTTGTAAGTGAGGATGCCGGTGAATGAGCCGCGGCCGCCGCGCGCCACCAGCTCACTCATTTCCGCTGGCCCTTCGCTGAAGCAGTGAAAAACGACCCGCGCCCAATCGACGCCGCTCGCATCGATCAGCTCGACACACTCGCGGAAGGCACCGCGCGAGTGTATCTCGACCGGGCAGCCCAAGCGCCGCGCAAGCCCGAGCTGCGCCGCAAAGGCCGTCTGCTGCCACGCGAAAATCGCCTCTGCCTGCGCAGGATCGTCCTTGGGCAAATGAAAACGATCCAGGCCGCATTCACCGATGGCCACCGGTCGCGGCTGTGACTTGGGGGTGGCGGCCTCACTTGCGCCCACTGCCGCGGCCCCATCCGCTCCCGCCGCTTCATTTGGCAGAAAAAACGCCTCCAGCTCCGCGACCAATTGCGCGCAAGCCTGCTCAACCGTGCCACCGCCCTGCCCCACCCAGTCCGCGCTCACCGAGCATGGATGCAGCCCCACCGTATAGTGCACACGCGCCGGATGCGCCGCAGCGATGTCGCGATACAGGCCCCAGTCGTCGCGATCCGTCCCCACGGTGATCATCGCTTCGACGCCCGCTTCGGCGGCGCGAGCGAGCACGGTCTCCAGCTCGCCGCGCTGGGCAAAGGAGGCCAGGTGTGTGTGCGTATCGATCAAGCTCATGAGGGTAGTCTCGCGTTTCAGTTTCGTTTTTAAAAATGGAAGGAGCCGGCAAGTCCGCGCACGGCCTCCTGCATGTGCCTAACCCGCGCGATACAGCGGCAGGTAACGCTCGCGCAGGTAGCGCAGCAGCGGCGCGGGCGAGAGTTCGCGGCCCGTCACGCGCTGCGCCAGCCCCAGCGCGTCGTAGCGCTTGCCCGCCGCGTGCACGTTGCGCCGCAGCCAGCCCAGCAAGCCGCCAAACTCGCCTCGCGCAAAAGCATCCTCAATGCCCGGCTGCTCGCCGCGCACGGCCTCCCAAAGCTGGGCGGCCAACATATTTCCGAGACAGTAGCTCGGGAAGTACCCGAAAGCCCCGTCGCTCCAGTGCACGTCTTGCAAGACGCCCACGCGGTCGCTGTCCGGCTCCAGGCCGATCAATTCGCGCGACAGCGCGCGCCACGCCTCGGGCAAATCGCGCACCGCCAGCTCGCCCGAAAACAGGCGCCGCTCGATCTCGAAGCGCAGGATGATGTGCAGGTTATACGTCACCTCGTCGGCATCCACGCGGATCAAGGTCGGCTCCACCGCGTTGATCGCCAGGTAAAGCGCGTCCGACGAAACACCGCTCAACTGCTGCGAAAATTTCTCGCGAAAACGCGGCTCAAAAAATGCCCAGAACCCGCGACTGCGGCCCACCTGATTTTCCCAAAGCCGGCTCTGCGACTCATGCACGCCCATGCCCGCCGCGCGGCCCAGCGCCGTGGCATGATGCGCAAGCGGCAAGCCCTGCTCGTACATCCCGTGGCCTGTCTCATGGATCGCGCTAAAGAGCGAGTCGAGCGGCTCATCTTCATTGAAACGCGTCGTCATCCGGATGTCCGCGCCCGTGCCTGCGCAAAACGGATGCAGCGACACATCGATCCGCCCGCGCTCGTAGTCGAAGCCCAGCCGCGCCGTGACCTCGCGCAAAAACTCGCGCTGTGCCGCCACCGGAAATCCGCGCAGCAGCTCCCGCTGCGCCTTCACGCCCGAGCTTGTGATCTCGCCAACGAGCGGCACGAGCTCGCGCCTGAGCTCGCCAAACAGGCGCTCAATCACCGCCGCGCTCAACCCCGGGTCGTGCTTGTCGATCATGTAATCGTAGGCCCGCTCGCCCCAGCCGAGGTAGCCCGCCTCTTCGCGCGCGAGCTCCAGGTTACGCTCCAAAACGGGCGCGTAACCCGCAAAGTCATCCGCCTCGCGCGCCCGCGCCCAAGCGTGAAAGCCCACGCTGGATTGCGCCGCCTTGGCCCGCACAAACGCGACCGGAAGCTTCGTCGCCCGATCGTAGTCGCGTTGCGCCTCGCGCACGACGATCCGCTCATCTTCGCCAAGCGCGGGGGCGCCTCCCCCCCCACCCGCTCCACCCGCCCCGCCGGCAGTGCTGCCCGCGAGTTTGGCGAGCAGCTCGCCGAGCTGCGGCGCGCTCGCCGCCGCGTGGATCGTCTCGGCCAACACCGCATGCTGCTCGCCGCGCAGGTCAGCACTGCCGCGCGGCAAGTTCACCTGCTCGTCCCAGCCGAGCAGTTGGGCAATCGTCTCCAGCCGGTGAATCCGGTTTAGCTGCACCAGCAGCTCGGCGTAAGCGGGCGGCGCACTTGACGAAGTGGAGGGCGAAAGCGTGGTCGAAGCACTCATTTGGCCGCGAAGCTCAAACACCTGCGCACCGAAACGCCAGAACTGACAGCGGAGCAAATGCCCCCACTACGCGTGGGGCGGTGGCGGGTCGCCACTTCCATTCAATTTGCGATTTTGTTCGGGCGCTTCTCGCCCGAACAAAATCGCAAATTTAAACGAACTTCCCCTGTCGCGTTGCGACACGGTCTTCGACCGATTTACAGGCGGCGCACTCGTTGGTGCGCCGTCCGTCCACGGCCGGAGCAAATAGAGCATAAACCCGTTTGGGCGAAATTTTTGGTTAACGAGTGAATCCTCTGCCCGACCGAAGGTCGGGCCTTTTCAACTGTGTGGCTTTTTTTTT
>NZ_LSZQ01000055.1 GCF_001580015.1 Cephaloticoccus primus
GCTATTAAAAAGAGTGCGCAATTCCTCCTTCAGCTGCGGGATTCGGAGAAAAGCGGCGCGCCCTTTAGCACGCGGATCTTACCGCCACCCGAGGCGGAGATTTCGACGCGCGGGCCGCCGCCGTGGAGCTCGCCGATGTGGCGGCCCGAGTCCTTGCCGCCTTTAGCAAGTACGAGCGGAATCTCGCTGGAAATGTGGCCGCGAGTGCCCTTGGCGGCGATGAGGCAGTTCTCATCCGGGTTTAGCGTCGCCTGGACGTTACCCATGTCGCTGCGCAGTTTCACGGGGCCGCTGATCCGCGCGAGTGAGGCGATGATGTTTCCCTGGAGGGTGTACGCGGTGAAGCTGTTGTAGGCCGATTGCACGACGATGTTTCCCTTCTTCGTCTCCAGGGAGGCGTGCCCGCTGACGGTGCCGACCTGCACGTTGCCCTGTTGTGTCTTGAGATCGACCGAGCCCGAGCAGCGCGAGACCAGGACGTCGCCCTGCTGCGTCTCCGCCTGCACGTCTCCGTCGATCTGCCCCAGGAAGATCCGTCCGCGATCCGTGATCGTGCGCATGTTCCCCTTCAGGTTCCCCACCTGGATGCTCCCCTCCTGCGTGTACAGGTCGAGGCTGCAGTTCTCCGGCACGACCAGGTCGAATTGCAGGCCGAGCCGCTTGGCCTGCATCAGGCGCGTGCCGCCGCTCTTACGGTCGAGCACATCGACCGAGATCGTGTCATCGCTGCGGCGCATCACGAGCTCCACGCGGTTGAGCAGCTCGCGCGCCTTTTGCGTCTTCTGCTCGTGGCTCACGATGTGCAGTTGCAGCTCGAGCCGGTTGCCCGGGCCTGGCACCACCTTGATGTCGCCACTGCCGGTAGACACTTTAACCCGACCGCCATCGGCCAAAGGGACGCGCCGCGTCTCCACGCGCTCCATCGCCGCAGCCGATAGAGCCGAAAAGAGCACCGCGAAAAACAACGCAATGGAGTGAAGCAATTTCATAAGTCCACGCACAGAAGCCTCCCCCAGCGGCTGCGAACAAATGCCAACGGCTAAGTAGCAACGCCGCCCGACAGGGTAGATCTACGCCTCAAGTACCCGAGTCAGCGAAAAGCCCAAGCAGGGTTCAGATGGAGATTTACTCATTAACCAACGAAATCCGCCCCAATGGGTTTCCGCTCCATTCGCATTTGATGCCCCGTTCCTGTCGCGTAGCGACAGGGGGAGCGGAATTTGCGATTTTGTTCGGGCGCGCAGCGCACTGGCAAAATCGCAAATTAAACGGAAGTGGTCACTGACCACCGCCCCACGCGCAGTGGAGTCTTTAACCTTAGATGTCGATTACGTCGCTATCGATCCCGCGGCGGCTTTCCCCGGTGGAGCGCCGCGGGCCGCCTGCGCCAGTGTCTGGCGAGCTGGGCGGCGCGGCGGGGGGGGGGGGGGGGGTTCG
>NZ_LSZQ01000056.1 GCF_001580015.1 Cephaloticoccus primus
TTGACCGATTTTATGGGCGCGGCGTCGTTGCCGCCGCGTCAGAGCAACATTTTCCCATTAGCCCAAAAATTTGCCTCAATGGGTTTTCGCTTCACCCGCATTTGATGCCTCACCGCCTGTCGTGAGACGACAGGGAGGATGTCCCGTTAAATTTGCGATTTTGCTTGGGCGCAAAGCGCACGGGCAAAATCGCAAATTCAATGGCACGTGGCGCCCCGCCACCGCCCCACGCGGGGTCAGAGACCTGTTTCATTTGGCGGCGCACCCGTTGGTGCGCCGTCGGCTTCGGCTCTTCGCTTGGGCGAGCCGCTCGCTGGCGCCTCGTCGGCTTCGACTCCTTTTATTGAGGGGCGCAGAGGTTTACGAAGTTGCGGTAGAGGTGGAGGCCGCGGGCTTGGCTTTTTTCGGGATGGAATTGCGTAGCGTAGCAATTTCCACGCGCGATTGCTGCGGTGAAGGGGCCGCCGTAATCGCACTCGGCGAGAACCAGGCTCGGCTCACTCGGTGCGCAGTAGTAGCTGTGGACGAAGTAGAACGCCTCGCCCTCGGTCTCCAGCCCCGCGAGCAGGGGCGAAGCGGGCTGGGTGAAGCGGACGGTGTTCCAGCCCATGTGGGGGACTTTGTACTCGGGCGGGAGCCGAAAACGGCGGACTGAGCCGCGAAAAACCCCAAGGCCCGCGGTGCGGCCTTCGGCAGGCGAGGAGCTGCCCTGCCCTGCTGCATTCGCGGCGGACGCGCTCGCTGTAACTTCCGAAACTTCCTCCGAAAAATCGAAGAGGGCCTGCATGCCGAGGCAGATGCCGAGGAAGGGCCGGTCGGCCTCGATCCACTCACGGATGGCGCGGTCGAGCCCACTCGCGCGCAGCGCTGCAATGCAATCGGCCAGCGCGCCCACGCCCGGGAGCACCAATCCGGCAGCGGAGCCGATTTCTTCGGGCCGGGTCACGATTCGCACCGAAGCGCCAGCGGACTCCAGCGCCTTGGCGACGCTGCGCAGGTTTCCCATCCCATAATCGACCACCGCCAAGGGGGCCGCAGGCCCGCTTACTGGCGAGCTGCTCGTTGGCCGCTCGTCATTGGCCGCATTTCGCGATGAGCCATTACTTGAGAAGCCGGCAACTTGTCCGCCTAGCGGCAAGGCGTTGCCCGTTAGTTGCCCAGCACTTCTCGCATTTGCCGCGGTGGCCACTTTTTCGCGCGGCGTTGAAAGTGTCTCGGTACTCATCGTCGCTCAGAGCGAGCCTTTGGTGCTGGGGAGCGAATCGGCGGCGCGCGGGTCGATCTGCGTCGCCATGTCGAGCGCACGGGCCAGCCCCTTAAAAATCGCCTCGGCGATGTGGTGCGGCTCCTCTCCGTACAGCAGCGTGACATGCAGGTTGCAGCCGAGTGCGTTGCTGAATGCGCGGCAAAATTCCTTCACGAGGATGAGGTTAAAATCGCGCACGAACATCGTGGGCGCCACCACCTCGTAGGCGAGGCAGGCGCGACCGCTGAGATCGACGACTACGCGGGCGAGCGTCTCATCCATCGGCAGCAGGAAAAATCCGTAGCGGCGGATGCCGAGCTTATCGCCCACGGCCTCGCGAATCGCGCTGCCGAGCACGAGGCCCACATCCTCGACCGTGTGGTGGTAGTCCACGTCCACGTCGCCCACGGCTTTGAGCTCCAGATCGAAGAGCCCGTGACGCGCGAAGAGCTCCAGCATGTGGTTAAAAAAAGGGATGCCCGTATCGACCTTGGCCGTGCCGCGCCCGTCGAGTGCCAGCGTCAGTTGGATGTCGGTCTCGGCGGTCTTGCGGCTGAGGGTTGCTATGCGTCGTGAAGCCATGCTTGCAGGGAGTTCCAGAGGGTGAGCATCTGCTCGTCGGTGCCGACGCTGATTCGCAGAAATGGGGCGGTCAAGGCGTGCTTGGGGAAGTGACGCACGAGGACGCGCCGCTCGCACAGGAAGTCGTAGGCGGCCTGCGCGACGGCGGCGCCCATCTCCCCGCCGCGGGTGCGCGGCTCGGTGAAGATAAAGTTGGCCTGCGAAGGATAGGTGAACCAGCCGGCCTCGCTGGCGAAGCGCGCGAGGTAGGCGTCGCGCGTCGCAGCGACTTTGCGGATCACGCCGGCGTAGTAGCGGGTATCGCTCAGTGCAGCGAGCGCGGCGACCTGCGAGAGGCGGCTCACGTTGTAGCTATCGCGCACGCGGTCGAGCAACGCGATGACCTGCGGATGTGCGAGGCAGTAGCCCACGCGGATGCCAGCGAGCGCATAAGCCTTGGAAAAGGTGCGCACGACGACGAGCCGCGGGTAGCGCGCGAGCAATTTCAGGGCGCTTTCGCGCGCAAAGGGCGCGTAGGCTTCGTCCACCACGAGGAGCCCGTCGTAAGCAGCGAGCACGGCCTCGATCTCGCGCTCGCCAAAGCCCACGCCGGTCGGAGCGTTGGGCGAGGTGAGGAAGAAAATCGACGCGCCCGAGCTCGCGATTTTTTCGACGGGCAGCGCCATCGTGCGGTCAAACTCGATGGCGACGCTCTGCCCATTGGCGATGCCCACGAGGACTGGATACAGCGAGTAGCTGGGCAGCGAAAAGCCGGCGCGACCACTTGCCGCATTCGGCGCACCACTGTCTGCGCCCCTCCCGAGCCCTCCCTCGCCCACCCCCGCTCCACAAAAGCAGCGGACGAGCAGGTTAAGGATATCGTCGGAGCCGTTGCCCACGCACACATTGGCCGCACCAAGGCCGCTGTCCTCGCCGCCGTGATGTGCGGCGATTGCAGCGCGCAGCGCGGCACTCGTAGGCTCCGGATACAGGCGGAGCGAAGCGCCCTCCCCCCCTGCCCCTTCCGCCCCGCCAAGCTCGGCCGCGATCGCCGCGGCGACGAGCGGGCTCGGCGGATAGGGGCACTCGTTGGTGTTGAGCTTTACCCAGCCGGGCTCGGTGGGTTGCAGCCCGGGCGTGTAGGCATGCAGCGCGGCGACATGCGGTAGCGCGAGCGCGGCAAGGTCGGGAGTAGAGGCGGCGTCAGTTGGCACAGCGTAGGAAAAATATCAGCCCGCCACACGAATGCTCACCGAGCGGCCATGTGCATCGAGCTGCTCCATCGCGGCAAAGGCAGAGACCACCGGCTCGGCCAGCCGCACGCTCTTGGCGTCGTAGCGGACGAGGCTCGTGCGGCGCACAAAGTCAGCCACGCGCAGCCCGCTGAAGAAACGTCCGCTGCCGCCGGTCGGCAGCACGTGGCTGGGGCCCGCGGTGAAATCGCCCAGCGCGGTCGGCGTGTGGTTGCCGATCATGATCGCGCCCGCCGTGGTGATGGCCTTTAGCAGGCTCTTCTCGGCGGCGGGCTTGACGATGAGCTCGAGGTGCTCGGGCGCGACCGTGTTGGCAATCGCAGCGGCTTCTTCCAGCCGCTTGACGATGATGGTCAAGAAGCCCTCGTCCAGGACGCGCTGCGCTTTTTCGGAGCGGCTGAGCGTGCGCGCCTGGGCGGCCAGCTCGCGCTCGACGGCGCGAGCGAGTGCTTCGCTGGTGACGACGAGGTAGATTTTTTCGCGGCCCGAGCCGTGCTCGGCCTGGGCGAGCAAGTCGCTCGCCACGTAGTCGGCGCGCGCCGTCGCATCGGCGATCACCATCAGCTCGCTGGGGCCGGGCAGCGAATCGACGCCGACCGCGCCGAAGACCTGACGCTTGGCCTCGCACACGTAGGCGTTGCCCGGGCCGAAGAGCTTGTCGACGCGCGGGATCGTCGCCGTGCCGTAGGCCATCGCGCCAATCGCCTGCACACCGCCGATTCGGTAGACCTCGCTGATGCCGAGGAAGTGCAGCGCGCCGAGCAGCCCATCGGCCACGCGGCCTTGCGCGTCGGAGGGCGTGAAGACGGCGATCTCGGGGCAGCCCGCGATTTTCGCGAGCGTGGCCGTCATCAAAACCGTGGAGACGAGTGGGACTTGGCCGCCCGGGACGTAGAGGCCGACGCGGCGGATCGGGTCAAACTTTTCGCCAACCGTCGCACCATGCGGATTGCGCGCGCGCCAGGGCTTGGCGCGGCCCTCGCGGTTAAACGCAAGGATGGCCGCGTGGGCGGCCTTGATCGCGCGGCGCTCGGCAAGCGGGAGCCGCTTGTGCGCGGCGGCGAGCTCGGCGGGCGAAACGCGAAACTCGCCCGGGGCGAGCTGCGCACCGTCGAACTGCGCGGCGTAGTGGCTCAGCGCGGCATCACCGCGCGCGCGGATGTCGGCGAGGATCGCGGCGACCGACTGCGTGACTTTCTCGGGGACTTGTGCCTCCTGACAAAAGGCAGCCAGGCCGCGCGCGAAATGCGCGTCACTGCTGTGAAGCGTTTTCGCCAAAAGCGCGTTTTCTGGGCCTGCGGGTCGCACGCGTTTTTTCGATTTAGTGGCCATCGTGTTGTTCCGCTTAAGACTCACGGAGGCCGCTCAGTTCGTGAGCGACGGGGTCTGGAAGGCATCGGCGGGGATCGGCCCGTTTACGACGATGCGCTCGAAGTTGATGACGGTGGTCTGCTGGCTGCCGTCGGGCAGGCGCGCGGTGGTCGTCAGCTTTTGGGGAAACTTGATGCCGCTGACCTCGATGGTGCCGCTCTCGCGGATGGTCTCGCCGCGCGCGGTCTCGGTCATCACGAGGCGGCCCGTCGACTGGTTAAAGTAGCGGTAGAAGACGATGTCGCGGTCGTGGATGAAGGCGACCTTCTGGCAGCGCTGGCCATCGACGGTCGTGCTGCCCTGGTCTTCGATCCGGCCGCCAGCGGCTTCGAGCCCGCGGTAAAAGGAGAGGTTTTCAAACGCATTGGCCCGCAGGTTTTTGATCTGCGGTGCCTGGAGGACGGCTAGGCTCCACTGGCTTTTGTCAGCCGCGGGGACGACGTGATGCCACGCGTCGTAGCCATCGAGGACGGTCACTTCGACGCCGCGCTCGGAGCGGATGACGCTGCGCTGCCGATAAGGC
Source organism: Cephaloticoccus primus (assembly GCF_001580015.1). Lineage (GTDB taxonomy): Bacteria > Verrucomicrobiota > Verrucomicrobiia > Opitutales > Opitutaceae > Cephaloticoccus > Cephaloticoccus primus. The sequence continues at coordinate 4,955 of NZ_LSZQ01000056.1, forward strand.
TTTTGAAACGTGATCTCCACGGTGACGGGCTCCTTGAGGTCGGCCCCCGCAGCGCCGAGGTCGAGCGTACCGGAGATTTGCAGGCTCTTGACGCCATCGAGAACAGTGTCTTTCGCGAGGTAGGCACGGGCCTTGGCGATGATGGGAAGCTCGGTGGCCGCTTGGGCAGCGAGGCCAAAAGCAAGCGCGAGGGCTGCGGCGAACAGGGAACGTGTGAGTTTCATGGTGGGTTTTTAGATAAAGTATGATCGGTGAGGGAAAGGGTCCGAGGGAACGGCGATTGAGTAGCGGAGACTGCGTGGGCGAAGGAAAGAGCGGCGCAGCATTTTTGCGGCAGGAGTGGCGAACAACGCCGCAAGCGGCGCGGGGTCGCGCAGGGCGGCGCAGGGCCGCGCCCGCCTCACTCCCACTCGATGGTGGCGGGCGGCTTGGAGCTGATGTCGAGGACGACGCGGCTGACCTCGCGCACTTCGTTGGTGATGCGGTTGGAGATGTGCTGGAGCAGGTCATAGGGCAGGCGCGTCCAGTCAGCGGTCATGGCGTCGATGCTCTCGACGACGCGCACGGCGATGACCCACGAGTAGTTGCGCTCATCGCCGATCACGCCGACCGACTTGACGGGCAGGAACACGCAAAACGCCTGCCAGACTTTGCCGTACCAGTCGCTCTTGCGCATCTCTTCGAGCAGGATCGTGTCGGCCTGGCGGAGCACATCGAGCTTGTCGCGGCTGACCTCGCCGAGGACGCGCACGCCGAGCCCGGGCCCGGGGAAGGGGTGCCGCCAGACGACCTCGCGCGGCAGCCCCAGCGCCTCGCCCACCGCGCGCACTTCGTCCTTAAACAACTCGCGCAAGGGCTCCAGCAGCTTGAGCTTCATCCGCTCGGGCAGCCCGCCGACGTTGTGGTGGCTCTTGATGAGCGCGGCGGGGTTGTTGTCGATGGCGACCGACTCGATCACGTCCGGGTAGAGCGTGCCTTGGGCGAGAAAATCGACGCCGCGACCGATTTGCTTGAGCGATTTTTCAAATACTTCGACGAAGGTGCGGCCGATGATTTTGCGCTTCTGCTCGGGCTCGCCGACGCCCTTTAGCCGGCGAAGAAAAAGTGCCGAGGCATCGACCACGCGCAGGTCGATCTTGAAGTGCTTGCCGTAGAGGGCCTCGACCGCCTCGCGCTCGCCCGCGCGCAGCAGGCCGTTATCGACGAACACGCAGGTGAGCTGCTTGCCAATCGCGCGGTGCAGCAGCGCGGCCGCGACCGAGGAGTCCACGCCGCCCGACAGGCCGAGCAGTACGCGCGACTTGCCGACCGTGCGGCGGATCTCGCCCACCGCGTGCTTGATGAAGTCCTTCGTCGTCCAGTCCTGCTGCGCGCCGCAGACATTGAGCAGGAAGTTGCGGATCACCTCGGTGCCGCGCTCGGTGTGAAACACCTCGGGGTGAAACTGGATGCCGTAAAAGTCGCGCTTGCGGTCTTCGATGACGGCGTAGGGCGAGTTTTCCGTAGTGCCGATCGGCGCAAAGCCGGGCGGCAGCGCCGTGAGCTTGTCGCCGTGGGAGTTCCATACGCGCAGCTTGCGCGGGAGCTTGGCGAAGAGGCGGCCCGGCTTGGCGATTGAGAGCGTCCCGTGACCAAACTCGCGCGCCTGGCTCTTGGCGACTTCGCCGCCGAGGAGCCGCCCCATGAGCTGCACGCCGTAGCAGATGCCGAGCACGGGCACACCGAGCTCAAAAATCGCCGGATCGGGCAGCGGCGCCGTGCGCGCGAATACGCTGCTGGGCCCTCCCGAGAGGATGATGCCGATCACGCCGTCCTTGCGCAGCGCCTCCGCCGAGGTCGCATAAGGGTAGATCCGGGAGTAAACCTCGCACTCGCGGATGCGGCGCGCGATGACCTGCGTGTATTGAGAGCCAAAATCGAGAACGGCGATCGTCTGAGGCATGAGTGTGGCAGCGGAAAGGCGACTGGGAGAGGGCGAGACGCGAGCCCGTAGGGCTAAGCGAAACCGCGCAGTCACGGGGAAAAGCTACGGGGCAGCAATCCGTTTTATTTGCGCGAGACAGACTTTGTACCTAGCTGACGCCCTATGCTTCGCCTGCGAGTCTTCACCCTTTTCGCGCTGTTGTTCAGCGGCAGCCTTGCGCTGAGCACGCCGGTGGCAACGGCCCAGGTCCGCGCCACGCTCGTCGCCGAAGTCGAGTCGATCCAGCCTGGCCAGCCCTTCACCGCCGCGCTGCGTCTGGAGCACGATACGCACTGGCACACGTACTGGATCAACCCGGGGACGGGGCTGGCGACCAGCATCGAGTGGACGCTGCCGGAAGGCTTCACCGCAGGCGAGATCGAGTGGCCCACGCCCAAAGTGCTGCGCGACGCACACGGCACGGTCATCGGCAATGGCTACGAGGGCGACGTGCTCCTGCCGGTAAAAATCACGCCGCCCGCCGAGCTCGCAACTGGCTCGACCGTGACGCTGCGCGCGGCGGTCGATTGGCTGATGTGCGACGAAGTCTGCATCCCGGGCGCGGCCCAGCTCGCGCTGGAGCTGCCCGTCCGCGCAGCGGCGCCCGCGCCGAGCGCCTTTGCCGCGCGGATCCGCGACACGCTCGCCAACCTGCCCGCTGCGCTCAACGGCGAATGGCGCGCGAGCGCGACGCGAAGCGGAGATACGATTACGCTGACGGTTGAGCGCACATCAGGCGGCGCCGCCAGCGATGCGGGCACAGCAGCGGCAGCGCCCACGCTCCACTTTTTCGCGGACGACGATCTCGTGGGCTACGAGCTGCCGCAGCGCAGCGCACCCGACGGAGCGGGCGGCTATACGCTCACGCTAAAAATCGCGCCCGAGCACGTTGGGGAAAACGCCGCGCGACTCGTCGGCGTGCTGAGTGCAGCGCAAGGCTGGCGCGCCGATCAGTCGCTGCCCGGGCTGCGGATCGACGTGCCGCTGCGCGATGCGAGCACCAGTGGCCGACTCGCCGGCAGCGCGGACAACACGGCGGCCACAGGCGGAGTGCGGGGCGGCGGCACGGCAAGCGCACTCGGTGGCGGGGCCGCACCGAACACCGCCGGACTGGCGGCGACGGCAATCCTGGCCCTCCTCGGCGGGCTGATCCTCAATCTGATGCCCTGCGTTTTCCCCGTGCTGGGGATCAAGATCTTGGGCTTCGTAAACCAGGCGGGCAGCGACCGGCGAAAGGTCGTGCTCCACGGGCTGGTCTTCACGCTCGGCGTACTGCTGTCGTTCTGGACGCTGGCAGGCGTGCTCGCCGTACTGCGCTCGGGAGGCGAGCAGCTCGGTTGGGGCTTCCAGCACCAGTCACCCGCCTTCGTCTTCGGGCTGGCGGTGCTGCTCCTCGTTTTCGCGATGAATTTGAGCGGCGTCTTCGAATTTGGCCTCGGCGCAACCGGCCTCGGCGCGGGCCTGCAAACGAAGGGCGGGCTCAGCGGCTCGTTCTTCACGGGCGTGCTCGCCACCGTCGTGGCGACGCCCTGCTCGGCGCCCTTTCTCGCGCCCGCACTCGGGGCAGCACTTGCGATGCCAGTCGGCGAATCGTTCCTCGTTTTCACCGCAATCGCGGTCGGGCTTTCCGCACCTTACCTGCTGCTGTCGATTTTCCCGAACGCGGTGCGCGTGCTGCCGCGGCCCGGCGCGTGGATGGAGACGTTTAAGCAGTTCATGGCCTTCCCGCTCTACGCGACGGTCGGCTATCTCGTGTGGGTGCTGGCGGGACAGGCGAGCGAGAGCGGGCTGCTGATGGTGTTTTTCGGACTGGTCGTGATCGCGCTCGGGCTGTGGGCCTACGGGCGGCTGCGCGCGCCGGGGGCCAGTGCGGGCCGCGCCCGGGCGGGCCTCGTCGGCGGCGCCGCGCTGCTCGCGGCAGGGCTGTGGCTCGGCTGGCCGCACGCGCCCGCGCCGACCGAAATCGTGTGGGAGCCCTGGAGCCCGGAGCTCGTCGTCCGGTACCAACGCGAGGGGCGGCCCATCTATCTGGACTTCACCGCGCGCTGGTGCGCGACTTGCCAGACGAATAAAAAACTGGTCTTCAGCTCGGGCGAAGTACTGCGCCAGTTTGCCGAGAAAAACGTCGCCGCACTCAAGGCCGACTGGACAAACAAGGACCCGAAGATCACCGCCGAGCTCGCGAAATACCAGCGCAGCGCGATTCCCTTCAACCTCGTTTACCTGCCCGGCGAAGCCGAGCCGCGCGCCCTGCCCTCCCTCCTTACGCCGAGCATCGTCCTCGACGCACTCAAAGGGCACTGAAACACCGCCACTGCCCGTGGAGCAGCCCTACGCGGGCGGCGGCAGGCAGTGCCTGCACCCATTTATTGTGTGGTTTGCGTATCGCGCGTGCCGCGCGATACGCAAACCACACAATGAGGAACACCCGACCTCCGGTCGGGCGGTTGTTGACCGCTTCATTATGCGCGGCGGCGGGGCCGCCGAGTCAGAGGCAACATTTACCGGTTAACCGGAAAATCCGCCCCAATAGGTTTACGCTTCATTCGCATTTGACGCCTCATCCCCAGTCGCAACGCGGCAGGGGGGGATGCCCCGTTAAATTTGCGATTTTGTTCGGGCGCGCAGCGCACGGGCAAAATCGCAAATTCAATGGCACGTGGCGCCACGCCACCGCCGCCCGCGTAGGGCAGCCGCGCGGAGCGGGAGTCTGGCTAGAAAGGTGCGTTTTTGCGTAGCCGCTGCGCAAATCTTGTCCACGCTGGCGCGTTTTTCTCCCCCATGTCCTCGAAAGCCGCCCCTACCGCCTCCACCGCTCCTGTGCCCACCGCGCGTATTCCTTATCGCCACATACTTGTGGGCCCCGTCCTCGTCGCGCTGCCTGCGCTCCTCGTGCTGCTCCTGATTTCGAGCGAGAGCTGGGCCGCCCACGCGCGAATCTGGGCTTGGGCCGCGGTCGATATTTGCGTGCTCTCGGGCGCACTCGCCCTCACCGCGCGGCGAGGGATCCATCGACTCGCACAGCAGGCGCTCCAGTCGCGCGAAGTGTTCCTCAGCAATTTCGCAAAAGCGCAGCGGCTGATGCAGCGCCATGCGCTGGCCGCCGACTGCCTGCTATTACTGGGCGCGGGGGCGATGGCGGTAGCAATCGGCGCACTCGACCCCTACCGCGAGTACTACTACGCCCTCCTCATAGTGGCAGCGATCTTCGTGCCCTACGCGCTCTACAAGCTGCTCAAACACGCGCGGCCAATCCTCAACCCGCCCGCACTCGCCAGCGGCGCGCGAATCGCCGCCCGCGCGCTCACTCGCGCCCAAGCCCCCGCACTCTGGGCACTCGTAGACGAGGCCAGTGCGCGCGCGAAAACCGCCGTACCCGACCATATCGTCATCGGGCTGGACTCTTCCTTTTACGCGGCGGATGCGCCCTTGTACCTGAACCGCGCGGAAACGCCCCTCGAGGGCCGCAGCCTTTTCCTCTCCGTGCCCTACCTCGCCTACATGACGCGCGAGGAGCTGGCCGTCGTGGTCGCGCAAGAGCTCGCGCACTTCACCGGCGGGGAGGTCAAGCGCACGCACCAGTTTGCGGAAGTTTACGCGCAAATCAGTCACTACATGAGCCACCTGCACGCGGAGGCTACGATGATCGAGCAGGCAAAGGGCCACTGGTGGGGCACTCCGGCACGCAAGCTGGTGGGCTTTTTCCTGACAAACTTCACCCCCGCACTGGATCAATGGGCCGCCGAGCGTACCTACGTGGTCGACGCGCTCGGCAGCGCGGCCGCCAGTCCGCAAAGCGCCGCCCTCGCGCTCTTGCGGCTCACCACGCTGGCCAGCGTGATCCAGCCCCTGTTGGCCGAGTTTGCCCACAACGGCGGGCGCAGCCCACATCCGGACGGGCTCCTCGCGAGCGTGTTTGAGGCAGTCTCCAAAGCCCCGACGCTCGATCCGCTCGCGCATCTCGATGGGCACCCGTTCCACCCGCGCGAGGCCCAGCCCTGCACGCGCCAGCGCATCGAGATGCTCGGCGTCCCTGTAACCGCCGAGCTCGCACAGCTCGCCAGCAACCGCGAGCCCAGCGGGCTGCTCGAAGAGCTCGGCCTGCGCTAAGAGCCTGCTCGCACACTTTTGTGTGCGGTTGCGCCGCCTGCACACGCACACCGCACTTCCTTCTCAGCCGAAACGGCACCGCCCCCACTTTTCCCACTAAAACACACAATCAACCCACATCCCAAAACATGCCCGATAAAAAACAAACCAGCGGTTTGCTCGACAGCCTTGAGCAAGACCTCACCCAACAAGTCCAGGAAGACGCCGCCGAGGAGAGCCGCACCCTGCGCGAGCTTCTGGTCGACCCCGTGCCTGAAACGACGCCCGTCTTTGAGCGCGCGATTGTCATGACAGTCGGCTTCCTCCTGCTCGCAGGTTTCCTGGTCGTGGGGCTGAGCTTCACAGCCGGACGCCTGCTTGATCCCGAGGACGTGGTCTCCAAGGGCGCAACGCTCGGTGTGCTGGCCCTGGAGCTCGCGGTACTCGCCTTCATCGCCCATAAGCTGTTCAAGCTGTGGAGTAATTATAAGAACCCGCTGTACACGCTCTCGCTGGCAGGCGTGCAGTTTCGCGGCCGCGATGAGCCGCTGCCGTGGACACTGATCGACGACTACCTCGTCCACACCAGCAGCTACAACGGCTTCACCGTTTCCGTGTATACCAAGTTCACACTCGCGCCCGATTCCGGGTTCGAATGGCCGCAGGTGAAGACCTACGGGCTGAAGTACCGCCCAAAGAAAAACCTCATCGTCGCGGGCGGGCTGGGCTCATCGCCGCGGCCCTCCAAGCTCGCCAAAATAATCGGCCGCTACCGCGAGCAAGCTTACGCACGGGCCCGCCTCGCCGAACTCGGCGAGAACGTCTAAAGCCGCAGGCGCACAGCGGCAACGACCGCACTGCGCGGTGCGCCTTTTTTCTCCACTACGCGTGGGGGCGGGAGGGCGGCGGCAGGCGGTGCCTGCTCCCATTTACTGTGCGGCTTGCTGTCGGGCGTTCCGCCCGACGAACAAGCCGCACAGTTGAATGAACTCCCTGACCGGAGCTCGGCAATGTTCAGTCAAGTTTGAAGATCGTAAGCGGGACGAGGGAGCAGGACGGCGCACCAACGAGTGCGCCGCAAAATAAGGTAGTCGAAGACCGCGCCCAAACGGGTTTCCGCTTCATCCGCATTTGATGCCCCACTCCCTGTCGTGAAACGACAGGGGGATGTCCCGTTAAATTTGGGAATCGTGCTCTGGCGCTACGCGCCGGAGCCGATTCCCAAATTCAATGGCACGTGGCGCCACGCCACCGCTGCACGCGTAGTGCATTTATTTGGCGGCGATGCTGCCTCGTCGGGGTACGAAAAAACCGCCGCATGGGTTTCCATGCGGCGGTTTTCGTAAAAGGAAAAAGCTTCGGGGGAGGAGCGGACTCAGGACGACACGTGACCGGAGACGAGCTTGGTCATCTCGAACATGCTGACCTTGGCCTTGCCGTTGAAGACCGCCTTTAACTTGTCGTCGGCGATGATCTCGGTCTTGGCCTTCGGATTCTGGAGACCGTTCTTCTTGATGTAATCCCAGAGCTTCTTGGTGAGCTCGGTGCGGGGAAGAGGTTTGGAGCCAACAACAGCAGCAAGCGCAGCGTCGGGTGTGACAGGCTTCATGAAGGCGGCGTTGGGTTTACGGGCGGGTGCAGATTTTTTTGCCATATGAGTTTTGAGTTATCGGTGCGCTTTCCTCTGAAAGCAACGCCTTTATGTAGGCGGAATACGGGGCACTTGCCTAGGAGTTTTTTAGCAGGAAATGATGGCTGCCGGAGACGCTCCATTTTGCGGCAAGGAGCGCGCAAAATCGGGCGCACACGAAAAACGCCGCAAGCCGTGCTGCGGGCGCATTACCGGCGCACGCAGCAAAGGGGAAAGCGGGCGCTTTTAGGCCGCGGCCGCCGTCTGCGTGAACTGTGCGTAGAGCTCGCTGTAACGGCCTCCGGCGGCGACGAGCTCCTCGTGCCGCCCGCGCTCGATGATCCGGCCCTGGTCGAGGACGAGCACCTGATCGGCGTGGCGGATGGTGCTCAGCCGGTGCGCGACGATGAAGCTCGTGCGCCCGTGCAGCAGTTTGACCAAGGCGGTTTGCAGCCGCGCCTCCGTCATCGCATCGATGGCGCTCGTCGCCTCGTCGAGGATCACGATGCGCGGATCGGCCAGGAGTGCGCGGGTGAAGCAGATGAGCTGCCGCTGCCCGACCGAGAGGCTGGTGCCGCGCTCGCCTACCTCGGTCAGGAGCCCATCGGGCAGCCCTTCAAATATGTCGAGACAGTCGAGCTGCCGCGCGGCCTCGCGCACATCGTCGTCGCTGGCTTCGGGGCGGCTCATCCGGATGTTGTCGAGCACGGTGCCGGTGAAGAGGAAGTTCTGCTGCTGCACGATGCCCATCTGCCGGTGCAGTGAGTCGCTGGTGATGGTGCGCACTTCGCGTTCGTCGATCCGGACTTCGCCCGCAGTGGGCAGGTAAAACTTGGCGACCAGGCCGATGATCGAGCTCTTGCCGCTGCCCGTGTGGCCGACCAGGCCAATCGTCTGCCCGGGCTCGGCCACGAAGTTGATATCGTGCAGGACGGGCTTCTGCGGGTCGTAGCCAAAGGTCACATCGCGAAAGGCGACGCGCGCGCCGTGGGTTTGGGAGGGCGCGGAGGTCGCTGCCACGCGCGGGTCGGGCAGCGCGGTCGCCTCGGGTGCGTCCTCCCACTCGGGTTTGTGGTCGATCAGCCAGAAGACGCGCTCGGCCCCGGCCATCGCAACGAGCGCGTTGTTGTACTGCGTGCCGAGGGTCGCCAGCGGCGAGAAGAAGAGGTTCGCCAGGAAGAAAAACTGGATCAGCTCGGCCAGTGTCATCAGGTCGTTAAAGGTGCGCCAGCCGCCGACCATCAGCAGGATGGCGATGAAGAACTGGCTGTTGACCTCCAGCATCGGGACCAGAATCGCCGAGGTGCGCACCAGAGCCAGATTCAGGCGCGAGTGCGCATTGAGCAGATTGCGGAAGAGGCCCGAGTTCGTCTGCTGGCGCACGAAGCCCTGGGTCACGCGGATACCGTTGACCGACTCGGCGAGCGTGGCCGTCACGCGGCTGAAGCTCTCGCTCGCCGCGCGCGACTCGTAGCTGAGCCGCATCCGGAAGCGCCGGTTCACGCCCCAAAGGATCGGCGCCATCCCCAGGACAACGAGGAAGAGCACGAGATCGCAGTACGCCATGACGGCCGCCGCCACGATGAGCTGCCCGCCCTGCTCCAGGCTGACGAAGAGCACATCCTGTATCCCCACGCGCAGCGACTCCACATCACTGGTCACTCGTCCGAGCACGCGGCCGAGCTTCACGCGGTGGAAAAAACTCATCGGCTGGCGCTGCACTTTTTCAAAAATCTCCGTGCGCAGCCCGCTGACCACCGTCTCGCCCACCTCCAGGGCGAGGCGGTGGCGGAAGTGGTAGAGCCCGTCCACGCTCAGCGCGAAAATGAAGTAGCCGCCGAGCGCCCATACCAGCAGCCCCGCGTCGTGGTGCGCAATCGGCCCCGATATGATGAGCCCCATCACCCAGGTAAGCATCGGCAGCTGGATCGAGCGCGTCACCGTCACTACGCTTAGCCAGGCGACTTTGCGCCGCACGGGCCGCGCGTAGGAAAACAACCGCCGGATAAGCCCCCACTCCAGCGGCTTGAACTGCACCTCATTTTCGTGGTCGTGATCCTGGATCGTGAGCGCGGCCTTCGCTTCGGCGGCCTTGGACTTCGACTGCGGTGCAGCGTCTGCGCCCGACGATGAAACGGCAGTGGCAGTGGCCCCGCCCGGACTCGGTGTTTTGGTACTCATTTCGCCCTCCCTTCGTTTTGCAGCGCAGCGCCGTCGATGAGCTGGAGCTGCGCCACGCGGCTGTAAGGCCCGGACTGGCGCATGAGCTCCGCGTGCGTGCCGCGCTGCACGATGCGGCCATGCTCCATCACGATAATGAAGTCCGCGCGGCGCAGCGTGCTCAGCCGGTGCGCAACAATAAAGGTCGTGCGCCCCGCGATCGCCCGATCCAGGGCCTCAAAAATTTCGTGCTCGGTCTCGCTATCAATCGCCGCCGTCGGGTCATCGAGCAGCAGGATCGCCGGTTCGAGGAGGACGGCGCGGGCGATGGCCAGCCGCTGCCGCTGCCCGCCCGAGAGCCCGCTGCCGCTCTCGCCCAGCACGGTGTCGTAGCCCTGCGGCAGCGCGGTGATGAAGTCGTGCGCGGCGGCGATTTTCGCCGCCTTCTCGATCTGCTCCATCGTCGCGTCCGGATGGCCGAAGGCGATGTTGGCGGCAACGGTGTTGGAGAACAAAAAGCTCTCCTGAAACACGAGGCCGATGTTGCGGCGCAGGTCGTCGAGGTGCAGGTCGCGCGCATCGAGCCCGTCGATCAGGACGCGCCCGAGCGTCGGGTCGAAGAAGCGCGGCACCAGGCTCATGAGCACGCTCTTGCCCGCGCCCGTCTCGCCAAGGATCGCCACGCACTGGCCGGGCGCCACGTCGAGATCGATGTCGCGCAAGACGGGGTTGATCCCCGTGTAGGCAAAGCTCACCGCATCGAAGCGCACCGCGCCGCGCAGCCGCCCGCAGCGCACCGCATCGGGCGCGCTCTCCACCTCGACCGGCGAGTCCAGGATCTCGAACACGCGGCGCGCGCCGATCAGCGATTGCTGCACGCTGTTTACCAGCCAGGCCACGCTGTTTACCTGACCGGAGAATTGCTCGAGCAAGCCGGCAAAAACGATCAGCCCGGTGCCGAGCGGGAGCTGCCCGTGAATCACGAGCCAGCCTCCGTAGCCGAGCAGCACCAGCATGTTGACCCGCGTCAGCGCGCCGATGGTGGGGGAGAAGAGGCTGACGCGCCAAAAGATCCCGCGCTGCTGCTCGTAGACCGCGCGGTTCGCGCGGTTGAAGCGCTCGCGATCCTCCGCCTCGCGCCCGAAGCCCTTGGTCACCGCGATCCCCTGGATGCTCTCCGAGAGCGCCTGCACCATGCGCTCGAAGAGCGTGCGGTTGAGCTTATACTCGGGCTGCATTTTCTTGGAAAACCAGGTGGAGGCCACCGCGAGCAGCGGCGTCGTCGCCAGGCACACCAGCGTGAGCCTCACGTTCAGGTTGACCATGTAGACCACGTACACCGTCAGCGAGATCAGCATGATCACGCTCTGTATCAGCACGCTGTCGATGAACATCCGCACCGCCTGCACGTCGCCCGTCACCCGCGTGATGATCGAGCCCGTGTTGTTGGCATCGAAGAAGCGGAAGGAGAGCCGCTGGAGCTTGTCGTAAACCTGGGCGCGCAGATCGGTCACGATCTTCTGCTGCACCAGCTTGTTCGCCGAGACCGAGTAAAAGTAGTTCAGAAACGCGCGCGTCACCGCAAACAGCAGGATCGCGCAAGCCAGCGCCCCCAGCACGCGCAGCGGCGACCAATCCGGCGGCGGCACCAGCCCCAGCACGTTTTCCCCCAGCGGTACGCCCTCCACACGCGAGCGGATGTAGTCGATCCCCAGCCCCGTAAACGAAAGCCCCGCGATGCCGATCGACAGCAACACCACCTGTAGGGACAGCACGCCGATGCAGTGAAACCGGTATTTCCAGGCCAAGCCAAAGAGCCGCCGGACGAGGACACCGTTACTCAGTGGTGGGGTAGCACTGCTGGCAGCAGGGGGAGGCTCGGCCATGATGAGGCGCGCACGTTAGGCAGAGCATCAAGCACTGCACGGTTTTTTTACGTAAAAATGCAGGGGCCGCGCGGACGCTCAAAAACACAGGCGGGCCACTCCCTGAAACCCCGTCGCGCTCTCGCCAAAAACGCCCCCGCCCCCTCCTACAGCAAGGTCCCGCGCAGGACGACGAAGGCCACGCTGAAGTAAATCACCAGCCCCGTCACATCGACCATCGTCGCCACAAAAGGCGCGCTCGAAGTCGCCGGATCGAGCCCGATCCGCTTGAGCAAGAGCGGAAACATCGAGCCCACCAGCGAGCCCCACAGCACGATGCCCGAGAGGGCCACCCCCAGCGTCACCCCGATCAGCAACGTGTGCTCCCCGTAAATCCCCGGCGAGGCCAGCCCCCACAGCGCGATTCGCAAAAACCCGATCGCCCCCAAAATCACGCCCAGCAACGCACCCGCAGCCAGCTCGCGGCACATGACGCGCCACCAATCCCGCAGCGCAAACTCGCCCAGCGCCAGCGAGCGGATGATCAACGTCGCCGCCTGCGAGCCCGCATTGCCCCCCGCGCTGATCACCAGCGGGATGAAGAGCGCGAGGACGACCGCCTTCTTCAACTCCTCCTCGAAGTGGCCCATCGCCGTCGCCGTCAGCATCTCGCCTATCAGCAGCATCGCCAGCCACGGCGCCCGCTTGCGGATCGTTTGCAGCAGCGGCGTCTCCGTGTACGGCTCGTCAAACGCCGCGCTGCCGCCGAGCTTTTGAATATCCTCCGTGGCCTCTTGGTCAGCCACGTCGAGCATGTCGTCCACGGTCACGATCCCCATCAGCTTCTTCCCCTCGCCCACCACCGGCAGCGCCACGCGGTCGTATTTGCGGAAAACCTCGAGCGCCGTCTCGCGGTCGTCGTAGGGCGACAGCGCGGAGAAATTTCCGTCCATCAAATCGCGCACCGATTGATCCGGCGTACACAGCAAGAAGCGCCGCACCCGCACATCGTCGATCAGCCGCCCATGCTCATCGACCACGTAGACCACGTTGAGCGTCTCGCGGTCGTAGCCATGCGTACGGATGTAGGCCAGCGCCTGCGGCACCGTCCACTCCGGCCGCACCGCCACATAGTCCAGCGTCATCATCCGCCCCACGCTGTGCTCCGGATAGGCGAGCAGCGCCTGCGCGATCTCGCGCTCATCTGGCGTCAACAGCGACAGCAACTGCATCGCATGCTCCAGCGGCAAATCGTCGAGAAACGCCGTGCGGTCGTCGGGCGGCAGCGCATTGAGCAAGGCCGCGCTCTGCTCCGGCGTCATCAACTTCAGCAAATGCCGCTGCGCCTCGTGCTCCAGATAGGGAAAAGTCGCCGCCGCCACATCCCGCGACGCCGTGCGGAAAAGCTGCGCCAACTGCTCCACCGGCAAATCCCCGATGATCGGCGCCAGGTCCACGGGCAAAATCGGCGCCAGTCGCTCACGCAACCCCGCGGTGTCGTGCGCGCGCAACAGCGCGACAATCTCAGCCCTTAGCTCCGCAGTGTTTCCAGATCCAGACATCGCCCGCGACCCTAGGCAGCCGCACCACACACGCGCCAGTAAAAGAAAGAAACCAACGGCAAACAGCGCCCCACGCCTCCGAACAAATTGGGCGCAAACCGCACAGCGCGGGGCGGGGCGCTAATACCATTTACACAGAAGCCCGTAACTTGCAAAAGCATATGACTAAAAATCTGTGTTAATTATCAATGAGTTATGAATCTAAAATATCTACCAAGTTACTGACCTCTGTGAAGCTAATTCCTAGCTAGAGCGGAAGCTAGCGATATTTTAAGGGTGAAATGCTGCCCTGACTGTGAGG
>NZ_LSZQ01000057.1 GCF_001580015.1 Cephaloticoccus primus
CAGTAGCCCCCCGATCAAGTAGTTCGTCGCACTCACGATCAGCGATCCACCCACAGCGGCCCAGAAACCGCTTACGTGAAAGCCCTCCACCAGCCGGCCCACGAGCAAGAACAGCAGCGCATTAATGATCACCATCCCCAGCCCCAAGGTCGCCACGATGAAAGGCAGTGCGAAGAACACCAGGATCGGCCGCAGGATCGCGTTAAAGAAACTGAGCAGCACCACGACCACGAAAAGGGCCGTACGCGTCTCGCACACGATCCCGGGAATCAAGTGCGTGGCGACCGTTACCCCCACGGCGAGCACCAGCCAACGAATGATGAGTTGCGGTAAAGATGCGCTCATTTTTGCTCCGCAAGCTCCCGCCCGCAGCGACACCCCGCAATGAAAATACTCCTCGTACAAGACTACCTGCGCAGCGGCGGCACCGAGCGACAAAGCGTCCTGCTGGCGAATGCCTTCGCGGCAGCCGGCCACCCGACGCAGCTATTGAGCTTTCGCCCGGGCGGGCCGCTCGCCCCCACCCTCTCGCCCGCAGTCACGCGGCGCACGCTGCAAGCCTTTGATACGCGGCTCGACTTCTTCGCACCGGGCCTGTGCCGCGCGATCCGCCGCACTGCGCCCGACGTCGTCTTGTGCATGGGCCGGATGGCCAACTGCTACGCGGGCCGCATCGCCGCGACCGAGAGCTCTGCCCTCACGGTCGCCACAATGCGCACGGGGAAGCCGCTGCCGCTGCTCGCGCGACGCTCACTCGCGCGAGTCACCCACATCGTCGCCAACAGCCAAGCCGCGCGCGCGACGCTCCAGAGCCGCTACGCCGTGCCGCCCGAGCGGGTCAGCGTCATCCCCAACGCGCTGGTCTTCCCGCCGCTGCCGCAGCCCGAGGCCGCGCAGGCGCGCGCGGCCCTGCGGCGCGAGCACCGCGCCCCGGCGCAAAGCACCGTGCTGCTCGATTGCGCGATGTTTCGCCCCGAGAAAAACCAACGCGCCCTGATCGAGATCGCCGCCGGGCTGCGCAGTGATTTCGATTGGCAACTCTGGCTCGCAGGCGATGGCGAAAAACTCGCCGAGTGCCGCGCGCGCGCCGCCCGGCTCGGTGTCACCGAGCGCGTGCGCTTCCTCGGTTTCGTGAGCGATCCGCGCCCGCTCTACGCCGCTGCCGACCTTGCCGTACATGCCTCGCGCAGCGAGTCGCTGTGCAACTTCCTGCTCGAAGCCCAGGCCGCTGGACTTCCAGCCGTCGCCGCACGCGCCCAGGGAATCGAGGAATGCTTCACCCGCCCGGGAGAAACCGGCCTTGTGATCGAGCCGGACGACTACGACAGCTTTCGCCAGGCGATCCTGCACTTCGCTCAACCAAAGACACGGTCGCTCGACCGAGCTCCCATGCATGAGGAAGCCCACGATCCTGCGGCCGCTTACCTCGCCCTCTTCACCCACCTGCTCTCCAAAAATTGAACCGCGCCCACACCCCCACCAAGCCCGCTTCGTCTCAACGCTCCCCAAAAGGGGCTGCGCCCCTGCGACCATCGGCAGCGCGCGCGAAAAAAGACTCCTCGACCCTAAAGCTGCGCGGCGTCCGGCAAAACAATCTCAAAGGCTTCGACCTCGACCTGCCGCTCGGGAAATACATCGCCGTCACCGGCCTGAGCGGGTCGGGAAAATCCTCACTCGTCTTCGACACACTGCACGCCGAAGGCCAACGCCGCTACGTCGAGACCTTTAGTGCCTACACCCGCCAGTTCCTCGAGCTGCTGCCCGCGCCCAAGGTCGACTCGATCGAGAACATCCGCCCCTCAATCGCCATCGAGCAGACCAATACGGTAAAAACCTCGCGCTCGACCGTCGGGACGATGACGGAGCTCTGCGACTACTTCAAAGTGTGGTTCGCCCAAAACGCACACTGCTACGACCCCGACACGGGCGAGGAAGTCGAGGACGATACGCCAGCGAGCATTTGGCAGAAAACCCTCGCCGGCTTCGAGAGCCGCACGCTGCTGCTGTGCTTCGCCGTCAATCGGCCTGCCGCGCTTGGCTGGGGCGAGATTTTCCAAAACCTGAAAGCCCAAGGCTACACGCGCGTAATCGTGGGCACTCGTGTGGAAAAAATCGACGCGCTCGCTGACTCGCCTAGCGGTGAGGCCGGAGCGGTTTCAGGCGAAGCCCCAACGGGGGCTTCGCAAAGTAAAACGGTCGAAGACTGCCGCATTTACGTTATCCAGGACCGGCTCACGATTCAGCCGGAGGCGCGCGCGCGCTTTCTCGAAGCCGCCGAGACCGCGCTGCACTTTGGGCAGGGCCAGGTGTTCCTCTTCAGCCACGATACAAGCGAGCGCGACGCGGCGAAATCCTGCGAGCAAGTCGCCCACTTCTCCAAAGGGCTGCACTCGCCCGGCACGGGCCGCCAGTTTCGCGCGGCGAGCCCCGCGCTCTTCTCCTTCAACTCGCCGCTCGGCGCCTGCCCGCGCTGTCGCGGTTTTGGTCGCGTCATCGAGGTAGACTACCGCCTCGCGATCCCCGACCACTCGCTCTCAATTGAGGGCGGCGCGATCAAGTGCTGGGAGAGCGACATCTACGGCGAATCAAAGAAAGACCTGCTCAAAGTCGCGCGGCGCCTGAAGATCCCGACGCGAATTCCCTTTGCCGCGCTCACGCCCGAACAGCGCGACCTCGTGATCTACGGCGAGCCCGACTACAACGAAGCCGAGGGCCGCGGCTGGCCGAAGTATTGGTACGGGCTCAAGGGCTTCTTCGATTGGCTGGAGAAGAACACCTACAAGATGCACGTGCGCGTCTTTCTCTCGCGCTACCGCAGCTACAACACGTGCCCCGATTGCCACGGCGCGCGGCTCCAGCCCGAGGCGCTCTGCTGGCGCTGGCAGGGCCGGACGCTCCCCGAGCTTTACCAGCTCCCCGTATCCGGGCTGCTCGCCCTCATTGAGGGAAGCGAGCAAGACGCGGCAAATAAACGCGGAGCCGCACAAGCGCGCAGTGCCGAGGCGGCAGTCGGCGCTGCCACCGTCCAGATTCTCACCCGGCTGCGTTATCTCGAAAAAGTCGGCCTCGGCTACCTCACGCTCGACCGCAGCTCGCGCACGCTCTCCGGCGGCGAGGTCGAGCGCGTCAACCTCACGAGCTGCCTGGGCTCCTCGCTCGTCGACACGCTCTTCGTCCTCGACGAGCCCTCCGTCGGCCTGCACCCGCGCGACATCGACCGGCTCATCGAGATCATCCGCAGCCTCACCGCAGCGGGAAACACCGTCGTCGTCGTCGAGCACGACGAAGCCATGATCCGCGCCGCCGATCACGTCGTGGAGATCGGCCCCGAGGCCGGAAGCGCGGGCGGGCACGTCGTCTTCCAAGGCAGCGTGCCGCAGATGCTCGCCGCGCCGCAGAGCCTCACGGGCGCCTACTTCTCGGGCCGCGAGAAAATCGATGCACCGCGCGCGCGGCGCGAGGTCACGCTGCCCCCTCTCCCCGCCAGCCAGAGCACCAGCAAAGATAGCGACGCCGGCAGCACCTCGTTGGGCCGCCAACACGCGGCCCGCCAAGTAAACGGGTCTGCGCCCCAGCCCCCGACTCCCGCGCTGCACATCGAGCGGGCGACCAAGCACAACCTGCGCGAGCTCTCGCTGCGCGTGCCGCTCCAGCGCTTCGTCGCACTCAGCGGCGTGTCCGGCTCCGGAAAATCGACCCTGCTCAACCACGTCATTTACCAAGGGCTCATGGCCACGCGCGGCCAGCACGTCGAGGAGCCCGCCACCATCGGCGCGTTGCACTGCGACTTGTCGCTGGGCGAGGTCGTCCTCGTCGACCAGTCGCCACTCGCCCGCACGCCACGCTCCAACCCCGCGCTGTATTGCGAGGCCTGGGACGACATCCGCGCGCTCTACGCCGCCACGCCCGCCGCCCAGGCCGCCGGGCTCACCGCCTCCAGCTTCTCCTTCAACAGCGGCGATGGCCGCTGCGAGCACTGCCAAGGTCGCGGCTACGAAAAGGTCGAGATGCAGTTTCTCTCCGACGTGTTCGTGCCCTGCCCTGTCTGCGAAGGCCGCCGCTTCAAGCCCGAGACGCTCGCCATCCGCTGGCGCGAGCACTCGGTCGCCGACCTGCTGGAAACCAGCGTATCTGCCGCCCTGCCCCTCTTCGCCGATCAGCCCAGGATTTTGGAAAAACTGAGCGCGCTCGATTCGCTCGGGCTCGGCTACCTCACGCTCGGCCAGCCACTCAATACGCTCTCTGGCGGCGAAGCCCAACGGCTGAAGCTGCTGAAATACCTCTCCGCAAAAACGGAAACAAAAGCCGCCGCAAACGCCGCTGCTCCCGCGCAAACCGAAGTGGGCGCACTGCTCCTGCTCGACGAACCCACGACTGGCCTGCACCCGCACGACATCAAGCGACTGCTCGGCATCCTCCAAAACCTCGTGGACGGCGGCCACTCCGTCATCGTGATTGAGCACAACCTGGATGTCCTCAAATCGGCGGACTGGCTCATCGAAGTCGGCCCCGACGCGGGCAGCGCAGGCGGCAGAATCGTCGCAGCGGGTACGCCCGAGCAGATCGCCCAAGCCGCCACCGCGACCTCTCCATTCCTGCGCAGGCTGCTCCAGCCCGTCCGCTCCGGGCGCCAGCCAGCCGCTGCGCACAGTGTCGAAAGCGCGCCGCACACCCGCACGCCTGCGCAAAGAAACGATGCGCTGACACTGATCAACGCGCGCGAGAACAACCTCAAAAACCTCTCGCTCACGATCCCGCACCACACGCTCTCGGTCGTCACCGGTGTCTCCGGCTCGGGCAAGTCCACGCTGGCCTTTGACATCATCTTTGCCGAAGGCCAGCGGCGCTTCATGGAGTCGATGTCCGCCTACGCGCGCCAGTTCGTCGAGCAGCTCCCGCGCCCCGCCATCGACTCGCTCAGTGGCATCCCGCCCACCGTGGCGATCGAGCAGCGCGTCACGCGCGGCTCGCGCAAGTCCACCGTCGCCACGATCACCGAGGTCGCCCAGTACCTGCGGCTGCTCTACGCGCGGCTCGGCATGCAGCACCACCCGGAGACCGGCCGCCCCGTCACGCCGCTGAGTCCGGCGCAACTGCGCGAACTGCTCGCGCGGCTGCTCGACAGCCCCGAAGCCCAGCACACCGAGGCGCTCTACCTGTGCGCGCCACTCATTCGCGGACGCAAGGGCCACCACCAACCCATCGCCACCTGGATCGACAAGCAGGGCTACACGCTCATGCGCGCCGATGGGCGCGTGCTGCCTGTCGCCGCGTTTGAAAAACTCGACCGCTATCGCGAGCACGACATCGAGGTCGTCATCGCCGACTTGAAGCGCGCCAGCGTGGGCGAGCGTGAACGCGCACTCGATACCGGCCTCAAGCTGGGTAAGAGCACTTGCCTGCTCGTCTCTGGGGAAGCCCCCGAAACCGCCGCGAAAAAGAAGCGCACTGGCAAAAAACAGCCAGCGGGCAAAGGCGGCCTGCTCCGCTGGCTCTCCACCACGCGCACGGATGCCGAGACGGGCGAGTCCTTCCCCGAGCTCGACCCCAAACACTTCTCGTTCAACTCACCGCGCGGCTGGTGCCCCACCTGTCGCGGCCACGGTATGGTTTTCCCGTGGATGCTCGAACAGGCGGCCGATGACGATGACGATCCGACCGCTCGGCTCCGCAACTTCGGCATCGAAACCGGCGAAGACATTTCCGAAGACGGGCAGCCCTGCCCCGACTGCCACGGCACGCGGCTTAACCGCGTTTCACGCGCGGTGAGGCTCTACTTCAAGGCGCCAGCCGAAATGGGCCGCGCGCCAGCGGCGGCCAGCACAGCGGCAGCCACTGCGGTCGCGCCCGCGATAAGAGACTCGGCAAGTTTGCCCGAGCTGCTCGCGCTCACACCCGCCGAATTGCTCGCCCACCTGGCCCGGCTCGACCTCGACGCCCGCGGGCGCGCCATCGCCCAAGACATCATCCCGCAGATCGAAGAGCGGCTAAAGTTCCTCGACTCCGTGGGCCTCGGCTACCTCTCGCTCGACCGGCCCACGGCCACCCTTTCCGGCGGCGAAGCGCAGCGCATCCGGCTCGCCGCACAGCTCGGCTCCAATCTCTCCGGCGTCCTCTACGTCCTCGACGAACCCTCAATCGGCCTGCACGCGCGCGACAACGACTCCCTCATCGAGACCCTCCAAGCCCTGCGCACAAAGAACAACACGCTGCTCGTCGTCGAACACGACGATACACTCATGGAGCGCGCCGACCACATCATCGACCTGGGCCCCGCCGCCGGACTCCGCGGCGGCGAACTGCTCGCCAGCGGCACGCCCGCGCAGATCAAGCGCAACGCGAAATCGCTCACCGGCCTTTTCCTCAAAAAAGGCATCTCGCACCCCACACGCGGCCACTACCGAACGCTCCCCGAAAGCCTGCGCGAACTCATCGCAGCCGACACTGCCGCTGCCGCAGCGGCGACGGCCAAGACACGCCAAGGGCCAGCCGCCCTCCCGCCCCGCCCGCGCCGCAAAAACAGCGCCGCGGATACCTTGACCTTAAGAGGCGCCACCCTGCGCAACCTGCGCGGCATTGATCTGCACCTGCCGCTCGGGCGCCTGATCATGGTTGCCGGCCCCAGCGGCGCGGGAAAATCCACGCTCTTTCGCGACATCCTCCACCCCGCCGTCACCCAAGCCATCAAAACCGGGAAAGCCAAACTCACCCCGCCCAAGCCCAAGCGCAGTCGCACCGCAGCGCTCAGCCAGCAAACAACCAGTCGCCCCGACGGCGCACCAACGGATGCGCGCACAGTAAAGGAGTCTGCGACTCCCTTTGCTGAGCTCATCAACGGGCACCGCTTCAAATCCGTGATCGAGGTCGACCAATCGCCGATTGGCAAAACGCCGCGCTCCACCCCCGCGACCTACCTCGGCATCTTCGACCTGATCCGCCAGTTCTTCGCCTCGCTGCCCGAAGCCAAAATGCGCGGCTACAGCGCCAGCCGCTTTTCCTTCAACACTGCGGGCGGCCGCTGCGAAACCTGTGCCGGCGCAGGCCGCATCAAACTGGAAATGGCCTTCATGCCCGCGACCTACCTGCCCTGCGAAGACTGCGGCGGCAGCCGCTACGCACCCGAGATTTCGGAAATCCGCTGGAAGGGGAAGTCTATCGGCGAAGTGCTCCAGATGAGCTTTGAGGAAGCCGCTGCGTTTTTTGACTTTCACAGCCGCCTCGCCGAAGTCTGCCAACTGATGGTCGACTGCGGCCTCGGCTACCTCTCGCTCGGCCAAAGCTCGCCCACGCTCTCTGGCGGCGAAGCCCAGCGGCTCAAACTCGTGACCGAGCTCGTGCGCGGGCTCAGCAGCTACCGCGAGAAAACCCGCGGCCAGCTCCCGCACAACCTCTACATCCTCGAAGAGCCCTCGATCGGCCTGCACCTCAGCGACTGCGAAAAACTCATCGGCGTGCTCCACTCCCTCGTCGATCAAGGCCACACCGTGATCGTCATCGAGCACCACCTCGACCTCCTCGCCGAGGCCGATTACCTCGTCGAGCTCGGCCCCAGTGGCGGCCCCGGCGGCGGCCAACTCCTCTACCAAGGCGAGCTCCCCGGCCTGCTCGAAAACCCCGAGCTCGCCCCCCAGTCCCCCACCGCCCCCTACCTCCGCGAAAAACTGCAAAGCCGCTGATCTGCCCTTTCACTCCCCTGCGCCGCGGTCACGCATCCGCCGACGCCCCCCCAGTGGCAGCGCCATGACTACAAACGGGAAAAACCAAAAGCACCCGGGAGGCAGCGCAGGGCCTTAGCCCAGGATGGTTTGGAGGAACTCGCTGGGGTCGGATAGATCGGCGAGGGCGAGTGTGGGCGAGTGGGACGCGAGCTCGGCCAGTGTGAATGTCCCCGTTGCCACGGCGATTGCTTGTGCGCCGATCACACGCGCGCACTCGATGTCGCGCGGTGTATCGCCAATGATGAAGCAGCGCTCCGGCGCAAAGGCGCGGCCTCCGTTGGCAGCCTGGGCACGGCGCAGCGCATGCGGGCCCAGCTCGTTGCGCAGCGCGCTATCGTCGGCGAATGCCCCAAACGAAAAGTAGTGCCAAGCGTCGTAGCGGGCGAGTTTGAGCTGCGCGCCTGCGCGGAGGTTGCCCGTGAGCAGCCCTTGGGCGACGCGCGGGTTGGCGTGGAATGTGTCGAGCAGTCCGATCACGCCCGGGAGCAGCTCGCCCGGGCCGCGCGTGAGCTCTTCGTCGAGCACCTCCAGGTAGGCGTCGAGGTAGCGGGCGATATTTGCCTCGCTGGGCTCGATCTTGAAATGCTCCAGGACGGCACGGGTGATCCACTTATCGGTACGGCCCGCCCAATCGACCACACCCAGATCGCAGTCTTGGCCAAAGGCCTTCTGGAAACCGCGCTCCATCGCGCGAACGCCTGCGCCGCGACCGGCGATAATCGTGCCATCAATGTCCCAGAGTAACAGTGTGTCCATGTGCGCGCCGAGCTAGACGGCAATCCCCCGAGCGGTAAAGCGTGCGGGCGCTGCGGCTACTACTCAGGGAGCCCACTCACGCTCCCGCGGGACCTCTGGCTTCTCCGTCATGCGGCACGGTCGTTGCCGCCCGCAGCAAGAGGCGAAGAGGAAAAGTACTTACTGAAACTGGCCCAAGCGGTGAGGCGGGGCAGGCCGCATGGCGCGTGCACCTCTGCGCCCCTCCAACCCGTAGCCCAGAAGTCCGCATAATCCGCGCGTGCGCCGTGCGCGCTCCACTCAGAGAGCGTGGAGGGCGGATTTGCCCACGGCGAGTGCGGCCTCCTTCACGGCTTCACTCATGGTCGGGTGGGCGTGGATGGTCCGCGCGAGGTCTTCGGCGCTGCCGTGGTACTCCATGTGAGTGACGACTTCGCTGATGAGCTCGCCCGCGTTTTTGCCCAGGATTTGCGCGCCGAGCAGTTGGTCAGTCTCCGCATCGGCGATGATTTTCACAAAGCCCTCGGCCCCGTCGTTGGCGTGGGCGCGCGCGTTGGCGGCAAAGTTGAATTTGCCGACCTTGACCTTGCGGCCCGCTTTTTTGGCAGCGTCTTCGCCGAGCCCGACGGTCGCCAGCTCGGGGTCGGTGTAAATGATCGCGGGCATCAGGTCCCAATTAATGTGCCCGCCTTTTCCGGCGATCCATTCGGCGACGGCGGCGCCGTCCTCCTCGGCCTTGTGTGCGAGCATGGGGCCATCGACCACGTCGCCAATCGCGCGGATGTGCGGCACGCTGCTGCGCAACTGCGCATCGACCTGAATCCGGCCCGAGGGCGTGAGGGCGACGCCCGCCTTGTCGAGGCCGAGCGAGTCGGTGAAGGGCCGGCGGCCCACGGAGACGAGCACCTTATCCGCAGCAAAACGCAGCGGCTTGCCGTCGCGCTCGGCGTGCAGCGTGCCCTTTTCCCAGCCGGTGACTTTGGCGCCGACTTCGATTTTGAGCCCCTGTGCCTGGAGCAGGCGCGTGTACTGGCGGACGATATCGGCATCGGCCACAGGGCCGCCGATCTGCGGGAGAAACTCCACAACCGTGACCTCCGCGCCGAGCCGCGCCCAGACTAAGCCGAGCTCAAGCCCGATCGCGCCGCCGCCCACGACAGCGAGTTTTTGCGGCACAGCGGAAAAGCTGAGGGCCTCGGTCGAGGAGACGATGCGCTCGCCATCGAATTTGAGGAAGGGCAGCTCGACGGGCGCAGAGCCGGTGGCGACGACGATGTTTGCCGCGCCGAGTTTTTTATCGCCGATGGCCAGCGTCTTCGCGTCGAGGAAGCGGGCCTCGCCGCTGATCACCGTGACCTTGCGCGCCTTGGCCAGCGCAGCGAGGCCGCTCGTCATCTTGGCAACGATGCTTTCTTTCTTCTTCAGCATCGCGGGCAGATCGACTTCTAGTCCGGCGATTTTCAGGCCGTGCTCCGCCGCGTGTTTTTTGGCGAAGACGACGTGCTCGGAGGAGGCGAGCAGCGCCTTGCTCGGGATGCAGCCGACGTTGAGGCAAGTGCCGCCGAGCGTCGCCCGCTTATCGATGAGGGCGATTTTCCCGAGGCCGAGCTGTGCCGCGCGAAATGCGCACACGTAGCCGCCGGGGCCCGCGCCGATGACGATGAGGTCGTAAGTTTCCATGATGCGTAAACGAGTCCAGACGTGGTGGGTGGCGGGCTGGCAGGCGGCGGGGCCGTTGCGGGCAGCAGGCAGGCAGTGTGCAGTGCACGTGCGCTCAAGCGCCGAGGAGCAGCCGCGCGGGGTCTTCTATCGCCTGCTTCACTTTAACCAAAAAGGTGACGGCCTCGCGGCCATCGACGACGCGGTGATCGTAGCTGAGCGCGAGATACATCATCGGGCGGATGACGACCTGACCGTCGACCGCGACCGGACGCTCGTTGATGGCGTGCAGGCCGAGGATCGCGCTTTGCGGCGCGTTGAGGATCGGGGTCGAGAGCATCGAGCCGAAGATGCCACCGTTGGTGATCGTGAAGACGCCGCCTTCGAGATCGGCGAGCGTGATCTTGCCGTCGCGGGCGCGCGCGGCGCAATCGGCGATCTGCTTTTCAATATCGGCCATCCCAAGCGTGTCGCAGCCGCGGATGACGGGCACCATGAGGCCCTTGGGCGTGGAGACGGCGACGCCGAGATCGTAGTAGTGATTTTGCACGAGCGAGTCGCCGTCGATCTGCGCGTTGATCGCGGGGACTTCCTGAAGCGCGTGGACGACCGCCTTCGCGAAGAAGGACATGAAGCCAAGCTTGATGCCGTGTTTTTTGCTGAAGCTGTCCTGATACTTTTTGCGCAGTGCCATGACCGCCGACATGTCTACTTCGTTAAAGGTGGTGAGCATGGCGGCCTCGTGCTGGGCCTGCACAAGCCGCTCGGCGATCCGCGCGCGCAGCGGGCTGAGCTTTTTGCGACTCTGGCGCGGCCCCCTGGAACCGGAAGGATCGCCCGCATGGGGGGTCTCCGCCTTTTCTGGTGGGCGAGCCGCCGTTGTCGGCGCGGCCGGCTTGACCGGCAGAGCAGATGCGGGCGCGGCGGCCGCGGCGAGCATGTCGGCCTTGGTCACGCGCCCGTCTTTGCCCGTGCCCTTGAGGCTGGCCGGATCGATTCCGGTCTCGGCAGCGATTCGGCGCACGGCGGGAGAAGCGACAACAGCCGAACCGGCATTCTGCGCAGAGGCCGTGGTCGCTGCGGCCACAGCGTTTTTGGCCATGCTGGCAGGCGCGGTCGGCGCGGCACTCCCGCCCGCTCCGGTGCCCGCGGCTGCCGCAGCCCCAGCCGCGCTTTCGTCGATCTCGGCGACGACCTCGCCGATCTTTACCTCCGTGCCTTCGGTGACTTTGAGCGCGACTTTTCCGGCAGCTTCGGCGCTGCCCTCGGCGGTGATTTTATCGGTCTCAAGCTCGAAGAGCACTTGGTCTTTCTGGACGAAGTCGCCGTCCTGAACGTGCCATTTGGCTAAAATGCCGGAGGTGATCGATTCGCCGAGGTTAGGGATTTTAACTGCCAAGCTCATGGGTGCGGTGCTGCGCGGGCGCGCGGTGTGGTGATGTTTTTTTTGGGGGAGAGGGAAGGGTGCGGGACCTGTGAAGCTAGAGGGTGAAGGCCGCATTCAGGAAGGCTTCGAGCTCAATATGGTGCAAGGCCAGCGAGCCGACGGCGGGCGAGGCGCCGGGCTCGCGTCCGGCGTAGGCGGGGCGGCGGCCGGTGATCGCCTCGATCTGTGGCGCGATGTAAGTCCACGCCCCCATGTTTTGCGGCTCCTCCTGACACCAGATGATGCGGGCTTGCGGGTAGCGCGCAGCGACTTCGCCGAAGCGCTCGGCATTGAGCGGGTACAGCTGCTCGATGCGCACAATCGCCACGTCGCCAAAGCCGTGTTTCGCGCGGTAGTCGCAGAGGTCGTAGTACACCTTGCCCGAGCAGAGGATGAGGCGCGCGGCGCTCGCGGGCGCGTTTTCCTCCTCCAGGATTTCTTGAAACTGGCCGCTGGTAAACTGGTCGAGCCGCGAGGTCGCCGCAGGGTGGCGCAGCAGCGATTTGGGCGACATGATGATGAGCGGCTTGCGGAACTTGCGCTTCATCTGGCGGCGCAGCAGGTGGAAGTACTGCGCGGGCGTGGTGGGGTTGGCGACCTGGATGTTGTCCTCCGCGCACAGCGTCAGGAAGCGCTCAAGGCGGGCCGAGGAGTGCTCGGGGCCCTGGCCTTCGTAGCCGTGCGGGAGCAGCAGCACGAGGTCGCAGGTCTGCTGCCACTTCGACTCTCCGCTGGCGATGAACTGGTCGATGATGACCTGGGCGCCGTTGGCGAAATCGCCAAACTGCGCTTCCCAGATGCAGAGCATCTGCTCGTGGTAGGTCGCGTAGCCGTAGTCGAAGCCGAGGACGGCGGCCTCGCTGAGCAGCGAGTTGTAGACGCAAAACATGGCCTGCCCTTCGCGGATGTGGCGCAGCGAGATGTGCGTCTGCTGCGTCTCCATGTCGTGGAGGACGGCGTGCCGGTGACTGAAAGTGCCGCGCTGGCAGTCTTGCCCGCTGAGCCGCACGTGCACGCCTTCGAGCAGGAGCGAGCCGATCGCGAGCGCCTCGCCCAGCCCCCAGTCGATGCCCTCGCCTTTGGCGATTGCGGCGGCACGCTGCTCAAGGATGCGCTTGATCTTCGTGTTGGCGTTAAAGCCATCGGGCAAGGTGCTGAGCGCGCGGGCGATGTCCGCCACGTCTTCCGCGCTCGCGTGGGTGGGCACGGGGTCAAAGTTGAAGCCGGGCTGGAGCCGCGCCGATGGCGTCAGGAACTGCTGGCTGATGCGGCTGGTGATCGACTCGCTGCGGGCCTTGCGCTTGGCGCTGCGGGCGCCCTCGCCCGCTTTGGCTTTTTCGAGGTGCGCTTCGAGTGCCTGGGTGTACTCGGCCTTGATGGCCTCGCCCTCCTCGGCGGTGAGCGTGCCCTCCTCGGTGAGCTTGCGCGTGAGGATCGCCGAGACTTGCGGGTGCTTGCTGATCTTGCGGTAGAGCTGCGGCTGCGTGAAGGCGGGCTCGTCGCTCTCGTTGTGGCCGTGTTTGCGGTAGCAGTACATGTCCACGACCACATCGCGGTGGAACTTTACGCGAAACTCCAGCGCGAGCCGCGCGACCATGCTGACCGCCTCGGGGTCGTCTCCATTTACGTGAAAGACGGGCGCCTCGATCATCTTGGCGACATCGGTGCAGTAGTGCGTGGAGCGCGCATCGATCGGATCGGTCGTGAAGCCGATCTGGTTGTTGATGACGAAGTGGACGGTGCCGCCTGTGCGGTAGCCGGCGAGCTGCGAAAAGTTCATCGTCTCGGCCACGATGCCCTGACCGGCGAAGGCCGCATCGCCGTGGATGAGGACGGGCATCACGCAGGTGCGCTCGATGTCGCCGCGGATGCGCTGGCGCGCGCGCGCCTTGCCCTCGACCACGGGGTTGACGATTTCGAGGTGCGAGGGGTTCGCCGCCAGCCGCACATGCACCTCGCCGCCCGTAGTCGTCTTGAGCATGGCCGTGTAGCCGAGGTGGTACTTCACGTCGCCATCGCCGCCGACCGTGTCGGGGATATAGTTTTCCGAAAACTGCGCGAAGAGCTCGTCAAAGGACTTGCGCATGATGCTGGTCAACACGTTGAGCCGGCCTCGATGCGCCATGCCCATGACGATCTCCTCGACGCCGACTTGCGGGCAGTGCTCGATCAACGCGTCGAGCGCGGCGATGATCGTCTCGCCGCCTTCGAGCGAGAAACGCTTCTGGCCGATGTACTTCGTGTGCAGAAATTTCTCGAAAAGCTCGGCCTTGTGGACGCGGCGCAGGATGCGGATTTTCTGGCCGCGGGTGAAGTCGGGCCGGTTGCGCGTGGACTCCATTTTTTCCTGAAGCCAAAGCCGCACGTCGAGGTCCTGGATGTGCGTGTACTCGACGCCCACCGTGCCGCAGTACGTCTCGCGCAGGCTGCCGATCACGTCGCGCAGCGTCATCTGCCCGCCGCCCAGATACGTCCCCACGTCGAAGGCCGTGTCCAGATCCGCCTCGCCCAAATCGTAGTACGCGAGGCTCAGCTTCGGGTGCGGCGGCGGCGGCTCGCTGAGCGGATCGAGGTGCGCCTCCAGGTGCCCGATCGCGCGGTAGTTGCTGATCAGGTAGTGGACGTGCGACTGCTTGAGCCCGTCGATGATGCTGACGCTCTCGGCGGCTGGCCCGCTGATCGAGCCCCCCGAGTAGCCGAGCTTGAAGCCCTGGAAAAAGGCGCGCCAAGTCGGGTCAACCGAGTCGGGATTTTGTAACCAAGAGTGATACGCCTCCTCGATGAGGGCGGCATTGGCCTGAGTCGGCACAGACAGGGAGTTCATTTACGGGTAAAAAAGAAGCACACCAGCGGGCAACGGCAGCGAGCCGCGGCCGACCGAGTGTGCCTTCGACAATTGGAGTACAGAGTTCAAAACTGCTGATCGCCCTTATGAGACAGAGCCACGAGGGAGAGGCGAGATTGCAATCCCACTTGGGCTTTCTAGCAAAAGAATTAGTAACAACTGAGATAATGACCGAGGCCCTGATAAAAGATTCTCTGATAAGCTTAACTACGGCGATGGCTGCGCCAAACTCCGCAGCGGCAGGCGCGGCAGCAGCAGCAACCGCGAGTGCGGGCGGCACCGCTGCGCAGGCCGCCCAGGTCGGGCAAATCACCCGCGCGCTCGAAACGCTCGACACGCTCTTCGCCCGCGAGCGGCGGCACCTGCACCCGCAGCTCGCGCACTTCCTCCAGCACCGCAGCTACGCCAAAGCACTCGCCTTTCTCGGCGGCCCCGCAGGCGACATCCCGCCAAGTGCGCGCAGACCACAACGGCAGGCAGGCGCACGCGCGGGCGACACTGCCGCAGCGACGGCAAACACGCGCGCCAGCGGCTCCCCCACCTCATGAGCCGCCCTGCCAAACCCGGCCGAGTCTCCACGAGCGGTGGCGAGAGCCTCGGCCAAAACCCTTTTGGAAATTTAAGCGCAGCGGGCCTCCCGGAAGCCGCCGCGAATGCCGCAGCCTGTAGCAGCAATGAGCGCGATCCGGCAGCGGCCTGCGCGCCGCCATCTTCCGCGCCACAAAACGCAAAAGCGCAGCGCCCACGCGACCGCGGCCGCGTGGACATTCGCCGAAGCACCGCGGGCCGCGGCGGCAAAACCGTGAGCCTCATCAGCGGCTTCGTCGGCATCAGCGCCGCCGAAAAAGACGCCCTCTGCAAAACCCTGCGCGGCGCCTGCGGCTGCGGCGGCACCGTCAAAGACGGCGCCATCGAAATCCAGGGCGACCAACGCGAAAAAATCGCCGCCCTCCTCCGCGACGCCGGCTTCCGCCCCGTCTTCTCCGGCGGCTAAAGCGGACAGGAGGGCGGTAACCTCAGCCACTGCGCGTGGGACTGAGGTTGTGGCCCTACGCGGGCAGCGGTGGCGGGTCGCCACTTCCATTTACTGTGCGGTTCGTGTTTCGCGCGGAACGCGCGAAACACGAACCGCACAGTAGGAAATGCCCGATCTCCGATCGGGCTGGAGTTTACCGGTGAACCAAAAAAATCGCCCAAACGGGTATCCGCTTCAGCCGCGCACGGACTGAAGCAGCTGACGAGCCGCCAACGAGCGGCTTGCAAAATGGAAAGGTCGAAGACCGTGTCGCGAAGCGACAGGGGGATGTCCCGTTAAATTTGCGATTTTGTTCGGGCGCAAAGCGCCCGTGCAAAATCGCAAATTGAATGGCACGTGGCGCCACGCCACCGCCGCCCGCGCAGGGCGGTCTTCGACCGTTTCATTGTGCGGCGAGTCGTTGCCTCGCCGTCAGCCCGCACAGGGCGCTCAGAAACCACAGGCGCCAAATGCGAGGGCGCTCTGCGCCTGGTTGAGCGTGTAGAGATGGTAGCCTGGTGCGCCGCCGGCGAGCAGCTCCTCCACTTGGCGCAGCGCCCATTGTGTGCCCAGCTCCGCGACCGCATCGGGATTATCCGTGCCTGCCGCGTCGAGTTGGGAGGCCAGCGCATCCGGCAACACCACCTCGCACATGGCGGTAAAACGGCGCACCTGCGCGAGCGACAGCGCGGGCAAGATCCCGGGCACGATCGGCACCGTGATCCCCGCCGCGCGGCACTTTTCCACGAAACGGAAGTACAGCGAATTATCGAAAAACAACTGCGTCACCGCGAAGTCCGCCCCCGCATCTACCTTCGCCTTCAGCGCATCAATGTCCGACTGCGCACTCGCCGCCTGCGGATGTTTTTCCGGATAAGCCGCCACCCCGAGGCAGAAATCGCTGTGCCGCGCCTTGAGCAGCGCCACCAAGTCCGACGCATAGCGCGGACTATCCGCAGGCGGCGGCGTGGGGCTCGCTGCTGCGCCATCCTGCGCCGGGCCGCGCGGCAAGTCCCCGCGCAGCGTCATGATGTTGCGCAGCCCGCTCGCGTGGATCGCATCCGCGAGCTCGTAGAGCTCCGCGCGCGAATGGCCGACACAGGTCAGGTGCGGCATCACCACGCAGCCCAACTCGCACCGCAGCATCTGCGACACCTCCGCCGTGCGCTGCCGCGTGCCGCCACCCGCACCATAAGTCACCGAAACGAAATCGGGGCGAAACGCACGCAGCGCCACCGCCGTTTTCCTCAACGCCGCCACGCCCGACTCGTCCTTGGGAGGGAAAAACTCAAGCGAGCGAAGCGGCCGCGGCCTCTCGCCAAACAGCCGACTGATTGCAGGATCTGGAAGCATTCTGCTCACAACGCATCAACCATCCCTGATGCATTACAAATAAAAAAAAGCCCCAAAGCCACACTCAGGGGCTGAGGCTCATTCTGATCAGCCAACATCGACTTCGACACCGGCGGAGTCAGCCTCCTCTCATCCAATCCGATGGCTCCCCTCTTCCCCTCAACCTTTTTGCTCGCCCCAATGGTGCTCCTTCCAGTCAAAACACCCCAGTGCTCACGGTTACTGCTCCAACCACAGGCTGGAGTACTCGCCAGTAAGCTCCAACACGCTCCACTTCAACCTGCACACCATCCACCCAAACGACTTCATCGGGGGAGCTAATTGGAACATCCACCTGCGCCGCCACTCCGTCGGGCAGTGACAGGTTTATCTGGAAGCCAGTTCGTGAATCTGGTGAACGCTCCCAGTGCATGCTTATCCCCCCACGAGGGGTCGGAATCCTCCCTTTTGCGTAGCTAAGTAACTTCCCCCAGAAAGGGCGCACATGTATCAGCTCCCATCCCGGCTTAGTTGCTCTCACCCCAAGCACAAACCGTGGCAACAAGTTAGCCGGAGCTGCGCCCCACGCATGGTTCCAATCTTGATTTGGCTTATAATGCTGCGCCCAAGCCTCCCAAGTAATCGTCGTTCCCGAGTTCACCATGTATTTCCAACTGCGGTCACTATCAGCAGTCATCAATCTAAGAGCCGCATCTGGGTCTCCATAAAGAAAGAGTGCCTCCATCAAATATTGCGCCGCATAAGGGGAGCAGCGCATCCCACGCTGGGCAAGCCACTGTGCAATCCTCTCTTCGCTCGGACTAGGCCTTTCCTCTTGCAACCCCTTACTATCCAAAGCCAAACCAAAAGCCAGAGGGAATAGGTTGGCGTGCAAAGACACGTGCTCCGTGCCCACTCCATCACGGAAAAGCCCAAGGTCCTGATCAAAGCAACGCTCCAAAAAAATTCTGTGTACCTGCGAAAAACGCTCACGATATACTCGCATATCTTCTTCGTATCCGAGCGCGTGGGCGAGCTCCGCCATGAGGGCCAGTGCGCGCAAGTGAAAGGCATTTACAACTGTATTAACCGAAGTAAAAACGTAGCCATCTCTCTCACCGATTGGCCAATCTACGATATCCCCTTGCTCAATCTGCTCAGGTGTACTGGTCAATAATCCATCAGGCCCGCTGCGGTCGAATTGCAGCTTACTTTTTAAAATCTCCCAAGTTTGCGATAGTCGCTCGTGATCACCCGTATGCCACCAGTCGGCATATGCGATGAATATCATATGCGGAGCCCACTCCGTTGGCCAAGTCGGGTGCGTGACCAAATGGTCAAAAGTCGCGCGTGTCATCCTCGGATCAGGATTGCAGGCGTAATAGCTAAGCTGGTTGAGGTAGGCGTCGGCCTCATAAGGAATCCGCTCCCGATCCCCATCAACAAACACCCCAGCATAGGTCGTCGCCTTAATCGAATAATGACACAATTCCCAGATTTGGTTAAGAAGCTCGTCTGAAGCTTCAAAATAGGCTGCTGAGTCATCCCAACTCGCATCAAAAGCCGCTCGCCGTACGGCCTCGAATAGCGGTTTCACACCGCTCCCCTCAATTAGAGGGGCCTCTTCCTCCAAAGTTTCCCCCAACCGCTCAAGTTCGACCCAACGAAAGGGCAAAATCACGCCCCACTCCTCGGGTGTGAGCACTGCTGGCGGAGTGAAGCCGCGCTGGCCCGCCGTATTTCGCGCATCAGCCACTGGAGTCACAATTTGCCAATCGCCACTTTGACTCACCTCGATTTCAACTTGAGCATAGCGCACCGTCCCTGGTGGTTCACGATGAATACGCCCCTCAACAGTGGCCGCCTCGCCAAAGTGAACACGCCACCGCGCATAAGGCAAAGCTGATGGAAACTTCAGCCCAAGATTACCAAAGGCGACTTTTCCAAAGTCGATCAGCCAAGTCGCCTCATCAACTTGGGTCGTCAAAACAGGTTCTTGCTCGACCAGCTCAACTAGGGCCGTAGCCCCACCAGTACTCGTGAGACTTGAGAAAGTCATAACACCAATAAAAACACGAGTTAAATCAGCCGGTACAAAGAAGTCCAAAAGTCGTACAATAACCATAGGTATAAGGGGATTAAAATTGGGATACGAGAAGATAAAAAACATCACAAAAAAATACGATATCCACAGCGCACATAGATCATCAATAACTAGAAATTATAGCTAAGCATCAGTCGTGCGTTGCGCGGAAGGCCAACCCACACATTTTGTCGACTGGTTGAAGACTGGAGGTATTCTTTATCGAGCAAGTTATCAATATTGAGTTGAGCTTTCCAAAATTCGCTTAAACGATAGCCAAGCGACACATTTACCAAAGTGCGCTCAGGCAGCCAAAATGAGGGCTGGATACGAATAACCTTATCAACTGTACTCGCTGAAGTTGCACCACCTGGGTTATCACCTGCGCGCTTGCTTAAATAATCAGCACCAATACCAATCGATAGGCCTTTAAACGGTGTACTTGCCCTGAAATCGTAGTTAACCCACACCGCACCCGATTTCTCGGCAGTACCACGGAATGGCATGTTGTCCGGATCACGGTTCTTCATGACGGTCGCGTTGCTGACTAGGGCCAAGTTTTGGGTAACGTTGTAGGTCACTTGTAACTCAACGCCATCCGCAACACGATCTGAATAGATATCGGGAAAAGGAATAGGAGGAGGAGGCACGGCAGTATTAAGCTGGTTTGGCACTGAGTAATTATCTTGCTTGATGTCAAAGTAGGCTACGCTCGCGTAAAATCGCCCTTCAAGTAATTGTAACCTCATACCAAACTCATGTTGCTTGCTCGACTGTTTATCAAAGGCTAGCGGACCAGTAAGGTTAGGCCCAATCGCAGTCGCAACCTCGGAGTAACCGTAGTAGGCAGAAAGGCCGGGTGTAAATTTATAGACCAGCCCGGCAGAAGGCAACCAAGCATCTGGAGCATTAGCTCCGCGCAGATCGCGCAAAACGTCATAGTTATCAACGTAGTAATTATTGTAAGAAATGCCTGCACTAGCAATTAAACGCCCCTCAAGCAGGTTAACCACTTGTGAAATATAGAATTGGTACGAGCGAGAGCGCGAGTGCCCATAACCATCAAATCCGGAGCTCGTAAACATATAAGGATACCATACATAATCTCTCAACTCCTGCGGAGAAGGAACAGTATAGTTACGACTCCGGTCATCATAGTTTCCGGAAAAGCTGGCTGCCCAACCAGCAACCGTAGTCGCCTTCCAAGAATCACTGTCGAGCTCGTATACGTAGTCGTTCTGGAGGTTGGTATAAGTTCTAGTTTGCCATACGACACTTGCCCCAAGTGGGAACTGCGGATTGTCGTTACGCGTAACACCATCCCAAACCGTATTCCCCGTGAGTGGGTCGAGTATCACTGGAGAACTAGTGATAGCACCAATATTAAGCTGCGATGAGGTTGCATTAGAGTGCACAACGTTAGCCGCAACTCGCATCGACAGATTATCCAATAACGAAGCGGTAAAGAATGCACGATAATGCTGCCCGCTTTGGTGACGCGAGGCATCTCTTCGCTGAATCACAGTATCGCGTGGGATATTTTCAAGTAGTCGCCAGTTCCCCATCGAAGTCGCGTAGGGCGAAATAGGGATCCCGCCATAAGTAAGCGCAAGTGCATTGTAAGCTTGCACTTGCAGCGTAATCTCAGCCCCCGAGATAAAGCGGTAAGTGAGCATCGGCATGATCAAATAGCTTTCATGGTAATTATGTTCACCATAATCCTCGGTATCTTGCGCAGCAGCTACCACACGCACAGCTATCTTTCCAGGAGTCACCACACGACTAATATCAGCTTCAGCACGATTAGAAGCCCAACGCCCGACTTGGGCTGAAAGTGAGCCACGGTTTTGGAATATCGGCTTTTTAGAGACCAGATTGACTGTGCCACCGGGCACCCCCTGAGGGGCAATAATTGCATTGGGCCCTTTAACAACCTCTATTCTATCTATCACTGCCGGATCTACATTCAGGAAGGAAAAATGGCTGAAGCCATCGATTGTGGCTCCGTCGCTTTGGAAGCCGCGAATTGTTGTGCGATCTTGTGCGTTTGGAATCGTAGACTCGTAGACGCCAGAGACATATTTAGCCGCATCAAGAATACGGCCCGCACCGATGTCTTCAATCAAATCGCGCGTAACGACTGATACACTCTGTGTCGTATCAAAGAGTGAAACACGCACACGTGCCCCCGAAGTCGCTTCGGCTGCTTGATAGCGGCCTGTCTCCGTAGCTCTCACTGAAAAAGGAGAGAGCACCACAGTTTCTCCACTCACTTGGGTATCAGTAGGAGCAGGGACTTCGGGTTCCGACTGCGCAGCCAACCATGCAGAAGGAAGAAAAAGCGATAACACAAAAAACGACACGGCAATGCCAATGGAAATAGTCTTCATAATTATTGGGGTAGATGGGGTTGGGGTAGTGAAAGCCCTCCAAAGGAGGTCAACGCCGATGAAGAAAGTAACAAATATGCTCTCGCTCAAATAGCGCTTGGCTTTATCGTAAAGCTTCCCCCGCCGCCGTATGAAGAAACCCCAACCTGCTTCGCCAGAGGCTCCCGCCCGCGTCACCCTAAAGGACATCGCTCAGGCAGCACGCGTTAGTGTTATGACAGTCTCCTACGCGCTGCGAGGCTCACCCCAAATTTCGCAGCCCCAGCGTGAGCGCATCCGTAAACTCGCTGCCGAGCTCGGGTATCACCCCGACCCGTTACTCACTCACTTAATGACACATCTGCGAGGCGGGCGCGGCTCCCCCAAGACGAGCGAAAACCTCGCGCTGCTAACCATGTATGAGCCCCCTTTCGTAAGTCGCTTGATCCACGGGGCCAGAGCACGCGCGGCGCAGCTTGGCTACACGCTCGACCGCATTAATCTGAGTCAGATCCCCAGCAAAGCCGTTCTCACACGCACCCTCCTCGCACGAGGTGTGGCAGGTATCATTCTGACCCCAGCAAAGTGCCCAGACACCTATCGCGAGCTGCTCGATTGGACGCTGTTTGCGACAACCGCAGTCGGATACTCTTTTACTGAGCTTCCGGTAAACCGCGTTGTCACACACCATTTCGACAATGCACACCGCGTCTTTGCCCTCCTTCGTGAGCGCGGCTTCAGCCGTATCGGCCTAGCAATGACTCCCGATATGGAATTCCGTGCTAACCACAGCTACAGCGGGGCTTACTGCCGACTCGACGCAATCGATAGCGTCAAAACCGTGCCGATCCTCATGATTGAGGAGCAAACACGCCAACAAAGTGTTCCTCGTTGGCTGGCTCGCCACCGTCCCGACGCTGTCGTTTTGGCCAACTCCAACCATTTCCGCGAATCCATCCTGCCACACACCCCTATTTCCACTTTGCGCAAGACTGCCTTCGCCTGCCTAGACCAACAGCCGACCGATGGGATTGCGGGGATTGACCAACTCTTCGAGACGATCGGCACCAAGGCCGTTGACGACGTCGTTAACCAAATCCTTCGCAACGAACGTGGCCTACCAACCAACCCGATAGTGACAATGCTCGAAGGGAAATGGTGCGAAGCCGCTGGGCTTTATCCGCGACTGTAGTAGAGCAGCCACTTTTGCCACCCTCTCCCCCTCCATTTCTAACACCGAAACAGCCTGCAACCCCGCCCCATAAACCGCAGGCTCCGGCAGCGGCGTCCAAGGCTCGTAACTGGCAACTACTTTATGGTGACCGTAAACGTTTCGAGCATTGCTGCCTACCGTCGAGCTACTGGGCGGACTGGCCTATAGAAGCACCTTGCGATTGTATAGCCAGTAGCCATCAGGCACGGTAGTCTCACGCGAGGTTGCGGCCAATGTGGCTCTCATCGTGTCCTGATCAAGCGCCACGCAATACACCGGTCTGAATCGCTCAAAACGCCAACTTTCAGCAAGTCCACCGGCATCTACCGGGTCAAATCCGAGTTTATTGACGAATTCGCAGACGACGGATTTTGCATCGGCATCATCACTTGCAACCGGCATGGCGCGCCGCTCTGCTGCCCCCGCCGGTCGCGCATCCTTGAGAAGATCCTCTACCGTAATCGAGTTGAGGGCTTTGACAACACGCGCTCCCGGGAGCTGCTGCGCCAATAGCTCTGAGGTGGTCATTTCGCCACGCTGGAGCGTTCCAATCACCCCGTCCCGGTGCGGAAAGTAGTTGAGAAGGTCCACGACCACCTTCCCTGCCAGTTCCGTTGACGGCAATGATCGATAGGCGCGCAAGGGAACAGCCAATACCACCAAGTCACCGTAAGAAGCCGCTTCCTGCGCGGAGCCTGCCAGACAGCCAATCGTTTGGGCAACTGATTCAGCGCCGGACTTCCCGCGGGTATTGCTCAACATGACGCTGTAGCCAGCAGCGACGGCATGTTTGCCTATCGCCCTGGACATTGCACCTGCTCCAATAATTCCAATTTTCATAAATACTTCCAATAGCTCACATTAAGACTTGGTCAATTGATGTAACGCTATTGCACCAAACTGGGAAAACTCGGTGTCCACTCTGCCCCGAAATTACGGCTTTCCGAGACTGCTCCCAGTTGCGTTACTCGCACAAACCCGCGCTTCCCACTTTCTCCCCCTTCCCTTTTCCCCGCTAAAAAAAAATGTCTGCACAGCCACCAAGTCCCGTCGGTGCCGCCGCCACCGTTCCTCAATCGGAATCGCCGCTTTTTCTCGCCGAGGCGATGCGCTGGTTTGGCCCCAGCGACCCGATTCCGCTCGAAGATATTCGCCAGACGGGCGCGACCGACATTTTCACCGCGCTGCACGAGATCCCCTATGGCGAGACCTGGGAGCGCGCCGACATTGAGGCGCGGCGCGACCTGATCGCCGCCGCCGGCCTGCGCTGGTCGGTCGTCGAATCCGTCCCCGTGCACGAGAGTATCAAGACCCGCACGGGCGACTTCGCTGCGCGGATCGAGAACTACAAGGCCACGCTGCGAAACCTCGCCGCGGCGGGCATCCGCACCGTCATTTACAACTTCATGCCCGCGCTGGACTGGATCCGCACCGACATGGCGCACACGCTCGACGATGGCGCCGAGGGCCTGCTCTACGATCCGGTAAAGCTCGCCGCCTTCGACCTCTACGGGCTCGCGCGCCCGGGGGCGGAGAGCGATTTCAGCGCCGAAGAGCGCGCAGACGCCGCCGCGTTTTGGGAAAAGCTCGGCTCTCAAGGCCAAGCCGCCTTCATCTGCCAAACGCTCGACTTTTTCCCCGGGCTAAAGGGCCAGGTCTCGCTCGACGATCTGCGTGGCATGCTCGCACCCTACGCGCACATTGACTCTGCGAGACTCAAGGAGCACCTGCGCCTTTTCCTCCAGGAAATCGTCCCCGTGGCGACCGAGGTCGGCGTAAACCTCGCGATCCACCCCGACGACCCGCCCTTCCCCATCCTCGGGCTGCCGCGGATCATCTCCACCGAGCAAGACCTCGCCGATCTGGTCGCAATGGTCGATGCGCCCGCCAACGGCATCTGCTACTGCAACGGCTCGCTCGGCGCGCGTCCGAGCAACGACCTGCCGCGCATCGCACGCCGCTTCGCGGGCCGCATCCACGCACTGCACTTACGCACCGTCGTGCACACCGCAGGCGGCGCCTTCTACGAAGGCCCACACCTCGCTAACAGCGCAAAAATGGCCGCCGTCGTCCGCACGTTTCTGGAGGAGACGCGCCGCCGCCACGCCGCGGGCGAGCCGAACTGGCAACTCGTTTTCCGGCCCGACCACGCGCACAAGATTCTCGACGACTTCCGCCGCCCCGAGCCCGCCTGCCCGGGCTACCCGCTCATCGGCCGCCTGCGCGGCCTCGCCGAGCTGCGCGGCCTCCAACACGGCATCTCCGCCATGCTGGAGCCGGCGAGCTAGCAAAGCAGCGCGTGCCTTCTCCGCCCACTCACGCGCGCGCAACTTAGGACACACGCGGGCAGCTCTGCTCTGCTATCGCAGGGGCGGAGGGGCGGGGGTCACAGACCCTTTTATTTTGCGAGCCGCTCGCCCTCCCGCCTGGCGGCTCGTCACTTGCCCACTCCCATTTACGGCATCGCGAGCGCAGAACGAACGGCCGCGCTAGAGCAGTATTTTCCCGTTAACCCAAAACTCGCCCAAACGGGTTTTTGCTTCATTCACATTTTGATGCCTCACCTCCTGTCACCACGCATCAGGGGGGGCTCCCTTGACTTGGCTGGGCGACAGGCATAAACACGCAGAGACTCGACGCCCTTCACGAAACCTCCAGCCAACGCACGACGCCATGATACGCCTCCACATCGGTAAAAGACGGCAAACGACCTTCCCGAAAATCCTCTGCGACTGGATCGGAGTAGAGCCCGGCGGCGATATTTCCGTGCATCTGGAAAAGGGGAGAATCGTCATAACCCCACCGATGGGCGCAGGCATACTCGCCAAGTACGCCAAAAACGCGGTCAACGACAGGCGCACGGATGACGAAATCGCCAGCCAATATGCGGCCGCAAGTGATGAACGCGTCCAACGACAAGCCGCCCGCCGACGCCGCGCTTGATACCAACGTCGCAGTGCGCTACCTCACCGCCGACGATCCGGAACAAACGGCGCAAGCGATCCAGCTTATTGGAGAGTCCCCGCCCGGGAGCCTCTACTTGGATCATTTGGTAATAATAGAGGTAATTTGGGTGCTGCGAGGGCGCTACAAGATCCCGAGACAGGAGGTTGCTACCGCCATCCAATCCCTGATGGAAAAGCCCTCAGTCAGAATCAGTGCGCACAGTCGAAATGCGATGGAGCGCTACTCACAAACCAACCTCGACTTCGTTGATTGTTGGCTTGCCGCGAGGGCCTGCGAAACTGGCCAGTTCATCGCCAGCTTCGACCGCGATTACCGCAAGTTTAAGGACGTCATAGCTCTGCCGCCGCTGCCGCTTTTGGAGAGACTCAAAGGACGAAGGTTGCGGGGCGTTTGAGTTTTTTGGCGAGGCGGGTGAGTGCGGGCAGCGATTCGCGCTCTAGGAGGACGACGACGGTGCCGCCGCTGCCGCCGCCGCTCACGCGCGCGCCGTAGAGGCCGCGTCTCGCGCCCTGTGCGCGCACGGCTTCGACCATCGCATCGGTCTCCGGGCAGCCCAGCCCGATGGATGAGTAGCCCGCGTGCGATTGGTACAGGAGCTCGCCGAGTGCGGCCAGTGACTCGCTGCGATTTTTCGCATTCACGCCGCGCAACAGTGCCAGCGCCAGTTCGCCGCGGTAGTTTTCCTCAACCGGAAAACTCACTCCCGCGCGCACAGGGTAGCTGCGGCGCGGCTCGACCACCGAGAGCGGATCGTCCACGCCGCCGAAACTCGCGAGGAAGGCGCGGCCGCTCATCTTCTCGGGCAAGTCTTCGGGCGACAGGCTGCGCACGACCGATGGCGCCAGCTCGGTCGCGTAGCCGAGCCGCCGCCCGAGCGCGCGCTCAACGAGTTTTTTCCCCATAAAGGCGGCGGCGCGCGCGGTCGCGTAGGGCGAGTCGCTCACCGCATGTTTCACGCCGCTGGGCCAGCCCACCGCGACCACGCCCGCGGGCAGCTTTACCGGCGCACCCAGCACATCCGGGCGGCACAGGATCGGCAGCAGCGCGCGCGGCACCCCGTTGGCCGAGGCGAGCTGATCCATGAGCCCGCAGGGCGCGCCCACGATCTCGTTTTCCACGCGCTGGGCGAGCCGCGCCAGCGCGGTGCCCTTGAGCCGCGGGCCGAAAAACTTCTCCAGCGCGCGCAGCGTGGCGACCTCCAGAGCCGCGCTGCTCGATACGCCCATCGACCCCGGCACGCTCGACGAGATCTCGAAGCGCAGCCCTCCCGAGTCTCCCGCTCCGCCGCCCCTTTGGCTCGCGCTCGACACCAGCTTCTCCACGGGCTTCCCTCGCTCCTTCGCGTAGAGCCACAGGCAGCCGTAAGGGTAGCGCAGCCACTTGGGCACTTCGGCGGGCGGCGTCCCGGGGGTGACTTGCGTCTCGCCGTAAGTCTCGCTCGCGAAGACCAGCTTCGGTGAGCCCGACGACTCGCAAGCCCGCGAAATGCGCTTCGGCGGCAGCTCCGTGATCGTCACGCGCGTCGTCAGCGAGAGCGGCATCTCCAGCACGAGCGAGCCGCTGTAGTCGGCCACTCCGCCCATGAAGTCCAGGCGGCCCGGGGCCTCGGCAGTTACGGTTTTCATGTGTTCAGCAATACTCCTTGATCAGGCGCTTGAGGATGGGGCGCACTTTCCGCGCGAGCGTGGGGTTGGCGTAGCCCATCCACGCAATCGGAGTCGTGGTGTCGAGCGGCGCGCGCAGCGGCCGGCCCTCGGGCGTCTCCACCACGCCGCCCGCCTCCTCCAGAATCAGTGCCGCGCACACGTCGTAGGGGTGGCAGCACAGCGTCGCACTGCCGAGCCCGAGCTTGGCGTAAACGAGCGGGCGCAGGTCACCGAGCATCCGGTCGTGCCCGATCAGCAGCTCATACATCTGGCCGCCGGAGCAGATGTACTGATCATCAAAAACGAGCTGCCCGCCGTTCTTGCCCAAGATGCCGAGCTCGCGCCACAGCGCCTCCTCAATCGTGCCGAGCAGCCCTTTACCCTCGGGGAAAAAACGCGAGATCGAGGCAAAGCCATGCTCGAAATCCGTCGCGCGCGAAGGCCGCGGGCTCAGCCGCGACCAGCGCCGCTCGCGCAGGTCAAAGGCGCGCGCCACCACGCCCTTTCCGCGCACGGCGCTGAGCTGGTCGCTGCGCCACATCTTGCTGGTCGACAGCTCGGTCATCGCCGCGACGACGATGTCGCCGAGCGTGTTTTTACTGCCGCGCTGCGGCGCGAGGCCGGCGATCGCCCACGCGCTGCGCTTGTCGTACATCAGGTTTCGCGTGCCGTCGATCGGGTCGAGGATGCACCTGAACAGCGTCTGCCCGGCGCGCAGCCCGCGCGGGAAAGTCACGACCTCGCTGTCCTCGATTCCCTCCATGACCAGTTGCACGGGCCACTTGCGCGGCCAGTGCGCCTCGAACCACTCGAAGATCGCGTCCTCGGTGATCTTGTCGACTTCGTAGATCGTATCGGCTGCGGTGACTGCGGCGATCCGCGCAAAGGTCGCACCGCGCTTGGCGCGGGCGGCGACGAGCGTGTCGCGGATGTGGTCTTGCAGGGCGCAGAGTAGCTTGCGCGCGGTGTCGAGGTTGGGCGTCGTTGTCGTGCTCAAAATGTGGGTGAGGTAGAGGAACCGTTTTTGGGGAGTGGGGGGGAAAGCGGCAGTGCGAGAAAAAGTGTGAGGTGCCCGCAGGCAGGGAACAAGCCACGCGTGCGTGCACCCCTCGGCGCGCGCGCGCACGCGTTTCTCCTCAAGCGGAGGCCGAAGCGGTCTCGCGCGCGAGCCGATAGTGCCGCGTGCCTGAGACGGCGCGCAGCTCGGCGGCCTTGGCATCGGGGTCAGACTCGTTGGTCATCGAGCCACCGCCGACCTCGGGGCCCGCCAGATACTTGAGCGTGTCGGGTTTTCGCAGCGGCGGGTGAAACTCGATGTGAAACGGATAGGCCGCGTAGTCGCCGCCGTCCGTCGGCGCCTGGTGGATCGCCATCACATACGGCATCGGCATCTGCCAGAGATTATCGTAGCGGGTGGTGACCTCGCGGATCATGAGCCCGAGCGCGCGCTGCTCGTCCGCGCTCAGTTCGGCCAGCGAGGCGAGCTGCCGCCGCGGCAGGATAAACACCTCGTACGCGTAGCGCGCAAACCACGGCACGCAGGCCACGAAGTGCGCGTTTTGCCCGATCACGCGCGGGCCCGCGAGCTCGCGCCACAAGATCTCCTGGCCGATAAAGCCGCCGCCCGTTTTTGCATAAAAACGGCGGCTGCTCTCCACCTCGCGCACGGTGTGACCGTAAATCATGTTGCCCGCGTAAATCTGGCAGTGCGGGTGCGGGTTGGAAGTGCCGACGAGCGCGCCTTTGTTCTCAAAAATCAGCACGTGATCGACGTCCGCGCGCGCGCCCAGCTCGCGGTAGCGCTCGGCCCAGAGCGCGACCACCGCCGCGCACTCGTCGTCGCGCAGATCGACAAAGGTCTTCCCGTGATCGGGGCTGTAGCAGACGACCTCCGCCGTGCCGGTGGCCTGCCTAGTCTGGTAAAACGCATCGCCCGCGCTGGGCACGCCACCACCGAAACAGGGCAGG
The DNA here is from genome assembly GCF_001580015.1 of Cephaloticoccus primus. GTDB lineage: Bacteria > Verrucomicrobiota > Verrucomicrobiia > Opitutales > Opitutaceae > Cephaloticoccus > Cephaloticoccus primus. Next base: position 28,977 of record NZ_LSZQ01000057.1, read on the forward strand.
TCGTTGGTAAAACAGTACACGCCCGTGTAGTCGGGGTTGCGCCGTCCCTCCAGCCGCAGGTTTCCCGGGCACAGCGCGCAGGTCGGGTCGTAGCTCGGCGGGCGTGCATCCGCATCGGCAGGCTTATGCGTGTCGCCGATCCACGGGCGCCCACCGCGGTGCGCCGTGTAGAGCACCCACTCTTCGCGCAGCGGGTGCCAGCGCTGCTCCCAAAGAGGACTCGCGGGCGGCGCCACCGCCGCTGCCGTTTTATCGGCGGGCTCGGGCGCAGGGGAGCGCGGAGCAGGGGATGGGGGCTCGGAAACAGGCGGGGCAGCGGGAGCGGGTGAAGCGTTCATTCGGAGCCGTTGCGGCAACAGCGTAGCGGGCGCAAGGTCAAGCCACGATCAGTCGTGGCGCCAACACAGACCTCGATCCCACTGCGCGTGGGGCGGCAGGCAGTGCCTGCTCCCATTTACTGTGCGGTTTGCTGGGCGGGCGTTCCGCCCGCCCAGCAAACCGCACAGTAAGGGACTCCCGACCTCCGGTCGGGTCGGAGATTTAACCCGTCAACTTTTTCGCCGCGCCCAAATGGGTTCCCGCTTCATTCGCATTTGATGCCTCCCCCCTGTTGCTTCGCAACAGGGAGAGGCCTTTAAATTCGGGAATCGCGCTTCGTCGCTTAGCGACGGAGCCGATTCCCAAATTAAACGGCACGTGGCGCCACGCCACCGCCCCCCGCGCAGGGGAGTCTTCGACTGTTTCATCTGGCGAACCACGCGGCTACCGCAGGAAGAGTTTGTAGGCGGGGTTTTCGGTTTCGTCCCAGTAGCGGTAGCCGAGTTTTTCCAGAAAACGCCGCAATGCGGGTTTGTCTTTGGCGGGGACTTGCAGGCCAGCGAGCACGCGCCCGTAGTCTGCGCCGTGGTTGCGGTAGTGGAAGAGGCTGATGTTCCAGTTGGGCGACATCGCCGTGAGGAATCCCATCAGTGCCCCGGGCCGCTCGGGAAACTCGAAGCGGTAGAGCACCTCGTCGTGTGCGAGCGGCGAGTGCCCGCCGACCAGGTGGCGGATGTGTGTCTTGGCCATCTCGTCGTTCGTGAGGTCGAGCGTGCAAAAGCCGTGCCGCTCGAAGTACGCCGCGATCTTCTCGCTCTCCTCGCGCCCGCCCACGCGGATTCCCGCGTAGATGTGCGCCTCCTTTTCGTCGGCGATCCGGTAGTTAAACTCGGTCACGCTGCGCTTGCCCACCAGTTTGCAAAAGCGCTTCAGGTTGCCCGGCCCCTCGGGGATCGTGACCGCAAACACCGCCTCGCGGTGCTCGCCGATCTCCGCGCGCTCGGCGATGTAGCGCAGTCGGTCGAAGTTCAGGTTCGCCCCGCTCGCCACCGCCACGAGCGTATTCCCGCGCAGGCGCTCGCGCTCCACATACGCCTTTGCTCCGGCCACCGCGAGCGCGCCCGCGGGCTCCAGCACCGCGCGCGTGTCCTCAAACACGTCCTTGGTTGCCGCGCAGATGTCGTCGTTTTCCACGAGGATCACCTCGTCCACGTGCCGGCGGCACAGCCGAAACGTCTCCTCGCCGATCTGCTTCACCGAGACCCCGTCGGCAAACAGCCCCGCATGCTCCAGCCGCACCCGCCGCCCCACCTCCAGCGAGCGCGCCAGCGCGGCCGAGTCTGCCGGCTCCACGCCGATCACCTTTACCTCGGGGCGCACGCGCTTCAGGCACGCCGCGATCCCCGCCACCAGCCCGCCGCCGCCCACCGCCACAAACACCGCATCCAGCGGCCCCTGATGCTGGTGCAGGATCTCCAGGCCGATCGTTCCCTGCCCGGCGATCACCTCCGGATCGTCAAACGGATGCACAAAAGTCAGCCCCTGCCGCTTCTCCAGGGCGCGCGCGTGCGCATCGGCCTCGTCAAACGAATCGCCAAAGAGCACCACCTCGCTGCCGCGCGAGCGCACTGCCTGCACCTTCACCTGCGGTGTCGTCAGCGGCATCACGATCACCGCGCGCGCGCCCAGCCGCTTGGCCGCCAGTGCCACGCCCTGCGCATGGTTCCCCGCCGAGGCGCAGACCACGCCGCGCGCGAGTGCCTCCTCCGACAGGTGTGCCATCTTGTTGTACGCCCCGCGCAGCTTAAACGAGAACACGCTCTGCATGTCCTCACGCTTGAGCAGCAAGGTATTGTTCAGGCGCGCCGAAAGCTGCGCCGCCTTTTCCAAAGGCGTCTGCCGGGCCACATCGTAAACCCGCGCCGTCAGTATTTTTTGTAAATAGTCAGTCATCGAAACAGTCCCGGAGGATACCCCCTCTGGAGGGGTGCATTTCTCCCAAGCCCCCCAAACGCTGTCGATGCCAAAGGGGATTTTTCCGCGCCATTCGCCCCATTATAAGACGCACTTGGAGCGCACACACGCGGGCCGCCCAACCGGGATGCGCACGCAGCCACGACGGGCCAACGGGCGATGTGCGGCAGCGGCGCCCCGCCCGACAAAAGGCGCGGCAACCCGATAAAAGCGACTATGCCTGCGAAGCCCCCTTGCGCTCGGGGCCACCGCCCCGATAGTCGCCAGCCATTATGCAACTCCAAGGACTCGGAACCAAGGCCCTGCACGCTGGACAGCAGGCCGACCCCACCACCGGCTCGCGCGCCGTCCCCATCTACCAAACCACCAGCTACGTGTTTCGCGACACCGAGCACGCCGCCAGCCTCTTCGGGCTAAAGGAGCTGGGCAACATCTACACGCGGATGATGAACCCCACTACCGATGTGCTTGAGCAGCGCATCGCCGCACTCGAAGGCGGCACGGGCGCCCTCGCCCACAGCTCCGGCCAGGCCGCCATCACCAACGCCATCCTCAACATCGCAGGCGCGGGCGACCACATCGTCTCCGTCGCCCAACTCTACGGCGGCACCTACAACCTCTTTCACTACACCCTCGCGCGCTTGGGGATCGAGATCTCCTTCGTCGACGCCGCCGAGCCCGACGCCTTTCGCCGCGCGCTGCGCCCCAACACCAAGGCCTTCTACGCCGAGGGCCTCGGCAACCCCGCGCTCAACATCTTCCCCATAGAGGAGGTTGCGAAAATCGCGCGCGAAGCGGGCGTCCCCCTCATCATCGACAACACCGCGCTGAGCCCCTACCTCAACCGCCCCGCCGAGTGGGGCGCCAACATCGTCATCCACTCCACCACCAAGTACCTCGGCGGTCACGGCACCTCCATCGGCGGCGTGGTCGTCGACTGCGGAAACTTCGACTGGAGCACGGGCGGGCGCTTCCCCGGCTTCACCCAGCCCGACCCCAGCTACCACGGCCTCGTTTACTGGGACGCGTTTAAAGCCTTCCCGCCGACCGGTGGCACCAACGTCGCCTACATCTTCAAAATGCGCGTGCAGCTCCTGCGCGACATCGGCGCCTGCCTCTCGCCCTTCAACGCCTTCCTCACGCTCCAGGGCATCGAGACCCTGCACCTGCGCATGCCGCGCATCTGCGAAAACGCGCTCAAGACCGCCGAGCTGCTTGCCGCGCACGACAAGGTCGCCTGGGTAAACTACCCCGGCCTCAAAGACAGCCCCAACCACGCCGCCGCCAGGAAGTACCTCAGCGGTGGCTTCGGCGGGCTCCTCGGCTTCGGCCTCAAAGGCGGCTACGAGGCAGGGCGCAAATTCATCGAATCGCTCAAACTGTTCTCCCACGTGGCCAATATCGGCGACGCCCGCTCGCTCGCGATCCACCCCGCCAGCACCACGCACAGCCAGCTCAGCCCCGCAGAGCAACTCGCCTCCGGCACCCCGCCCGACTACGTGCGCCTCTCGCTCGGCACCGAAGACTTCACCGACATCCAGACCGACCTCGAACAAGCCCTCGCCCTGGCCTGACAAGCTACCAACGAGACTCCCGCTACGCGCGGGGCTGCCCCACGCGCAGTGGAGTCTTCGGCGTCTATGGTGTGACGAAGAGGCCGTCGCGCATGGGGCGCACGGCGTCGCAGGCCTCGGCGATCTCGGGGTTGTGCGTCACGAGGATCACGGCCTGGCCGTTGTTTTTGGCGAGGCGGGTGAGCAGGTCGAAGACCATGCCCGAGTTTTTCACGTCGAGGTTTCCCGTAGGCTCGTCGGCAAGGATGATCGAGGGCTGGTTGGCGAGTGCGCGCGCGATTGCCACGCGCTGCTGCTCGCCGCCCGAGAGCTGGGTGCCGAGTCGCTGCGCCTTCTCGCGCAGGCCCACCTCGCCCAGCAGCTCCAGCGCGCGCGCCTCCATCTCGGGCACGCTCAGCCGCCCGAGTTTACGCATGGGCATCATCACGTTATCCAGCGCGCTGAACTCGGGCATGAGGAAGTGAAACTGGAAGACGAAGCCGATGTGCTCGCAGCGCGCTGCGGTGCGCGCCGCGTCGCTGCTCTGCGACATGGTCTGGCCGTTGATGACGATCTCGCCTGCGTCCTGCCGGTCGAGCAGCCCGAGCAGGTAAAGCAGCGTGCTCTTGCCGCAGCCGCTGGGCCCCACAATCGCATAGACCTGGCCGCGCTGCGCCTCGAACGACACGCCCTTGAGCACGTGCACGCGGCCTTCGCCCTGGCCGAGATAGCGGTGGATGCCGCTACAGCGCAGCGCGAGCGGGGCGTCGCTGCCCGCCGGTTTGGCGGCGACTGCGGGCGCTTGTGCGGGAGCGACCGGAGAAATCGCGGGGCTGGAGGGGCTGGAAATTTCGGCAGGCATGGTCGGCATTTGCGGCGGTGGTGCGTTACTGAGCGGTGCCGCGGATCACGTCGCCGGGCTCAAGCTTGGCGGCGCGGCGCGCGGGGATGAGGCTGGCGACCATCACCATGACAATCGCCGTCAGGCTGGCCGCCACGTAGTGCCACTTGTTCCACGAGACGACGAAGGTCTCCGTCTTGAAAATCCCCGAGATCGAGATCGGAATTTTCGAGACGGCGTAGGTGACGCCCGCGCCAAAGCCCATCCCGAGCAGGCAGCCAATCGCCAGCACGATCCCGGCCTGCCACAGGAAGATCCGGGAGATGTCTTCGCGGGTGTAGCCCATCGAGCGCAGGATCGCGATTTCCTTGGTCTTCTCCATGACGAGCATCGCCAGCGTGTTAAACATGGCCAGCCCCGCGATGAGCGTGAAGACGGAGACGGTGATCGCCGACGAGTAGCTCAGCGCGGCAAAGGCCTGGAGCCAGGAGCGCTCGCGCTCTTGCCACGATTTCGCGCTGTGGCCGAGCACCTCGCGCATGTGCTCGGCCTCCGCCGGAGCGCGGTCTTTATCGACGAGGTTGACTTGCAGGTAGGACGCGCCCGTGGGGCGGGCGAGCAGCGAGCGCGCTTCGGTCAGGTTGAGATAGAGCGCGACGCGGTCGATGTCGCTGACGCCGGTTTCGTAAAGCGCGGTGACGCGGTAGCGGCGGCTCTGGCCGCCCGTCTCCAGCACGAAGGAATCGCCGAGGTCGAGCTGGAGCCTCTGCGCCATTTCGAGGCCGAGGATCGCGCCGCGCGGGCTGGCGCGAAACTCGTTGAGGTCACCGCGCACGATCTGGCTACCCAGCTCGGAGACGCGCATGTGGTCTTCGAGGTTGATGCCGTAGAGCTTCACGGTCGCATCCTGGTAGATGCTCTTCATTGTGAGGTTGCCGGTAACGACCTCGGAGACGGCAAGCACGCTCGGGAACTGTGCCAGCGCCTCGCGCAACAGCTTCGGTTCGCGGATGCCCTGGATGTATTTGCGCCCTTCCTTTTGTTTAACCTCAAAGCCCGAGCCAGCCCCGCCCGCGCTCATGCTGCGCAGCGTGTCCTGGATCTGGTCTTCGATCACGACCGCGCCGCGCGTGCCCAAGATCGTGCGGATGAAAAACTCCTCGAAGCCCTTGGTCGTCGCCTGCGTAACGATAAACAGCCCGACGCCGAGCACGATACACGAGAGGCTCATCAACATGGCGCGCTTCTTCGCGGTGAGGAAGCGGTAGGCGATGCGCAGATTGGGCGACATGGAACGTAGCGAAAGAGGAGTCGGCGGATGAGCGGAAAAGGTAGTGGAGGCAGCGAGTGCGATCGACGCGAGGGACGCGAGAAATCTGGGCGCAGTTTACGAGATGTCGGGGGCGGAAATAATCAGGAGCGCGCGCCATCGGGTGCGGCCCGCACGCGCTGCCCCTCGCGGAACTGGTCAAGCGAATCGACAATGACCTGCTCGCCCGCGCTGAGGCCCTTGGTGATTTCCACAGTCGTCAAGCTCACGTAGCCGACCTGCACCCGGCGCAGCTCGACCCGCCCGGCGCGCACCACGTAGACCGAGCTACCGAAAAGCGCGCGCCGCGGGATCAGCGTCTGCTCGTCGCGCTCGCCGACGACAACCGTCACCTCGCCCGTGATTCCCGGCACGAGCCGCGCGGCGTCGATCTCGACCGCCAGCTCGATGACGTAGCGCTGGGTCGCCGGATCGGCCGTCGGCAGGATCTTGCTCACCGTGCCGTTGAAGAGCCCATTGCCGTAAGGCAAGAAACGTACCGAGACTTTTTGGCCGACGCGGATGTCCGCAAAATCCTCCTCACTGATCTTTGCCTCAACGATGCGGCTCGTGGAGATCAGCGTGGCAATGGGGGCGCCGCCGCCGATCAAGTCGCCCGGGCGCGCGTAGATCTGCGAGACGACGCCGTCGAAAGGCGCGCGCAGCGTCATCTTTTCGAGCTGGCGCTGCTGCTGGCGCAGGGTGGTCTCGTAGGAAGAAAGCGTCTGCGCGTTGTTCACCTTTTCGAGGGCCGCACGCTGCTCCACCTGCTCGTGCTCGCGGCGGCGCTTGGTGAGCTCCGCATCGGCGTAGCGGCCCGCGCGGTTCAGCCGCTCGTACTCGGCGAGGTTTTCCGCAGAAGTCGCGAGCTGGAGCTCGACTGCCGAGCCCACCGCGAGCCGCTGCTTCGCCGTCTCGTACTCGGCGCGCGTGCGCTCCATGTTGAGGAGCAGGTCACCCGCATCGAGCTCGCAGAGGATATCGCCCTCGCTCACGTGCTGCCCCTTTTCGAGCGAGCTGCGCAAGATGCGCCCGCCCATCTCGCTGCGGATCTGCATCTCGTACTCCGCCTGCACGGTGACGCTGCCCGGGACGGCCTTGATCGCGCGTCCGGCCCGCACCTCTGCCACCACAGCCGCAGGCGGCGAGAAGTAGATCCAGACACCGAGAGCGAGGAGCGCTACCAGCGCGACGAGTAGGATTTTCTTACCCATGAGTTTTCGGGAGCTAAGGGCGAGGCAGGTTCTCGATTAGCGGGTCACGGTCGATCTGCGAAACAAGATCAACCTGCCCCATCAGGAAATTAAGGCGCGCGGCGTTGGCACTGGCACGCGCTTGATAATAGCCCGCGCGCGCCTGCGCCACAGCGTCACTGGCAGTGCGGCCCGCTGCGAAATCCGCCTCGTGGATCCGCAACCCATCGGCACTGGCGACGAGGAGCCGGTCGTTGATCTGCATCTGCCGCTGGGCGAGCCCGAGGGCGCGGGCCGAGGCTTGGGCGGCGCGCGGGGCAGTAGATCGAGCCTGAGCGTAACGGGCTTGCGCCTGCCGCAGTCGCGCGAGCGAGCTGCGCACCGCGCCGCGCGTGGCCCAACCGTCGAAAATCGACCAGCTCACCTGCAGGCCCACGTAGCGCGAGGTGACGCCATAGCGCTGGGCGTTATTCAGCGTATAGCTCTGCTCGTCCTGGCTCACGCCGAGTACGAAACTGAGCTTCGGGCGCAGGCGCGTTTTCTGGTTTTTGTAAGTGAGCTGGGCGACCTCGACCTGCTCGCGCAGCGTTTCCAGCGCGGGTGTGGATGGCTCCGGCTCGGCAAGAAACTCGGCGAGCAGGCCGTCGGATGCCGCAGCATTTGAAGTCTCGATTTTCGGAAGCTCATCGGGGAGCTCGGCTTCTGCCGGCGCGGGTTTTCCCGTGAGTGCCTCAAGTTGATCGCGCGCCGTAATAAACGCCAACTCGGCAGAGCCCTCGCCCAAGGTCGCCTGCTCAAGCGCAATCTGCGGGCCAAAGAGCTCGCCCTCCGCAATCGCGCCGACCTTGGCGCGCGCCTCGGCTGCCTTTAGTGCCTCCTCGGCCTGCCCGCGCATGAAGCGCGCGCCTGCGAGCCGGGATTTCAGCACGATGAGGTCGAGGTAGCCTTGGCGGATTTCGCGGGCGAGCAGCCGGTAGCCTTCCGCATAATCGCGCTCGGCAATCGCCGAGCGGATATCCCCGATTCGGGCGGTGTTGCGCTTTTCGCCCCAGTGGAAAACCGGCTGCGAGAGGCCCACATCGTAATACGTCTTGGTCGCCTCAGTGCTGCCCGGCAGGTCGCGGCGGATGTCGCTCGTAAACACACCTCGCACGGTACTGCTCACGCTGGGGTAGAGCCCGGAGCGCGCCTGGGTACGCTCGCCCGCGGCGGCATCGAGGTCGAGCCGCGCGAGGAGCATCCGCGGGGACTCGCGCAGCGCAGCGGCGAGGAGTTCGCGCAGTTGCGGGAAATAGTCCTCCGGAAGCGAGAGGACGGGCGCAGGGGCGAAGACGACTGCCCCCGCCTGCCCCGCTTGAGCCGACAAGCCCTGAGCCAACGCAGAGGGCACGAGTGATGAGGTGGCGAAACCTAGTAGAGTGAAAAGATGGGCCAGGCAGGGTCTCACAGGCAGAGTCACAGGCGGGAAAAGCCGCGAGGCAGAAAGCGCAGCTTAGGAATTGCAAGAGTGATCGGGCGCGGGCTGTAGTCGCCGCTTCGTTGTTCTACCGTGCACAGCGCAGGCGGCGCGGCGCTTCGCCAACAGCAGCTCCTCCCCCTGTACTACGTACACCCTACTAATGCGCCGTATTTTCCGCCCCCCCTTCATCGCCGACCTCTGGCAACACCGCGAGCTGCTCTGGCAGTTTACCCTGCGCAATGTGGAGCTGCGCCACAGGGGCAGCTACCTCGGCCTCGTCTGGTCCTTCCTCAACCCGCTGCTCATGCTCGGGCTCTACGTAATGGTCTTTGGCTACATCTTCAGCGGCCGCTTTGGCGTAATCGAAGGCGAATCGCGCATCGACTACGGGCTGGGGATTTTTCTGGGGCTGACCCTCTTTCACTTCATCTCGGAGACGCTCGGGACGGCACCGAACATTATTTTGGGAAACCCGAACTTTGTTAAAAAAGTGGTCTTCCCGCTCGAAGTCCTCCCCGCCGCCAATGTCGGCAGCGCTGCGGTGCACCTCGTCATCAGCCTGATCCTGACCCTGATCGGCATCCTCTGGCTCGGTCCCGGGCTGCATCTCGGGCTCCTCTGGCTGCCCGTTATCCTGCTGCCAATCATCCTGATGGCGCTCGGGCTCGGCTGGCTGCTCTCCGCACTGGGCACCTTCTTTCGCGATATTTCCCAAATCATCGGCTTCATCAATATGGTCCTGCTCTGGGCCAGTGGCGTATTTTTCACCGCGCACAAGTACCCCGCTGCATGGACCTGGCTGCGCTTCAACCCGCTACTGCTGGCGATCGACCTCGCACGCAACGCCGCCCTCTGGGAGCAGCCGCTCTCAATGGCCCACCTCGCCTACTTGTACGCTTGGGGCCTGGGGCTGTGCGTCTTCGGCAATTACGTATTCCGTAAGCTAAAACCGGTATTTGCCGACGTATTGTAAGTAACCGCGCGCCGACTTTGCGTATTCGTATCCCCCGCGGCTGGGGGACGGTACGACTCGGAACTACTCCACACTACCCACCTTTTACTTTTTTCATTTCATGCGCGCCTTTATTACAGGAATCACCGGTCAGGACGGCTCTTATCTTGCGGAGCTTCTGCTGGAGAAAGGCTACGAAGTGCACGGGCTCGTGCACCGGCCCGACACCGTGGCCCGCAGCAACATCGGCCATTTGGCGCGCAATGACGCGCTACTCGGCAAGCGGCTCTTCCTCCACAACGGCGCCTTTGAGGACGCTACGCACTTGCGCCGGATCATCAGCAAGGCGCAGCCCGATGAGTTCTACCACCTCGCGGGTCAATCCAGCCCGCGACTCAGCCTGGAGCTACCCGAAAGCACGGTCGATAGCATCGGCATGGCAACGCTGCGCCTGCTCGAAATCCTGCGCGACCTGCCCAAGCCCACCAAGTTTCTCTACGCCTCCTCCAGCGAAGTCTTCGGCTCGCCCAGCCACTCGCCGCAAGACGAGCTCACCCCGCTGGTGCCCACGACGCCCTACGGCGCGGCCAAAGCCTTTTCGCAACAGGTGGCCCGCATCTACCGCACGGCCTACGGGATGCCCACCTGTGCCGCGATTCTCTACAACCACGAATCGCCGCGGCGCAGCGGCAGCTTTGTCACGATGAAAATCGCCCGCGCGGTCGCCCACATCAAGCGCGGGCTGCAAGACTCGCTCCCCCTCGGCAGTCTGGAGGGCCGCCGCGACTGGGGCTGGGCCCCCGACTACGTGCGCGGCATGTGGCTGATGCTCCAACAGCCGGCGGTCGACGACTACGTCCTCGCCACCGGCCAGCTCCACTCGGTCAAAGATTTCGTCGAGGCCGCCTTTGCCCGTGTCGGGCTCGATTGGCGCGATTACGTGCGGCACGACGAAGTACTGCTCACCACGGTTGAGCCCGTCGCCTCATGCGGGAACCCCGCCAAAGCGCACACCGCACTGGGCTGGGAAAACACTGTCCCCTTTGCCGAAATCGTCGCCCGCCTGGTCGATAGCGAACTCGCCAAACTTTCCTGAAGTGCGCGGGTCACACCGGCCCAGCGGCGCTTCGCCGCTCACCGACTCTCCACTTTACCTACTTCAATAAGCACATGCCCAAAAAAGCACTCATTACGGGAGTCACTGGCCAAGACGGCTCCTACCTTGCCGAACTCCTCCTGGAAAAAGGCTACGAAGTCCACGGACTCGTGCGGCGCGCCAGCACGCTGAATCGTGCGCGAATTGATCACTTGCACTCCTTTGAGCATGGTGACTCGCCGCGCCTCATCCTGCACTACGGCGACTTGGCCGACAGCGTCTCGCTCGTGAAGCTGCTCTACTCGCTCCAGCCCGACGAGATCTACAACCTCGCCGCGCAAAGCCACGTGCGCGTAAGCTTCGACATCCCCGAGTACACCAGCGACATCACCGGAGTCGGCGCAGGCCGCATCCTCGAAGCCATCATCGAGTCCGGCATCGGCAAAAAAGTGCGCTACTACCAGGCCTCCTCCTCCGAGATGTTCGGCAAAGTCCAGGCCGTACCGCAGACCGAGACCACGCCCTTTTACCCGCGCTCGCCCTACGGCTGCGCCAAGGTCTTCGCCCACTGGCTGACCGTAAACTACCGCGAGTCCTACGGCCTCTTCGCATGCAGCGGCATCCTCTTTAACCACGAGTCCCCGCGGCGCGGCGAAAGCTTCGTCACGCGCAAGATTTCGCTCGCCGCCGCCCGCATCAAGAAAGGCCTCCAGAAGGAGCTCTACCTCGGCAGCCTCGACGCCAAGCGCGACTGGGGCTACGCCAAGGAGTACGTCGAGGGCATGTGGCGGATGCTCCAGCAGGACAAGCCCGACGACTACGTGCTGGCGACCAACGAGACGCACACGATTGAGGACTTCCTCGAAGCCGCCTTTGGACATGCGGACCTCGATTGGCGCGACTACGTAAAGTTCGACTCCCGCTACCTGCGCCCCGCCGAAGTCGACCTGCTCATCGGCGACTACTCGAAAGCCAGGCGCGAGCTCGGCTGGGAACCGCAAACCCGCATGCACGGCCTCGCCCGCCTCATGGTCGACGCCGACCTCGCCACCCTGACACGCAGCCAAGGCTGACCCATAGCCCGAGCTGTCCCCATTAAAAAAAGAACTCTCCGCGCTCCCCACTTTATGAGCACTCCCCCGGATGCGCCCTACTTCTTTTATCCGGCTAATGCCTGGCCGCACAAAAACCACAAAGCACTCCTCGTCGCCTACGCCCTCTACCTCGACGAAGTCGGCCCCGTACAGGCTTGGCGACTCGTCCTCACCGGGCACGACAACGCGCAGATGCAGCGCATCCGGCAGCTCTCCCAGACGCTTGACCTCGGCGACTACGTCACGTTCTGCGGCTACGTGGAGGAGCCCGAGCTCGTCAGCCTCTGGATCGGGGCGGGGGCCATGCTCTTCCTCTCCCAACATGAGGGGACAGGAGTCACGCTGCTGGAGTCGATGGAGCGCGGCATTCCGATCCTCGCCAACAACCAGTCCGCCATCCCCGATCTATGCGCGGACGCCGCACTCCTGGTCGATGCCCGCGCACCGCTAACCCTTGCCAAAGCCATGCAAGAAATCGCCAGCAGCCACGAGCTGCGCCGCTCGCTCGTCAAACGCGGCAGGGCGCGCGTCGCCGGGTTTCGGCCCGTCATCCTTCCCGGCAAACTACGCCCGACATTTGAAAACCTCAGCGCGCTGCCTCCCCAGGCCACGCACAGCGTAGGCTTCCACCCGGCCGACGGCTTTATCGAGCAACTCGCCACATTTGCGCTTCCCGGGAAAGAGCCCGTCACACTCCACTACGCCACCATCCCCGTCGGCGCACCGCGCCGAGTCGAAGTCTACGCCGACGACCATTTCCTTGAGACGCTGAGCCCGCCTCCGCGCAAACCGCTCACCGGCCAGCTCCGCATCCCGGCGGGCACACGCAGACTGCGGCTAAACTGCCCCGATGCCGCCCGCCTCAGCGAAGACGACCCGCGCATCCACGGCATCCGGCTTGGCAAGCTGGAGATCCACACCTCGGGCAAACCCGTCATCGACCTTCGCCAACAACCGCCCCTGCTGCTATGAAGATCGGCTACGACTACGTGCAACCCTCCGTCACCCCCGCAGGCTGCGGCTGGCATGCGCACTCACTTTTCGTGGAGATGGCAAAACTCGCTCCGCAGCACCAGTTCCTCGGCTATCGACATTTTGGCGGAATCTTCGTCCCCGATGAAAAACTGGTGCCCCTGCCCGCACTCCCAAACGTCGTAAACCCCCTCCCCGGGCAGCCACAACGCACCACCCGCAAAGCGTGGCGCAAGCACCTCGCCCAAGGCCGTGCCCCGGGAGCCCCCGACATCGTTCACTCGCTCTCCTTTCAAGCCCCCCAGTTCACCAGTTCGAAACTCGTCGTCACAATCTTCGACGTCGGCTTCTGGGCTCACCCCGAATACACCACCGATGCGACACGCCTCGGCTGCCAACGCGGAGTTCTCGACTCGCTCGACTATGCCGATGGCCTCATCTTCAGCTCCGAGCACTCGCGACGGGAGTTCGACCGCTACCTGCCCCGCTACGCCCGGCGCGGGCAGATCCCCTCCATCGTCACCCTGCTGGCCTGCCGCTACGCGCCGATTTCCCAAGAACAAGCCGTGCGCAATATCGCCCATGACGGCGACTACTGGCTCTTCGTCGGCTCTCTTGAACCGCGCAAAAACCTGGTCGCGCTCCTCGAAGCCTACGAGGCCTACGCCCACGCGCACCCCGCCCCCAAGCCCCTATGCTTCGTCGGCGGCAGCGGCTGGAAGAACGAGCAGATAAAAGCCAAACTCCGCCCGCTCGAAGAGCGCGGGCTCGCCCGCCACCTGGGCTTCGTCTCTGACGAAGAGCTGCCCAAGGTCTACCAACGGGCCGCCGCCTTTATCTTCCCCTCCTGGTACGAAGGCTTCGGCCTGCCCGTCCTCGAAGCCATGAGCCAAGGCTGCCCCGTCATCAGCTCCGACCGCAGCTCGCTCCCCGAAGTCGGCGGCAGCGCAGCTCTGTACATCGACCCCGCCGCGCCGCAGACAATCACCGCCGCCATGCACCGGATAGAAAGTGAAGCGGGGCTGCGCGAAGGCCTCATCCGCGAAGGCCTCATCCAGGTCGCCAAATTCAGCTGGGAGAAAACCGCACAGCAGACCCTGGCTTTCTATGAAGAAGTCCTCAAAGCCCCCTTCACCCGGACTACGGAACTTACCAAAATACGCAAAGAGCCACGCTTCGGCTTGCGCAACACACTGAAACGCTCCCTCCGCCAAGCTTGGGATAAATGCTTCCCCACCCGTAGCCGGCTCGAAGCACAGACGGCCCAGCTAAACGCCCAGATTATCGCTCTCAGACAAACACTTGAAGACCTGCAAAACGGCCTGTCTAGAGTCGAGAGCCACTCGGAAACCCTGGCTCAAAAAACACAAATCCAGCTCAGCAAAGTCGAAGCCGAGTTGGCGGAGAACGCCCTGAAACTCGCGGCATATGCAGCCCCCCCTCCCTTCGCGACTTCCGGACTGGAAAATCATCACTCAACAGGCACTCATCCCCAACCTGCAGTAACACCCTCTTTGATCGCACTGGGAGCACTCCACAAAGCCATAGAAGTCATGGATTATATCCCTACCGACACCTTCTGCACCGCGCTCGAAATGGGCTTATAACGCGTACCTGTTTTATTTCCACATACACTTTGGCCATACACTGAACACGCTGTCCATCAGTCAAAAAGCCCCCCCCCTCAATAAAGCCTCACCATGCCCCCTTCATCCCACTCCACCACACCCCGCAACCAAATGCTGCGACGTATTGCTACACTCTCCGCGCTCGCGCTTACTGTGGCAGTTTTATGGGGTATTATCTTCGACCGCTGGCGCCCCTCCGACTGGAGCGTCCCAATCACTTACGATGGTGACGGGCTTTTTTACCTGGCTTGCACCAAACTTGCCGAGAGAGGCGAGCTAAGCATTGCAGGGCATATCTTTACGGAAGCTCTGGGTGCTCCCTTCGTAGGAAATCTAAATGATTTCCCCTATACCGACCGCGCGATGTCCTGGGTCGCTGGTTTTTTCAGTCGTATTAGCGGTCCATTTTTTGCAAATAACCTGATGGGGGTCTGCGCGCATATTCTAGCCGCTTTCTCTTTTTATTTGGCAGCACGACTCTGGCGAATCTCCCAACCAGTCGCATGGGGCCTCTCCATCCCCTATGCGTTTATCCACTACGGACTACTTTGGCACACCAAGGTTCTTGGAATTCTCTTTTTCGGTCTACTCCCCCTTCAACTTTATGTCTGTTGGTATTTATCGGCAGCACCCAAGCTTGGTTGGAGATCTCCGAGGTTTAAGCTAGCGGTTGCCATCTCCTTCCTTTCCGGGTTTAATAATATATATTTCGTAGTCTCCTTTGCCCTATTCTACTTCTTTGCATTATTGCGCCGCATTTGCGCAAGGCACTGCGACTTTAGGCTGGCTATCATCCCATCTCTATTTACGGCCCTTGCCTTAACTATCGTATTAAGCAGTTTCATTATCTATGGTATAACTAATGGGAAAAACCCGGGAGCAGTTATCCGCCACTACGCCAACCTGGAGTGGGGATCTCTTAAGCCTTTCGACCTGGTCATCCCAAACCTGGGTCAAGCCTTTGGTTTATTTAATTGGCTATATAAAAAATATAGTACCGTAACATCCCTGATGTTTCCCGAACAGATGACAGTCTATGTCGGGCTTATTGGAATAGCAGGACTATCACTATTAATATGGAATTTTATAACAAGAAGTCTCGCCCGTAAGCCGATCCCCCTCCCCGCGCTCTGCACTATCTGGACACTCGCTTTTATAAGCTTCGGAGGACTGGTCGGACTCTTTGCTTTGATAAGCGACTTTTATATGATCAGGGCGATCCAGCGTTACGCGACGATTATTTCTACAATCTCATTCCTATACTTCGCTTTGGGGCTAAGCCGCTGGAGCAGGGATTGGCATAATATTCCCAAAATCGCTTTAATTTCCGCAATAGGCATAGGCGGTTTAGCCGACCAAGCGTGGCCACACTTCAAAAAGTGGCAAGGGTCAGCGGAGTCTATGACTAGACAACTAGAAGAAGACGCTACCTTGGTTACCAAGCTAGAGACCGAGCTTCCCGCCAAGAGCATGTTATTCATGCTGCCCATTGTTCCCTTTCCTGAGGGCCCACAACAATTGTATGGCATGCAGGATTATGAGTTATTCAGACCCTTTCTTCACTCCAAGACCTTGCGATACTCTTATGGGAGTCATAAGGGCCGCCCAACGACAGAGTGGCAAAAACACACCGCCTACCTACCTGCGAATAAAATGGTAACAGAGCTCGAATCCTATGGATTCAGAGGAATTCTGATTAATCGTCATGGATACGAAGACAATGCCAACTCACTACTCGAAGAGCTAGCTAGCGCAGGCCACAAACCCACTATTGAACAAGGTGATGAGTGGGTCTTTATTCCGCTCAACCCGTCTCCGACACCTAAACTTCCGCACCTCCCTTACTCCTTCCCGGACAAGTGGTTTTCTTCAGAAGGTACACCTGACAACTGGTGGAGGTGGACGTCTACCAGCAAAAACAATATCATCCACCTCTATACGCGAGAGTCAGGGAGACACCACCTCACATTCGACATCTCGGCAGTCTCCGCCAGAAATATCTATCTAACACTGGATGGCAAACCCTTGGATACAATAAATCTCTCCACAAGTAACCTGCACCGTGCCATTTCTTTGATTCTGGATTTACCTAAAGGGAAAAATATACTTACACTATCCACCGATCAACCGCCAACCATCCCGATTGGAGATAATAGGGCACTCTCCCTATGTGTCGCGAATCTCAACCTCGTCCCTATAGGAAGTCTCTCTCTAAATTTCGGCCAAAACTGGTTTCCTAGAGAAGGCACAGCGGATAATTGGTGGCGATGGACGGGCACCATCACGGGAAGCGAGCTCAGCATCTATAGCAAAGAGGCAGGAAAGTATCAACTCACTGCTTCCTTGGGTGTCATATCCCCACGACAAGTATACTTCATGAGAGAAGGGGAGCTCATCCAGAAAGTAGAATTCCAGCATCAAGGGGAACAGGCCATATCATTTACTCTCAAGCTAAAACAAGGTGACAACACTATCCTCCTCTCTACAGATCAAATGGGGCTCAGCCCCGTCGGCGATCCAAGACATCTGGCTTTCTACATCAAAAATGCACAAATAGCCGCCCTTCCTCCTCAGGTGGTATCCTTTGACAATAACTGGTTCCCGAAAGAGAGGGGCGGCGATAACTGGTGGCACTGGACAGGAAAGCGCACGGGAAGCAAGGTCTCAATCGATAATCATGGTGAAGAGGGCACCTATGAGCTCTTCGCCCTGGTCGGTGCCATTAATCAACGAAAAGTAGATGTCATGGTAAATGGAGAGCTCGCTGCGATTCTGGAATTCGATCAGGCAGGAGAGCAGGAGTTATCAATCCCATTGAGACTAAAACAGGGTAACAACAGCCTTATCTTATCCACAGACCAAGACCCGATCCAGCCCGACACACGCGACACTCGTGAGCTCGCATTTTATATAAAGAACTTAACTATAAAATCGACAGTAGATAATGAAAAACAATAGGGCCACCCGCCCCCCGACAGACCCTTAAGTTTTACAAGCCAGCCCTCATGCCATCCGCCTCCAAACAAAGCAGTTTCTGGAAAAACTGGTTCCCCTCTCCAAAAAAAATCCAGCAAAGGCTTAGGCAGCTGGAGGCCGATTCGGTAGCCAAGCAGCAGCGCCTGTCGAAGCTGGCAGCGAATGCGACCGAGACGGCCGCTGTCTGGGAGCAAAGGCTCAGGCAGCTGGAGACCGATTCGGTGGCCAAGCAGCAGCGTCTGTCGAAGCTGGCAGCGAATGCGACCGAGACGGCCGCTGTCTGGGAGCAAAGACTCAGGCAGCTGGAGACCGATTCGGTGGCCCTCAAACTCGCCTCCGGCGAGCTTCTACGCGACCTTGAAAAGCACCTAAGGGCGCTCGTCTCAGCTCAATCATTTCCCCTCAAACAGCCGAATACCGCAGAGTCGGCACTCGCGAGTCTGGATGAGCTAAAAGCCTTGGAGGAAGATAGCTTCTACTCTGACCTCGAAGCCCGCTGGCGCGGATCACGCGAACTCATTCGTGAGCGCCAGTCGTACTACCTGCCAATGATTGCCGAAGTACGCCAGGCAGTCGCGACCGCCGCCCCATCCTCAGGATTGCCCGGAGGCGAAATTGCCCACTCAGCACTTTGGGAACGCCTCTGCAAAGAACAAGGGGTGCTCGACCTCGCCTCTGGCCGCGGCGAATGGCTTGGCCTGCTCCAGGAACAGGGTGTGCCGGCCGTCGGAGTGGATCTTAACCGGATTTTCCTAAAAGAATGCCGCGAGCGCGGGCTCAATGTCATCGACTCCGACGTTATCGACTTCCTCACCAATGCACCGTCCGACTCCGTCGCAGCCATCACTGGTTTTCATATCATTGAGCACCTCCCCTTCCCTGTTCTTCAAAAATTTGTGCGCGAAAGCCTTCGCGTGCTTCGCCCTGGCGGCATAGCCATCTTTGAGACACCTAACCCGCGCAACATCCTCGTCAGCACGCTGAACTTCCGGCTCGACCCGACCCACATTCACCCGGTTAACCCCGAATTTATCCAATTCCTCCTGGAGCACTCAGGGTTTAGAAAAGTACGCTGCGAGTTCCTGACGCCCTGCTCTGAGGAGTGCCACGTCGGTGCCAAAGACGACCCGCTCGCGCAGCGATTTAATGAACTCTTCTACGGCCCGCAAGACTTCGCCGTCATCGGCACCAAAGGCTAGAGAGCTGGCTACGTCTCACCTCCCGCACACCGCTTATGCCGCCCTCCAGTCCACAAGAACGCAGTATCAGTGCCCAGCACCCGATCGCCATAGAGGCGGATCGGGTCGGGAAAAGTTACCGCGTGTGGGATAGCCCCTTTGCACGCTTGCGCGCCAGCGTTCTGGAAAAATTGGCGAGCCTTTTTCGGCGATTGCCCGGAGCCGAAAACACCTTGGCCGCGCGGTTCCAGGCCGCCGCGCAGCGCGGCTTTCGCGAGATCCAGGCGCTGCGCTCCATCTCGCTCCAAATTGGCCGCGGGGAAGTCGTGGGCCTCATCGGCTACAACGGCGCGGGCAAGTCCACCCTATTGCAGATCATTGCGGGTACGCTCTCGCCCTCCAGTGGGCAAATCGCCGTGCGCGGGCGGGTCGCCGCACTCCTCGAGTTGGGCTCCGGCATGAATCCCGATTTCACGGGACGGGAAAACGCCTACCTGTACGGCTCGATCCTCGGCGTCTCGCGCCAGTTCCTCGACTCGCGCATGCACGCCATCGAAGCCTTTGCCGAGATTGGCCAATTCTTCGACGACCCCGTCCGCACTTACTCCACCGGCATGGCCGCTCGACTCGCCTTCGCCGTGCTCACCCAGCTCGATCCGGACATCCTCATCGTCGATGAGGCACTCTCCGTCGGCGACGCCTACTTTCAGCACAAGTCGATCAACCTGATCCGCCAGTTTCAGGAAGCAGGAAAAACCATGCTCGTCGTCAGCCACGACGCCGCGACGATTAAAACGATGTGCTCGCGCGCGGTCATCCTGGAGCGCGGCCTGGTCATCCGCGAAGGCCCCGCAGGCGCCGTCTGCGATTACTACAACGCGCTCGTCGCCAAGAAGCAGAAGGACCTCGAAATCCGCCAGATCGAGCGCGAGAAGGGCCAGATCATCACCCGCTCTGGCGACCGCCGCGCCATCATCAGTGATGTGGAGCTGCTCAATACCGCTGGTGCCCCCAGCCGCGCGTTCACCATCGGCGAAGAAGCCCGTATCGTCTGCCTGATTGATGCCAACAGCGCGCTCGATGACCCGACCGTCGGCATCATCCTGCGCGACCGGCTCGGCAACGACGTCTTCGGCTCCAACACCCACTACCACAAAATGCCCCTCGGCCACTTCGAGCCCGGCCAGCGCGCACAAGTCACCTTCAGCCTGCCGCTGCGGATCGGTGTCGGCCAATACTTGCTGACGACCTCGCTGCACTCCGGTAAAGACCACCTCGCCGATAACTACGACTGGCAGGATAATGCCATCGCCTTCTCTGTACTACCCAGCACCGAGCCTCACTTTGTCGGCAGCGCACAACTCCCGCTCCAGATTGAAGTCAGCCGCGAGCAAATCGCCCCCCTGCGCTCCTACGAGTGGGGGCAAGAACTCGACTTTGGCGTCTACGGCAATGCCGCTCGCCACAAACTCGACGGCTGGTCGACTCCCGAAGACGACTTTACGTGGAGCCAAGAACCGGAAGCGGCCTTGCACTTTGATTTCCCCGCATCGGCCAAAGCCCGTCAACTACACCTGCAGGCTGCGGCATTCTGCCATGAAACCCTACCCCGGCAGCGCGTCTGCGTATCGCTTGGTGAGCACACAATTGGCGAGCTCGCAGTCTCGGACATCGGCGACTACTCCCTACGAATCCCGGCCAAGCTCCTGGCCGCGCCCAGCCATCATAAACTCACCTTTGCGCTGCCCGACGCTGCCCAGCCTTCGGCCCTCGGTATCTCCAACGACGCCCGCCTGCTGGGCATCCGCCTTTTCCGGCTGCGAATCGAGTAAATACAATTAACTGCCCCCCTGCGGAGCCTTACTTAAAACAAAATAGTATAGAGCTCCGTAAGTAGTGAAAGATTTCCCATGACCAGAACGGGCCACCAACGCCGTGAGTAGGGAACAAGTACATTAAACGCCAGTTGCATGGGCAGGAGCACTCGAAAGGCAGCAATATTGGCATCGCCCTCCCAAACCGCATCTCCGATTACTGCCATCAGTAGAGCAAAAGTAATACCCACCCGCCACCAAGCACTCTCCCACTGGGGGCGGACAACTAAATAGATAAACTGCACGGTGAGTGCCAAAACGCCTAACAAACAACGAAACGGAGTAAGCTGAAAAGAAAAATCAGAAGCTTCATTAAAAAAAGCACCGCACCACAATGCCACGACCTGCTTTGCCCAGCCCACAAATGGCCAACTAAAGTTCCCGCCCCCCCCACTGCCAGCAAGCCCAACCACCTTTTCAATATAGAGAAGCCACAGTACGAGCGGAGCCAATATTAAAGCCCCACGCAGGATCAGTACGGGCCACTGGCGCGGAGAGAGCACCGACTCACGCCGGGCAAAAAGAGTGGCTCCCAAAATATTGGTTTCCTTCGCCAGACCACTCACCGCCAAAACCAATGTAGCAAGAAACGGCCTCCTCCTTTCAAACAAAAATACGCCAATCGCCACCAGCAATAAACTAGGACAATCGCTTAACGCTCTCAACACACTTGTCCACATCCCGGACGTAAACAAAACTCCAGACCACCTGAACCAGTTACTCCACGAGGTAGGGGGAAACCAGAAAAGCAATAAGGCAGCTAATGCAAACCACGCAATAGGGCTCAACAATGTATAAGCGTGGAGTATCCGTTCAGGTTTCCCGCCTCCCATCACATAAGCGATACCGCTCGTCAATATACGCCGCGCACGGTAGGGAAGGTTATCTATCGATGTGCGAAGCTCAGGATTTCGCAACGTGGGGTCGATTGCTATTTGAACATAAAACTGACCATCATAACCGGGGTCCTCCCTGACATAATGATCCACTTTCTGCAAGTCAGAGATAACGGGAGGTTGTTTATCCCCAAAAAATACAAAATAAGTAAAACCTTTCCCGGGTATATAGAAGGATGAGAGTACCCAAAGGAAAACGCCCACAATCATCAGGTAAGCCAAAAGCACCAAGGGCTTCGAGCCCTTAAGCCCCCCCTTTCCGCCGGAAGGACCAAACCCCTTCCGAAAAAAAGCCCGGAGCGACGAAAGTCGGAAGAGTCTTAATGGAGACATATTAAGCGAACAACCCGAGTGGAACAGCCACTTAAAGGAGCGCGACTCATGAAGGCGCAGCAGAGACTGCGATCAACGGCAAAAACCGCAGTCGCAGCTTCCGGCGGGTGCGCGCTCTTACCAAGTCGCAAGGCTCGCGGCTCAGCGGCCCGCCATGGCGCGCAGGGCGGCTTCGATTGTGTCGATGCCTTTTTGCAGGATGCCGAGGTCGAAGCCTTCGTTGGGCGCGTGCAGGTTGTCTTGCGGCAGGAAGAGCCCGAGCATGATCGCATCGAGCCCGAGCTCGCTTTTCAGGTCGGCGATCAGCCCCACGGAGCCACCTTCGCGCAGATAAAAGGGACGGCTGCCCCAGACTTGCTTCACTGCGGCTTCGACAGCGCGAAATCCCGCCGCCAGCGCGGGCGATTGATCGGCGGGCGTATTGCTGCGGCCGGGCGGCACCACCCTATAGGGCGTCGCATCGTGCTGCGAGATGAGCTCCATCTTGAGCCCCGCTGGAGCCCGCTCGCGCAGCGCCTTAAAAATCCGCTCCTTGATCACCACTGGATCCTGGTTGGCCACGAGGCGGCAGGTGACCTTGGCCCGCGCCTTGCTCGGGATGATGGTCTTGCTGCCCTCGCCTTGGTAGCCACCGCTGATGCCATTAAACTCCAGCGTCGGCAAAAACCGGATCGCCTCAAAGGGCGTGTAGCCCGGGGGCGTATGAAACTGCGAGACGCCGAGAAACTTCGCGTAGTCGGCTTCGTTTAAATTGAGCGCGCGCAGCTCATCCCGCTCCCAGTCCTCGACTTCGCACACTTCGTCGTAAAACCCGGGGATGTTTACGCGGCCATCGGGCGTGTGCAGCGTGGCGCAGAGCTCGGCCAGCGCCTGGATGGGGTTGAGAATCGCACCGCCGTGCGCACCCGAGTGCAGGTCCATCGCAGCGTTGGAGAGCTCGATCTCGAAGGAGGCGAGCCCGCGCAGGCCGACGGTGATCACCATCTGCTCGGGACTGGGGATCCCCGTGTCGGACATGAAGATAAAGTCCGCGCCCGCGAGCTTGTCGCGGTGCTCTTTGAGGAAGGTCCTGAAGTTCACGCTGCCGACTTCCTCTTCGCCCTCAATCACGAAGGTGAGGTTGAGCGGCAGATCGGGCTCCTTCTCCAGCAGCCGCGCCACCGCGGCAATGTGCGCCATGAGTGGGCCTTTGTTGTCGGCAGTGCCGCGGCCGTAGATCCGCCCGTCGCGAATCTCGGCCTCAAAGGGCGGGCTGTCCCACAGCTCCAGCGGATCGGCGGGCTGCACGTCGTAGTGACCGTAAATGATGATGTGCGGCGCAGTCGCCGCCGCCGGCCCGCGCGCGGGGCGCTTCGCCACGACGATGGCATGCAGCGCAGTCGGCACGTACTCGACGGCAAAACCGATCTCGCCCAACAGCCCTCCCACAAACTCGCGCGCGCCCACCATGTGTGGCGCAAACTCCGGATCTGCCGAGACACTCGCATGCGCCACGTAGGCTTTCAGTTTTTCAATCGGGTCAAACATGCGCCGTAGCTTGGGCTACATATCCGCACCGCCACGAGTTCTTTTCTTGGGCAGTATCGGCAGATCCCTCTGCGCGCAGCTCTTTCTCTTCCCACTACGCGTGGGGCGGCAGGCGGTGCCTGCACCCATTTACTGTGCGGCTTGCGGGCCGTGCGTTCCGCACAACCCGCAAGCCGCACAGTAGAAAGGTCCCGATCATTAATCGGTGATTCACCGGTAAATCGTTTCTCCGCGCCCAAATGGGTAAGCGCTCCATCCGCGATTCAGGCTCCTTCCCCTGTCGTGAAACGATTGGGGGGAGTCCCGTTAAATTTGCGATTTTGCTTGGGCGCGTAGCGCACGCGGCAAAATCGCAAATTGAATGACACGTGGCGCCACGCCACCGCTGCACGCGTAGTGCCGCCCTCACGCCCCACGCGTAGTGGTAGTCTTCGACTGTTTCATTATGCGCGCGGCTCGCCCTCCCGCTTGGCCTCGCATCTTAGACCGTTTCACAGGCCCTCGTCAGGGCCTCGTCCGGCAGCGGGCCAATGCCTCAATCAATTGGGTGCTCGCCCAATAAGACAGCCTAAGCTGCTACGAGTTCTCGCGCTCCTGCTCCGCAAACCGGTCTTTATTCGCGAGGTAAACGTCGCGGTAGCGCGGCGCGGCCTCGCTCAAGTCGGCGATCCGCTGCGCATTGGTCGGGTGAGTCGAGAGCCACGCGGGCGGGCGATCCTCCGGCTTGGAGACTTCGTCCATTTTTTGCCAGACGCGCACCGCCGCTTCGGGATCGTAGCCTGCGAGTGCTGCGAAGTGCAGGCCCATCATGTCGGCCTCCTGTTCGTCTTTGCGCGAGTGCGGCAGCACGAAGGCCGCGTTGGTGATGCCTCCATAGGCTTGTCTAAAGAGCTCGGCATTTTCGACCATCGCGCCGCCCACCGCACCGATGACGCCGACGAGAATCCCCTGCGACATCCGCTTGCCGCCGTGGCGCGCGACCACGTGGCCGATCTCGTGGCCGATCACCGCGGCCAGCTCGTCATCATCGTCGAGCAGGTCGATCAGCCCCGCATAGACGCCGACCTTTCCGCCGGGCAGCGCAAAGGCGTTTAACGTTTCCGAGTCGAAGACCACGAACTCCCAGTTCGCCTCGGGTACCCCCTCGCCCACGACTTCCGCGAGGCGGCTGGCGATCCGCCGCACGCGCGCATTGGCCTCCTGGTCAGCGCTGACCTTCTCCTCTTTTTTAATCTCCTCAAAAGCCTGCGCGCCCATCCTCACTTCCTGCCCCACGCTGGTCAGCACCGTGTAGGAGCGGCCGGTCACCGGATTGACGTAGCAGCCGGCGAGAATCGCCAGCGCTACGGAGATGATGCAGGGCAGAATGGGGAAACGACTGCGCTTTTTCATTTGTGGGAAACCTTAGTGGCGGAAATGCCGGATGCCAGTAAAGACCATCGCCATGCCGCGCGCATCGGCGGCGGCGATCACCTCGGCATCGCGCACCGAGCCGCCCGGCTGAATCGCGCAAGTCGCGCCCGCATCGGCGGCAGCGACCAGCCCATCGGCAAAGGGGAACAACGCCTCGCTCGCTACGACCGAGCCGCGCAGGTCGAGCCCCGCCTCGCCCGCCTTCCACACGGCGATGCGCGAGCTATCCACGCGCGCCATCTGGCCCGCACCGACGCCCAGCGTTTGCTCGCCGCGGCAGTACACGATCGAGTTCGACTTCACGTGCTTGCAGATCTTCCACGCGAAGAGCATCGACGCCCACTCCTCCGCACTCGGCTGCCGCCGGGTGACGACCTTAAACTCGCTGGGCCGCCCGAGCGTTTTATCGCGATCTTGCAGCAACACACCGCCCACCACCGAGCGCAGCTCCTGGAGCGAGTCCGCGCCCAGCCCCTCCTTGGCGACGAGCAGGCGCAGGTTTTTCTTTTTGGAGAAAATCGCGAGCGCCTCCTCGCTGAAGCGCGGTGCGATGATCACCTCCGTAAAAATCTCCGCAATCGTCCGCGCCAGCTCCGCACCGAGCGTGTGGTTTACCACGATGATCCCGCCAAACGGTGCCTGCCGGTCAGTCGCGTAGGCCGCCTCCCAAGCCACCTCCAGCGTGTCCGCGCTGGCGACGCCGCAGGGGTTTGTGTGCTTGAGGATCGCCACCGTGGGCCGCT
This sequence comes from Cephaloticoccus primus, assembly GCF_001580015.1. Lineage (GTDB taxonomy): Bacteria > Verrucomicrobiota > Verrucomicrobiia > Opitutales > Opitutaceae > Cephaloticoccus > Cephaloticoccus primus. Next base: position 54,306 of record NZ_LSZQ01000057.1, read on the forward strand.
CAAACTCGCCGATCAGGTAAGTCGCCGAGCTGATGTCCAGGATGTTGTTATACGACAGCTCCTTGCCCTGAAGCTGCTCGTAGTGCTCGTGGAAGGTTCCGTAGAGCGCCGCTTGCTGGTGCGGGTTTTCGCCATAGCGCAGCGCCTGCGCCTTGCGGTAGCTCAGCGTGAGTTGCTCGGGGAAACCGCTCAACGCCGCGAGGTCGGGCTCGTCCACCGAAGCCGCCGAGCCCGGCGCAGCGGACGCCGCCGCTTCGGTACCGCCCGCCACGGATGCGCTGGCCACGCCGCACGCAGCGCCTGCCGCTGAGTCTGCTCCCGCTGCGCCGGCAGGTTTGCTGTCTTTGCTGCCGTGGCCGCCAAGCTGCCCCTCCCGCCCCGCCAGATAACGCGCAATCGCCGCATCGTAGCCGCCTGTGCGCTGAAACACTTTTAGCGCGAGCCGCTGCCGCAGCGCCGCGAGTACAGCGCTGCCACTGGCTGCCGATCTCCCCACATCACCACGGCCGCCCGCCGCACCTGAACTCGCGCCTTCTGTTTCTTTTGCCGCCGCCAACGCATCGAGCACCGCGCGATAGTCCGCCGGATCGCAGACCACCGTCACACTCGCATGATTCTTGGCCGCACTGCGCAGCATCGAAGGCCCGCCGATATCGATATTCTCAATCGCCTCCTCAAAACTCACACCGGGCCGCGCCACCGTCTCCTCAAACGGGTAGAGATTCACCACCACCAGATCAATCAGCTCGATCCCGTTGGCGGCGGCCTGTGCAAGGTGCGCCTCGCTATCGCGGCGGCACAGCAACCCGCCGTGAATCTTCGGGTGCAGCGTCTTTACCCGCCCCTCCATGATCTCGGGAAAGCCCGTGTGCGCACCGACCTCCGTCACCGGCAGCCCCGCTTCGGCGAGTGCCCTGGCCGTCCCGCCGGTCGAAAGCAGCGTGTAGCCGTGCTGCTCGACGAGTGCCGTAGCAAAGTCTGCCAGGCCAGTTTTGTCGCTGACGGAAAGAAGGGCGAGTTTAGCCATAGGCCGCCGATTTGGAGGCAGCCCCTCCCCCGCCGCAAGGGGTCTTCAGCCCTTTTTTTCACAACCCCGGCACAAGCAAACCGCCAAACGACAGCTTCCCGATAAAGAAGAGAGAGAGCCCTACACTTTGCCTTCGGGGATTTTTAGTGCGAAGGGGGGCAGGAGTGTGTGGATCTTGTTGCCGCTAGAATCGACACCGTGGAAGGCGCCACGTACGACTGCGTTGCAACCGGTGACGTGGTAGCTGTTGTAAGAAAACGCTTCGCCGGGCGCGAGCCGCGGGGTCTCGCCGACGATGCCGTCGCCTTCGAGGACTGAGCGACTGCCGTCTTCGTATTCGAGAATCCATTTGCGCGCGAGCAGTGTCACGCTGCGGTCGGAGCCGTTGCTCAGCGTGATGTAGTAGACGAAGGCGTGCGGCTTATCCTCGGGCAGGCTGGCCCCGCCGTGATGGTGGCAGAGCCGATCAAGGCGGGCGGTCAGGCCGGGGAGTTCGCAAGAAGGGGCGGTCACAGCGCGGGAAGTTGGGCGGGAAAACTTTCAGTGCAAAAGCATTCCCAAGCCTCAGGGGTTTTTACCCACCTACATCCGCGATCCGCGCAGAATCAAAAGTCCTCCGGCGCACTGATGGCGGCCCTGTGCACAAGTAGCGGGGGGGGCGACATGCGGCTGTTTCGTATCGCACCAGCGCAAAATGGAAAAGGGCAGTTTCCCTTTCCCCCACCCTCTCCCACGCGCCGGCGGCCTGATCAGTAGAAGAACGCACTGGCTCCGCAGCGGCCCTACCCTCGAAGAAGCTGGCATGTCATAGTAATTCTGCTGCTTTTCGGCGCGATGAAGTTAACTGACCTGAATCGCGAAGGCGGCATCGGCGCCAATTGTCTACTGCTTGAGCTGGGCGGCCTGCGCATCCTCGTGGACTGCGGGCTAAACCCCAAGCAGGTCGGCCGCGCCGCGACTCCCGACCTCGCACGGCTGCGCGAGCAGCCGCTCGACTTGATCATCATCACCCACTGCCACCTCGACCACATCGGCAGCCTCCCCGTCGCCATGCGCGAGCAGCCCGAGGTGCCCGTGATCATGACCTCCTCCAGTCGCCTATTGATAGAGCGCATGCTGCGCAACTCCGCCAGCGTCATGAAGCGCCAGAAAGAGGAGGAAAACATCCCCGACTACCCGCTCTTCTCGCATGGCGAAATCGAGCGACTGCGCGGGCGGATGACCGGGCTGGCCTTTGCCCACCCGAAGCGATTTCGCGGACGCGGACGCGGCGAAGAGGTCGAAATCATCTTTCACCCCGCCGGACACGTCGCGGGGGCCGCAGGCGTCGAGCTCGTCCACAAGCACCGCCACATCTTCATCACCGGCGATGTCCTCTTTGAGGATCAGCGCACCATCCCCGGCGCCAAGTTTCCCAGCGGCCACTTCGACACGCTCATCATGGAGACCACGCGCGGCGATACCGACAGCCTCGACGCGGCCAACCGCGGCGACGAGTTCGCGCGGCTCGTCAAATCCATCAACGACGCCATCCAGCGCGGCGGCTCTTTCCTGATCCCCGTCTTCGCGCTCGGGCGTATGCAGGAGATCCTCACAGTCATCAACGACGCGCGCAAGTTCGGCCGCTTGGTCGATTGCCCTATCTATGCCTCCGGCCTTGGTATGGATCTCGTAGATTATTTCGACGAAATCGCCCGCAAGACCCAGCACATCCAGTTTAGCCGCAGCATCGTCAAGGAGCTCGGGATCCGCCCCCTGCCCCGCAAGCTCGAAGCCGGAAAAGACCCGCAGCAGAACGCCCTCTACATCCTGAGCTCCGGCATGATGGTGGAGAAAACTCCCAGCCACACCCTCGCCTCGGGCATGCTCGGCCATGCGCGCAACACCATCGGCTTCGTCGGCTACTGCGACCCCGATACGCCCGGCGGGCAACTGCTCGCCACCAAGCCCGGCGACAGCTTCCTGTTCGAAAAAGCGGGTGTAAAAACCAAGGTCAAAGCCCGCGTCGAACGCTTCGAGCTCAGCGGCCATGCCGACCGCGACCACCTCCTCCAATTCGCCGTCCAGGCCGCCCCGCGCGCCATCGTCCTCACCCACGGCGACCAACCCGCCCGCGACTGGTTCGCCCAACAGCTCGCCGAGCAGCTCCCCAAAACCAAAGTCCTCGATCCCCAGCCCGGCAAAGAGTACCAAGTCTAGCCCAAGACGCTCCGGCCAGCGAGAGCCCCTTTCCCCCTCTCCCCGCGGTTGCCAAGTCGACGCAGCACTACCACTATCCGTCCCATGAAACTGACAGTCGATGTTGATGAGAAACTCTTCTCTCGGGTGATGGACATTACTTCGGCCAAGACGGAAGCCGAAGCCGTGAAGATGGCATTCGAAGAAGTTGTCTCCACGGACTGGATGAAAGACTTCTTCAGCCGCCCTCGCCCCCCGGCGGAGGAGCTCGCGGCAGCGATTGCTCCCGACTACACACCTGACGATCATGGATGGAGGCCTCAACACCGCGACACCGTAACGGCGCATCCATGAGAACTCTGATCCTGGCGGATAGTAACATCTATATCGCAGCCCTCCGCTCAGGAAAAGCCGCGCCATTCTGGCTATTTGATAAGCATCAAGATCGTTACGAATTCGCGACCTGTGAGGTTGTCATGCTGGAAGTACTGCGGGGAATCAGGGAGCCTCAAGTTTACGACTACGTGGAAAGGGAAATGGAGAGACTCATTTACCTGCCCGTAAGAAAGACAACCGGTCTGATTGCGCGGAGCTTGGCTTGGGATCTTGAGCGTGCGGGACGTAGAGTAGTAGTGCCCGATATCCTGATCGCGGCTTGCGCCAAAGAAGCAGGCGCAAAGGTACTGGCACGAGACCAGCACTTCCTCCAGATGCCCGGAGTAGAAGTCATCCAGTCATTACTGTAAAGGCGACGCGGCCCGTCTCTCTTCGCAAAAGCGTGACCTTACACCCCCAAAAGCTCGCGCAGGCGAGTGACGGCACTTCGGCTGCCGGCCATGCAAAACGTGCGGCCCATAGTCACGTCGAAGTGTTTCAGGGGGAAAGGCGACTCGCTCACGTAGTCCACCACCCGCCCGCTCGCGACTACCAGCGGCACGGCCGCCGCGATGTCCCAGACCTTTACGTTGTGATCGACCACCGCGTCGAGCAGCCCCACGCCCACGTAGGCCATGTGTAGCGCGCTCGCGCCCAGCGCCCGCAGCTTCGCGTGCTCAGCCAGCACTGCCGCGTGAGGCGCATACCTCGGCTCATGCGGACTGTGAAACCCCACAAAACTGTGCACGCCAAACGGCGCCTCCACCAGCGCCACACGCCGCTCGCCATCCCACACGCCGAAACCCGGCCCACCGTGCATCACCAGCCGCCGCGACGCATCGTAGATGATCCCATAAACCGGCAGCCCGCCCCGCAGCAACGCCAACGAGATCGCACAGTACGGGACGCCCAACGCGTAATTATTCGTCCCATCAATCGGGTCGAGCACCCACGCAAACTCAGCTTGTGCGCGGAGCGGTTCGCCCCCGTCTTCGAGCTCCTCGCTAAAAAAATCATCCTCCGGGAAACGCGCACCCAGCTCGGCAAAAATGTTTTTTGAAATTGCAATGTCAGCCTCGGTCACCCGCGAGCCATCGGCCTTCCACGCACTCTTCGCGCGCCCCAGCCCACGATGAAAAAACGTCACCTGCCCAAGCACCGCAGCCCGCCCTGCCTCGACTCGTGCGAGGAGCTCAGCAGGCGCGCCAGAAGGCATCACAGCTCCCTGATCTGAGGAGTCAGTCGAGTTGATCGAAGCATTTGAATCCGGGGCGAGCATGACCACCGACACCACTCCCATCTGCCCCGACTTGTCAAAACCCCACCCGCGCCCCCCTGCCCACTTACCAGAGCTGTGACGTGCGCACGCGCGCCAAGAACAGGACTGCGCACGCCTGCCCTACGGGCAACCGCCGCCGCCACTCAACCGCGATAAGGGCGGACTCGGGCGGGGCCCGCTTAAAACGAGTAGCCCACGGAACTGGTTATCCGCTTATCGCGACGCGCGGCAGGTACGATGATCGAGTTGTCGTACTCGTACTCAAAGCGCAGTGAGAGCGAAATGTGGTCGGTCATCTGTCCCTGCAACGCGCTGTTGAAGCGAATCTTGTAGTGGGCGTTATCCGTACTGCTGCCGACGACGCGCCCATCCGGGGAGTACAGCGTGTTGAGCCCTTCGCTGATCGTAATCCGCTTGTTGAACTTGTAGCGGTACTCTTGGAACGCCTCGGCAAGGTAGAGGCTGCTCCGCGCAGGCCCGACAGTATCGCGGTAAAGCCCCGTGCCTCCCGCCCCCACACTGAAATCGTGGCGCTGGTTCTTCAGCACTTGGTAGCCCAAACTCAAGTTCTGCTCTGCGCTGAGATCGATTCGGGCGAGGCGATCACGCTGGTAACTCGTTTGGCTCTGCGTAAAAATGCGCGGTGAAAGCTCACGCCGCCAACGCAAGTCCACACTGAGCTTATCATTGGCCACCCGGCCATTGCTCTTGCCATAGAGGTAGCGGCTGCGGAAGCGGTAGTTGTTACGGCGGCTGACCCGATCCGCCTCAACGCGCAGTGAGGTATTATTGTTCTCGCTGCGGCCCGTCTGCATAAAGAGAGCGACCTCGAATCGCCCACTCCACTTGACCCTGGGGGGGACCTTGACGCCCTCTGCGGCTTCCGCGGCGTCGCCGGCCGCTTCAGCGGGGGACGCCGCTTCGGCAGACTCGCTGGCAGCGGTCACCGGGCTGGCTGGAGCCTCCGCCTCCACCCCAGCCTCGATCGCGGCCTCCGCCTGCGCCACCTGAGGAGGCACAGGGGCCGCTTCCTCGTCAGCGGGAGCCGGCTCCGGCTCTTCTACCAAAGTGGCCGCCGACTCGTCGATTACCAAGTCGCCCAGAAGGGCAGACCGGAAGTGCAACTTCCCCTCCCGGCGCTCAATGAGTGTCCCCGTAAGGCGGTCGCCATTATTGAGGTGCAGCTCCGCCGCAGCCAAATGCGGGGAGCCCGCCAGTACCCCGAGGGCAAGGGCGAGTGCACAGCCAGAGCCCAACAAGGAAGAAAAATACGAGACACGATGAAGCATGGGAAAAACGCGGCGTAAGGGAGCGGAGCAGCAGGAAACTGCGAGCAACAACCGTGCCGTACTCTCAATTAGATCAAAGCCGGAGCTGGCTACCCATTTGGGCTGCGCGATTTTACTGAGCGGGAGATACTGCTCCCCCCTCACTGCCCGGAGCGACGCAAGGTGATCACCTTGCCCTTTTTGACTTTCGGCGCGGTGATGCTGAGCTCAGCCAAGTCAGCGTCAAACGAGAGCTTGGAGTAGTCCTCCCCCGCAACTGGGGTCAGTTGCTCGATGTACTTATCGGGGCCGACCAGTGCCTCATAAGGCGCACTGCTCACACCATGCTCCAGGTAGTATTGCTGAGCCGCAGCATCGAGACGGCGCAAGTTTTCGAGAACCCCCTTTTCCAGTGCCGAATTACGCACCATCGCAAAGACGGGCAGCGCCATGGCGGTCATCAACCCGATGACGATCAGGACGATCAGGATCTCGATCAGGCTAAAAGGCTTGGGCTCGGTGACTTGAGTACTCATGGGAGGGCAGGCAGGACGGGTTGGTTGATGAAAAGGTGGCCGCCAACGGTGAGAAAAAAACCGCCGCACACAACCGCCCTTTCTCTTTTACCCCTCACAAGCGACCCGGTGGTGGGCCCGCAGGGATTCGAACCCTGAACCAAAGGATTATGAGTCCTCTGCTCTAACCGTTGAGCTACAGGCCCGCGACGCGCACGTCTCGCGGAGACGGGCCGAACACGAAGAACGCCCTCACGCTGTAGGCGCAAACGCCATGGCGACAAGCGCTTTCCCTCCACTCGTCCTTCCCCCCCAAAAAAGCCTGCACGGTACCGGGGAAACCAAGCACCAAAGCAGGCTAAATTAGAGGAAACCACAGTACCTACCTTTTAGATGGAGCAAGCAACTCAAACTGGACAGGCTCACCCGTATCTGAGGCTGAGCTCACCCACAAGTCGAATAGTCCAGGTTCGGCAGTGTAATCGCCATTCTGTGTGGTAAACTCCAAGTCGTGCCGACTGAGACCGAAGCTGACCTGCTGCGACTCACCGGGCTGTAGCCCGATCTTGGTGAACTTCTTCAGCTCGCGCACGGGGCGCACGCGACTGGCTACCCGGTCGCGAATGTACAGCTGCACAACCTCTTCTCCGAAGACCTTGCCAGTGTTGGTAATCGTCGTGGTAATCTGCAGTTCCTCATCCCACCCCAACTTCTCCTTACTTAACCGCGGGGTGCCATAGCCGAAAGTCGTGTAGCTAAGCCCGTGACCAAAGGCGTACAGTGGAGCATTCGGGTACTCGCGCCAACGACTCCCCCCGACGTGTTGACCTGTAGGCAGGTGGTTATAGAAAAAGGGCTGTTGGCCAGAATGTTGCGGAAAACTGACCGGCAGTTTGCCCGAGGGGTTATAGTCTCCGAATAACACATCCGCAATCGAGTGGCCATTCTGCGTGCCTAGAAACCACGTCACCACGATTGCTTGTGCATCACGTACCGCGCCTTCCAGAGCCAATGCCCGACCATTGCGTAGCAGTATAACAACGGGCTTTCCAGTAGCCGCCACTGCCTCCACCAAGGCCTGTTGAGGAGCGGGCACAGTAAGCTCAACCCTCGACTGTCCTTCGCCGCTGTGAAACTTATGCTCACCCACGGCTAGTACTACCACATCCGCACGGCGAGCCGCAGCTACAGCGGCTTCGATACCTCCCTCTATGGGGCTTTCGATATCTGAGCCTGTCACAATTTCTAACAAACTCTGATCACGAACAGCAGCACGCACTCCTGCCTCCAACGTAACAAACCGAGACTCGACTCCAGAAGCCCATGGTCCAGCAATGTTTTCAATATCCTGAGCAAAAGGCCCTATCAACGCGATACGCTGACCACTCTTTCGCAGCGGGAGCAGGCTGCCTTCGTTTTTCAGAAGTACGATAGAGCGCCGCCCGGCCTCGCGAGACAACGCGTCTTGTGAGGCGATGAGTGCCGCGTATGCTGGACGCTTAGGATCTAAGAAATCTGCTTCGCGATCAGGATCCAACGAACGATAAGGGTTGTCGAACAGGCCAATCTTTTCCTTTAGGGTCAAAACCCGACGCACCGCATTATCGACTACAGACTCAGGGACTTGGCCGCTACGCACCAAGGCGGGAAGGTGTTCAACATACGCATTTCCGCGTAAAGCCACATCCAAGCCAGCCAATATCGCCTTGCGTACCGCGTCTTCATCATCGGCTGCGTAGCCATGCATGACCATTTTGGCTACTGAGTTCCAGTCGGAAACAATAACGCCTTGGAACCCCCATTCGTCACGTAGCACATCATTCAGTAAAAGGCGACTGCCCGTCGCCGGAATGCCATTGAGGGAGTTAAATGCACTCATAACTGAGAGAGCCCCAGCGTCCACTCCTCCTTTGTGCGGGGGGAAATGTAGATCACGCAAAGCCTCTAGGGAAATATCAACTTGCGCGTAGTCCCTCCCCCCCATTGAAGCACCGTAGCCGGCAAAGTGCTTCATTGTAGCAATCTGGCTATCGGGAGCACGTATATCGTCGCCCTGGAATCCACGCACTCGGGCAGCTGCAAAAGCACTACCCAGAACAGGGTCCTCACCCGAACCCTCGACCACTCGGCCCCAGCGCTGGTCACGAGCAAGGTCCACCATCGGTGAATAGTTCCAGTGGATCCCTGTAGCTGTAGCTTCAACAGCAGTAGCACGCGCCGTACGACGGGCCAGCTCCGGTTCAAAACTGGATGCTTCGCCAAGGGGAATAGGCCAAATCGTTCGGCTCCCATGCAGCACATCTGCAGCAAAAAGAAGCGGTATACCGAGACGGGTTTCCTCTACCGCAATACGCTGGAGCTGAAGGGCGCTAGCGACCCCCCCACCACCATAGAACGAACCTATCAGGCCATCTTTGAGCCACGTAAAAGTCCTCTCAGCAGCGGGGTACTTAGACCTAAGAGATGCTATATCGAGTGGTTCTTCACCTTGCAAGCCTGAACGAGAAGCGGTATTCAACTGCCCGACCTTTTCTTCCAAGGTCATCTGCGCGAGCAAAGCCTCAACTCGGTCAGAAGCCCTAAAGGGAGAGGCCCGGGTCTGAGCTCGAGGGCTGGCAGTGTAGGAGCTCGTCGGGAAAGCAAATACCAAACAAGCCGCAAGTACGCAAAGGAACGCAGGGGGTGTATTTCTCATAACGGCGACAGCGGAGGAGGGACTTGGAAATACCGCAACCCCTAACTGGGTAATAAATCACGCGGTAAGTTGCCTCAAAACGCCCCCCGCCTCCGTGGAAAGGGCAGCGCTTCTTGTCGCAATTTATTCGCGTCTGCCCCTCAGAAGCTCAGGGTGTTGACGAGGGTCCAGCTTTGGCCGCTGACGATGCGGTAGGCGGCGGGGCGGCCGTTGGGGTTGTAGGTGATCGGGATCAGGCCTTTCTTCTCAAAGGCGTCTTTGATGTTGAGCTGGATGCGCCAGTGGATCTTGCGCGTGAGCTGGCGCGTGTAGCCGATCCACAGGTCTACGTTGGTCTCGGCGGGGCCTTTGTAGGGGCGGCTGAAGTCGTACCTGATTTGGCGCGGGTCGTCTGGATCTCCCGCAGGCGGATAGCCGAGTGCGACGCTGGACTGGTAACGCAGGCCGCCACCGATGTTCACGCCTTTGAGGATGCTGCGGTCGAACTCGTAGTTGCTGATGAGGTTGATGCGCCATTTGCGCAGCTCGGGGACGGTCGTGTTTTCGTAAAGCTCGGCGCGGCGCCACTCGCTGCCGGGAGCACCAGAGAGGCCTTCGCCGTCGAACCAGTTTTTCCCCGCCGTCATGACGTCTTCAGTTCCGTAATAGTGGTGCATGCGCGCGACGCCGCCGGGGATTTGCAGGGCTTCATCAATCAAGCCCATCAACTCGCGCATGTTGGCATTTCCCACGTTGAGGCGGCGGGCCTGCGCTCAAACGCTCTGCACTGTAACCGTTGCATCGCTGCGGAGTGCCGAGGTAGGCGGCTCCGCAGAGCTACGCAGGCCACGGGTACGCAGACTTTCTGCGGCCAAAAAGCGCCTCCCTGTACGGGCCACCAAAAACGCTAATACCCGAGAGTGGCAGCCCATAAGCTGCGCCTCATTTTTCAGGCGCGCATTGCCTCCGCCGCGCAGCCCTGTACGACTCGTACCCAAGTGTCCTCCGAGTTCGCCGCATCGTCCCTCACAAGCTCCACCTCCATAAAACGCACGCTCCCGTGGCTCGTCGCCATCGCTCTGTTTATGGAGCACCTCGACTCCACGGTCCTCAACACCGCGATCCCCGCCATGGCCGAGAGCCTGCGCGTCCAGCCGCTCGCCCTGCGCAGTGTGTCGATGAGCTACATGCTCGCGCTGGCGGTCTTCATCCCGATCAGCGGCTGGATGGCAGATCGCTTTGGTACGCGGCGCGTGTTCATGGGAGCCATCGCGATTTTCGCGCTGGGCTCGCTGCTCTGCGGGATCTCGGTGGGCGTACCGATGATGGTCTGCGCGCGCCTGCTCCAGGGCATAGGCGGGGCGATGATGACGCCCGTGGGGCGCGTCGCACTCGTGCGCAGTTTCCCGCGCTCGGAGCTCCTGCGCATGACAAACTACGTCATCATCCCCGCGTTGATCGGCCCGATGGTGGGGCCCTTCATCGGCGGGCTGATCGTGCACTGGCTGCACTGGCGGGTGATCTTCCTCATCAACCTGCCGCTGGCCTTGTTCGGCCTGTGGATGGTGCGGCGCTACATGCCCAACTACTTCGACGAAGAAACGCCACGGCTCGACCACACCGGCTTCGTACTCTTCGGCGCGGGCATCGCCCTGCTCTCCTACGCGCTGCAAGCCCTCGGCGACCACACGCTGGCCGCTGGCCGCCTCAGCCTGGTGACGGCGATTTCGCTGCTCCTCCTCGCCGCATACGGCTGGCACTCGCGCCGCACCCACAAGCCCGTCCTCTCCCTGTGGCTGTTGCAGCGGCGCACCGTGCGAGCCTCGGTGATCGCGGGCGGCGTCTCGCGCCTCGGGATCGGCGGCATGCCCTTTGTGCTGCCCCTGCTCTACCAGATCGGCCTCGGCTACACGCCGTGGCAAGCAGGGCTGCTCATGATCCCCAACGCGGGTGCGGCGATCCTCATGAAGGCCGCCAGCACACGGCTGCTCGCCCGTTTCGGCCACCGCAGGATTTTGATCAGCAACACGGTTTTCGTCGGAATCATCATCGGACTGTTCGCACTCATCACGCCGGGCATCTCCGTGTGGTGGATCATCACGCTGAGCTTCATGCAGGGCTTCTTCATCTCGATGCAATTCACCGGCATCAACTCACTGGTCTACGCCGAAGTCGAAGACCGCGATGCCGCCAAGGCCAGCAGCCTGGCCAGCACCGCCCAGCAGCTCACCTTCAGTTTCGGGACGGCCTTTGCCGCGCTGCTCGCTGGCTGGTTTCTGGCAGGCCGCAACCAGAGCGACGCGGCGGAGTTCCTCAATGCCCTGCACGGCGTATTCATCACCATGGGCCTCGTCACGATCATCTCTTCGCTGTGCTACCTGCGGCTGCACCCCAACGATGGAAACAACATCAGCGGCCGCGCGGGTGAGGCACCGCGCGACTATTGATCCGCGGCACCGGGCCCGAAGCGCCCGGCGCCGTGCGCCTCACTTGTGATCCCAGGGGAGCCGCAGCTTGAGCTTGTCCTGTTTCCAGACCTCGAAGACCTCGAACATTTTACCCGGGTTGAGGATTCCCCTGGGGTCGAGTGCCTGCTTGATCGCCTGCATGGCGCGGACTTGCGCGGGCGAGTGCTGGATCCGCAAGAAAGGCGTCTTCGCCAGCCCGATCCCGTGCTCGCCCGAGATCGCGCCGCCCATCCCGACGACGGTGCGCATGAGCCGCTCGACGGTGGCCTCGGCACGGCGCGCCTGGGCGGCATCATCGCGGTTGTACATGATGTTCACGTGCAGGTTGCCATCCGCCAAATGGCCAAAAGTGGGGATGTGCAGTCGCGAGGATTTCTTGAGCCCCGCGAGGAAGCGCATGAAACGCGGGTACGCGCGCATGGGGATTACGATGTCCTCGTTGAGCTTGCTGTCGCCGAGCTCAAACATCGCGCCCGAGCACTTGCGGCGCACGGCCCAGAGCTGCTCGGCCTCCACGCGGTCGCGCGCCACGCGCTGGGCCAGCGAGTGCGCCTTGGCCCACGCGAGCATTTTGCGCGACTCCTCGCGTACCTCGCTCTCCCCCCCCGCCAGCTCAAGAAGGACAACCGCGCGATCCTTTTGCCCGGCAAACACAGGCCGCCCCATCGCGCTCTCCGCACAGTGCACGCTGTCGCGATCGAGAAACTCGCAAATCGCAGGCTGCACGCGCTGGGCAAAGAGCGCGCGCACGGCCTCGACCGCCTCCACCTCGTCCGCAAAAGCCGTCAGCAGAGTCCAGCGCGCGGCGGGCGCAGGCACCAGCTTGAGCACCGCATCGGTCACCACGCCGAGCATCCCCTCGCTGCCAATCCACAAATCGCGCAGGTTAAACCCCGCCGCAAATTTCTTGGTCGCCGTGCCCCACTGCACCCACTCGCCCGTGGGCAAGAAGCCGCTGAGCGCGATCACGAAGTCGCGCGTCACCCCGTACTTGCCGCCATGCAGCCCGCCCGCGTTGCAGGCGATATTGCCGCCGATCGTGCAGAACTCCTTGGAAGACGGATCGGGCGGGTAAAACCAGCCCTGCGCCTCTGCCGCGCGCTGCACCTCGGCCGTGCGCGCGCCCACTTGCACATGCGCCATCCCCGTCTCCGCATCGATGCGGATTTTCTTGAGCCGCAGCATGTCGATGACCCAACCGCCCGCGACAGGAGCCGCCGAGCCCATGAGCGTCGTCCCGCGCCCGCGCACCGTCACCGGCACGCCGTGCTTGTTGGCGAGCTCCAGCACCGGGCCGATCTCCTCGCGGCGACGCGGCGTGATCACCGCCTCGGGCAAAAACGAAAGCTTGCTGCTGTCGAAAGACGCCGCCCAGCGGCCCTCTTCTGACGTATCGACAAGCGCAGGCCCGAGACGTCGCCCGAGCGCTGCCGTGGCTTTGGCAAAAGGTAGCATAGGCTACAGCTCTTACAGACCACCCCGCCCCACGCGAGCCACAATGCAGGTACTGATTAGCCCCTGCGAGCGCGCGGGAGGTAGCGGGGCGTCACTGCCCACGCGCTCGCAGGGGAAGCTCAGTAACTCGCGCTCTCTTGACGGACTTTCGTGCGCGGCCTTGCCTGCGCAGGTATCATTTCACACCTCGAAAAAATCTGCCCTGCCCCAACTCCTCATGAGCCTTCCGATTAAGCCCGCTGCTGCTTGTCACTTTGATCAAATCTCGCTCGGCGAGATCATGCTCCGGCTCGACCCGGGCGAGGGGCGCATCCGCACAGCGCGCGGCTTCACCGCGTGGGAGGGCGGCGGCGAGTACAACACCTCGCGCGGGCTGCGCAAATGCTTCGGCCTGAAGACGGCGGTCTGCACCGCTCTGGTGGACAACGAGGTGGGGCGGCTGATTGAGGACTTCGTGTGCCAGGGCGGTGTCGCCACCGACTTTATCCAGTGGCGCGAGGACGACGGCATCGGGCGCAACGTGCGCAACGGGCTCAACTTCACCGAGCGCGGCTACGGGATTCGCGGCGCGGTGGGCGTGCCCGACCGCGGCAATACGGCGGCCTCGCAGCTCAAGCCCGGCGACTTCGACTGGGAGCACATTTTCGGGAAACTCGGCGCGCGCTGGTTCCACACGGGCGGGATTTTCGCGGCGCTCTCGGAGAGCACGGCAGCGCTCACCATCGAGGCCGTAAAGGCCGCCAAGAAGCACGGCACCATCGTGTCCTACGATCTCAACTATCGCCCCTCGCTCTGGAAAACCATCGGCGGGCTCGCCAAGGCCCAGGAGGTCAACCGCGAGATCGCCCAGTATGTGGACGTGATGATCGGCAACGAGGAGGACTTCACCGCCTCGCTCGGCTTTGAGGTGAAGGGAGCCGACCACGCGATTTCCAAAATCGAGGTCGATGCGTTTAAGGAGATGATCGAAACGGCCGTGCGGGAGTTCCCCAACTTCAAGGTCGCCGCGACGACGCTGCGGCGCGTCATCACCGCCACGAAAAACGACTGGTCGGCGATCCTCTGGCACGGGGGCCAGTTCTACCAGGCGCGCCAGTATGCGGAGCTCGAAATCCTCGACCGCGTGGGCGGCGGAGACTCCTTTGCCTCGGGGCTCCAGTTTGGCTTTCTGGAGTACAACGACCCGCAAAAGGCGGTGGACTACGGCGCGGCACACGGCGCGCTGGCCTCGACTACTCCGGGCGACACGTCGATGGCGACGCGCAAGGAAGTCGAAAAACAAATCGCGGGCGGCGGCGCCCGCGTCGTCCGCTAAGGGGCGCAGGCTCTCCTGTTATGCGGGCCTCTCGTTGGAGGCCTGCGGCCTTCTTCGACCAGTCTTCTTTGGCGTGCAGTCGTTGCCCCGCCGCCAGTGCAACGCGAGCGCAGTCGCACCTCCTCAATAGCAGCTTTGACGCATCGGCACTTCGCGTCCCAGCCTCGTGTTCTCATGACCAAGACCGACTTATTGGAACTCATCGCCAATGGCGAAAACTCAGCGGTCGAGTTCAAGCGCGATGATGTGCGACCAGAGCAGTTGGCAAAAGAGGTCGTGGCGCTCGCGAATTTTCAGGGGGGGCGGATACTGCTGGGCGTCGATGACAATGGAGCGATTTCCGGCATCCAGCGCACGGACCTGGAGACGTGGATCATGGACACCGTATTCGGCCGCTACGTGCACCCGATGATTCTCCCGTTTTACGAAGAGATCGATATGGGCGGCGGCAAGCGGGTCGCCGTCATCACCCTGACAATGGGAACCGCCAAACCGTATGTGCTCCGCCACAATGACCGCGAAGACATCTATGTGCGCGTGGGCAGCGTCTCAAAGCTGGCCTCACGCGAGCAGCAGCTCGCCCTGTTTGGCAGTGGCAAGCTCCTGCACATCGAAGCACTCCCCGTCTCGGGTACGAGCTTGGCCGATCTGGATGAAGCGCGGCTGACCGACTACTTGCGCGATATCGTGGGCGAGCTCCAGGTCCCCGTTTCCAGCGAGGAATGGGAACGACGGCTGACTGGCTTGGGGTTCATGATTGTGCAAGAGGGCAGCAGCGCGGCCCTGTGCACTATCGCTGGGCTCGTCTTGTTTGGCCGCGCGCCGCGCCGCGCCCTGCGTCATGCGGGGATTCGCTGGATGTCGTTTTCCTCGCAGGAAATGGAGTACCAAGCGCAGGACGACACGGTGCTCGGCGGCCCCTTGGCTCCGCTCGCCCTTGGCAAGGCGGGGGCACGAGGGAAAGCGGAGCCCGGACTGGCAGAACGGCTCCTGGAGCGGATGCTGCCCTTCGTTTCAGCAGAAGCGGCAGATATTGACGAATCCCTGCGCCGGAAGCGCCACTACAAGTTCCCGCTGGAGGCAATGCGCGAGGCCATCGTCAATGCGTTGGTGCACCGGGATTGGAGCCGCCCTTCCGAAATTGAAGTGGTTAACTACGCCAATCGCCTGGAAGTCACGAGCCCGGGGCCCCTGCAAAACTCGATGACCGTCGAGAAAATGCTGGCGGGGCAACGCTCTCCACGAAACCCCATCATCGTCGAAGTCATGCGCGACTACGGCTATGTCGATGCGCGCGGGATGGGCGTGCGGCGAAAAATCGTCCCCCTGGTGAAGGAGTTTTCCGGCCAGGACGCGCGTTTTGAGGCAACCGACGACTACCTGCGCGTGACCTTGCCGACACGCAAAGAGACTTAGCCCACCTGTCGTGCAACGCACAGTCTCGGACTGACTGGGCGTGCAGGCGGTGCCTCCGCACCGCTGTGAGAAAGCCTCCTTTTTGCAGGCGGGCCGGTGACAGTGGTGATGTGGAGCAGCCGCTTCTCAACGCCACGTTTTCAGGTCGCGGGCGAGGGCGCCGAAGCCTCCGGGGAAGTCCGCCTCCAGCCTTCGCAGGTCGCCGCGGTGGCGGCGCAGCTCGCGCAGGGCGCAGTCGATCTCCAGTTGGAGCGAGGGGCGCGAGGTGCCGTAGACGCGGGTCTTGAGCTCGGCGCGCGTGTAGGGCGGCCGGCCGCATTCCTGGCCTGCGAGCCACGCCGCTTCGCCGACGCTTTCGTCGCGCCCGCACAGGTACCAGGCCTCCATCGCGGGTACGGCGAGCCCGATCCCGCGAAGCACGCGCGAGCGGCCACGCGCTGGCGGCAGGTTTTTGGTGGCGCGGCGAAAGATCGCGCGGAGCTGGCAGAGGCGGCATTGCGGGTGGTGGTAGCCCGGGGCCTCGTGCTCGACTGTGTGCACGACCGAGTCGTCGGCATCGACGGCGACGATGAGGCCCACCGCGTCGGTATTGAAATGCAGGTGGTGGATGATCGGCGGCAGGACTTGGGCGACGTTGGGCCAGCCGCGCGCGCGCAAGTGCGGCAGCACGCGATCCACCCGCCGTTTTAGAATCGCCTCGGCCAGCACGTGCAGGGCGACTTCGTCTGCGGGCGATTCTCCGAGGAAGGCCAGCTTCATAAGCGCTCACTCCTCGGGCACGCCACCCAGGATCCCGCTAAACCACAGGTCGCCGAGCGAGGCCTCGCCGAGCAGTGCCCCCAGGTCAGCGCGGTCGGCGAGTCGCTCGAAGTGGGCGCTCGTGCCGTGTTTTTGGGAGATGATGATCTCCTCGGGATGGTCTTTGAAAAGGTCGAGCAGGTAGGGCGAGTGCGTCGTCGCCAGTACCTGCACGGGTGGCCGGCGGGACTCGCCGCACTCCGCCGGGTAGCTCAAGCGGTAGAGCAAGTCGCGCAGTGGGCGCAGCAGGCGCGGGTGGATACCGCGGTCGATCTCCTCGACGCAAACAACGCTCGGTGGCTGGGGCTGAAAGGCGAGGTACAGCAGCGCCATCAAGTAGAGCGTGCCCTGCGAGAGATTGTCGGCGCTCACGAGCTCGCCCGCCAGCTCACCGCCCGCCAGCCCGGCGCCGCCATCCGGCGCGGTGACTGCCTCAGCTCCTGCGCGCAAGCGCAACGCGAGCTGCACCGTATCCGCGCTCGGGCGCACAAACTCGATCCCCGAAAACTCGGGCAAGACCCGCCTAAGCTCCTCCTCCAGGCGCGCGAAGGGCGCGGGCTCGCCCGCCTGTAATTGTGCGAGCACCGCCGAGAGGTTGGCGCCATTGCTGGCGAGCTCGGGTAGCACCGCCGCCGTGGCGTTACCTGCGGGAGGCTGCACCGGCACGGGCTCGGCCATCGCATAATGGTCGAACAGGTAGGCGCGGATTCGGTCGATCCAGCGCGTCTGCGCTTTTGCGGCGAGGGCAGCGGCAGCGCTCAACGGGGCGCCCCCTGCGCCGAGAAACTCGATTTGGTCGCAGACCATTTGCGAGACGCAGGACAAGCGAGCGGTGAAAACGGAGCCGCCCTCCCGCCTCTCCCGCCCCGCCCGCTTCGGCTGCCCCTCCCGCCCTTCCCGCTTCTCCTGATCGTGCGGATTGTGCGCCCCCGCCGCTTCCTCTCCTCCCCGCTCTGGCGGCGGGCAAAAGCGAAACTCCATGATTGAGCGATCCGCCCGCGCGGGCTCGACGCGGGGGGGCGGCGCATCAGCGGCTGCATGCAGCCGCCACAACGTGCGCAGCCGCAGCAGCGCCTGGATGAGGCTCGTCTTGCCGCTGCCATTGGGCCCGACGATCAGGTTAAAGGGCCGCAGCTCGACCTGCGCTTCGCGCAGCGCCTTGAAATTATGAAATGCGACGGAAGCGATCACAGCAGGGCGCAGCGTGTCATGTCGTGCGGCCACGACGAGGACTTTTAGAAGGCTCGACCTGCCTCCACGCGGGGCTATCCCTGCGAGTCGCCATGCGCCCTTTGCTTTCGCCCCGTTTCGCAGTCGCCGCCGTGTTTGCCGTGCTGCTCGCACTCACCTCGCCCGCAGCCGAGCCAGAGCAGCAGCCCCCGAGTAAAGAAGAGCCCGCCGCGACCGCCCCCACTCCCGAGCCGGAGCCGCCCGCAAGCACAGCCCAAACTCCGGAGGCCGAGTCACTGCGGCTTGAGCCGCTCATCGTCTCCAGCAGCCGGATATCCGAGCTCGATGTGCAGATCCGCAAGCTCACCAAAAAAATCGACCGAGCTAAGAAGCGGCTCAAGCAAACGAGCTCGCTCGACGAATCGATCAATGCCGACGATCTCCCAAAACTGCTCGCGCTGCTCGGAGGCCACACCACCGGACAGCGCAAGAGCCTGGCCGCCGACAGGCTCACCTTGATGGAGGTCGAGCGCAGTATCCTGGAGGCCCTCAAGCACCCCCGCAGTCTCCGCGACGAAAAGGAGCTCAAGGCGCAGCTCCACGCCATCAAGTCGATGAGCCTCTTGCTGGAAAACCCGTGAGGCGCGAGTGGCTGGCAGCCGCTTGGGCGGCGCCACTCAACATCGGGCATCGGCATCGGCGGCGATGGCTCGTCATTCGATTCCGGTTGGACAGGGCCGCAGCGCGGCCACCCGCCGCCACTGCGACGACCGCGCCCCATCCCAAAGCGCGTCATAGCCGCGAGCCGCAGCCTCGTCCCCCGACGAGCGCAACGGCGCGCCGGACAAAAAGAGCCGCGCGCGCGCCCTTTTCTTACTTGAAGGGTTTCGGGGCGGCCTGTGGCGTGGGCAGCGTGTCTACTACACCCATTTTGATGATCGGGCTTCCCAAGGGCAGCCTCGAGGAGGCCACCAAGAATTTGTTTCACAAGGCGGGCTGGCGGATCACCACGAGCTCGCGCTCCTACCGCCCCGCGATTGACGACCCCGAGCTCGACGGCCGCTTCGTGCGTGCGCAGGAGCTCAGCCGCTACGTCGAGCACGGCTTCTTCGACTGCGGCCTGACAGGCAGCGACTGGATCGGCGAAAACGAGAGCGACGTCGTCGAGATCTGCGACCTCGTCTACAGCCGCGCCTCCTCCAAGCGCTCGAAGTGGGTCTTGTGCGTGCCTGAATCCTCGTCGATCACGCGGCCCGAGCAGCTCGCGGGCAAGCGCGTGGCGACCGAGCTGGTGGGCACCGTGCGCCGCTACTTCGCACAGAAAAAAATCTCCGTGCACGTGGAGTTCTCCTGGGGCGCGACCGAGGTAAAGGTCCCCGACCTGGTCGATGCGATTGTGGACATCACCGAGACGGGAAACTCGATCCGCGCGAACAACCTGCGGATCATCGACACACTGCTGGAGACCAACACGAAGCTGATCGCCAACAAGAGCAGTTGGGCAAATCCGGAAAAGCGCCGCAAGATCGAGACCCTCGCGCTGCTCCTGCAAGCTGCGCTCGAAGCCGAATCGAAGGTCGGCCTCAAGCTCAACATCCGCAAAGACGCCCTCGACAAAGTGCTCGCCGCCATCCCCTCGCTGCGCAACCCGACCGTCTCGCCGCTGAGCAACCCCGAGTGGGCCGCGCTGGAGACGATCATCGACGACCGCGTCGTGCGCGAGATCGTGCCGCAGCTCAAGTCGCTCGGCGCCGAGGGCATCGTCGAGTACCCGCTCAACAAAGTCGTGTACTAGGAACAGTCCACGACTCGCCCGCCTGCGGCGCCAATCCCCCCCCGCACTCCCCACTCGCCCGCACCTCCCCGACTACTCCACTTGCGATGAAACGCACCCTCGGCCTCCTCCAGCACGCCTGCGCAAACGACCCCGCGGCCAACCTGCAAAAAAGCCTCGCGCTCGCCGAGCAAGCGGCGCGCAGCGGCGCACAGATCATCTGCACGCAAGAGCTCTTCCGCTCGCAGTACTTTTGCCAGAGTGAGGATCACGCCCACTTCGCGCTCGCCGAGCCGATCCCCGGCCCCAGCACCGAGGCCTTCCAGGCCCTCGCCAAAAAGTACGGCGTCGTGATCGTCGCCTCGCTTTTCGAGAAACGCGCCGCCGGCCTCTACCACAACACCGCGGTCATCATCGATGCCGATGGCGCGCTGCTCGGCATCTACCGCAAGATGCACATCCCCGACGACCCGCTCTTCTACGAAAAATTCTACTTCACGCCGGGCGACACCGGCTTTCGCGCGTGGCAGACGCGGCTCGGAAAAATCGGCGTCCTCATCTGCTGGGATCAGTGGTACCCGGAGGCCGCGCGGCTCACCGCGCTGCAAGGCGCCGACATCCTCTTCTACCCGACCGCCATCGGCTGGCACCCCAGCGAGAAGCAACAGTACGGCTCCACCCAGCACAGCGCCTGGGAGACGATCCAGCGCGGCCACGCCATCGCCAACGGCTGCTACGTGGCCGCCATCAACCGGATCGGCCACGAAACCCCGGTCGGCGGCGATGGGATCGAGTTTTGGGGCCAAAGCTTCGTCGCCGGCACCAGCGGCCAGATTCTCGCCAAGGCCAGCGCCGACCGCGAAGAAGTGCTCCTGCACGAAGTCGACCTGGGCACGCTCGACATCACGCGCACCCACTGGCCTTTCCTGCGCGACCGCCGGATCGACGCCTACGGCGACCTCGTCAAACGCTTCTGCGACTGAGGACATGGCAGCGCGAAAAAAAGCAGCCGCAGCGGCAAACGGGGCACCCGCGAACTGCTCGGTAAATAACCACTCGCCCTTGGCGGAATCACCTGACGCGGCAGCAACGGACGTGTCGCCAGCAAGCGCCCCGCCCGGGAAACCGGTCGGGCGACCGCGCACGATAGACGGGGCTGCGCTCGTGGCCCCTGCGGAGTGGGAGCCGCAAGCGGGGGTGTGGCTTTCGTGGCCGCACAACCGCAAATCGTGGCCCGGGCAGTTTCGCCCCGTGCCCTACGCCTTTGCGCGCTTCGTCAAAGAGATCAGCCTCTTCGAGCCCGTGCACATCAACTGCGCGGCCCCGCTCCAGCCGCGCGCCCGACGCCTCTGCCAGCGCGCCGGGGCCGATATGCCCCGCGTGCACTTTTACGACCACCCGACCAACGACGCGTGGTGCCGCGACCACGGGCCGATTTTTCTTAAAAACCGGGAGACCGGCGAGGTCGTCGCCAGCGATTGGCGCTACAACGCGTGGGGCGGCAAATACCCGCACGACCTCGACAACCAGATCCCCGCACTCGTTGCCGAAAAGCTCGGGCTGCGCCGGATCGTCTACGACCAGGTGCTCGAGGGCGGCTCGATCGACGTTAATGGACAGGGGCTCCTGCTCACCACCGAGCAATGCCTCCTGCACCCCAACCGCAACCCGCAGCTCAGCCGCGCCGAGATCGAGCACTCGCTAAAAAACGCGCTCGGCGTCTCGCAGATCCTCTGGCTCGGCGACGGCATCCTGGGCGACGACACCGATGGGCATATCGACGACATCACCCGCTTCTACAAGGCCGACGGCATCATCACCTGCATAGAGCCAAACAGGAGCGACGGTAATCAGCCGATTCTGGAGGAAAACCTCCGGCGGCTGCGCGCGTTTCGCACCCCACAGGGGCGGCCCTTCGACATCGTCACACTGCCGATGCCCGAGCCCATCTCCTTCCAGGGCCAGCGCGTGCCCGCCAGCTACGCGAATTTCCTGATCATAAACGGCGCGGTGCTCGTCCCCCAATTTCGCCAACCGCACCTCGACCAAGCAGCGTGCACGACCCTCAGCCACTGCTTCCCCGACCGCGAAATCATCGGCATCGATTGCTACGACCTGATCTGGGGCTTGGGCACCCTGCACTGCCTCTCACAACAAATGCCCGCGTAAACACCGAGCGACTGGCCGAAGATTGCCCTACGCGGGCGGCGGCAGGCGGTGCCTGCACCCGTTTACTGTGCGGCTTGCTGTCGGGCGTTCCGCACAACCCGCAAGCCGCACAGTTGAATGAACTCCCTGACCGGAGCTCAGGTGGGAGTTTAACCCGTAAACTTTTTCGCCGCGCCCCAATGGGTTTCCGCTCCATCCGCATTTGAAGCTCCTGTCCCAGTCGCAACGCGACTGGGGGAGGTCCCGTTAAATTTGGGAATCGTGCTTCGGCACTCCGTGCCGAGGCCGATTCCCAAATTCAATGGCACGTGGCGCCACGCCACCGCTGCACGCGTAGTGCCGCCCCACGCGCAGAGGTCTTCGACCTTTTCATCTGGCGAGCCGCTCTTTGGCCCAACGCGAGCCGCTCGTTGGCTCAGTACAGGGTGCCGTCGATGTGGGTTTCGTCGGCCAGGACGGCTTTTGCGAATTCGGGGGCGTGGGGTGCGAGCGTGGCGAGGAGCGCTTCGGTTGCCACTTCGTGGGTGCCCTGGCCGAGCGGCGCGGAGCTTTCTTGGGCGTACGCATGCAGCTCGCGCAGGACGCATTCGGGGAAGAGCAGGTACAGCTCCAGCAGGTAATCGTCGGGGTGCAGCACGCGGC
>NZ_LSZQ01000058.1 GCF_001580015.1 Cephaloticoccus primus
TGCCCACGGGGCGAGCTGCTCGGCGCGAAAGTTGCGCAGGCTGTGGGTCACGATCTTGTCGGCCCGCGCCGCCAGCGCACAGGCCAACACATGGCCGCCGGATTCCCCGTTCTGGCAGAGCGGCAGGTACCGTTCGTAGCCGCTCACCCGATTGGTCGGGTATTGATCCGACAGGCTCGCCCGAAACCCCATCGCCCGCCGCGGCTCCCAGTCCAGGCTCCCCGTCTGGATCCGATAGGTCTCCTTCAAGATCCGCTTACTCCACAGCGGCTTGAACGGCACCTCCACCGCCCGCGCCAACCGCAACAACAACGGCCCCAACACCCCATCCGCCAATACACACGAATCCCACACATCCCGACTCATGGGTAAGAGCGGATGCTGCTCAGATTTCTCCGCTACGCGCGGGGCGGCAGGCGGTGCCTGCACCCATTTACTGTGCGGCTTGCGGGCCGTGCGTTCCGCACAACCCGCAAGCCGCACAGTTGAAAGGGCCCGACCATCAGTCGGTGATTCACCGGCAAATCGCTTCATCTCACCCAGATCGGTTCCATTCGCGTTTTGAGTTTCTTCCCAGTCGCAACGCGACTGGGGGAGGCTCCGTTAAATTTGGGAATCGTGCGTCGTCGCGCAGCGACGGGGCCGATTCCCAAATTGAATGGCACGTGGCGCCACGCCACCGCCCCCCGCGCAGGGGTCTTCGACCCTTTTTTTGGGCGAGCCGCTCGTTGGCGGCTCGTCACAACTTCGACTCATTTTATTTGGCGGCGAGTCGTTGCCTCGCCGTCGGGTGGGGACTGATTGGCAGCTTTGCGACGGCCCCGGCGGAGGAGGTACGCGCCTACGCCCAGTGCGCCGAGTATGGCGCCGTAGGTCGAGGGTTCGGGGACGGCGGAGCCGAAGGGCGTGATTTCAAGGAAGTCGCTGTCGTAGTCCTTCCAGCGGGTCACGTAGTTCTGGTAGCCCTCGAAGACCACCTGAGACAGCATGGAGGTATCGAAGGCCTTGCCGTTGAATACCCTTCGGACGAGCAGCATGTCTTCAAACTCGTACCAGTTGCGCATGAAGAGGATGGCATCGGGCCCGCTGAAGCTCAGCTCGTCGAGCCACAGGATATTGGGCGTGGGTTCTCTGCCGCCGACCCAGTTGATCGTGCCGCGGTTTTCGATATGCAGCTTGGCGAGCCGCTGCTGGGTGTTGCCACTCAACTGGAGGATCGCCTGTGCGCCGCCGTACTCGGGGCCGCGTTGATCGTGGGGCGTGCCGTTGAGGATGATTGTCGGCAGCCCGCCGCCGGTTTTGATGAGCCGGTCGCTTTGGTTTGCGGGGAGCACGAGCCTATCGGTGCCTGCGCCGTCGCCCACGGTGATATTTCCCGTCACCGACAGCCGCCCGCTGCGCAGTTCGACCGTCCCCTCGTGGATGTACACTGCGCCCACGTTATGCGTGCGCGTACCGGCGAAGACCAGGTCGCCCGGACCGCTCTTCACCAAGTCGCGGTTCGACACTATCCGCACAGCACCCTCGAAGCGCAGGCCGCCGCCGTAGCTGTGGACATAGAGGGGCCGCCCTCCGGGAGAGACCCAGGAAGTGAAGATCTGGCTGTCCCCGACTCCCTTGATGACATAGGGACTGGCCCCGGAGTTTACCGAGAGCCCGCCGGAGTGGATCGTCAGCCGCTTGCCCCCCAGATCGAGGGCCCCCGCCCCGGTAGTGATCAGCGAGTTGACCGTCCGCGCCGCACTCAGGGTGAGCGACGCCGCATCGATCCGGACGTTGCCCGTGCTGGACTGCGTCGCCGCAGTCCAGTAATCCCAGCTAGTCAGCCCCACGAGGGCATCTCCGTTGAGATCGTCCGGCGTCGCCCAGGTGTAGAAAGGATTCCCGCCCCCGCCATCGATGCGCACCTGCGTCCACGGGACGACTGCCTCCACTACCCCGCTATTGTTGCTGAGCGCGTGATTATCGGCCGAGTTGCCCAGCAGCAGGCGGCTGGCGAGCTCCGTCAGCCGCAGCGTACCGCGGGAGGCGGCGTTGCGCAGGAGCGCCAGTGCCTTCAAATCCGCCGCGCTCGTCCCGATGCGCTCGATCTGGATCTCGTTGGCGCCGGACTCGATCCGGAGATTGCCCACCTGCTCGGTGACGGCCTTGCCCGCATTACCCCGCAGCCGGATCCGCGAGGCGTTCATGTTGATCGCCGTGCCGTCGTGCAGCCGGTTGGAGTAGGCGGCCCCCTCGTTATTGGAAAACAGCTCCGCGCCCGCCTGCATGTTGATCGTGCTGGCGGCCTTGGCCATCCGGCCATCGCCATACAGGGTGAGCCCCGCGCCGCGCAGGTTGATCGTCCCCGCCTCGAAGTTCGCATTATTCACCCCGGTGCCGAGGCTGCCCGAGCCCTCGATATTGAGCACCGCGGCAGCGCTCGCGCGCAGCTCGCGGGTGAAGCGCACGTCGCCCAGCTCGCTTTTGGCCTCGTCCCACAGCAGCCGGATCGTGCGGCTGCCGCTGCCGAGATTTAGCCCCGTGTCCCAGATTACCGAGCCCTCGGCCTGGTAGTGGCCGAAGCGCAGCTCGGCCCCCGCGGGCATGAAGCTCTCCCAGGTACGCGTCGAGGCCGAGTTCCCCAGCCGGACCGTCTGCTCGCCGCTGAGCGCGGCAAAGCCGCCCGAGCCCGTCCACTGGATCTGCCCCGCCCCTGTGCCTGTGCTGCGGCGGAAGAGCCCGTCGATCATGAGCACCCCGCCGTCGAGCTGGAGGTTTGAGGCCCCACTATTGTGGTACAGGTTGGCATGGATGCCCAGCGCGCCCTCGCGGATGACGGTGCCGCCCGTGTAGTCGTTGTCCGGGTTGGAGAGATACAGGTAGCCCGCACCCGTCTTGAGCAGGCCGCCGGCGTTGGTCGTGCTGCTGAGCTTCCCCGAGAGGATCGCACGCGCATTTGCCGCACCGCGTGCCACACGCACTTCGCGCAAGCCGTTCCCCAGGTTGATCGCGTTGGTAAAGGTGATCGCCGCGTCCGCATAGCGCGAGCTCAGCAAGAGCGCCGAGCTATTGCTCACGAAGTAGCTGGTGCCCCCCCAGGCCAGCACATCGCCGACAGCCCCGATTGTGACGCTCTTGTCGCCACCGTAGGCCGAGAAGCCGCCATCCCCCGCCCAGCGGAACTGCCCCGCCCCCGTCCCCAGTGCGCGCGTGACGTGATAGATAGGCCCGCTCAGCTCCAGGATGCCGCCGCTCAACACGAGGTTCGACATATTGTAAGTAACGCCAGAGCTCGGCCCAGAGAAGCGCAGCACTCCGTCGCGGATCGTCGTCGCCCCAGTGTAGGCCCCCAGGCCCGCCCCCCCTAGCGTCAGCAAGCCGGTACCCACCTTGGTAAGCCCCCCACCGCCCGGGGCGCTGGTGATCGAGTCGCCGATAACCAGCTCGCCCTCGCGCTCGCCACGCACGCCGATACTCGTAACCCCCGTAAGCTGGACTTTGCCGACTAGCCTGTTTCGCCCGCCGTCGCTGTAGAGGGCACCGATCGGATCGCTGCCCTCCGCGCGGATAAAACCGCTACCAGCAAAAGTAAATGGCTGCCCATAACTACCGGTAAAACTCTTGAGGGGCAAGCCGAGGTCATTGCGCAGCGCAAAGGTCCCTCCGGATACTAAAACACGCAGACTGGAAGCACCGCGCGTCACAGCAAAGCTTCCCTCATTAACAGTTAAATTACCACTGATACTACCAGTCACAAGCCGCGCACGGTCTCCTGCCGCCACGCCAACACTAAGACTGGGGGGATTATAGCTGCTGCTTCCTACTCCTACACTTGCGGCATAGACATGTGAGTTGCCGGAAAGGGAGAGTGGATCCGCCACCAAGTCCCCCAAGAAATAGACACGTGAGTCGCCAGAAATGGAGAATTGACTAGCCCGCGCGTCCCCCACGAAATACACACGCCCTGAGCGGTTTATATTAGCCTGCAGAGCATTGACCAAATTCTCGAAGCGCACATCGCCGGTTCCCGCAATCGTCAGCTCCTTTATCGGCACCCCCACCCCCGCCACCCCCGAAAATGCCCCTTTAAACTCCACATCGCCGACATTGTTGATCTCTATGTTTCGATTCACTCCATTGAGTGTAATATTCCCATTGAAGGTGGTCTTGCCTGACCGGGTGAGCGTGATCGATTGGCCGCTTATGTCCCCAAACTCGCTTGGGCCTGAGCCGTGGATACGCAAGTTCTGCACATTACCAATAGCTCCAGTAACGTAGGTCGCGCCCGAGCCGTGGATACGCAGGCTCTTACCGTTCGCATTGAGGCTCCCACCAATCCGTAGCACACCGGCAGAGTGGTTGGCGATCTGGGCATAGCCGGTCGCCGACAAACCACTGTTAATGACGATGTTTTTGTTGATCTGGATCTGCGCCGTATTACCCGGGCCATTGACCACGATCAGGTAACCGGTGCCGCCTGCCGGGCCCAGAGTCAGGGTGCCGCTGCCTTGCAGGAGGTAGTCCTCTGCACTGTCGAACCACAGCGTGCTCGTTGTGAGATTACCCGAAGCAGTCACGGTATTCAGCCCTCCCGTACCGAGGGTCCCGAACAGCACATGCTCGCCCGCCACGGGCGAGCCGCCACTCAGCCAGTTCCCGGCATTGTCCCAATCATCGTCCCCGTCCTCATTCGTCCACACCACCACATCACTCGGCGGGGTGAGCTGCGCCCACACGGCAGGCGGGGCCACGAGGAGCCCGAGCACCACCGCCCAAACCGCAATAAAACTTGCATAAGTCGCTAATCTAGAGATATATACGCAATTATCGTGGGGGGGGGGGGGGGGTTTA
>NZ_LSZQ01000059.1 GCF_001580015.1 Cephaloticoccus primus
GAAAACCATTTCTCCGCGCCCCAATGGGTTTACGCCCCCATCCGCATTTTGAGTTTCTTCCCAGTCGCAACGCGACTGGGGGAGGTCCCGTTAAATTTGCGATTTTGTGCGGGCGCGCAGCGCACGGGCAAAATCGCAAATTCAATGGCACGTGGCGCCACGCCATCGCCCCCCGCGCAGGGGGAGCCGCAGGCTCTTTTTTTGGGCACGGCCTCGTTGGGCCGTGTCCTCGACTCGCTTCATGAGCGGTGCGCGCGTTGGGGCGCCGGGTGCGCCGGGTGCGCCGAGCTCAAAACAGCTCGGGTTGGGCGTAGCGGCGGGTGGCTTCGGCGCGGGCGGTATTCATTTCCAGTTCGCCCAACAAGCCGAGGAGCTCGCCCAGATTTACTGCTTGGGCTTGCGCGAGGGCGGCGCGGCTGAGCGTCGGCAGCGAGAGGTCGAAGCGTGTGAGCTGCTGGTTGAGCCGCAGCCGCTCCGCCTCGGCGGCGAGTGTTTCGCGGAAGCGCTCGGGCTTGATTTGCGCGGCGTGGGCCAGGACGCCCTCCAGCGAGCCGTGCGCCTGCAACCACTTGGCGGCGGTCTTTGGCCCGACGCCTGCGAGCCCCGGGATGTTGTCCGACGTATCGCCCACCAGTGCGAGGTAGTCGGCGATCTGCGCGGGCGTGACGCCGAACTTCTCGACCACGCCCGCGGGGTCCAGGCTGCGCCAGCCGAGCCGCGGATTCGCCGTAGGTGGCGGCAGCAGCAGCTCGATCCGCTCGCCGACGATCTGTGCGAAATCCTTGTCCGCACTGACGACCTGCACGGCCTCGCCACTGTGCGCCAGCGCCACGGCTTGTGCGGCGAGCAGGTCGTCGGACTCCACGCCCTCGCGCTCGATCCCGCCCAGGCCCATTGCGCGCGTGAGCTGCTTGATGACGGGGATCTGCTGTTGCAGGGGCTCGGGCGTCTCGCGGCGCTGTGCCTTGTACTCGGGGTGCAGCGCGAGCCGCTCTTGCGAGCCGCCGAGGTCAAAGAAAACGAGCGCGCCACGCGGTGCCTGACTGTCGAGCAAACGCCAGAGCGACTTCACCCAGCCATGTAGCGCGCCGGTCGGAAAACCATCCCGACTGCGCGTGAGCTCCGGCATCCCGTAGAACGCGCGGAATGCGAGGTTAAAGCCATCGATGAGAAGCCACTTGGTCGTCATGCAGCGCTCACGCAAGCCCGCCGCCGCCTGCATGGCGAGGCCGCAAAGCGGGCCGATTTCTACCCCGAGCTGTGCGCTAGCCGGAGTGCCCATTGTGTGCTATGGAGTCTGCCGCTCTGCCCCATGAATGATACTCTCCTCTCCTCGCTGAAGCGGCGGTTCAGGCCGCGGCTGTTTACGTTGCCGCGCGCGGCTTTTGGCAAAGGGCAACTCCTCACAGACGGGCTCGCGGGCATCACCGTCGCGCTCATCGCACTGCCGCTCGCGCTCGCGCTGGCCGTGGCGAGCATCCCGCCGGGCGTCGCGACGCCGATCCCCATCCCCGCAATCGGGATTTTCACGGCCATCATCGGTGGCTTCCTCGTATCGCTGCTCGGCGGCAGCCGTGTGCAGATCTCGGGGCCCACCGCCGCCTTTGTTACGGTGATCCTGCTGATCATCGACCGGCACGGCTACGATGGCCTGCTGCTGGCGACGCTCATGGCGGGGGCGATTCTCGTGGTGATGGGGCTCAGCGGGCTGGGCACCTTGATCAAGTTCATCCCCTATCCGGTCACCAGCGGCTTCACGACGGGGATCGCCATCGCGATCATCGTGGGGCAGCTCCCGAGCTTCATCGGGCTGCCCGCCGAGGCCGTGCCGCCGCGCGAGTTTTTCGAGAAAATCGCCTGGCTCTTCGCCCAGCTGCCCGCGCTCAACTGGCGCACGCTCGGCGTCGCGCTGGGGGCTGCGGCGATCCTGTTTTTTTGGCCGCGCCATGCCGCACGCTTCAAGGCCGCGTGGCTGCCTGCGGCGATTCTGGCAATCGCTGTGGCCGCGCTCGTGGTCGCGCTGCTCGACTGGGGAAACAGCGCAGGCGTCGCGACCATCGGCTCGCGCTTCGGGGCCGATGCGCTGCCGCGCGAGCTGCCGGCGCTGACCTGGCCGCAGGTCTCGCTCGCGCGGATCGGCGAGCTGATGGGGCCCGCGATCACAATCGCCCTGCTGGGCGCGATCGAGTCGCTGCTCTCGGCAGTCGTCGCGGACGGGCTCGCCAACGATCGGCACGACTCGAACACCGAGCTCGTCGCCCAGGGCATCGCCAATCTGGTGTGCCCCTTCTTCGGCGGCATCCCCGTCACGGGCGCGATTGCCCGCACCTCGGCCAACGTAAAAGCAGGCGCGCGCACACCGGTCGCGGGGATCGTGCATGCGCTGGTGCTGCTGCTCGTGGTACTGTTTTTCGCGCCGCTCGCCCGGTACGTGCCGATCGGTGCCATCGCCGCCGTCCTCATCTTCGTCGCACTGCGGATGGGAAATTGGCACGAGCTCACGCGGCTGGGAAAGATGCCGCGCAGCGACGCGCTGGTGCTGCTGACGACCTGCTCGCTCACCGTGATCTTCGACCTCGTGGTCGCCGTCCAGGTCGGCGTCCTGCTCGCGGGCGTGCTCTTCATCAAGCGGATGGCCGAGACCACCGAGATCAGCCGCGTGACCGCGCGCGACGAGCTCGAAACCCCCGAGCAAATCGCCCACGGCAAGGACATCCCCGAGGGCGTCGTCGCGTACCGGATCTTTGGCCCGTTCTTCTTCGGCGCCGCCGAGAAAATGGAAAACGCGCTGCTGAGCAGCAGCCCGCTGCCGCGCGTCCTGATCCTGCGCATGCAGCTCGTCCCCGCGATGGATGCCACCGCGCTCAACGCGCTCGAATCAATCGTCGAGCGCATGCAGGCCACAGGCGGCCAAGTCGTCTTGAGCGGCCCACACCGCCAGCCGCTGGAGATGATGCGCAAGGCCGGCTTTCTCGAAAAACTCGGCCGCCAAAACATCCGCCCGCACTTCGACGCCGCCCTCACCCGCGCCAACGAATGCCTCACCGCCAAGTAAACCGGTCAACGACCGCACTGCCCTACGCGGGCGGCGGCAGGCGGTGCCTGCACCCATTTACTGTGCGGCTTGCTGTCGGGCGTCCCGCCCGACTAACAAGCCGCACAGTTGAATGAACTCCCAGACTTGAGCTCAGGTAGGAGTTTAACCCGTAAACTTTTCGCCGCGCCCAAATGGGTACTCCGCTTCGCCGACTTTTTTTACTTCATCGCACTCTGACGCGGCCCTACGAGGCCGCGCGCATAAAAACAGTCGAAGACTGCCTGTCGCAACGCGACAGGGGGGAGTCCTTTAAATTTGCGATTTTGTTCGGGCGCAAAGCGCACGGGCAAAATCGCAAATTGAATGGCACGTGGCGCCACGCCACCGCCCCACGCGCAGTGGGCCAGGCTACTGCTCGCCGCGATAAGTGAACGCGTGGCAGAGTGCCGCGCCTGCGGCGTCGGCCTCGTCGGGCGCGAGCGTGCGGCCGTGGCCTACGAGGCTCATCACCATCCGCTGCATTTGCTCTTTGCTAGCGCGGCCCGTGCCGACGATGGCCCGCTTGATCCGCGTCGGGCCGTACTCAAAAATCGGCAGCTCGCGCAGTGCCGCAGCCGCAATCGCCGCGCCGCGCGCCGAGCCGAGAATCTGCGCGGTCTGGAAATTCTGCACATAGATCGATTGCTCGACTGCCACATGCTGCACGCTGCGCCCGTCGAGCGCTTCCGACACCGCGCGGTGGATCCGCGCCAGCGCTTCGGGCATCGGGACGCGCTGCGGAATCGCGACCGTACGACAATGCAACAAGAGCGGAGGCCGGCCCGCGCTAAACTCGATCACTGCCAGCCCCGTCCCGCGCAAGCTGGGATCGATCCCCAGTACCTGCCCTTCAAATGCCGTGCGGGAGAGGGGGGAGGGGCGGCCTGAGTCGCCGGCGAAGCTTGCCGCAGCAGCCGCGCTCGCGCGCCGCCCGCCCGCTCGCGGCACGGCCAAGCCCTCAAGCTTCGCCTTCCACATCTGGCGCACATTCATCGCGGGGCCTCCGCATTCGGTTCCGGGTCGGGCGCCGGGGCACCCGCCGCGTAAGCCGCGCGCAGCATTTCGACCGATTTCGCTTTACTCACGGGCACAAGCCGCACCGAGGCCGGATCGCGCCCGCTGCGCGCGCAGGCCGCATTGATTCGCGCCTGCACGGCGGCCAGGTTTTCGCCCAGCTCGGCAACCGAAAGAGATAAGGAGGCAGGATCAGGGGCGGACATGACGGGAGCAGGTGGAGCTTGGCTTCGGCATTGAGGGAAAACTCAGCCGCTCCACGAGCGATACAGCAAGTTCAGTCCGGCCGCGACCGAGAGCAGCAGTGCGATATTCTCAAAAAGCCGCTGGTTGATCCGGTGCAGGATCGCGCGACCGATCACCGTGCCGATGAGCACCGCAGGCGCGAGGAGCAGGTTCCCCTTTGCGCTCGCCCAATTGATCAGCCCCAGGTCGATCATGAAGGGCACTTTGAAGCAGTTCATCAGCAGGTAAAAGTAAGCCGCCGTGCCCATGAACTGCATCTTCGGCAGCCGCATCGCCAACAGGTAAATCGCCATGATCGGCCCCGCCGCATTGGCCACCAAGGTCGTGAAGCCCGCCATGATGCCAAAGGTCGCCACAAACCACAGCCCGTGCTCCGGCTCGGCTGCCTCGCCGGTCGTGCCGCCCTCCCGCCCCTCGCCCGCCGCGGGCCGGGCCGCCCGTTGCTGCGCCGCACGCCGCTGCCGCCACACGTGCACCGCGATGAACACCAGGATGATTGCGCCGATAAAGAAACCCGCCTCGCGGTCGCTAAACCGGCCCATCGCGAAGTAGCCGCAGAGCACGCCGAGCCCCGTCCACGGAAACAGGCGCAGCAGCATCCCCCACTGCGCCTCGCGCCGGTACGCCGCGACCGCCACGCAATCTCCCATGATCAACATCGGCAGCACAAAGCCCGACGACAGTTTCGCGGGCATCAGATTGGCGAACATCACAATCGCCAGCATGCCCAGCCCCGCGAGCCCTGTCTTCGAGATCCCGATGATCAGCGCACACGCCGCAGCCAGGATCCACTCCCACAGCCCCCAGTCGGCGATCATGGCAGCACCTCCTGATTCCCCACAGCCCCGACTGCAGATTGGGCACCTGCCCTCTCCTCAGTCGCGCGAACAGGAGTCCGCAGCGCCTCCAGATGCGCCACCGGGGCCTGGGGCTGAGGGAGGCTTGCTTCCATAAATTCACCCTGATTGACGCGAAACAATTGCCACTCGCCCAGCGCGGCATCCGGCGGCGCAGTGCCCGTCGCGATCATCTGCGAGTCGGGATCCACCGCCTCCCAGAAAAGCTGCCGCCGCACCGGATCGAGCTCGCCCAGCACATCGTCCGCCAGCAGCACCGGTCGCAGGCCCGTCCTCTCGCGAAACCACGCCGCCTGCGCCAGCCGCAGCGCGAGGACGAGCCCGCGCTGCTGCCCCTCCGAGGCGTAATCGCTCGCGGCCAGGCCGCCGTGCAAAAACTCAAAATCGTCGCGATGCGGCCCGCTCAAGGTGCTGCGAAACTGCCGGTCGCGCTCCCGCCCACGCGCCCAACGCTCCACCCACGCCGCCGCGAGGGCAGGTGCGCTTGTCGCGGCCCCGGTGCTCCCCTCACCCGAAACAGCGGCGGGCTGAACAGCCCCTTGGTCAGCCGCCTGTCCGCGCGGCGCCGTGTGCGCCGCTCCTGCGCCCGGATCAAAGTTCGGCGCGTAGCGCAGCGCGGCTTCGCGCCCCTCGTTGGCAGCACCGCCGAGCCGCTCACTCGCCACACGCAAACGCTCCCCCAAGGCCGCCAAGCCCACCCGCCGCCGCTCCACGATCTGTGCTGCCGCCGGAGCCATTGCCCGCTCAAAAGCCGCCAGCTCGCCGTCCGTCGCCCCTCCCGCCCCGCGTTTCAGCAAGCTGTTACGATTCGCCAAGGCTCGATGATAGCTTTGCAGGAAGCCGAGGTAGTCCGCGTCAATCGCCGACAGCGTCAAGTCCAGCCAGCGCCGCCGCAGCGCCGGTGCGCCGCGCAGAAGCGCCATATCCTGCGACGAAAACACCACCGTCGGAAACGCCCCCAAGTGCCCCGCCAGCCGCGGCACGCGCTCGCCATCTCGCCACAGCTCGCGCCCCTCCCGCGCCTGCGCGCGCAGCTTGATCAACAACTCCACCGCGCCGTGCACCTCGTGCTCCACCTCGCAGCGAATCGCGGCCTCCCGCGACCCGTGGCCGACCAGCAAACGCGGCTCGCGCGTGCGAAACGAGCGCAGCGCAGTGATGAACCCCGCCGCCTCCAGCAGATTCGTTTTCCCCTGCCCATTGGGGCCCAAGAGAAAACTCTGCCGTCCGCGAAACTCCAAACGCGCCAGCGGGATGTTCCGAAAATCCTGAAGCGTGATCTGGCGCAAGCGCATGGTTGGGGGAAGCGCAGAGCGAACCAGCTCCGCCCCCCGTGTCTACCCTTCCTTTTGCAGCACACGCGGGCCAAACCAAACAGCAGGCTCTTCCGCTACGCGCGGGGCGGCAGGCGGTGCCTGCACCCATTTACTGTGCGGCTTGCCCGTCGGGCGTTCCGCCCGACAGCAAGCCGCACAGTAGAATGAAATCCATGACCGGCGGTCAGGTGGGAATTTAACCCATAAACTTTTTCGGCGCGCCCCAATGGGTTCCCCGCTTCATTCGCTTTTTTGCCCCCCCCCAGTCGCAACGCGACTGGGGGATGGTTCTTTCAATTTGCGATTTTGTGCGGGCGCGAAGCGCACGCAGCAAAATCGCAAATTGAATGGCACGTGGCGCCACGCCACCGCCCCACGCGCAGTGGAGTTCCGATTTTCCTGAGCAACAAGGCACCAGCCTGGCCGAGCGTTTAGCTTTGCGGCTGGCGGCTTCCGCATTAGCTACACGAGCCATGACCTTTGCTGCCGCCATCGACTCCAGCGTCGCCGCCCTGCGGGCCCTGCACAGCATCCGCCCCCAAATCGACCGCGCCGCCGAGCTCATCCTCGGAACGCTCCGACACGACAAAAAGCTCCTCATTTGTGGCAATGGCGGCAGCGCGGCCGAGGCCGCCCACTTCGCGACCGAGCTCGTCGGCCGCTACAAGAAAAGCCGCGCCGCGCTCCCCGCCATCTCGCTCTCCTCCGACGGCTCGCTGCTCAGTTGCATCGGCAACGACTACGGCTTTGACCAAGTCTTCGCGCGCCAAATCGCCGGCCTCGCCCGCCCCGGCGACCTCGTCGTGGCAATCAGCTCCAGCGGCAACTCGCCCAATATCGTAGCCGCCCTGCACGAAGCCAAGGCCCTCGGCCTGCAAAGCATCGCGCTCCTCGGCCGCGGAGGCGGAGCCGCCGCCCCACTCGCTGGCTGCGCCCTCACCATCCCGAGCGAAAACGCCGCCGCCTGCCAGGAGGCCCACTTGTTCCTGATCCACTACTTCTGCGAACTCATCGACTCCACCCACAGCTAAAAACGCAGCTGGTGAAGTACGAAGAAAACTCCCCCAAAAAAAGCGGGCCACTATAGTGGCCCGCTGATCTCAAATGATGTTTTAAGAGCGACCGCTCTTAAAAGCTATAACTCGTAGTCAGGCGGATGTTACGCTTGGGGTGAATGCCAACACTTTCGCGCCCTTGGGCAGCCCAAACGATTCTCCTGTCAAACACGTTCTCCACGTTGAGCTGGAAACTCACAGAACGATATTTATACGAAGCTCCAGCATTGAATATCGTCCGGGCAGGAACATAGAACTCGGGCGTAATCAACACGCCCAGGTCGGTCATACGACTTCCCTCCGGGGCGACCTTACCTACGTGATTGAAGCCGAAGTTCAGGTTTAAGCCCGTTGCGGGGCCATTCCTGAAGCTATACTTGACCATGGCGTTATACATCACCTCTGCGGCATTCCACATCGGCTGGCCGCGCTCATCACGAACCTTCATCTTGGTATAACTGGCAACCGCACTGAGGTTAGGCGTAATGGCTCCGGTCACATCGAACTCAAATCCCTTGGTAGACCGATCCGAAAGAATATCGGCAAATCGGTCCTGACTCCCCTCAGGAAACTGCCAGTTGTCAGGATGCCCCGATACGATATTGGTCTTGGCTATATCGAAGTAGGACCCCGTAACAAACAAGCGCCTGTTGAAAAACTCCTGCTTCGCGCCAACCTCATACATCCGGCCATCGCTCCAGTGATCGACATCTTCAGATCCATTCCAGTGACGTCCCGGATCGGAGTTTTTGGTGTGAGCCGCATAAACAGAAGTCTGTGGAGTTACTTTATAGAGCGCAGCGACGGTGGGGGTTGTCTTTTTTACCGTGCTATAGTTCCTGGTGAAGTTTTCAGTGGTATAGTTTATATCTCCTTCGCTCCGCTGCTGGCGATGGGTGAGCCCCAGGTTAATCTGGAACCGCTTCTGGAAGAAGTCGGTTTGCGTATTGATGTAGAACTGTGACCTCCTCGTCTTGGGGTTTGCCGTGTGCACGTCTACCCTCTTCTCGTCCGAGCTCTTCTGAGGGCGAGGTGGGACAAAACTCCACCGGTTATCAAAATCGAAATAGGGACTTCCGGTAATATCTTCTTGTTTGGGGACTTGATGAACCCACTTGTTTTCGCTATGCCCACTCCCGTAGGATGCCCCGACTGCCGCACTAAATGTACCCAAGGGAGCACCCCTGAAGTTTCCGAAATCAAATCCACCGTACAGATCAGCTTGGTAGTGAACCTCCTCTGCGTAGTTGTAGTTCTCTTCTTCATACAGTGCCACACTATTAAGAACAGGATTGTAAGGAGCAGTAATAAGCGGATTGGTTACTGGATCGTAAGGTTGGAGCGGGTCCAGGCGGGTCCAGGTTTCGGTAGGGCTATACTCACCTGTCAGGGGATTGATTCGGGTCCCGCCCCAATCCACATCTAAACGGGTACCTCCCTGAAAGTAGTAGTACGGGCGATATTCGTAGAGCCCAGCGACACGTAGACTGACCTGCTCCCAAAGCTTGGTGGTAAACTCAGTCGTCACACGCCGGGGTTTTACATCCTTATATTTCCAGTCTGCGTGGCCATTTGCAGAGTCAGGCTTTGTCCGAGGATCAATGTCATCTACAGAGATAACAGTACCGTGGGGGACATCATCCCGGATCCGCAGGGTATTATGGTTACCTGCCTGCCGACCCGTTTGTCTCCAGTTAAAGAGGTTTACTTTAACTTTTAGCTGAGTAGAGGAGGAGGGCCTCCATGTAAGCATGGGGTTCAGCGTCTTGTTGATAAGCCTGCCCGGAACATAGGAAGGAGAATCGCGCCATGAGCCAATAATGCGCCAGGCAAAGTTTTCGGTTCCCGGGACGCGGTCGGTCATATCGAATACGGCTCTATTTCCAAAGTAGTTATCCGCAACCTCGACCTTAACCTCGTTAAACGGGTCAAACAGCGGCGACTTGGTAACAACATTGTAACCACCGCCGGGCTCACCTTGAGGGACGAGAAACTCATTGGGGCCCTTCAGCACTTCAGCACGCTCGATAACCGCGGGGTCAATCGAGGCCTGAAAGGAGCCGAACCCGACAAAGCCATCAATGGTGCGCATGTGGGCTTGAAAACCGCGAATCATCACATCGTCACGCAGGCCAGCCAGTCCAGACATCGGAGCAGGGCCGACACCGGAAACGTACATGATCGCATCGGTGATGGAGGCCGCACCGATATCATCCATGAACTCACTGGTGATAACATTGATGGTAGTCGGAGTATCGATCAACTCTCGGCGTATACGTGCCGTAGAAGAGTCGACCGCACGGTAGCCATCTACCCGATCAGAGGATACGCCGAATACAGGAAGCTCTACAAACTCTTCTGTGGCGGACTGGTCGAGGAGTGAGTCTCGGGGATTTACGCTCTGGGCGTGCCCTGCTAGTGGCAGGCCCAAAGCGAGTAATGCAGGCACAAGCCAAGCTTGTCGTTTCATATGCTTTTTAGGGGTTGGGGTTATGGTTTACAGAAACCGCTCTGAAAACTCAGCGGCTTGGGGAAAGGCACGAAAAAGCCCGCTGCTCGCACGGGGCCGGCGAGTGCAGCGGGTGGGAATGCGAAAGGCCGCCTCCTGAACGCGGCCACTCATGAAAAACAGATGCGGCAAGCAGAGCCGCTTGCCCCTCTGAAAAAAGGGCGAAATCCCTACTTGACGGGCGAGTCAGCGCGTCAACATGAGCTCGACAGCTCGACAGCTCGACAGCTCGACAGCTCGACAGCGGCCCAAGCTCTGAGCAGACACTGCGTGTCTGCTGCCAGCCCCCGGCGCAAGCAAGTGCAGAGCCTAAGCAGGCGCGACTCAACAGAGTTGTCCAAACAAGGGGCATTGGGGTGCTAGGGGGGAACGGTTGGGGAAACCGCGCAGACCCGATGTGACAAAAATTTCGGAGCGCAAACTTTTATTTCAAGAGCGCTCACTCAGTGGCCCTCCCGCAGCCAAACTGCGGTCATGGACACGAGCGGTTTTGCCCAAGCAGGGCTGGCCCATTCCTCGATATCGCGAGCAAGGCTGGGCGCGCCTTTTCCTGCTAAAACGTTTTCTTCACGTTGGCGTAGAGGCGGCGCAGGCGTGGGTCGCCGAAGGTGCTGTAGTAGTAGCTGCGCGACATGTCCACGGGCGGGGCTTTGTCGAAGACGTTCTTCACTCCGAGCGTCAGCTCCACGTTGGAGAGGGCGCGGCGGCGCGCGGCGAGCCGGTAGCGCACGAAGAGGTCGTGGTAAATCTGACTGGCGACGCGCGGCCCGCCTTGCCTGCGAATCGAGGTCGTGCTGCCCCGACCGGTTGGGCTGAGCCGGTAACTGCCGTAGTACTGCGTGGCCCAGCCGATGTTCCACTGGCGGCGGTTCCAGCTAAGGCTGCCGTTGATCCGCTTCTCCAGCGGGCCGCTGTAGGAGGGCACGCCCAGGCGGTTGATCACGCCCGAGGTCACCGAGGTCTGAGTGCGGTAGTAGTCCGACAGGGTCGCATTTATGGCAGTCTCAAAATCGCCCGCCGAGCCGGTTTGCAGTCGATAGCGCGCACCGAGGTCGATCCCCGAGGTTTCCAGCATCAGCATGTTCATCGAGTAGGTGTGGACTTCGAGAACCTGCCCCACGCCGTAGGGGTCGCCCGGATCGGGAGCGGCGCGGATCACGCGGTGGGGGAAGAGTGCTTCTTCGTCGAGGATCGTCTGCGTGCCGGGCGAGGTGATGTTGTTGCGTTTCTCGATTTTAAACCAGTCGGCACTCAGGCGCAGCCCGGGCACCGCGCGCGGACTCCACACGAGGCCGATGTTCAGGTTGCGCGAGGTCTCCGGCACGATGTCGGGATTCCCGCCAGTCAGCCGACGGACCTCGACTGCCTCGCCGC
This sequence comes from Cephaloticoccus primus, assembly GCF_001580015.1. Classification (GTDB taxonomy): domain Bacteria; phylum Verrucomicrobiota; class Verrucomicrobiia; order Opitutales; family Opitutaceae; genus Cephaloticoccus; species Cephaloticoccus primus. The sequence goes on from NZ_LSZQ01000059.1 coordinate 11,448, forward strand.
CGCGGCGCGGATCGTTCACCGTGCTCAGGCTCGTGGAAAAAGTGGGCACGGTGAGCTGCGCATAAGTCGGCGCGCGAAAGCCCCGCCCGTACGAGGTGCGCAGGATCAGCTCCTGCACTGGCAGCCAGCGAAACCCGAAAGTGGGCACCGTCGTGTCGTACTCGCTGCCGACCGACTCCACATTGTAGCGCTCGTGCCGCACGGCGACTTGTGCGTCCAGCGCGTACAACGCGCGGATGCTGCGGCCCGCGTGGACGAGCGGCACGCTCGTCTCGGCGTAAAAGCTGTCGGTTTGCTGGCGGCGATAGGTCGGCGGCGGGTGCAGGTCGCTGCTGCTGCCCGCTACATTGGAGCTGCGCAGCTCCCGATGCTCAACCCCGCTCGCCAGCGTGATCGCCCCTCCGTACCACCAGCCCTCGCCCAGCGTCCCCGCGAGTCGCAGCGTACTATCTCCCGACCACGAGTTGGTGAGCCGGTGCAGGGGCGCCGCATAATCATCGATCAGCGTCGGAAACGAAGTCGTATCGCGCAGCACATCCAGGATCCCGTCGTGAATCGCCTCTTCACGCGTCGGGCTGCCGTGCCGCGTCAAGTACATGTGGTGGTTAACCGAGTGACTCCACGAGTAGTTGCCCACCAGGCGCCAATCGCGCGGCAGCTCGTACTCGAAGCCCAGCGCCACGCGCTCGCCGCGGATCGTGGTATTCACCTCGGAGCTGTTTCGGCGGTCGGCATTGCGCACCGGATACGCGACGGCAACATCTTGGCCAAAGGGATTGTTCGGCGAGTCCGCCGCGAGAGTCACCACTCGCGCACCATACCACGTGTCATACGGATTTTGCTCACTGTGAGAGTAGCCGCCGTCGAGAAACACGCGCAGCCGCTCCGTCATCTCGCGGCTCCCGTTCAGGCTAAAGGACTTTGAGCGCGAGGCACCGATCAGCTCCTCGTCGGCAGAGAAGCCGCTCGCCATGCCGCGCGCGAGGTCGAGGTTGTAGGTCCCCTGATTGTCGATCAACGGCTGGAGCCCGTCGATCTGCCAACCGCGATAGCCCAGCGGGATGTGTGTAAAGTGCGACGAGCCCGGCCCGAAAAGCGGGCTCCCATCGCGACTGCGGATGTTTACCAGCGCGCCCCAAGGCGGGTTGCCCGTCGTCCCCGCGTCGGTGTAAAATGCCGCCGGATCGTTTTCCAAAATCCGCTGGCGGCCCTTCTGCCTGAAATCGCGCTGATGCACATACAGTGCCCGCGTGTCCTGATACTGCGCCGAGATCAGCAACTCGCTGCGCCCGCCCTCAAACTGGAAACTCGACGTCCAGTTAAAAGTCTCGATCGAGGCGTGCCCATCGTCGGTCGTTTCGTAGCGCGTGTTAAACTCGTGCCCGCTGTACCCGCGGCGCAGCACCACATTGATCACGCCGCCCAAGGCACTCGCGCCGTAGATCGCCGAAGCCGAAGCAGGCAGCACCTCGATCCGCTCAATCGCCGCCAGCGGAATGCCGTTGAGGTCAGGCTGATCGCTCGCCTCCGTACTCGCACTGCGGCCTACGCCTGCGACCCGCCGCCCGTTGATCAGCACCAGCGTCTCGGCCGAGCTCAGCCCGCGCAGGCTAAAGCTGCTCGCACTGCCGCCATAACCCGTCGCGCTCTGCGCGCCCGACGAAAACGCCGTGCTCATCGTCAACTGCTGGCGCAGCAAATCCTCGACCGTCGTCGCGCCCGAACGGCTGATGTACTCGCGGCCGATGATCGAGTAAGGCTGCACATCGTACTCCGTGCGCATCAGATCCATATTCCCCTCGTAAGCCGTGCGCTCCACCTGATCGCCCGAAACCTCAAACGCCGCCAAAACCAAAACATCGTCACCGCTTCCGGCATTGCTCCCCCCCTCTGCGGGGGAGCCCGGCAAACGAGCCTCAACCCGCTGCGCCAGTGCCGCCGTAGTACCGCCAGCCGTCATGCCGAAAAGCATCATTAATACCAGCAGGAGGCGATTTTGACTACGAACAAGGGGACGAGCATAACGATTACTCATAATAAGTAACCGCCCAAAGCGGGTAAAAACCCCTGCCCAATCAATGAGAATAAATCCCATTTATATCTTAGAAAAACCGCTACTACCCCCACTCCCAAATCCCCTCCGCTCTAATGCAGTGCCCTGAGGCCCAACGCGCCAAATACCAATTCAACCGCCGCCTCGTCGCCCACGCCAAACAAGCCCGCGGCCTTTTCCCCTAAAAGGGCCTTCGATTTTCTTTCTTTTCCAGAATGGCTTACTGCGGACTGTCGAGTTCCAGCCAGGTGGTTTCGGGCGGGGAGCCATCGGGGCGGTGGTGTTTCAGGAGAACGCGCGGCGAGGGCACGGGCTCGATTTTTTCGACTTCGAGTGAGTGGCCGTCGGGGCTCTGCCAGGTCTCTCCTTCGCGCAGGTCGCGATTTTGGCCGTCCATTTCGAGTCGAGCCACCAAGCGATGACCTTTCGCTCGTTCGCCTTCGCGCAGGATCAGTTGCTCACCTGTCGCGGCGCGGATTGTGGCGGTAGCTCGCGGTGGGCGCAGTGTCATGCGCTCGGGAGGTTCCGGAGCGGCCTCCACTTGCAGGGCGAGAATTTCGACACCGAGCGACGGCACTTGATCTCCCGAGCGCAGGAGCAGGGTTTCGCCATTTTGGAGGTTTTCAAAAAGCCCTATGGGTGCCTCCCCCGCCCCGTTGCTGAGGTAGCCGCTCACTTGCAGTGGGTAGTCTTCGTATCTCAGCTCAAGGAGTCGGGGCACGTGGTCGCGACCGGGCCCTGCAAGCGCGAGCGCAGCAGAGGCGACCGGCCCCTCGGCCGAGCCTTGAGCCGCTGTAACACGAAACTGCCGCGACTCGGCATGGTAAAAAATCTCGGGCGGAGTGAAGAGGTCGAAAAGCCACTGCGCGCCGCGCCGCTGCGGTTGAGCGGCGGCCCACTGCGGCGGGGAAAACGTGTTGTCGACTGGGGTCGCATTATCCGTGTCGGCGGCGGGCTCAGCGATTTCCCCGGTAGCTGCTGCCCGACGATCTGGCTCGGCCTCGTTTGCAGAAAACTCCACATAGTCGAGCGTCACCAGAAAGTCGCTGTCGGTCGGCCTTGCGAGGAGCTCGAAGCCGTCCTCGGCAGTTTCGTGTTGAGCGGGCAAAGAAGAACGCAAGCCCGCCCCGCCAGGCACACGCTGCCGCTCAGCGGCGGGCTCGACTGTGATGCTGCGAACGACGACGGGCAGGCGGGCGCGGGCCAGCGCGTTTAACCAATCGCGCAAGGCGGCGGTGCGCCCGCGAAAGCGGATTTGAAACGCAGCGCGCGAGCCTTCAGCGCGCAGCCCAAGGTTGCTCGCGTTCACCTCGCCCCAAGCTGCCACAGTCGCTGCCGGTGAATCGGCATCAGCACTTGCGCGACTGACTGCGAGCAATCGTTGCGGACGGCTGTGCAGGAGCGCGCCCACGACCTGCTCAAGGACGAGTCGCTGTTTGTAGACGCGGAGGATATCCGCCTCGGCGGGGCCTTCGTTGGCGTAGTCGCTGAAACCAAAGTGCGGCTCAGTGCTGAGCTCCACCCCGTGACCTTGCGCGAGGCGGATCATATCCTGGCGATAGCGCGCGAGGTCGAAATACGCGGCACGGCGGGTGAGCGGCGGCGCGGCGGCAGTTGCCTCACCGTTTCCCGGGCGGGCCGAAAGCGCACGCGTAACCGCGTTGTCGCGCCACAGGGCCTCCGCCTCGCGCAGGGCGAGGCGCGCGGCGGCAATGTCGGCCTCAAGTGCATCGGCGACCGCCTGCGTGGGGGCAGGCTGCGCTTGCTCAAGCGCGACGAGTTGGCGTTGCTTGGCCGCGAGTTGTGACCCGGTTTTGCGCAAGGTTGTTGCGCCCCAGACAAGCCACAAAACTTGTCCCGCAAAAACGAGTGCGGCTGCCGCGAGTAACGCAGGAAGTCCGCCCGGACGAAGATGTGGGAAGCTGAGCTTCAAAATGAGGATGGGGCTAGAGCGGCTGCTAGGGGTTGATGAGGAGCTCTGCATCGAAATGGATCACGCCCGGGCGGCTGCGGTCGTAGCGCTCGCGCTCGATCCGTTGCACAAACGCGGAAGACTGGAGTGCGTCGAAAAGCCGTTGTGTCGCCTCGTCCGCTGGGCGGCTCTCCAGAAGCCAACCACCGATTTCCACACGGGCAGCCGCGGTGGTTGCGCCCAAGTTGCCGGACGCTGCTAACTCCGCCTCAGCCTCAGCATCCGCGGTTCCCGCATAATGCAGCCGCTCCAGCCACACATCGCCGACCTCGGTCAACCGCGCTTGAAGATCGGCCAAAAAGCGGAGCCAGAGCGTCCGCTCCGCGTCGAGCGCGCGCACTTGGGCGAGTCGGGCCTGTAATTCGCCCAAGCGCGCTTCCGCAGCCGCATTACTCGCACTCAAGCGCAACAGCGGGGCCGTGGCCGTGTCGATGGCCATCGACTGCGCGTGGGCTCGCGCAATCGCAGCGCGCTGCCGGACGAGTAACGGCGCAGGGAGAAGCGCAAGAATGGCCGCAGCGGCCAAGCCCCACGGGCGCCGCCGCCGCGCTTCGCGTTGCGCGCGCCGTTGCGGCGGCAAGAGGTCGAGCCGTTGCGCAGCCGGTAAAAACGCTCCGACTGCGCAGCCGTAGGACGCGAACAAGTCGCCCGCAGCGGGTGCGCCGGGCATCGATGCCTCCGGGGAAATCTGGAGCGCAGCAGGGATGGGAAACTCGGCCACAGGAAGCTTGAGCGCAGCACTGACTTTCTCCCGAAGCCCGGGCAGAAGACTGCCGCGACCGCACATATGGATATGCGTTGGCGGCTCGGCCTGCGGCTGCCGCAAGTACGCGAGCTGCGTCAGCGTGAGCTCGGCCGCCAGCCTGGCCGAAAACTCCGCGAAGCAGTTTTGCACCGCTGCTGACCCGGGCAGGCCGTTCACCGCGCTGGAGCCACCGTCAAAAACGGAGCCGCTCACCTTGAGTGCTTCTGCGTCCGCAAAATCGATCCCGAGTTTTTGGGCAATCGCAGCCGTCAGCGAATTTCCCCCAAGCGCGATTGTGCGCAGCCCAAGCGCCCCCGTTTCCCGGTTGAATAAAACGACCTGCGTCGAGCGCGCCCCGACGTCGACGAACAGCGATGACTTGGCGTCAGCAGCGTCGCCAGTGCGCTGCGTCAGCGCGATGGCCCGCCACAATGCGAGAGCAGCCGGTTCGCAAGCGCAAGGGATTAGCCCTGCCGACTCGACTGCTGCACAAAGCGGCTCCAGCGCCTCGAGCCTGGCCGCCGCCAAAAGCAAATCGAGCTCGCCGCCCGCGCTGCCGAGCTCAAGCGCGCCCCAAGCCACCTCATCGAGCGCAAAAGGAATATGTTGTACTGCCTCAAAATGCAGTGCCGCTGTGCGCTTCTCAACGGCGACCAGCGGCGTCGCCACGCGCTTGGTGAGGACAAGATGCCCCGGCAGACACAGGCGGCAGGCGCTTCCTTTTTTTATCCGCAAGCTGGAGAGCGCGACTTCCAGCGCGGCGGCCACCTGCATGGGCCAAGCCGCGCTGTGAGCGGGTGAAGTAACAAAGTTTTCGCGCGCGCAAGCCACCCGCCGCAGCGCAGGAGCGCGCCCCGGGAAAGGCGCATGCCGCGCACTCGCGGGCGCCCCACTGCCGGCCGAAAACACGGCGACCGAGACATGAGCCGCGCCACACTCAATCACGACCTGTTGCTGGGCTCTCATGGGGCGGGGAGTTCTCGCAGCCCCACTCACCTGTCAGTCACTCGGGGCGCCCGCCACCTTGGCCTCACAAACACACCTGTCATTCATAAAAGACGGCTCCCCACCCGGACGCGTGGCGAAGCGCATTGAGGGCTCCATGCGGGACGCGCTCGCTTTTCGCGAGGGCTTGAGGCAGCACGCTGTCATGCCCCCTGCTTTGCCCTACAAAATCTCTGTCCTGGTTTTTCTCGAAAATGCGCGCGGCGAGCACCTGCTGATCTTGCGCGCCAAGCCGCCCAACTTCGGCATCTGGAGCCCGATCGGCGGCAAGCTGGAAATGGCTAGCGGCGAATCGCCTTTCGAGTGTGCGGTGCGCGAGACGCGCGAGGAAACGGGCTTCGAGATCGGCGCGGGTGACTTGCACCTGTTCGCGATGATCGCTGAAAAAGCCTACGAGGGGGACACACACTGGCTGATGTTTCTGTTCCGCTGCAAGCGGCCTATCGAGGCGCTGCCGCCAGCGATCAGCGAGGGGCAGTTTGGGTTCTTTAGCCGCGCTGCGATTGAGGGCTTGCCCATTCCCGAAACTGACCGGAAGGCGCTCTGGCCGATCTACGATCGCTACCGCGAAGGCTTCGTTGCGCTGCGCGCCGATTGCTCGCCGGGTGCGCCCATTTCCATCGAAATTGAGCAGGTCACCGCAGCCGGCACGGGCAGATCAGCGTAAGAGCGCGCGCGCAAAACGCCGCGCGCAAAGGCGACGCGAGATCGCGCTGCCTGCCCTCTGACATAAACGCTCTTGATTTCCCGCAGCCCCACCGAAAACTCGCCCTCTTTTAACCCGAAACGACTCCTCCCCTTGAGCAAAAAAACGAACGCCAAGACGCCCACTGCCGAGACTGACTTCGCCTCCGTAGCAGTAAACCAGGCGCTCACGAGCGAAGAGCGAGTTGAGCTATTCCGCACGATGGTGCGCATCCGCCGTTTTGAGGAGCGCAGCTTGCGCGCCTATCAGGCCAAGAAGATCGGCGGTTTCCTGCACCTGTACATCGGCCAGGAGGCGGTCGCGGTCGGTTGCTGTTCGCTGATGGGCAAGGACGACCACGTCATCACGGCCTACCGCGATCACGGCCACGCGCTCGCCGTCGGCATGGGGATGAACGAGCTGATGGCCGAGCTCTACGGCAAGGCCACTGGCTGCTCGAAGGGCAAGGGCGGCTCGATGCACTACTTCGCGCCGGATCGAAACTACTGGGGCGGCCACGGCATCGTCGGCGGGCAAATCCCACTCGGCACCGGCCTCGCCTACGCGATCAAATACAAAGGCCTGCACGGCGCCGCGATGGCCTTCATGGGCGACGGCGCGGTCAATCAGGGCGCCGTCCACGAAGCCTACAACCTCGCCGCGCTCTGGCAGCTGCCGATCATTTTCGTTATCGAAAACAACGGCTACTCGATGGGCACCAGCCAGGAACGCAGCTCCGCCGGGCAGCTCGCCAAACGCGCCGAGGGCTACGACATGGCCTGGGACGCCTGCGACGGGCACGACCTCTACGCCGTGCGCGCCACGATGGATAAGTACCTGCGCCGCGCCCGCGAGACCTCCGCCCCCGCGATTATCGAGATCCGCACCTATCGCTACCGCGGCCACTCCGTCGCCGACCCCGACAACACCTACCGCACCAAGGAGGAGATCGAAGCCTACCGGCAGACCAAGGACCCGATCCAGAATTTCCAAAACCAGCTCCTCACCGCAGGGATTCTGGACGAAGCCCTCATCAAGAAAATCAATGACGAAGCGCGCAGCGAAGCCGAGGCCGCCGTCGCGTTTTCCGAGGCGAGCCCCTGGCCCACCATTGAGGACATCCAACGCGACGTATATTGGGAGGCCGACAACCCGTCGCAGCGCACCTCCGGCGGGCGCCTCTTCTTTGATTAAAGCAAACGCGAGCCCGCTACCCGCCACCACGCACACACTCGCTCACGACACGCAGGTCCAACCCCCAGTTCTCCTTTTTCCGCCCGTGCCCACCATCACTTATCGCGAAGCTGTCCGCCACGCCCTGGCCGAAGAAATCGAGCGCGACGAAGCCGTCGTCCTCCTCGGCGAGGAAGTCGGCCAGTTCAACGGCTCCTACAAAGTCTCCGAGGGCTTGCTGGAGCGCTTCGGCCCCAGGCGCATCGTCGACACTCCCATCTCCGAGGCGGGCTTCATCGGCATGGGCGTCGGCGCCTCAATGCTCGGCCTGCGCCCCGTCATGGAGCTCATGTTCTGGAGTTTTTACTCGGTCGCCTTTGACCAGATCCTCAATAACGCCGCCAACGTCCGCTACATGTCCGGCGGGCTCATTAACTGCCCCATCGTCATCCGCGGCCCGGCAAACGGCGGCACCAACGTCGGCGCGACCCACTCGCACACGCCCGAAAACATCCTCGCCAACCACCCCGGCGTAAAAGTCGTCGTGCCCTCCACGCCCTACGACGCAAAGGGCCTGCTCAAATCCGCGATCCGCGACAACGATCCGGTCATGTTCCTTGAGAGCACGATCCTCTACGGCGAAAAAGGCGAAGTCCCCGAAGGCGAGTACCTGATCCCGCTCGGCCAAGCCGATGTGAAACGCAGCGGCAGCGACCTGAGCATCATCACCTATGGGCGCAGCGTCCTGCACTCGCTCAAGGCCGCCGAGACGCTCTCCGCCGAGCACGATATCGACGTCGAAATCGTAGACCTGCGCTCCATCCGGCCGCTCGACATCGACACCGTCCTCGCCTCCGTCGCCAAGACTCACCGCGTCCTTATCGTCGAGGAGCAAAAGCCCTTTTGCAGCGTCGCTACCCAGCTCGCCTACATGATCCAGCGCGACGCTTTCGACGAGCTCGACGCGCCCATCAAGCGCCTTTCCACAATCGACGCGCCCGCCATCTACAGCCCGCCGCTCGAAGTCGAGCAACTGCCCAACCCACAGCGCATCATCGCAGCCGCGCTGGATGCGATGGAGTAGAGCCTCGCAACCCCGCTTCCGCGCCCCACCCTCACAACAACGGCGCAGCTTCCCAGCCACTCACTTGAAGCGGTGTTCGCCTCGAACTCTCGCTCCAACCATTTAACCAGAAACTCTCCCAATGGCCGACATCATCGAAATGCCCAAACTCAGCGACACCATGACCGTGGGCACGCTGGTCAAATGGCTCAAAAAAGAAGGCGATACCGTCGCCAACGGCGACATGCTGGCCGAAGTCGAAACCGACAAAGCCACCATGGAGCTTGAGTGCTTCTTCGACGGCACGCTCCTCAAGATCTTCGCCGAAGCTGGAGCACAGGTCGAAATCGGCGCCCCACTCTGCGCCATCGGCGAGAAAGGCGAAAAGGTCGAAGCCCCCGCGAAGAAATCGCCCGTGGCCGCCGGCGAAAACGAAGCCGCCAAGCCCGCTGCTGGCGCTCCGGCCGCCGCGGCGGCACCCGCTCCTGCGGCAGCCTCCATTGCGCCGACGCCAGTCACGCCCACCGCACCCAGCGCGCCCGTCGTACCTGCGATCGCTGCTACTGTACCGACACCGGCAGGCACTGGAACAAACGCTCCTGCTGGCCGCGTAAAAATCTCCCCGCTGGCCAAAAAACTCGCTGCGGAAAAAGGCATTGATCCCAGCCGTGTAAAAGGCAGCGGCCCCGGCGGACGCATCGTCCGTGCCGATATTTTGGCCGCCCTCGAAAATCCGGCACTTCTCTCGCCCGCTGCGGGAGCTGCCTCGGGAGGCAAAGCCGCAGGCGGCTCGGGCCGCCCCGCGAAGCCCACCTGGGCCTGGCGCTCCGCGCTCGACAAGTCCGCCATCCAGGCGCCCGGCACCGCGCCCCTGTCCAACATGCGCGCCACGATCGCCAAGCGGCTCGTCGAATCGAAAACCCAGTTCCCGCACTTTTACCTGGAGATCGAAGTCGATGCCGCACCGCTCGGCGCCCTGCGCGAGCAGCTCAACGCAGGCCTCGGCAACGACGGCGTGCGCCTCTCGGTAAACGACCTCATCCTGAAAGCCAGTGCGCTGGCCCTGCGCGCCGTCCCCCAGGTCAACAGCTCCTGGAGCGATGCGGGCATCGTCTCGCACGGCGCGACTCACGTCTCCTTTGCCGTGGCGATTGACGACGGGCTCATCACCCCCGTGATCAAAGACACCGACCGCAAAAGCGTCTTTGAAATCAGCGCCGAAGCCAAAGACCTCGCCAAGCGCGCCAAGTCCAAGAAACTCGCCCCGGCGGAATTCACCGGCGGCACCTTCTGCGTGAGCAACCTCGGCATGATGGGCATCACCCGCTTCAGCGCGATCATCAACCCGCCCAACGCCGCCATCCTCGCCGTCGGCACCACCGTCAAAAAACCCGTCGTGGTGAAAGACCAGATCACTATCGGCGAGCGGATGGTACTCACGCTCTCCTGCGACCACCGCGTCGTGGATGGCGCCCTCGCCGCCCAATTCCTCAACGCCGTCAAAGCCCACCTCGAGACCCCCGCCCTCTTGCTACTTTGAGGATAGCTCATACCCACTCGGACTCATGAGCACGCTGCCCCTTCCAGACGTTGAGCTAGAAGCGCCGCGCACTGCCAGATACTTTGGGCAGTTCAAAACCATCGGTGTAGGTCCTACCTATCAAGTCGGTCATCCTGTTCGTCAGCTTACTGATGGCGACGGGCCACGCGTGGCCTTTTCCTGTTGGCGTTGGCGGGTGCCTCAAGCGGGCGGGCACTTGGGTGGAGAGTCGGCAATCGCCCTAAAAAAGGGGTGAAGTCCCTCTTGCGAAGTGAGGGCGCGTGTTAAGCGTGGCGGGCATATGTCTCCCAGCGTCGAAAATGTCGTCATCATCGGTACGGGTTGCGCGGGTCTCACCGCGGCGATTTATGCAGCTCGTGCGAGCCTCAACCCGCTCGTCCTCGAAGGCATGCAGCCCGGCGGGCAGCTCACCACCACGAGCGAGGTCGAGAACTACCCCGGGTTTCCTCAAGGGGTCGATGGGTTCCAGCTCACCCAAAACATGCGTGAGCAGGCGGCGCGCTTTGGCACCCGCTTTGAGCAAGCGCAGGTGAGCCACGTCGATTTCTCCAAAATGCCGCGCGAACTCTACATCGGCGAAGGCACGAGCGAGCGTACGATCCTCGCCAAGAGCGTCATCATCGCGACCGGTGCCTCGCCGCGCATGACGGGGATCCCGGGCGAAAAGGAATTTTACGGCGGCAAGGGCGTGACGACCTGCGCGACTTGCGACGGCGCGTTCTACCGCGGGATGCCCGTCGCCGTCATCGGTGGCGGCGACAGCGCAGCGGAGGAAGCGCTCTTCCTGACGCGCTTCGCGAGCCAGGTATTCTTGATCCACCGGCGCGACACGCTCCGCGCCTCGAAGATCATGGCCGACCGCGCCACTTCCCGCGAAAAGATCACAATGATCTGGGACACCGTGCCGACCGAAGTGCTCGGCGACGAATCCGGCATCGTCAGCGGGCTAAAGCTCCAGAATCTCAAAACTGGCGAAAGCTCCGTACTCCCAGTCAAAGGCGTTTTCGTTGCCATCGGCCACGTGCCCAACAGCCAGGCCTTCGCTGGTGCAATCGAGGTCGATGAGAGCGGCTACTTCAAAACCCTCCCCGGCTCCCAGGTGCGCACCAAGGTGCCCGGAGTTTACGTCGCGGGCGATTGCTCCGACCACATTTACCGCCAGGCGGTCACCGCCGCAGGGATGGGTTGCCAGGCTGCAATCGACGCGGAGCGCTGGCTGGCCGAGGCCGAAGGCTGATATAGGTCTGCGTTGCGAAGATCGGCATGCGCACTACCCGTAGCGCGCATGCAAATCGGCGTAGATAGCTTTGTCTCTACCGGGAAACGCGGCGCAGTGGGTGATGCCCGGCGCGTCCAGGAGCTGCTCGAAGAGATCGAGCTGGCCGATCAAGTCGGGCTCAGTTGCTTCGGCATCGGCGAGCACCACCGGCCCGACTACGTCTCCAGCGCGCCCGCAGTCCTGCTCGCGGCAGCCGCGACGCGCACGAAGCACATCCGGCTCAGCAGCGCCGTCACCGTGTTGAGCTCCGACGATCCGGTGCGGGTGTTTCAGCAATTCGCCACGCTCGACCTCATCTCCCAAGGACGTGCCGAACTGATGGTCGGGCGCGGCTCGTTCATCGAGTCGTACCCGCTGTTTGGTTACGACCTCAGCGACTACGAATCACTGGCGGGCGAGAAGCTGGAGCTGCTGCTCAAAATCCGGGCGAGCGAGCACGTCACCTGGAGCGGCCAGCACCGCGCGCCGCTCACCGGACAAGGTGTCTACCCGCGGCCCTTGCAGCAGCCGCTGCCCATCTTCGTGGGCGTAGGGGGCAGCCCCGACTCAGTCGTTCGCGCCGCGAAGCTCGGGCTGCCTCTCGCAATCGCAATCATCGGCGGCTCGCCCAAACAGTTTCGCCCGCTCGCCGACCTTTACCGGCAGACTTGGTCCGAGGTCGGGCGTGCACCAAATGACGCCATCGTTGTGGTTCACAACCTCGGTTTTCTGGCCGATACGACTCAGGAAGCGCTCGACACGTTTTGGCCGGCGTATCGCGAAGTCTTTGGCGGGATCGGGCGCGAACGCGGCTGGGCTCCGCCTTCTCGTCCGCAGTTCGACGCGCAGTGCGGCGAGCTCGGTGCACTGCAAGTCGGCAGTGCCGAAGCCATTACCGAGAAGCTCGCCAAGGAGCACGAATGGCTCGGCGGCATCGCGCGCGTAAACCTGCTCCTCGACAACCGCGCGCTCAGCCACGCGCAGATCATGCGCTCAATCGAGCTGCTCGGCACCAAGGTCGCCCCGCTGCTGCGGGATTTGTAGACACGCGACCGCAGTCGCCAAAACGCGTTGCTCAGTGCCGTCTTCCCGCCTCCTGGTCGGCATTTGCCCCCGCCGACTGGCTCACTTGACGCCCCAGAAAGTTGCAACAGTCTGCACCAAGTGGCACTCGATTTCCCGAGTGCCAAAAAACGCCCTCTCCAATCATGAGCACCACAATCGAACTACCGGAGGACATTGCTACTCTCGCACAGCAAGGCGCTGAAAAACACGCGCTCGACCTGCCCGCATTTCTCGCCGAAGCGATTGAGGAAAAGGCCGCCCAAGAGCCGCCCACTCACTATCGCGGTGTTCTGTTGACGCCCGAACGTCGCCGCCAACTCGCCATCGCAAAAAAAATACTGCGCGAGCATGCCGCTGTATTCGACGCACTCGCAAAATGACCTCCCCAAACCAATCCTGGATATGGTTAGAGGTTCAGGTCGTCTGTGCCATCAACGACGAGCAGATTAACGGGCATGGCTGGCTTGATGGTCTGCGCGACGCCAGTGCACTGGACAGTGCAATCGCCCGTCCTAAAAATCTCGCGGCCTACGAAGTTCCCGATGCCTGTGCACTCGCAGCAGCCTATGCGTTTGGCATTGCACGAAACCACCCCTTTGTGGATGGCAACAAGCGTGCAGCCTGGCTTGCCGCGATTCTGTTTCTTGAAACGAACGGGTATGAGTTTTCCCTCAATGAAGCCGAAGCCATTGCCGCCATGCTCGCGCTGGCAGCGGGGGAAATGAGCGAAGACGCATTTGCACAGTGGCTGCGCGAGCGGGTGCGCTCGCTCTAGTTTTGCGCAGCCCTCCCAGTTCCGGTTTTTCCCCGATTTCTCCCCACAGTCCGATAGCCCGAAGGCCCGACAAAGCCTCTCGGGCTTTTTTCTGGATTGCTGAAACGGCGCACTGATCGAAGGCCGGCTCCAAACTACCGCGCCCACGCCCATTCTCCGCCCTCCTCTGTCTGCATTCTGCCTGTACGATCCCCACCCCCTCCCTCTGAGAATGGCGCACCCGTAGGGAGTCGAACCCCAAACCTTCTGATCCGTAGTCAGACGCTCTATCCAATTGAGCTACGGGTGCGTGAAAAGGAGGCGCAGAGGAAGCAAGCGAGTGGGCTCGACCGCAAGCGCGAATTTTGAGAAATCTCACTCCCGAGCGCAGCGACCCGCGTTCGCGAGTCCACGATTCACTCGGGTGCGGCCTCGCTCAAGTGCCAGTCGATGAGTTCGAGCTGGAGGAGCTTGCGCTCGCGAAAGTAGTTCCAGCTCAGCTTCAGCGCGAGGTCGAGGCGCGCGCCGGTCGGCGGCAGCCGGTCGGCCATTTTCCAGGCCACACCGTAAAGGCGGCGGCCATTTCGATCAGCCAACTGGAAGCGGAAGTGCAGGTCTTTAAACACGGCTGGCGCTTGGGCGAGCCGCACACCACGCACGCCAAAAACGGGCTCAGGGTTTCCCTGGCCGAAGGGATGAAGCGCGCCGAACTCGGCCATAAAGGCCTCGCCGATTTCCTCGGGCTCGATCCAGGCGGAGATCGCCAGCTCGGCTTCAGAGGCATCCGCACCCGCGTGGGCGCGAACGGCTTTCGCAAAGTTCTCCCGAAAGGCGGTGAGTCGCTGCTTGTCGAGGGCCACGCCGACAGCCATTGGGTGCCCGCCCCAGCTTTCGAGATGTGCCGCGCAATCGGCCAGGACTTCAACCAGATTCACCCCCGTGACGCTGCGGCCCGATCCTTTGGCGAGCTCGCCGTCGTTACCGAGCACCACACAAGGGCGGTTGTATTTGCGGGTGACGCGGCCCGCGACGATCCCCACCACGCCCGGGTGCCACTTCTCGGAGTACAGCACGATTCCCTGATCTTGCGCGTAGTCGGCCTCGATCATCCGCTCGGCTTCTTCGGTGATCTGCCGCTCAATTTCCTGACGTTCGCGGTTAAACTGGTCGAGCTGCTGCGCGGTCGCCTCTGCAAAAACCGGATCCTCGCTCAGGAGCAACTCGACCGAGAGCGAGGCATCGGCGAGGCGCCCGCTGGCGTTGATCCTCGGGCCGAGCCGAAACGAAATATCTACCGGAGTGAGCGGTTGGCCGCGCGGAAGACCCGCGACCTCCATCAGGGCGCGCAGGCCCGGGCGTCGGGTTTCCTCGATGATTTTGAGGCCGTGTTTGGCAAAAATCCGGTTCTCCCCGAGGAGCGGCACGAGATCGGCCACCGTGCCCAGCGCCACCAGGTCGAGTTCGTCACGCAGCCGCACTTGACTGGCGAGCGGATGGCCTTGCTCGCGCAGCAGTTTCAGCAGGCCGTGCGCGAGTTTAAACACGAGGCCGACGGTGCAAAAGTTGCGGTAGCTTTCGTCGAGCTGGCCCGCATCGACCTGAATATGTGGGTTAACGAGGATGCTGCGCGGGCGCCCCGATAGCTCGGCTTCGGCGCCAGACTCTGGCGCCGCCGGTACTACCGCTGCCGCCGCGCTGGCGTGGGCAGTCTCCTGCGAGGCCGCCTCCTCTTCGCGCAGGCGGTGGTGATCCACCACAAGCACATCCACGCCACGCTCCAGAAGAGAGGAGATTTCGTCGTAAGAATTGGTGCCACAATCCAGTGCCACAAGCAGCGCAGGCAGCCCGCCCTCCAGCGCGCGCTCAATCGCACTCATCGAAAGTCCGTAGCCATCCTCCGCGCGGCGCGGCACAATGAAGCGCGGCGCAAGCCCGAAGCGGCGCAAGAACCCGACAAGGAGCGTAGTACTGCTCACGCCATCCACATCGTAGTCACCGAGTACGACGACTTGCTCGCGCCCGTTAATCGCCCGGAGCAGTCGCTGCGCGGCGGCCTTTAGGTGGGGCACCGCAAATGGATCGGCGAGCGCGGCGAGCCGCGGATGCAAAAATCGGGAAGCCGCCTCGCGGTCAGCGAGGCTGTGACGCAGCAGCAGCTCCGCGATCACAGGGCGGACTCCTGCGAGTGAGCTTAGCGCTTCGACCTGGCCGGCCGAGGGCGGCGTATAGGTCCAGCGCATCTGGAAATTTTCCCGTTAGGGCGTTTTTACTCCGATGCTTTGCTGGACCCCGCCCACTCGTATTTCGGCGCGATGTCGTGGTGTTTCTCGACGTGCTTCCGGTCGCCCTTGTGCCACCAGTAGAACACGGGGCTGGCGATGAAGAGCGAAGAGAAGGTGCCGGTGAGCACACCGATCAGCAGCGTAAAGGCGATGTCGTTTACCACGCCGCTCGTCACCACGAAGAGGACAATCGCCGTAATCAAGGTCGTGCCACCCGTGATGATGGTGCGCGAGAGCGTGAGGTTGAGCGAGCGGTTGATGATGTCGCGCAGCGTGCTCGCCGGATTGAGCTTCAACTCTTCGCGGATGCGGTCGAAGACCACGATCGTGTCGTTGATCGAGTAGCCCGCTACGAGCAGAATCGCCGCGACCATCGCCGCGTTAAACTGTCGGCCAAAGAGGACGAATACCCCCACCGTCACCACGATGTCGTAGACGGTGGAAACGACCGCTCCGATGCCGTAGCCGAACTCGAAGCGGAAGGCGATGTACGCGAGGATCAGGAGCAGCGACCAGAAGATCGCCCACAGCGCGTTGCGCTGGATCTCCGCGCCGACGCTCGGGCCGATCCGCGTTTCCGAAATCGCGGAGATCCCCGCATCCGGATGCGCGGCTTGCAGGGCCTCGACCAGCGGTGCGGTCTGGTCAAAGGGCGTCGTCACACGCAGCACTTCGTTATCGCCGCCGATTGCCTGCGTGTAGCTCAGGTTGATGTCCTCGAGGCCGAGGCGGCTCGCCACGTCGCGCACTTGGGCGAGCTCCAGTTTCTTGTCAAAGTCGAGCACGACCTGGTCACCGCCCGTGAAGTCGATGCCGTAAACATCCTTGCCCTTGTAGGCGACGCTCACCGCGCCGATGACGACTACCGAGGTCGCGAGGATGAAGGCCGGGCGCGTGTACTTGAGGAAGTCGAAGCGCGTGTTTTCCAAAATGCTGAACATCTTCAGCGACTTGATCTTCACGCCATTGATCAGCCAATCGAGCAGGAAGCGGCTGACGACGAGCGCGGCAAACATCGTGCCGAAGATGCCGATGGCGAGCGTCACGCCGAAGCCCTTCACCGGCCCGGTGCCGAGCGCAACCATGATCATGGCCGTAATGAGCGTCGTCAGGTTTCCGTCGAGAATCGCCGAAAAGGCTTTCTCGAAGCCCGCGTCGAGCGCGGCAGGCAGCGACTTGCCCAGGCGCAACTCTTCGCGCATGCGCTCAAAAATCAGGATGTTTGAGTCCACGGACATGCCGATCGTGAGCACCACGCCCGCGATTCCCGGCATCGAGAGCGTCGCTCCGATACTCGCCATCACACCGAGGATCACGAGGACGTTGCTCGCCATCGCGATGACGGCGAGCAGGCCGCCGCTCGTGTAGAAGACGATGATGAAGCCCGCCGTCAGCGCCGTGCTGATGATGAAGGCTTTTTGTGCGCTCGTGATCGCATCGGCGGCGAGCGAGGGGCCGACTTCGTACTGCTCCTTGATGATGAGCGGCAGGTCGAGCGGGTTGTTGAGCACGTTGGCCAGGTTGAGTGCCTCGCGCTCGCTAAAGCTGCCGGTGATCTGCGCGCTCTCGCTGTCGATCTCTTCGCGCACGCTCGGGGCCGAGTAGAGGCGACCGTCGAGGACGATTGCGAGGCGGCCCGGGACGCCCGACTGCCGGCCGAGGTTGGCGATCTCGCGCGTCACTTCGGCGAAGCGGCTGCGCCCTTCGCTGGTAAATTGCAGGATGATCTCGGGCTTTCCGTAGAGGTCGGGCCGCGCAAAGGCATTGGCAATCGCCGAGCCAGTCATCTCGGGGATGCGCTTGACGTAGAGCTCTTCGTGCAGGAGCTCACCGCGCGGGCTCTCCTGCTCCAGGCTCATCCGCTCGTAGCCCGGAGGGGCGATTGCGGTGACCTGCGGCGAGATCGTCGGGTGCACGAGGCGGAAGTCCAGCCGCGCAGGCTTCTTCACGCTGTCGACGACCTCGGGGTTGTCCTTGGTGTTGACGCCCGGGAGCTGCACCTCGATGCGGTTGTCACCCAGCGGGCGGATGATCGGCTCGGCGACGCCCAGCCCGTCGATGCGGGTCTCCAGAATCTCGATTGCCTTGGATAGTTTCTCGCGGCGCTCGTGTTCGCCAAAGTGAGACGCGGCAGCCTCGTCGACTTCGAGCGTGAAGGCCACGCCGCCACGCAGGTCGAGCCCGAGTTGCAGCGGGCTGCGCGAGCGCCGCAGCATCTCGTTCAGCAGGATGTCGTTTTTGCGCTCGACGTTGCGCAGCGAGCCCTCGAAGCGGATCTTGGGGAAGTGCTTGGCGAGGTCGAGCTGGCGCTCCTTGCCCAACTGCTTGAGCGCGATGAAAACGCTCGGCGAGTCGCCCGCCGTCACGCGCGCTTCGGCCTCATCGACGAGCGCAGCAAACGCCGCCGTATCGGCACTGGCCTTGGACTTGATGTAATCAGGAAACGGCTGGTCCTGGAGGGGGAAAAGCGAAGCGACTGCCCAGAGCACGATCAACGTGCTGAGGCTCAGCTTCCAGAGGTTACGCTTAAGCATGGGATGTTTGTTTGTTAAAAAAGGAAGCGCGCCAGCTCGGCACTCAGGGGTTTGCCGAACAGCCAGGCGCGAAAAATCAGACGGTCCGGGCGACCGCCACTCACTCCCCGGCCTTGCGGGCCAGCGCGCTGATGAAGCTCTTGCCGACCTCAACCTTCACGTTGTCCGCGATCCGCAGCACGAAACGGTCGTCCTTCACATTGGTGATCTGCCCGTAGATCCCGCCGGTCGTCACCACCTCATCCCCACTCGCCAGCGACTTGAGCATCGCATCGTGCGCCTTCTGCTTTTTGCGCTGCGGGGCGATCATCAGAAAGTACATTGCCGCAAAGAGCAGGACGATCGGGAGCATACCGCCGAGGAGCCCGCCAGTCGGTGCTGGCGCCGCTTGAGCGAGGAAATTAAAGGCATCAAAAAGGAGGGGCATTTTCGGCATTGCGTGTCGTGGATTTTAGAAAAAGAAACCGCGCATCTAAGGGAGCCGCCGCCAGCGATAGCAAGCCCTAAGACCTGATTGAAAGCCTCACTCGCCCGCCCTTGCCGGCGGCTTTTTTTTCACTCCGCGCTTACAAGCGCCCCCCCTACGCCCTCAAATAAATTGAAACGCAAATCCGCTGCCCATTGGTCTGCCGCAAAATCCGAAGAGCTCTACGGCTTCAAACGCTGGGGCGGGGACCACTTCGCCGTCGATAGCGAAGGCTTTGCCACCGTCCACCCGCTGGGCGACGAACGTAAAATCCGCATCCTCGACGTCGTGCGCGAGGCCAGCGACATGGGGCTCTCCGCCCCGATGGTCATCCGCTTCCAGGACCTGCTGCGCGACCGCGTCACCCAGCTAAACGAAGTCTTCGCCAAGGCCATCAAGGAGGAAGACTACCCCGGGCGCTACCGCGGCGTCTTCCCCATCAAGGTCAACCAACTGCGCGAGGTCGTCGAAGAAATCATCGAAGCCGGGCACGACTACGACTACGGCCTGGAGGCCGGCTCGCGGCCCGAGCTCATGATCGCCCTCGCGATGCACGAAGGCAGCAAACGCCTCATCATCTGCAACGGCTACAAAGACCTCGACTACATCCGGCTCGCACTCCTCGGCCGCAAGCTCGGCAAGCCCGTCATCATCGTCGTCGAGCAGCTCAGCGAGCTGGATGACATCATCACCCTCGCTGCCGAAACCGGCGTGCAGCCCCTCATCGGCTTTCGCGCCAAACTGCAAACCCGCGGCGAGGGCAAATGGGCCACCTCTACCGGAGACAACGCCAAGTTTGGCCTCAACACCGCCGAGATCCTCTCCGCCTGCGAGCGGCTCAGGGCCGCCGGCCTCCCCGACTGCCTGCGGCTCGTGCACTTCCACATCGGCTCGCAAGTCCCCAACATCATCACGATCAAAAACGCCGTCACCGAAGCCTCCCGCTTCTACTGCCAGCTCTACAAAATGGGCTTCCCGATGGGCCTGCTCGACGTCGGCGGCGGCCTCGGCATCGACTACGACGGCTCGCGCACCAACTTCGAGTCCTCGATGAACTACACGATGGCCGAGTACGCGCGCGACATCGTCTCAAACATCCGCGAGATCTGCACCGGCTCCGAGGTGCCCCCACCCGACATCGTGAGCGAGTCCGGCCGCGCGGTCGTCGCCCCGCACGCCCTCCTCGTCGTCGAAGTCGTCGAGCGCATCAACAAACGCGAATCCCTCGGCAAACACTACCAGCCCAAGGACAAGCACACCATCGTCTCCAACCTCGAAGCCACCCTCCAGAACCCCTCGCGCCTCGGAAAGCTGGAGCGCTTCCACGACGCCGTTCAGAAAAAAGAGGAAGCCTTCTCGCTCTTCAACCTCGGCTACCTCGACCTCGAAAACCGCGCCGCCGCCGAGCAGCTCTACTGGCAAATCTGCGAACAGATCGCCAAGGAAACCAGGCGCAGCGGCTACGTCCCCGAGGAGCTCCACGAGCTGAGCAAGCTCCTCGCCGACCAGTACGTGTGCAACTTCTCGGTCTTCCAGTCGCTGCTCGACCACTGGGCACTCGGCCAGCTCTTCCCGGTCGCCCCGCTACACCGGCTCAACGAAAAACCCAGCGTCGACGCCATCCTCGTCGACATCACCTGCGACTCCGACGGCAAGATCAGCCGCTTCATCGACCTGCAAGATGTGCAGGACTACGTGCCCCTGCACCCGCTCGGCAACAAACCCTACTACCTCGGCATCTTCCTCACCGGCGCCTACCAGGACATCATGGGCGACATGCACAACCTCTTCGGCCGTGTGAACGAGGTGCACGTCTTTCTGGAAGACGACGAAGAAGACGGCTTCTACATCGAAGACAGCATCAGCGGCAGCCCCGTCGGCGAAGTTCTGGACGATGTCCAGTATCAGCAAGCCGACCTGTGCCGCCGGATGAAACGGCAAATCGACGCCGCCACCCGCAAAGACCTCATAAAACCCCGCGAAGGCATCCGGCTACTCGAACTCTACGAACGCCAGATGCGCAACAAAACCTACCTCGGCATCCCCAACACCCCCACCAAGCAGAACCAAAAGAAGAAGAAATGCTAACCACCACGTGCCCCTCCGAGCAACCGCGTCACTCGCTCCAGAGGGTTATCCCGTCCACGACTGACGCGCGGCTAGGCGGGAGGGCGAGCCGCGCAGTCGAAGCCGACGGCGCACCAACGAGTGCGCCGCAAAATGAAAGGGTCTTTAACCCCGCGCGGGGCGGTGGCGGGGCGCCACGTGCCATTGAATTTGCGATCTTGTCCGCGCGCTTCGCGCCCAAACAAAATCGCAAACTAAAAGATCATCCCCCTGTCGCATTGCGACAGGAGGTGAGACAGTAAACGCGAATGGCACGTAACTTTTAAGCGTGGTCTCCTTGTTGTCACCTCTGTCTCAATCAATTTATATCCTCCCTTGGATTCGGCTTTCCACTCCTGCATTTTTTCCAAAACACGAGTCCAAGCCCAACCGTCGCCAAAATCGCCCCATAAGTCGCTGGCTCGGGCACCATCGCAAAGATTTCCCAGTACTCGTTATTGTATTCTCTGACTTTTGCGACTCCACCGCCTTTGATATGACCAAACTTTATCTTACCCAAGGCATCGGCGAGGTGCTCACTATCCTTACGTACAAGAAGCTTTGTCGCTCCACTTACCCAATCTCCTATAACCAGCTCACTCCTATTAGAAATCATCAAGTCGTCTAGATATAGACTTCTACCCTTGTGCAGGTTCGGCTTATAATGAAAATTAATATAGCCTCGTTCATTAACAACCAAACGGTGAAATTTCTCCACCAGCGCCAGACGTACATTAGGATGAAAGGCAAAGGCCCCATTATTTAATGTAACCATGGAGCTACTTGATATCTGGCCACTATTACGGATATAAAGCCACCCACCATCATTTATATAAATATTCCCCCTAGCCACTACACCAATGGCATCAAAAGCTATTTCATTCCTCCCCTTGATTATCACATCTCCTGTAAACGAATGCCCACCTCCCTGGATATATACACAGCCATAAGGCCCCACGGGAGAAGTACCTGACACCTTACCACCTACACGAAATCCTACTTTCCTCCCCTGATAGTCAGTAATTGCAGCAGTCACGTAAGTCGTCGCGCTGGGGTGAGAGCCCGTCAAGTGAATATCTATCATCCCCACACTAGAGGTCAACACACCTCCATTAATGAACACACCATCACTCGAGGGGGAGTGAATCCCACCCTTTCCAACAACCAGACTGCCTTTTATATTTGCAACAGAGCCAGGTAAAAGAGTTACTTGATCAAAGCTGCCGCTGACATCTCTCCGACCTGTAACAATAATACCCTGTTCTTGTAGATGAGAAAAATCCGCATCCACCCCATCATAACTATTTATATTATAGCTACTTACACTACCGCTTACCGATGAACTATTTCCTTCAAAAGGAAATAGAAAACCGAATAAAAGGGCTACAAGAAAGATAAGGCGAAAATGTATCATATCAACTCCATAATCTTTCCTTTCTACTTTATCGAAAAAAGATTCCACTCATTTATCTTTCCTAGATACACCCCCAAAGCCCCCTCCTCTTATCTTCTATCAGAAATAAAACCAAGCTTCGTAAACTGCGTAGAAGAAATAGGGAGCTACTCTTCTACCTTCGTACTAAAAAAATGCTCCCTTTTACGGAGTATTTTTCAACTTAAGAAGCTATGAGTGCTCCCGGGGGCTGTGGGTGAAACAATTCACCGGCAAATCGTTTCGCCGCGCCCAAATGGGTTTCCCGCTTCATTCGCGCTTTGGGATTCCTCACCTGTTGCGAAGCAACAGGGAGATGGCCCGTTAAATTTGCGATTTTGTCTGGGCGCGAAGCGCCCAGACAAAATCGCAAATTCAATGGCACGTGGCGCCCCGCCACCGCCCCCCGCGCAGGGGTCTTCGACCCTCTCATCTTGCGAGCCGCTCGCTGGCGGCTCGTCCTTGATCCGTTTATCGGGCCGCTGCGCGCAGGGGAGCCGCAACCTTACGGAATTGCGAGCAGTTCGGCTTCGCTCCACTCGGTGCGGGCGGGGATCTGGGAGCGGATGGCGGCGACGGTTGCCGTCTCGATTGGTGCGGCTTCGTTGCCCCACTCCTGGCGGATGTAAGTCAGGACAGCGGCGATGCGTTCATCACTCCAGTTGTAGCCGCTGGTCGGCACTTGCCCAAAGGCGGGCATGGCGGCGGCGTTAAAGGTTTCGCCCTTCACCGTCACCGGGCCTTTGAGGCCGTGGAGGACGATGCGGATGAGGCGTTCTTCGGAGCCGTTGACCCACTCCGAGTCCACGAGCGAGGGATAAACCGTGGGCAGCCCCTGACCGTTGGGCATGTGGCAAGTCACGCAGGCGAGCGTGTATTGGCGTTTCCCCAAGGCGATGGGGTCAACTTGCGCAACTTGCACTTCGCCGCCGGGGAGCTGGCGCTCGTCAAACACTTCGCCGCTGAAATGGGCGGAATAGCGGTTCAGGTAAGTGCCGCCATAAAAAATCAGCCCGCTAAAGATGAAGAGCAGCGCAAGCGGCAGCAGCCGGTAGGCGGCGTGCAGGTCGGGCGCGCCCGCGCTGGCCTTGTCGTGCGCGCGGATCAGGCTCTCGTCAGTCGCGGCGGCCTGCTCCAGTCGCGGGTCGTCGTTGTGGAGGGGGTTCTGGTCACTCATTACTCGGCTCCTCCCTCGGTCTCGCCGTCGCCTTCGTAGGGGCGGGCTTCGGCAAATTGGTAGGTCTGCTTCAGGCTCAAGAGGTAAGCGATCAAGTTTTCGGCGCGCTCGGTGGGGACGAGCTCGTAGCCTTCAGGCGCGACGCCGTGCAGGGCCTTGGGCGAGGGCTCGCCGACGATCTTGCGCAACTCAAAGAGAAAGCGGTGTGGCGGGCGTTCGTCGCCGCCGTTGTAGAGCTCTACCAGCATGTCGGCCTCGGTCATCTCCTTCTCCGCGGCGCGCGCACCGTAGTTGGCGAGGTCGGGCCCGGCGCGGTTGCTCCCGAGGAGCGGGCGTGCCTGGTAAATGTAATCGCGGGCGACGCTCTGGCGCTCGCCCCAGCCGCGCGCCTTGTCGCTGCCGTAGTCGGGGCGGCGCACTTGTTGCGTGTGGCAGGCGATGCAGCCGAGGTCCTGAAAGACTTGCTGGCCGCGCGCAGCGAGGCCGCTTTGGCGCAGCGGAAAGGCCTTCTCCTCCATCTCGTCGAAGTGCGGAGCGAGCTCACCGAGCTGCCCATGCGTGCCGAGAACGACGCCCGCCCACGACAGGGCGAAGACCGCAAAAAGTCCCAGAAAAAATACAGCACTATTTTTCATGACGCAGTGGCCTCCAGTGCCTGAGGCTGGCGAAATTGTGCGAGCGACTCACCGCTGCGCTGGGCGCAGAGCAGCCGCGCGAAGTGGGCGAAGAGCGTGAGGTTTCCAAAGAGGAGCAAGGCCTGCGCGGCAGCAGCGACTTGCAGCCAGGGCCGCGTGTGCGCGGCAATCGCGCGCAGGCTGATCTCGGCATCCAGAAGCTCAAGGCCCTGCCGCCAGCCCGCCAGCGCGAGGACGAGCACGAGCACGGGAAAGCCGATCAGCGAGGCGAGGAAGTGCGCGCGGATCAGCGTCGTCGAAGGCCAGGCCACGCCCAAAAGCCGCGGGCCGAGGTAGTAAATCGCCGCAAAAATGATCAGCGAAAACGCCGCGAGGAAGAGCTGGAGCTGCGCCTGCTCGAAATAGGTGAAGTGCGTGATGAGGGCTACCCCGCGCATCGAGAACACCGCATCGACGAGGCCGGCGAGCAGGTAGGCCGCGAAGCCTGCCGCAGCAAACTTGAGTACGAGGCTCGCCCCGGGCGCGAAGAGGCTGCGGAGATTCAGCCCGATGACGATGTGGTGAATCAGCGCCATCGAAGCCGCGGCAATCGCGACAGTCGGCAGCCACACCGGCACCGGCCCGCCGATCAAGTGGCGCCCGCCCATCCAACTGGAGAAGATCAGCAGCGCCCAAAATCCGTAAGGTGCAAAGTCGTAGGCGGGGAGCACCTGGCCTTTGATTTTCGGCAACAGGTAGTAGAGCGCGGCGACCGCGACTGGCCCGAGGAAAAGGCTGAGGAAATTCTGCCCATACCAAGTCGCGATAATCGGCTGAAGGACGCCGCGCACGGGAGCGAAAAGCAGCATCACTTGCGCCACGGAAAAGGCCCACGGAAACAGGAACAGCGCGGCGACGATGTACCACTGGCTGGCGAAGGTCGCCCGCTCGCGGCGGCCCGTCCAAGCGAGCACACCCGGCGCAGCCATCGCGGCAAAGGCGGCGAGCATCAGCGGCTGAATGTAGGCGGGCAGCTGGAACAGCGCAAAGGAGCTCATGTGGCCAGTCGCAATGCCGACCAGCCCGAGCAGGAGACCGAGGCTCCAGAATACCGCGCCGACCGCCACAAAGTTCCCCCCGCGCAAAGGGGCGGCGCTCAGGCGCACGAGAATCCAGAGCCCGACCGCGAGCGCGGCATTAACCGCCCAGCCGTAGAGAAAGGCGCTCTCCTGAATCGCCTGCAGGCGGCCAAAGGTCAGCCACTCGCAATCGGCGAGAAAGGCGGGGTTGAGGATTTGCAGGGTATTGAGCAGCGCGAGGACACCACTCGCCACGAGCCAGCCGAGACTCGCGAAAATCAGGAAGGCGAGCGGCCAGCGGGCGGAGCGATCGATCTCGCTCACTTCAGCGGATGCCGGACTGGAAAAGGTGGTCATTTAAGTGTGCGTGGGGGAAAAAGAGGGACAGCCGGGAGGCAGCGGGAAAACCGAGAGGCGGAAGGACGCGCGGGAAGCAGCCGGTCAGTTCTGCGCGTCGCTCGCGCGCGGCTGCTGCCTGGCAGAGTGGCGTTGGACGATGAGCTCCATCGCGCGCTCGATAGGGAGCTGGACCTGGCCCGCCGACTGGTCGAGCCAGGCGTAGGAATGCGCGGCGGCGGCCTCGTTGGCGCGCAGCTCGGCGAGTTTTTCGAGCCGCTCGGCGGGCGTGCGGATGCCGTCTTCATCGTAAGGGCCGCGCTCTTTGCCCGGCTTCTTGGGCAAGTACGCGAGCGAGACGAGGAGCAGGAACAGCGCGAAGCAGCCGACCACCGCGAGGAGGGTCGCAGACCCTTTTATTGGGCACGGGCTCGTTGGCCCGTGCCGAGCAGTAGCGACATCCGCATGCTCGGTAGCCACAGCAGAACCTGCGTTCGCGGCAGCAGCCGATGCGCTAGAAATCACGTTAGCAGAAGAAGCGTTACTCATGGTGTGTCAGGCACTCGCCGATGCGCGGATCGCGGATCGGGATGAGTTTGGCAGTGGGAAAGCTCTTGAGGTAAGCCCAGGCGCAAACGCCGCCGACGCCGACGACCGCCGTCAGCACCCACAGCAGCGTGAGCGAGAGGAAGGGCTCGGGGTCGCCGTGCGCGTCTTTGAGCGCGGGCAAGACGTTGTAGCACAGGTCAACGAGGATGATCGCGAGGATCCAGCAGGCGATCCGCTTGATGATGTGCGGCGTGACCTTGAAGCGATAGGAAAGCAGCGCGAGGAAAGGCGCGAGGAAGTGGCCGAAGAGCAACAGCATGCCGACCCACTTCCACTGGTTGGGCTGGCCGTCGCTGTTGTTGATCTCGCGCAAGTTGTACCAGAAGGTCTCCTCCGGCACGTTCGCATTCCAGATCAGGAAGTACTGCGAGAAAGTCACGTAGGCCCAGAACACCGTGAAGGCCAGCATGAGCTGCCCGATGCTGTGCAGGTGGTTCTTGTTTAAAATACCCCGGTAATCGCCGCGCGCAGACAGCCAGAGCGTGAGGAGGATGCCAATCGAGAGCGCCCCGCGCGCGCAGTTGGCGAAAAACCACACGCCGTACATCGTCGAAAACCAGTGGTACTCCAGACTCTTCATCCAGTAGATGGCTGCGCCCGTGAGCGAGAGGGCCACCAGCGGAATGCCAAAGGCGGCGGTCGTGCGGTTCATCGTCGTCCACGCCACATCGCCATCGCCGTCCTGGGAAAAGGACGCTTTGCGCAGGCGGGCCGAGAGCCACATCCAGATGAGGAAAAAGCCGGCCGACATCGCCGTGAGCATCGTCGTGTTGAGGAAGCCCGCTTTCTTGATGTAGAGCACGTCCTCGCCCACGGTGCCGTGTCCGCCATGCAGCGGTGAGGCGAGGTTCGTCCAGTCCCAGATAAACCCGGGCTTCAGCCAGGTCACGACGAGCAGCGGCACAAAGAGCAGTGCCAGCCACTTGAAGCTCGCGAGCCCGTGCTCAAACTGGCGGCGCAGCACGACCGACCACGATGCGTCAAAAATGTGGTGGATGAGGACGAGCAGCAGCATCCCGATGGCAATCGCCGTCCAGAACGAGACGCCGATCAGCCAAGCGAGCGCGACCGTTTTGGGCGGCGAAATGAGGAGCCCAAGCGCCGTCGCCGCGATGCCGGCGAGCCCGATTACGAGTGCTTTTGACGCGCCCGCCTGAGTCGAGGAAGTCGCGGGAGTCGCCACGGCGGCAGCGGAAGCCGCAGTCGCAGGTGCGGCAGCCTCGCTGGCGCTCGCGGGCCAGCTCGCAGAGGAAGCAGTGGTGGCGGTGTGGCTACTCATTTGAGACCAAGGGCAGGTTTGTGGGCGGCGGGCACGTCAGCCGGACTTCCGTTGTGGGCGAGCTGCAAGGCGCGCACGTAGGCGATGACCGCCCAGCTCTCTTCAATCGTGAGCTTATCGGCGTAGGAGAGCATGTTGCCCTTGCCGTGGAGGATGGTGTTGAGGATCTCGCCTTCGGCGATCTCGCGCAGTCGCTCGTCGTGATAAGTCGGCGTCGCGCCCATGCCGTAGGATTTGGTGATGCCGTTGCCATCACCGAGGGCGCCGTGGCAAGGCGCGCAGTAGATCGAGTAACGCTCGCGACCGTGCGCGAGGAACTGGTGGTTCACCTCGATCGACTCAGGAAAGCCGCGCGCAAACGAGCCGTCGGCCAGCTTGCCCGTCAGCAAGTGCGAGTCGCTCTGGAGCGGGCGGCCGAGCGGGCCGTAGTTGGCCGCCACGACACCAGCGGGCAGCGGGCGGTCGGCCCGCCCATCGGCGAAGAACTTGCTCTGCGCCTGCGGCTTGTACTTCGACTGGCGCTTCATCCCGGGGAAGGCCCACTCGGGGAATACATCCATCGGCGGAGCCGTAAAGACCGTGCCGCGCAGCCCGAGGATCGAGACGACGAGGACGACGGCGAGCGCAGTGACCAGGTAGACGTTGCGCATAGGGGTTAGGCCTCCAGCTCCTTGATGTCGGTGCCGCCGATGTTTTCGAGCAGCGCGCGGGTGTGGATCGCATCGAAACTCGGGTCGCGCGTTTCGATGACGATGAGGAATTTATCATCCAGCCCGCGCAGGATCACGTCGTCCTTGAGGACGGGGTGGTAGTGGCGCGGCAGGCGATTGAGGACGAACATGCCGATGATCGTCGCAAAG
This sequence comes from Cephaloticoccus primus, assembly GCF_001580015.1. Taxonomy (GTDB): domain Bacteria; phylum Verrucomicrobiota; class Verrucomicrobiia; order Opitutales; family Opitutaceae; genus Cephaloticoccus; species Cephaloticoccus primus. The sequence goes on from NZ_LSZQ01000059.1 coordinate 39,556, forward strand.
GCGGTGAACAGAATCGTGAGCTCGTAGCTGACCGGAAACGCGAACATCGGGCTGAAAAGTGGCTTGCCGCCGACGATCAGTGGATAGTTCACCGCGCCACTCCAGTAGATGAGTGACATGCCGGTCGTGAAGCCGATGAGGCCACCGCACAGCGAGATGCGCGGCACGCGCGAGCGCCCCAGCCCCATCGCCCCATCTAGCCCGTGCACCGGACAGGGGGTGATGCAGTCCCAGTTTTTGTAACCGGCATCGCGCACCTGCTCCGCCGCGTGGTAGAGCCCCGCTGCGGTGTCAAAGGTCGCTATCAAGCCGTAAGGTTGTTCAGACATGGACGGTTGTTGGAGTGTCGGGAAAAGGAGTTAGTGCCTGGCGTGGGCGGCGAGCGCATGCCCGTGGTCGCCATCGTGGCCCGCGTGCGGGTCGGACTGCGGCATGACGGACTTGATCTCCGCCATCGGCATCACCGGCAGGAAGCGGATGAAGAGCAGGAACAGCACGCCGAACACGCCGAAGGTACCGAAGAAGGTGAAGATCTCGACAATCGACGGGCTGTAGTAGCCCCACGAGGACGGCAGGAAGTCGCGCGCCAGCGAAGTCACGATGATCACGAAACGCTCGAACCACATGCCCACGTTTACGAACAGCGAGAGCACCCAGACCATCGTCGTGTTGTTGCGCACGGCCTTGAACCAGAAGAACTGCGGCGTGATCACGTTGCAGCCGATCATCCACCAGTAGGCCCATGCGTAGTGGCCGAAGGCGCGGTTGATGAAGGCGAAGCCTTCGTTCGGGTTCGCCCCGTACCACGCGATGAAGAACTCCATCCCGTAGGCGTAGCCGACGATCGTCCCCGTCGCCAAAACGATCTTACACATGCAGTCGATGTGGTACTGCGTGATCAGGTCCTGCATCCCGTAAATGGCGCGCAGCGGCAGCATCAGCGTGAGCACCATGCCGAAGCCCGAGAAGATCGCGCCCGCCACGAAGTACGGCGGGAAGATCGTCGTGTGCCAGCCCGGCAGCAGCGACACCGCAAAGTCGAAGGACACGATGGTGTGCACCGAGAGAACCAGCGGCGTGGAGATACCGGCCAGGATCAGGTAGGCCATCTCGTAGTTGCTCCAGTGGCGGTTCGACCCGCGCCAGCCCATCGCGAAAAACCCGTAGAGCCAGGCGCGCAGCTTGTTACCCGCCGCGAGGAAGCGGTCGCGCAAAATCGCGAGATCGGGGATCAGGCCGACATACCAGAACAGCACCGACACCGTGCCGTAGGTCGAGACGGCGAATACGTCCCACTCCAGAGGCGAGCGGTAGTTTTGCCAGATGTCGTTGTAGTTGGGCAGCGGGAACAGGAACCACGCGAACCACACGCGGCCGATGTGAAACACCGGAAAGATCGCCGCGCACACGACCGCGAAAATCGTCATGGCCTCCGCTGCGCGATTGATCGATGTGCGCCACTTCTGCCGCAGCAGGCACAGGATCGCCGAGATCAGCGTGCCCGCGTGGCCGATGCCGATCCAGAACACGAAGTTGACGATGTCCCAGGCCCAGTTGACCGGATTCGCATGGCCCCAGACGCCGACGCCGGTCGCGACCAGATAGGTGATGCCCGCGACCGTAAACGAGGCCACGCAGCAGGAAATCGCGAAGAGCAGCCACCACCAGCGCGGCGTCTTGCCCTCAATGATCCCGCAAATCTTGTCGGTCACCCAGCCCATGCTGCGGTCGCTCTCGACGAGCGTGGCACGCGGCAAGTGCGCGGGCGCGACCTCGTCGAGGATCGGCGCGCGCGGCGCGGCAGCAGTGGCTGCGTGAGCGTGTGAGGCGGCGCTGCTCATCAGGCGGCTCCTCCCGTCTTGAGTGCGGCGTCCGCCATCACCGTGCCGAGTGTCGCGTGCGTGCCGTGCGCGGCATGCTGCGCAGCAGCGTGGGCTGCGTGCGAGTCACTACCGTGCCCATGACCGTGGGCGCCCTCGGGATGCGGCGGGTGGTTCTTCTTTTCGTATTCGGTGCGGCTAAAGGGCATCGCGGCGTAGTCGGGCATCGCGGGATTCGGGTTGCGCAGTTTGCCCAGGTAAGTGGTGCGGGGGCGGATGTTGAGGTAGCCCAGCAGCGCGTAGTCTTGCTCGCGCGCCTTGGCCTTAGAGACCTCGCTGTTCGGGTCCTTGATGTTGCCAAAGGTGACGCCATCGACCGGGCAAACCTCCTGACAGGCGACCTTGATTTCCCCATCGGGGATCTCGACCGCGCCCGAGCCGCCCGCCTTCACCTTCTGGCGGATCTTGGCCTGCTGGATGCGCTGCACGCAGTACGTGCACTTCTCCATCACACCGCGCATGCGCACGCTGACGTCCGGGTTCTTCACCATCTTGACGAGCTCGGGCATGCCGGCTTTGCCGAGCGGCCCGAGGTAGACTTCGTCAGTCGCGCGGTCATTCCAGTCGAAGAAATTGAAGCGGCGCACCTTGTACGGGCAGTTGTTCGCGCAGTAGCGCGTGCCGATGCAGCGGTTGTAGGCCATCGTGTTGAGGCCCTCGTCGTCGTGCACCGTGGCGTTTACCGGACAAACGATTTCGCAGGGAGCCGTCTCGCACTGCATGCAGGAGATCGGCTGGAGCGAGACCTGCGGGTCTTCGGGGATCTCCTTGTTCCCCGGCCCGCCAAAGGCCGCCGCCTCGATGTTGCCGTCGGAGTAATAGCGGTCGAGTCGCACCCAATGCATCTCGCGCCCGCGCAGGACCTGGTCCTTGCCGACGATCGGGATGTTGTTCTCCGCCTGACAGGCGATGATGCAGGCGTTGCAGCCGATGCAGGTGTTCAGGTCAATCGACATGCCCCACTGGTGCGTGCCGGTGAAGTCGGGGTGCTCGTAGAGCGACTGGCCGCGCGGAGTCGTAGCCGCAAAAAGCGCCTGGCGGGCGGCGCGCTCCTCGGCGGGCAGTGCCGCCAGGTCGGCCACCGAGTTGCCCTCGCCGAGGTTGGCGGGCGCGTGCGACTCAATGCCAAACTTGTTAACAAAACCCAGATCGGTCGTGCCGTCTTCCTTGAAATTCTCTTCGCGGACGATCTCGCGGCCCTCCATCGACCAGTGCTCCTGGGTGTTCGCCAGCGCGTAGGTCTCGCCCGTCAGGCGCAGCTTGGCGCCAGTCGCAAAGCCGAGCCCGTCGGTCGTGCGCAGCGGGTAGAAATCGTGCCCGACGCCCTGCCCCACCCGCCCCGAAACGCGGCGGCCATAGCCCAGCGGCAGCACGATGGTGTAGTTGGAAAGCCCGGGCTGGATGTGCAGCGGGCCGCGCACGGTCACGCCATTGAGCGTCACCTCGCCGATGAAGGCCTGCTCCTTGCCTTGCTTGAAGTTGGCGACCTCTTTGCGCGCGACTTGCAGGAGCGAGCCCTGCGGATCGATTTCGAGCAGCTTGCCGAGTCGCGGGCTGACAAGGATCGCGTTGTCCCAGGCGATTTTGGTGATCGGGTCGGGGCACTCCTGTAGCCAGCCGTTGTTGGCGTAGCGGCCGTCCTCGACTTTCGCGTCGAAGGTGAAGCGCACTTCGAGGTTGTTCACCGAGAGCTCCGGCGGTGGCTGCACGAGCGCGAAAAACGGCGCCAGCCCCGCCATATTGAAGCGCACCTTGGCCTTGCGGTAAGCCGAGTCCGCCAGGAGCCCGTCGTGCAGGAATTGCCTGAAAACCTGCTGCGCAGCGGCCTCGTTTTGGGCGCCGGCCAGCGCGGTGATCGTCTTGTAAACGAGCGTATAAGGGTCGCTCTCCGGCTCGCCGAGCACGCGGGCCAGCAGCTCGATCTCGGTCAGCCCGTTAAAGAGCGGCAGGATCATCGGCTGCACGGGCACCACCGTACCGTCGCTCGTGCGCGCGTCGCCCCAGCTCTCCAGGTAGTGCGCGGCGTGGATGTGCGTGCGGGCGAGCTGTGAGGTCTCGTCCACGTAGTAGCCGTAGCGGATGACATTGGGCACGCGGCCCAGCTTTTCGGCAAAGCGCAGGTCGGCGGGCGCGTTGTAGGCAGGGTTGCCGCCGAGCACGAGCAGCGTCTCGACCGAGCCCGCGTCAATCGCCTTGGAAAGCGCGGTGATGCTCGCGGCAGGCTTTTCGGGGACTTCGACGAAATCGACCGTCTTGCCGATGTTGCCGAGCGCGTCGTTGAGCGCGTACGCGATTGCGTGGACGGGCGGCGGCAGGTGCGCACCCGCGACGATGAGGCACTCGCCCTTGTGCGCGAGGAGGTCTGCCGCACAGGCATCAAGCCACGCTTCGCGGTCTTTAAAATCGAGCCCTTGGGCCAGCGGCACAAAGTCGCCCCTGCCCGTGACCTTGCCCGCCAGCGCCGCGGCAAAGGCGAGCATGTGGCTGCTCGCGAGCCGCAGCCGGTGGTCGGCCATCGCGCCGACGAGCGAGAAGGCGCTCTCCACCGAGTACAGCCGGTTCATCGGGTCGTCTTTTTTGACGACTTTGCGGCCTTTCGTGAATTCGCGGATGTAGTAGAGCGAGTGCGCTTCGGCGTGAAAGAAATCCGCGTCGATCGAGAGGATCCGGCGGGCCTTTCCAAATTGGTAAATCGGCTTCACATCGCGGCCAAAGGCGGCGCGCGCCGCGCTGACCGGCACCTCGTCCTGCACGGGCTCGTACTCCGCCCAAATCGCCTTCGGGAATTTCGCGCGGAGTTTTTCGACGAGCGCCGCGCGCGTCGGCGAGCTGGAGTGTCCGGCGAGAATCGCCAGCCCCGCACCGCCGTTTGCCGCCGCATCGACGCCGATTCCGGCCAGCAGGTCGTTAATCGCCGCCTGGGAAACCGCCGTCCCGTCGACCGTCGAGGTCGTGGAGCGATCCGGATCGTAGAGATCGAGGACGGAGGCCTGGACGAAGGCGTTATTGCCCCCTTTGTAAGCAGCGTAGCCCGGGTTGCCCTCAATCTTTGTCGGGCGGCCCTGGTGCGTCTCCGCGAGGATCGGCACAGCGCCCTTGCGCACCGGCATGGCCGAAGCGAAGTACAGCGGCAGCCCGGGGATCACGCCCTCGACCGATTTTCCGAAAGGCAGGATGTGCGCCTCGGGGCGCCGACAACCGGCAGCGAGCCCCACGCCACCGAGCGCAAAGCTGGCCGCCATGATCTTCATGAACTGGCGCCGGTCTACGCCCTCGATGCTGGAGGCACCCTCGGGAAACTCGCGCTCAAGCTGCGCTTTAAACCCAGGTGTGGCGGTGAGCTCGTCGAGGCTCCGCCAGTAACGCGGGCCATTCATGAGCTCCTGCTCGGAGGGGGCGGGATGGTGAAATATGCGCTTCATCGATGGCAGCCAGAGCAGCTTTGCGGGGGCTTGATGTTCCAGTCGTGGACAAACTTGGCACCGTCGCGCAGTTGGCCGGCTGCCCCCTCGGGGTGCTGCCACGCGAGGTCGGTGACCTTGTCCAGCGGGCGCACGGCGGCCTCGGGGTTGCGGTGACAGTCGAGGCAGAAACTCATGCTCAGCGACTTCGCATGCGTGACGGTGTCCATCTCGTCCACGCGGCCGTGGCACTCCACGCAACTGACGCCGCGGTTAATGTGGGCCGAGTGATTAAAGTAAACGTAGTCGGGCACCTGATGCACCTTTACCCAAGGCACAGGCTTGCCCGTCTCGTAGCTCTCGCGCACGACGGCGAGCAGCGGGCTGTCGATTTTGACCTGATTGTGGCAGTTCATGCAGGTCTGCGCGGTGGGAACGGTCGAGGTTGGCCCCTTGTCGACGCCCACGTGGCAGTAGCGGCAATCGATGCCGAGCTGGCCGGCGTGGATCGCGTGGCTAAACGGCACGGGCTGCACGGGCGCGTAGCCGACGCGCGTGTAGCTCGGCGTCATGTAATAGCTCACCCCAGCCGTCGCGATCCCGCCGAGGACGAACAGATAGACGATAATCTGTAGCGGGAGCTTGTTGGCCGATTCAGGAAACAGTTTGGACATGGCGGTGTGGTGGGCGCGGCACTCGTGTTTCCCTCGCTCAAACGCGTGCAGCCGCCTGACGGCCGGACTGCGCGTGGGGCGGGAGGGGCGCGTGAGGCGCGTGGGCGGGCGCTACGGCTGATGCGTGAGACTCCGTGCGGGCGACCGCACGCGACTCGGGGCGCAGCGAAATCGGGGCTTGGGGAGCACCAGCAGCACGCGCAGTCGACGCCAATCCTCGGCCCGCCGCAGCAGCCTGCCGCGGGGCCGAATCGCGTGAGTCAGAGATCAGGCCAGCAAGGGCCGTAAGCCCCAGGCACTTGGCCAAAAAGTGTTTTCGCGATAGGTCGTGGCTCACAGTTCGTGCGGTTCAAACAAAACGAGTTGCGGAAGCAACCCAGCCCAAAATCCAAAGTAAAACAAAATTTCCGTTACCAATATCAATCCCCCCCAATCATTAGCTCTAGCTAATACTGCGCAGCAGTTTTCTTATCGCTGCCCACGCCCCGCATACGCCCCCTTTCACCACCGCGCGTGGGGGCAGGGGGCGTTAACCGGCTCGTTGGCCGGCCGTGTGTCAGAAGCCGAGGGCCTGGACCGAAAAGTTGAAGCCGAAGTCGCTTTCGCGGCGGCGGCCGTCGTAGATCGAGACCGTGTATTGCAGGCTCCAGATGTTACCGAGGTTTTGGCGCAGGCCGTAGGCCTGTTCGTTAAAGCGGCTGCGCCGCGCGTCGTAGTGGAGCCGTGTCAGCACGGTCAGTGCCTCGTTTAGCGCGAGCTCGTAGCCGAGCACGTATTCGTTGAGCTCGCCGCGCAGGAAGTGGCTTTGCAGGCGCAGTGCCCAGGCTTCGCCGTCGCGCAGGGTGAGCCCCACGTTGAGCTCGCGCAGCGAGAGGTCCTCGACCTGCGTGCGTTGATACACGTCGAACTGCACCCAGGGCGCCGGCGTAAACACGAGCAGCCCGTGCAGGTCGGAGCCGCGCCGCTGGCCCGCCGCGCGGTCGAAGCGCAGGTCTTGGGCGAGGTTGAGCACGAGCAGGTCGCGCGAGCCGTAGTCGGCGGCGCGCGTCTGCCACGTGTTGTTCAGCCCGAGGCGCAGCAGGTGGTGCGGCTCCAGCACATCGACACTCCGCGCGTCGCCGAGGCCGAGGACGGGCAGGTAGCTGCTAAACGGCAGCGTATCGACCGGCGGGATCCATGCGCGGCCCTTCTGGGCCTGCGGCACGTAGCGGTAGCCGAGCGTGGGGCTGAGCAAGTGGCGGATCCCGTCGATCTGCCAAACGGCGTTTTTGTAATCCCAGGTCCTGGACGCGCGCAGCGCGGCATCGAAGCCGAACTCGCCGAGCAGCCGCGTATAGCGGCGCTTGCCGCCGGTCGCCTTGGCGTAGTGTGTCGCGCGGGCGCCCACTATCGGCGAAAAGCTGAACCAGTCCCCGCGCGCCCACGGTCGCGAGATCGCCACATAGGTATCCAGCCGGTCACTGCGCGTGGCGATGCCACCCGTGCCCGGCGGGCGCTCGCGCAGCGCCGCTGCGCTCGCATTGAAGCGCCCATAGAGCCCGCCGAGCCCGAGCGGCGTTGCCGGCAAATCGAAGCGCAGCTCGGGCAGCCGCTCCTGCACGCTCTGAAAATCGTTTGGGCGGGCGCGGGCCAGTCCACTCACGAAAAACCGGTCCGCTGCGTAGACCAGTTGCACGTAATTATCGGGCTGCTGGTTGCGGTAAAAATAGCTCGGGCGAAAGTCGCGCAGCACCTCCGAGTCCTCCCAGTAGTTGAGCTGGGCGCTGAGTTGCAGCCGCTCGCTCAAGTCCTGCGCATGCCACCACTGCACGTAGCCGCGATCCTCCGGCACGGCGCGGCCAAGCCTGTCCGTCAGTCGCGCCCCGTGGTCGCGGATGAAGCCCGTCTGCAAATCGCCCGCCGTGATGAGGCCGCCCTCGCGCTCCGACTCGTAGTGCGCCCCGGGCCCGAGCATCACCCCGCGCTTCGTGTAGCCGCTGACCACAGCGCCGACCCGCGTGTCGGGCCCGAGCGGCAGGAAAAGCCCCAGCTCGGTAAACGCGCCCAGCGAGGAGCGGTAGCCCGCATCGAAGGAGAGGCTGGAGGCGAGCGGCAGGCTTAGCTTGTAGGTAAATTTCGGCAGGACGATCGGCGTAAACTCCCCCACGCCGAAGCGGGCGCGCCGGGCCACTATCTCGCTCGCGCGCGAGTAGTGCAGCGAGCGCGCTTCGATTTTCGGCTGAAACGGCCCGGGCTCGCGCGCACTGAGCCGCGCCTCATTTACCTGTACCTCATCGAGCGTGCCCTCCGCGCTCGCTCCCTCGATGTAGTAGGGCGCACGCCCGAGGCGGATATTCTCTGCCGCGAAACTCTTGTCGCTACGCCAGTAGCGCAGCGAGTCCGCCAGCAGCCGCTCGCTCCCGCGCGTGAGTGCCACATGGCCGGAAGCCAGCGCCTGCCCCGTGCTGTGCGAGTAGCGAATCTCGTCGGCCTCCAACAGCGCAGCCCCATCCGAAAAACGCGCGCCGCCACTAAAGACGACCTCGCCTGCCACCTGGTCAAACGTCGTGCGCTCGGCGCTCAAGCTCGCCTCACCGGCAGCAGGCGGCACTTCGGCGCGCGCCGCGCTCGGTGCAGGTGCCGGCTCCGTGCGCGGCGGCTCGGGCTCCTGCTGCCCAAGAGCCAGCAGCGGCACCAGGCCGAGCAACAGGCAGCAAGGCAGGCCCCGCCTAGGGGCCGAACAACGATCGGGGCGCGGGAAACGATTGGAGCAAGGCAGCACGCGAAAAATCACAAGGCCGCCGAGCCTCCGACTCCCCAACCCATTGTCGAGCGGACAACGCACCCCGCCTCCGCGAACCCGCCCGCCCCGAAATCAAATTGTACGAGAAGCCCGCACGCGCGACCCAGCCCCCCCCCACGCCTATTTTCCGCCCTCCCTCTGGGAATGGTGCCTCCGGCGGGAATCGAACCCACATCACCGGCTTCGGAGACCGATGCACTATCCATTGTGCTACAGAGGCAATCGTAGCTCGCACGACGCGAGGCCAAGAGCAGTAAGTCGTGCACTCCGCCGCATCAAGCCGTTTCCCCAAAACCATTTCTCCGTCGCTCCGCACCCGCCAGCAAAACCGCGCATGCCCCAGTTTTTCGCGCTGCAATTCGCCGCCCCCTCCCCGCACACTCGCCCTACTGTGCGGCGGTGCTCGCCGCAGGTTTTATTGATCAAGCGCCCAAGCCAGTAGCAGGCGCATACCGCGGTGTGCCCTCCTGCACTCGGTGCAGGCCATTTTGCCAAGGTTAACAAAAATAGCCGCCATCCATAAGGCCTGACTCGGGCCCAAGACGCTGGGGCGATGTGGGGTTGGTGCTTGACTGGTGCTGGCGCGCGCCGCTCGGTACAGAGCCCTACCCCCGCCTTTTTTACCCTTCATGAGTGAGCAGGAATAATCGTTTCAAAACGGAGTATAAATAATGCGATACATTTTGATTTTCATCGGAGCTGCGGTTCTTGCGTGGTTATTGATGCTGGGGATTCGAGCTTTCATGTCGGAGCGGCCCCACTCAAAACAGCCTCCCGAAAATACTGACGAATAATGCAGCAGGGAGCGTGCCTCCCTCTCCCGATTTCCCACGCCTGCTTTTTTCTCCGACTGCCATTCCCAAAGAAGCCCCCTTTATGAGCCAGAAGCCCTCCATCCCCTCTCCTGCTTACATCACCGTGGCCGCCGTCATCTTTTTGGTGATTATCATCTGCGCCTTTGGATCGTTCTATCAAGTCGATCAGGGAGAGCGCGGTGTCGTGCTGCGCAATGGCAAGCTCTCCAGCGTGGCTGAGCCGGGGCTTGGCTTTAAGGTGCCAGCGATTGAGTCTGTGCGCCGTATTTCTGTGCGCGATCAGGCCTTAACCATGAAGCTTGAGGCGTACTCCTTTGACCAGCAGCCCGCCCAGATGCTTGTGTCTGTGACCTACCGCGTGCCGGTAGATCGCGTGGCCAACCTGTATAGTGAATATGGCACGCTGAATAACCTGCAATCGCGCGTGATTGAGCGGCGCACGCCAGACGCAGTTAAAAATGTGTTCGGGCGCTTTACGGCAGTCAGGGCAATTCAGGAACGTGAGAATCTGGGCATCGAGACGACCCGCGCCGTCAACGCCGTGATGCGCGATGCCCCCATTCAGATCGTGGGTGTGCAGATTGAGGAAGTCAGTTTTTCCCAAGCGTACGAGCAGTCGATCGAACAGCGCATGTTGGCGCAGGTGCAGATCGAGACCACGCGGCAACAAAAAGAAACGGCCAGCATCAACGCGGAGATTCAGGTGGTAAAAGCGAAGGCGGCGGCAGATGCCCTGCGCGAACAGTTTCAGGCCGAGGCAGATGGTATCCGGCTGCGTGGTGAGGCGGAGGCCGCCGCGATTCAGGCCCGGGCCGAGGCACTGGCTGCCAACACGAACTTGGTCGATCTGATCGCCGTAGAAAAATGGAACGGCGCATTACCCACCACCCAAGTACCGGGCTCGGCACTCCCGTTTATCGGCGTAAAGTAGACTGGACAAAGCACCCGAAAAACAAAGGCCGGAGTTTTTCATGGGGAGCCATGAGGTCCTCCCCACCGGCCGATGCTTGAGGGGAGGCCCCGCCATCGCGGTACTGGAGCTTCCCGCCGCGGCCTGAGGGCGTTTTCCGCAGCGGGCTTTCCTCCGCTTCTTCGCACTCTTCGCTTTCGTAGATTCACAGAGAGCCTGGACGCTTGCGAATCGCGGGTAAACGCGGGGCGGCGGCGGTCAGGCGGGGGCGGCGATAGTGGCGAAGCAGTCACGGGCGAGGGTTTCGCCGATGCCGTCCTGGGTGATCGCTTCGCCGAGGGCGCGCAGCACGACGAAGCGAGGCAGGCCGGCGCGCACTTTTTTATCGCGCTGCATGGCGCTGATGAGCGCCTCAATCGGCAGCGGCGCACGCAGGCGCAGGGGCAGGTCGTGCGCGCGCAGCACGCGGGCGACCCGCTCGCAGGCCGCCGTATCGATGTGGCCCAGCCGCCGCGAGAGCTCGGCCGCCGCCACGAGCCCGAGCGAGACGGCCTCGCCGTGCAGGTACTCGCCGTAGCCCGCGACTTGCTCGACCGCGTGGCCAAAGGTGTGCCCGAGGTTGAGCAGGGCGCGGCCTCCTTCCAGGGCCGTCTCGCGTTCGTCGGCGCGCACGATCTGCGCTTTGATTTCACAGCAGCGCCGGATCACTTGCGCGAGCTCGGGGCTCGTCACGCGCAGCGGCTGTGCCTCCAGTTGCGCGAAGAGCTGCGCATCGGCGAGGAGGCCGTACTTGATGACCTCGGCCATGCCTGCGGCAAATTCGCGCGCGGGCAGCGTGCGCAGGAGCGCGGTCGAGACGAACACCGCGCGCGGTTGGTGAAAGGCGCCTACGAGGTTTTTGCCCGCAGGGATATTGATGCCGGTCTTCCCGCCGACCGAGCTATCGACCATCGCCAGCAGGGTGGTCGGCACCTGGTAAAACGAAATCCCGCGCTGCCAGGACGCGGCGGCAAAGCCCGCGAGGTCGCCCACCACGCCGCCGCCCACCGCAAAGATCACGCCGCCGCGATCCACTCGCTGCGCCGCCAGGAAATCCCACACACGCGCGAGCTCAGCGACCGACTTGGTGCCCTCCCCGGCGGCGAAAACCAGTCGCGGGGTCTCGGTTTCTGTCCCGAAGTTTTTGAGAAACGCGGGCTGTGCCGCGGCGAGATTGGCATCGGTCAGCAGGACGGCGCGGCGGCCCTCGGCGCGCAGCGCGGCCAGCGTCTGGCGCAGCGGCGCACTCAAGTCCTCCCCCAGCAAAATCGGGTAGTTACGCGACGGATCATCAAAGCTTAGCTCCAGAGTTTCGACCATATGGGCGACAGTGCGCGGGGCCGCCTCGCGACGGAAGCGTGTTTTTTGCGGGAAGCCATTTTATGAGATAAAGTCTCAGTATCATATTGACGCGGCGCAGCAGCTCTCCTTTTTCCCGACCTGCTCTTTCCCAAACTGCCGCTCGCAGCGCACTTCGCACAGTGCCCCGCAAATCGAGCGCACGCTCCTCGCTTTCTCATCCGTCGCCATCGGTTCCCTGGGGCGGCGTCCCCGCTTTCTTTCGCGAAAGCCACCGTTCAAACAAAATCAACGTTTCGCCCCAGGCTGGCGGCGGATGAGCACAACACAGCGAGGAGCACGGAGCCTACGCCAGTTTCCCCTCCTTCACTCACTCTTTTTAAATGCCCACTTCCGACTTCGCCCGGCCTGAAAGCTTGTCCCCCGACGAGGCCCCCCAAGCCGAAGCTAAAACCCCTTCCGAAATACTGAAGCCCGACGCCCCTCCCGCCACGCCCGCGCCTCCCCGCCACGCCCGCGCAACCGCAACGAGAGTCGCCGCCACAGGAGCAACGCCTGCGCAGCCCGCAAGGCCAGCGGGGAGCGCCGCCAGCGCGGCGCCAAGACCCGCTGCGGGAGCGCCGACTCCGGCAGCGAGATCCGCTCCGGCCAGCGTGGCGGCGACAGCCGCAGCCCGCCCCTCCCGCCTCGCGGGCACTCCCCCCCCGCCACGCAAACCGCTGCCTCCGCGCAAACAGCCCGCCAAGGCCTGGTGGTCGAAGCAGTTCTACCTCTGGCACTGGGTCAGCGGGGCGATCTCCCTGGCGGCGATGATCCTGTTTGCCTTCACCGGCATAACCCTCAACCACGCCGACGAAATCCCCGCCACGCCGCAAGTCACCGAGCGCACGGCCACGCTCCCCGCCGAGCTCCTCGCCACAATCGCCCCCGGCGACGACGAGGCCGACTCGGTCAAGCAACCGCTCCCCGCCGCGCTGCGCCACTGGCTCGATACCGAGCTCGGCGTCTACGTCGGCGGGCGCTCCTTTGAGTGGTCGCCCGAAGACATCTACATCGACCTGCCGCGGCCCGGCGGCGACGGCTGGATGACCATCGACCGCGAGTCCGGCGACATCGTCCACGAAGTCACCCTGCGCGGCTGGATCTCCTACCTCAACGACCTGCACAAAGGCCGCAACACGGGCACCGAGTGGGCCTGGTTCATGGACGTCTTCTCGGTGGCCTGCGTCATCTTTTCGCTGACCGGACTGGCGCTGCTCTTCGTCCACGCGAGGCGCCGCCCCAGCACCTGGCCTATCGTTATCGGCGGCATCGTCCTGCCTGTGCTGATCCTGCTGATCTTCGTGCACTCCTAGCCAGCCCCGCCCACGCCACGCGACCGCGCGCGGCCCTGCGCCACACTCACACACCCGCAGCCGCCGCTGCAACCGCCGCAGCCCCCCTCCTGCCTCCCTCTTTCCCGATAAAAATCCACAACGCCTAAAAAAACATGTCCTCCCGAATCCGCCATAGCCTCCTGCGCCTCGCCCCCGGGCTCGCCGTCGCCAGTGCCGCCTCTGCCAGCGAGCTCACTGCCACGATCGAGCTGCCCCGGCTCGACGTCGCCGAATACCACCGCCCCTACGTGGCCGTCTGGCTCGAAGGCCCCGACAAGGCGCACCACGACGTCAACGTGTGGTACGCGCTGCGCGGCCGCGGCGAGACCTGGCTGAAAGACATCCGCCAGTGGTGGCGCAAATCGGGCCGCACGCTGGAGCTTCCGATTGACGGGCTCAGCGGCCCCACGCGCCCCGTGGGCACGCACGAAGTCAAAGTACCGCTCGCCCTCAGCAACAGCCTGACCGAGGGCGCGGAGTACGCGCTCGTCGTCGAGGCGGTGCGCGAAGTCGGCGGCCGCGAAGTCGTGCGCGTGCCCTTCACCTGGTCGAGCTCGCAAGCGCTCAACGCCAGTGCCAAAGGCGAGCGCGAGCTCGGCGCCGTGACCCTGCGCAAGACCGACTGACGCAGCGCCCACGCGCTGCACCGCCGCCCTGCCAGCCCGCAGTGCCAGCCGCGCGCGGTGCGCCACACGCACACACACACTGGCGGGGCGCCCGCGCCCCCCCGCCATCCCCCCCACTCACGCTCACACTTCACCACATCACTACTCCGCCTCCCTCCTGCTCTTCCTTCCTCTTACTCGCCATGACTCTTCGCAAAAATCGCCCCTCCCGCCCCGCCCTCTCCTCCCGCCACACGCGCCCCTCCCGCCGCCGCCAGCTCGGCCTCGCACTCGCCGCCGCGCTGCTCCTGCCCCTCGGGCTCGCGCAGAGCGCCCAAGCCGCCCGCCCCTGGATCTTGCCCAGCCAGACCGTCCTCGGGCCCGCCAGCCCCTGGGTCAGCTTTGAGGCCGCCTCCTCGAACAACCTCTTCAACCCCAACGGCCGCTCGATCCCCGTTGAAAACATCGCCGTGACCGGCCCCGACGGCCAGCCGCGCGAGCTCGCCAATCCCTTTAACGGACGGCTGCGCAGCGGCTTCGAGCTGGAGCTCAAGGAGCACGGCACCTACCGCATCGAGCAAGTCCCCGCAGCACCTGCACCTGCGGCGGCCACGGCGGGCGGCACCGGCAGCGCCGCTCCGCGTCCTCCGGCGCAGCCCACCTTCTTCGGCAGCTACCGCGGCGAAAACGGCCAGATGACCCGCTGGCGCGGCACCGCCGAGGAGCTCAAGGCCATCGCCGACAAGCCCGAGCTCACGCTGCGCGAGTTTGGCCGCCGCCGCCTCGTGACCTTTGTCACGCTCGGCCAGCCCAGCGATACCGTCCTCGCGCCCGAGGGCACCGCGCTGGAGCTCGGATTCGAGCGCACACACCCCAACGACCTCTACGCCGACGAGCCCGCCACCTTCCGCGTGCTGCTCGATGGCAAGCCCTTGCCCGAGGCAAAGGTCACCGTCGTGCGCGAGGGCGACCGCTACCGCGACGAAGAGGGCGCCATCGAGCTCCAGTCCGACGCGCAGGGCTGGGTCACGATCGAGTGGCCCGGCACGGGCCGCTACCTCGTGCAAGCCGCCGCCAGCCAGAAAGGCAGCCTCCACGGCGTCCCCTCGACCAAGAGCTTCAGCTACATCGCCATCCTCGAAGTCCTGTGACCTTCGACCTCTCCGGCGCCCCCGCAGCCCTCGATGAGACGCGGCGCGTGCTCTTGCCGCCCGAGCTGCCCGCCGAGCTGGACCTCGGGGGCGGCTTTTCTGCGAGACCGGTTCACACGCTCGCCGGTGCCACGATGGGCACCTACTGGCGGGCGCGGCTCGTCGAGCGTCCGGACGCGCGCGGGGACGACGCCGAGCAAGCCAACGCGATCCTCGCAGCGGCCTTTGCCGAAGTCGTCGCGCTCATGAGCCCCTGGGAGCCGGCATCCGATCTCGCGCGCTTCGCCCGCGCCGCAGCGGGCGAGTGGGTCGCGCTCGCGCCCGCGACCGCCCGCGTCCTCGGGCGCGCGCTCGAAATCGCCGCGCTGACCGGCGGCGCCTACAGCCCCGCACTGGGCGAGGTCACGCAGCTCCTCGGCTTCGGCCCGGGCGATCCCGCCGCGCGTCGCGCGGTCGATTCGCCCGAAGTGCGCGCCGCCCGGGCACGCGCCGATTTTCGCCATATCGAGCTCGATGCCGCCCGCCCCTCCCGCCCCGCCGCCCGCCAAAGGCACACCGGCAGCGGGAGCAGCCACCGCTGCGGCAACCTGCACCTCGATCTCTGCTCAATCGCCAAAGGCTACGCCATCGACCTGGCCAGCGAGCGGCTCCACGCCGCAGGCTGGCACCACCATTTTATCGAGATCGGCGGCGAGGCCATCGGCCGCGGCTGCAAGCCCAACGGGCATCCGTGGTGGTGTTATCTGGAGACGCCCCCCAGCTCGAAAGCCGCCGCAGCGCAGCCAGCCCCCCGGGCCCCAGCCGGAGCAGAAGCGCCCCCGGGCACCACAGTCGCCGGCCTCTGCGAACTCGCCGTCGCCACTTCGGGCAACGCCTACCACCACTTCAACGACGAGCGCGGCAGGAGCATCGGGCACATCCTGCGCCCCGAAGACTTCGGAGAACCCCCGCCCGCTTCCGACGCCGAAGCACGCACCGCCCCAGCCCGGGAGCTTGGCGCAGCGCACGCCGCACACGCCCCGCGCCGCACAGCCAACGACGCCCTGCAAAGCGTGACCGTCTTTGCCGCCACCTGCATGGAGGCCGACGCATGGGCCACCGCCCTTTACGCACTCGGCCCCGAGCGCGGCCCCCCACTCGCCGAAGCCCAGCGTCTCGCCGCACGCTGGCTTTGCCACCGCCCCCAGCCAAACGACAACGGCCCCCAAACCGGGCTGCACGAAATCATCACCCCCGAATTCCAACGACTGCTCGATTAACCCGAGCACAAAATAAACCGGTCAAAGACGAGCCGCCAAAGAGAAGAGTCGAAGACTCCGCTACGCGCAGGGCGGTGGCGGGGCGGCAGGCCTGACGGGGGCAACGCGGGCTTGCCTCGCGGGCGCGGGCGGCTATCGCGGGAAACGCTGCGCGCGGGCACTTTTTGCGAGCTCGCGCGCGGTTACCCCATCCCCCCCCAACCCCGACCCCGTTCAAACAATGAATCTGATTATCCGGCTGAAGCTGTCGTTCATGATGTTCCTCGAATTTTTTATTTGGGGAAGCTGGTTTGTCACCCTGGGCACCTTTCTCGGGCGCACCCTGAAGGCGGGCGGTCTCGATATCGCCAATGTATTCTCCACCCAATCGTGGGGGGCCATCATCGCGCCCTTCATTGTGGGGATAATCGCCGACCGCTATTTCAATGCGGAGCGCATATTCGGCGGGCTCCATCTGGTCGGCGCCTTCCTGATGTTTCAGATGTACCGGAGCGAGTCGATCCTCTCGTTTTTCCCCTACGTCCTCGCGTACATGATCCTGTTTATGCCGACGCTCGCCTTGGCGAATTCGATCTCCTTTCGCCAAATGAATAATCCCGAAAAGGAGTTTTCCCTCATCCGGCTTTGGGGGACCATCGGGTGGATCGTCGCGGGGCTCTCGATCAGCTACCTGTTCAAGTGGGACTCCGATCAGGCAATCAGCGACGGCCTGCTGCGAAACACCTTTTTGCTCGCGGGCGGCGGCTCGGTGCTCCTCGGCCTGTTCAGCTTTACGCTGCCCAAGACGCCTCCGCAAAAGACCGCCGAAAAGGGCGAGGTCTCCATCGCCAAACTCCTTGGGCTCGATGCGGTCAGGCTGCTGCGAGACCGCAACTTCCTCGTGTTCTTTACCTGCTCCATCCTGATCTGCATCCCGCTCGCCTTTTACTATCAGTACGCGAACCCATTTTTGACAGATACGGGGCTCGAAAATGCGACCGGCAAAATGAGTTTCGGGCAAATGTCGGAAGCACTCTGCCTCTTGCTGCTCCCGGTATTTTTCACGCGCTTCGGGTTTAAAAATACGATCCTCATCGGGATGCTTTCCTGGGCGCTGCGCTATGTATTGTTCGCCTACGGAAATGCGGGCGAGCTCACGTTTATGCTCATCCTCGGGATCGCGCTGCATGGGATCTGCTTCGATTTCTTCTTCGTCTCCGGCCAGATCTACACCGACGCCAAAGCAGGCGAGTCCCACAAGAGCGCCGCACAGGGCCTGATCGCCTTTGCGACTTACGGGGTCGGCCAGCTCATCGGATTCTGGGCCGCCGGCTGGATCAGCGACCACTACGAGCCCCTAAAAGCCAGCAGCCTGGCCGAGTTCTGGAAGAGCGTCTGGCTCGTCCCCGCAGGCTTCTCGCTGCTCGTCATGATCCTCTTCGCCCTGCTCTTTAAATCCGAAAAAATCGAAACCCCACCCACCCGAAGCTAAAGCAGTCTCCCCCTACGCGGGCGGCGGTGGCGGGGCGCCACGTGCCATTGAATTTGCGATTTTGCCCGTGCGCTTTGCGCCCGAACAAAATCGCAAATTTAAGGAGCCTCCCCCTGTTGCTTCGCAACAGGCAGTCTTCGACTGTTTTTATTTGCGCGGCCTCGTTGGGCCGCGTCGGAGCGCGATGAAGTAAAAAATTGGGCCAAGCGGGAAACCCATTGGGGCGCGGCGAAAAAGTTTACGGGTAAAACTCCCAACTGAGCTCCGGTCAGGGATTTCATTCAACTGTGCGGCTTGTTCGTCGGGCGGAACGCCCGACAGCAAGCCGCACAGTAAATGGGAGCAGGCACTGCCTGCCGCCCCCCGCGCAGGGGAGTCTTCGACTCTTCTTTTTGGCGCGCGGCTCGTTGGCCGCGCGCAGAGGGAGGTCCGGGCTTACCAGGTGCGCTTCTTGTGTCGGTTCGACTTCAAGCGCTTGCGTCGCTTGTGCTGCGACATCTTCAGACGACGTTTCTTCTTAAGATTACCCATGATTCGGAAAATGAAAGGGGCCGACCGTGAGAAACCCGTTTTCGACTGTAAAGGACTTTTCGGTTTTTCCCCTTTCGCGAAACTTGGGCCCACGAGCCCGGCCGTCCGCAGCAGCAGCAAGCCCGTCCCCGGGCACGCGCACTGCGGAAAACCTCGGTGGCGCGCGAGCGTGCTACGCGACCTGCACGAGCTCCCGGGTCTTTGTGAGGACGAGGAAGGCGCGCACTTTTTCTTTTGGCAGGCCGGTCAGTTGCGCAGCAGCGGCGCGGTAGAGCGCGAGTTGTGAGGCATGCCGCCGGGCGGCGCCTGCCGTGTCTTCATCGGTTTTGAAATCGTAAACCGCGCAAGCGACGGGCCGCCCGCTCTCGTCGGTCGAAATGACCACACGGTCAAAGACGCCCGTCACCCACGTGCCATCGATCACCGCCTCGAAGCGGCGTTCGCGCCAAACCTGGTCACTCGCCCTCAGCTCCCAAACCGCCGCCAGGGCGGGCGAGGCGAGGCAGGCTTTCACAACAGCCAGCGCCGCCTGATTCGACGAGAGGCAGCCCCCTCCCGCTCCGCCCTCCCGCAGCGCGCGCAATGCCTGCACCGAATCGCAACGCGCAAACAGTCGGTGCACTTCGCGCCCAAAGTCCTGGCCACCGCCCCACGCCGAAACGGAAACTGCCCCGCCCGATGGGACATCCGCGCGAGCACCACCAAGATCGGAAAACAAAGTCTCCGCGGCGACCCGCCCCTGCTCCGCATCACTGGGCCGCCGCGCCACGAGCCGCGGGAAACGCCGCACGCTCACGGTTGTCCCCGCACTGCCCGGGGAATCGGCAGTGAGCGGGCACAGCCGCGTGAGCCGTGAAGTGCTCTTGTCGTGCGGGCCGCGCGGCGCGCGCACTTCATTTTCCCCGCCGTGCTCAGAGGCGACCGCTCCACCTCCCAAGGCAGCGGCAACCGACTCAAAGTCCCCTGCCTCCCATAGCGCCGCGAATGCGCTGCGCCCGATCTGCACGGCGCGGGGAGGCTGGGTCGCGGCAGTGCTGCCCGCGCGTTCGCCGCCGCCATCGCCCGCAAGCGTGTCGAGCAGCAGCCTCGGGTAGTTGCGCGATTTACTGCTCTTCTTTGGCGGCTCGATGATCGCGTACAGCGCACGCTTCGCGCGGGTCATCGCCACATAGAGCAGCGAGAGTTTTTCGTAGCAGCCCACGGCCTCTGCTTCGCGGATGTACTCGCGCAGCGCGGGCACGCACTCAGCGATTTCCTTTTTCGGCAAGTGCAGCACCCACTCGACTTCGCGGGCGGCGCTGCGCTGCACCGCCAGCCCCTTGCGCGCCCGGGCGAGGCCCTCGCCCTGCAGATCGGGCAAGACCACCGCATCGAAGCCCAGCCCCTTCGACTTGTGGATCGTCATCACGCGCACGACGCCCGCGGAGTCGGGCTCGCGCAATGTGTAGCGGCGCATGAAGGCGATAAACTCGTCGAGGTCGCGGCTGCCTGTCGCCTCAAACTCAGCCGCCGCCAAAAGCCATTGCCGCAAGCGCAAGCGGCTAAACGCCGCCGCCTCCGCGCACGCTGCGGCCACGAGTGACTCGCCCAGCGGGCGCAGGGCGCGGACGAAGCCCTCGTCTGCGATCCGTGCCAGCAGCGACTGCGCGGCAGCATGCCCTCGCCGCCCGAAGGGCGCAGCGGCCCGATGTGCGTGCGCGAGACGATCTCCCGGGTGCGCGGCGGCCTGCACCGCAGCCAGCAGTGCGGCGCCCACCGGATTATCCGTGCACACGCTCAAGTCCGACTCGGCCACCGCAGCGAGCCCGCCCTCGCGCCGCAGGTAGTCGGCCAGCTCGGCAGCGGTCGCGTTGTTTTGCACGAGCACGGCCACGGTAAACTCCGGACCCGGCGGCGGCAGCTCGCGCAGTACCCGCAGCGTCGCTGCCCAGCGCGCGGCCTCGCCCTCCGCCACGAGCAAGGCCGCGTGGCCGCCGAGCTCGGGCCGTGCCGAGCGGTGCGCCCGCCACTGTGCGCTCCACTCGCGCGCGCCGCCTTCGGGGAACAGCGCCTCCAGCTCCGCCGCCGCACCGAACACCGCATTTACCATCTCGATGATCGGCGGGCCCGAGCGCCACGAATCGTCGAGGTGCCGCTCCACAATCGCGCGGCCCACGCCTCCCGTGGAGTCTCCCGTCGCCCCGGCATTGTAGTGCTCAAACACCTCGCGAAACAGCCGCGGATCGCCGCCGCGCCACGAGTAGATCGCCTGCTTCACATCGCCGACGTAGAAAAAGCTGCGCCGCCCCTCCGGCTCCTGGAGCACCTCGTCGATCAGGTTTTTCAAAATCGACCACTGCCCGAAGCTCGTGTCCTGAAACTCGTCCAGCATCCAGTGGTCGATCTGCGCATCCAGCCGGTAGTCGAGCAGGAGTCGCCGCGCTTCGATGTCGGCCTGCACTGCCGGATCGGGCGGCGACACCGCGCCGCCGCCGAAGCCGCCCGCCGCCAGCGAAGGTCCCTGCGCGAGCAAGCGCTGCACATCGGCGAAGCTCAGCTTCCCCGCACGCCGGATCTGCGCGTCGTAGACCGCCTCGTAGGCCGCGAGCACCGCGTAGATGCCGCGCGTCATCGCGACCGCGCGCCCCAGCTCGCCCGCCAGCACCGCCACCGCCACCGCTTGCAGTCCCTCCCGCTCCGCGCGCAACCCCGCCCCGAGCTCGAAGGCCTTGCGCGCCATCGTCACCGCCCGCATCTCGGGCCAGGCCTTCAGGACGTTTTTAAGCGGCGTGCCCATCGCCCCGCCCGGGGCCCACGCCTCCAGCTCGGCGAACAACTGCTCCCACCACTGGATGCGCGGCGCATCCCAGCTGCCCGCCGCGACCGCCTCGCGCAGGGCGGCCAGTGCGGCGCGCAGGGCCGCTGGATAATCCGCCAGCGGCAGTCCCGAAAAATGCGGCGGGCTCGCCGATGGCGCATCCGAAAAAACCTCCCGATACTCCTCGATGAAATGCGCCAACTGATCGGCCACCCGCTTCGCCTCCTGCCCAAAGGTCGCCTGCTTGAAGGCCTCGATAAACTCCGCTTGCTCGCGCGCGAGTGAGCCATCAAAGCCGCGCGCAAACAGTTGGTTAAAAATCCGCTCCTGCGCCTGCGCCTGAGCGTGCGCTTCGAGCAGCTCCACCTGGCCCGCAAGCCCGAGCTCCAGCGCGAAGTTTTGCGCCACCTGCATGAAAAACCCGTCCAGCGTGCCCAGCCGCAGCCGGTGCATCGAGTCGACCACGCCGCGCAGCAGCTCGCCAAAACGCCGCGCACCAAAAGTATCCGCCGTGCCCAGCTCGCGCGCCAGACGCGCCGCTGCGGCCTCGCTCGCCGCCGCCTGCGCGAGCTTTTGCAAAATCGCATCCAGAAACTCGCCCGCGGCCTTGCGGGTAAAGGTGAGCGCCACGATCCGCTCCGCCGGCACGCCCAGCGTCAGCAGCCACACGAAGCGGTTCGTCAGCGCGTAGGTTTTTCCCGAGCCCGCCGAGGCGCGGATCATCTCGTGCGAAACCCTCATGGCATGCCCCCTTGCTGCGCTGGCGTTGGAGTTGGCGAGCTGGCGACAGGGGCCCAGCCAATCGAGGCGGCCGCGCCGCGCTGAAACAGGGCCGCAAAGTCGTCGCGCTCCGCCTCGCGCCCCTTCAACTCGCGCGGCGGCCAGAACTCGCGCCGCGCAATCGCCGCCGACACGCCCTGCGCACAGGCCCAAGCCGACGCCGCCAGCTCCGGCGTGTAGTCCTCCCACAGCGTCAGCCCCACATCGCCAACCGCCTTCGGCAGGTGGAAGTAACCGCAGCGCACTTCGCGCCCCGCAAACTCGCCTGCGGCCACGCGCTCATAAATCGGTAGCTGCAAGTCCTGCCACACGCGCGGGCGGGTGCCCTCCTCCGCCCGCCACACGCGCCACTCGGGGAGGGCTTCGCCTGCGGCCTCGTTTCCGGCAAGTGCGGCGGCAAGTCCACCGCCTTGCCCGGGCAAACCATCGCCGACACGGGCCGACGAGCCCGTGCCAGAGGAAAGGGGCTGCGCGTCCTTTGGCAGCGCCCCCAGATGCACCGCCGCGGCGCCCTTCGCTTCGTCACTGGTTTTGTAGTCAATCACCCGCAGCGCACCGCTCGCCTCGTGCTCGTCGAGCCGGTCGACCTTGCCCGCAAAACGCAACGCGCCGATCTCCAGCTCAAAGGCCCACTCCACGCGCTTGATCCGCCAGCCCTCGCTGCGCAGGCGCGCCTGCACCTCGGCCGCCGCCTCCAGTCGCTGCCGCGCCGACTCCACCTGCACGACCAGGGGCAAGCTCAGCCGCGCGCCAAACTGGCGGCGCACCGCCTCATCCAGCGCAGCGCGCAGGAACTCGCGATACGGACCCGGCTCCGTGCAATCGCGCAGCGCCGCCTCGCGCCCCATCGCTTCAAGCGCCGTGTGGCACAGCGTACCAAAGTCCATCGCATCCAGCTCCGCCTTGGCCGCATCGACCCCGCGCCACTTCAGCACCCGCGAGAGGTAAAACCGCAGCGGACACTCCAGCCACGCGCGCAGCCCCGTCACCGGCAAGTGCGGCGGCAAGTCCACCGCAAGCGGATCAGGCAAACGCAGCGGCCACGCGCGCGACCATGCCAGGCTCGCGCCCGCAGCGGGCAACTCGCGAAACAGATACGCGACGCGCCCCGGCAGCGCCTCATCCGCGCAGCGCATCAGCAGCCGCGACGGCTTGAGCGGATCGCCGCGCAGCGACACCCGCCCCAGCAGCACATCCAGCCGGCCCGGCCCTTCCGCTCGCTCGTCCGCTCCGCTCCCACCGCTCGCCCGCCCAAACGCGCGCGCCGCAATCGCCTGCAAGTAATACGCGTCCACCGCGAAACGCTGTGCGTTTGTCTTGAGCCCCACCCGCGCGCGCAGCCCCTCCGGCAAAAACGGATCGGCCGTCACCGACGAGGGCACGAGCCCCTCGTTGAGCCCCGCCACGGCCAGGTGCGGTGCCTCCTCCCAGATCAGCTCCAGCCAGCCCTGAAGCTCCACGGCCTCGGCAGGTTTTTCGGCAAACACCCGCTGCTTCGCGTAAAGCTCCAGCGCCAGCTCCAGCGCCTCGGAGCGGCGCAAGTCCGCGTGTAGCGCCATCGCCTCCCCGACCTCAGTCAACACGCCCCGCCAGGCCTCGGCAGCCTCCTTGAGCGCGGCCTCTCCGGGCCGCGCCAAATCAAAACTGCGCCCTTTGAAAACCTCCCCCAAGACCCTCTGCACGTTGGCGGGAAAGGCCTCGCGTCGCAGCACCTCGCACCAGCTCGCCACGCGCCGCAACGCCTCGCCGCCTGCTGCACACGCGGCCTCCGCGCTGGCCGCCACCGGGCCGCGGCTCCACCACTCAAGAGCCGCGCCCAAGTCGGCAGGTAAATGCTGCTCGTGCAGCCGATCCAGCGCCGCCAGAAAACGCGCCTCCGCGCCCGCACTTTCCTCTCCATCCTCGCCGCACAGCGCCAGCAGCACATCCGGCTGCCGGACAAACGCCGCAAGATTCCGAAAACTCTCCTCCTGCGCCAGCGCCGCCAGTGCGCTCAAAAGCTGGTGCAGCCGATCACCGCGCCGCGACTGCCCTTCCGGGTTGAAGCTCTGCACCCCGCACTCATGCAGCGCATTTTCCAGCGGCGAAAAAATCTCCGGATCCACCACCCCGAGCGCAAAATCTCCCGCGCTCAGCATCCGCTCCCCCCGCAGGTCCGAAGTCTCGCTCCCGACTGAATCCGGCGCGGCAGCCGTACCGCCAGGCACGCCTGTCTGCGATACCTCCACCGCACGCGGCTGCGCCTGATACGCCGCGCAAAGCTGCGCGAGCTGCCCGGCCTGTGCGTGCGGATCGGTGCAC
The DNA here is from genome assembly GCF_001580015.1 of Cephaloticoccus primus. GTDB lineage: Bacteria > Verrucomicrobiota > Verrucomicrobiia > Opitutales > Opitutaceae > Cephaloticoccus > Cephaloticoccus primus. The sequence goes on from NZ_LSZQ01000059.1 coordinate 63,627, forward strand.
ACGTTTACACGCGACTCGAAATCCTCGAAGCGCAGCTCGCGCCGCGCCCAGTAATCGGGCACTGGCCTGCCCCAGGCATCGAAGCCCGCCGCCTCGCTCTCTGGCGCGTAGATCAGCAGCTCGACCTCAACCCGTTTCGCATAGCGCTCCAGCAGCTCAACCGCCACAGGGCGCGGATCGGCCAGCGCGAGCACGAGCACGCGCGACACGCCCTCCGGCGGAGCCGCACGCGCCAGCAAGGCCCGCTGCGCAGCCAGCGGACTCCACAGCCCGCCGTGCCGGGTCAGCCGCGCGAGCTGCCGCCGCTCCAGCTCCGCCAATTGCTGCCAACGCTCCCACTCCGGCTCCTCCTCGCCCAGCCGCGCGGCGACCTCGGCCAGCCCCAGATCGCTTTCGCGCAGGGTGCTTTGGAGTTGGGCAAACTGCACCGCGAGCCCCCGCGCCCAGCCAAAATTGCGCTGCGGCGGATCGACGGGAAACAGCGCGCGAAACTCCGCCAGATCCGCCGCCAGCAGCACCGCCACCCACGCCAGCAGCTCTTGCGCGCCAGACGCGCGGCGCACCGATGGAGCGCCGGAGGGAGCCTCGCCAAAAGGCTGGGGCAGCCCTCCCGCAGACGCCTCAGCCACCGCCCCGCCCGCCCCAAGCTCACCGGCTGCCTCTTGAAGCAGCGCCTCGGGCGTCAGCACCAGCGGCGGGAAGAGCGCCTGGCCCAGCGACGCCGCATGCGAGGCCAGCGCCTCGCGCAGCCGCCGCCCCGCCTGCCGAGTCGGCACGATGATGAGCTGCGCCGACAAATCCAGCGGCGGCACGCTCCTCCCGCCCCGCCCACCACTTCCGCCCGCCACTTCCGCCCAGTCTCCCGCGAGGTAGTCCACCGCCTGCCCGAGCAGCGGCTTTTCCCAAGTGAAGAAACGAAGTCGTAGCGCCTTTTGGTCGGGCATCACCCTCCGTTGCTCGCAGCTCCCCCGCTCGCTTCCAATGCTTTTCAGCACGGGCCCACCGCCCAACAAACCTGTCCCACTGCGCGTGGGGCGGGGGACGGTGTCCCCTGCCATTTACTGTGCGGCTTGCTCGGCGGGGGGACCGCCCCCCC
>NZ_LSZQ01000060.1 GCF_001580015.1 Cephaloticoccus primus
ATTTCGCCCCAATGGGTTTCCGATCCATCCGCAATTGATGCCCCACTCCCTGTCGCAACGCGACAGGGGGAGTTCATGTAAATTTGGGAATCGTGCTTCGGCGCGTAGCGACGAGGCCGATTCCCAAATTCAATAGCACGGGGCGCCACGCCACCGCCGCCCGCGCAGTGGTGCACGGTTAAAATCAGAAGGCCCTCTCGACACACAGGCGCGCGCCCTGCTTGGCTCGGTGCTTTCCTGCCATGCCTGATTTCCGAGTTTTTTGTGAACCCCCAGTCGCCGAGCCCGAGGCCATCACGCTCTCGCGCGACGAGTCCCAGCACCTCGTCGCCGTCAATCGCGCGCAGCCCGGCGACACCGTCGTCGCCTTCGACGGACGCGGCAACGAGTGGATCGGCGAGCTGATCGACGCCTCCAAAACCGCCGCCCGACTGCGCGTGCGCTTTGCGCAAAAAATAAAGCCGCTCCCCTACGCGATCACCCTCGGCCAAGCCCTGCCCAAAGGCGACTCGATGGAGCGGATCGTGCGCAAGGCCACCGAGATCGGCGTCGCCCAGATCGCGCCGCTCCAGAGCGAGCGCACCCAGGTGCACCTCGACGCGCAGCGGCAAGACAAGAAGCACGACAAGTGGCGCGTCGCCGCGCTCGAAGCCGCCAAGCAATGCGGCAACGCACACCTGCCGCGCATCGCCCCGCTGCAATCCGCTACCGCCCTTATGCAGGGGGCGCGCGGCTATGACCTCAAACTCATCGCCAGCCTGCAACCAGGTGCACGCTCGCTGAAAAGCGTCCTGCGCGACTACGCCGCCGCGCGCGCCGCAAGTGCAGGCGCAGCCGGCGCGGAACGCACAAGCGCGGAAGCTGCGGACAACGCAAGCCACGCGAGCGAAGCCCTCCCCAGGAATGTGCTCTGGCTCATCGGCCCGGAGGGCGACTTCACGCCCGCCGAAATGAGCGCCGCCGCGAGCTGCGGCTTCGAGCCCGTCACCCTCGGGCCACTCGTCCTGCGCTGCGAGACCGCCGCCATTTACGCCCTGAGCATCCTCAGCCACGAACTCCAAAGCGCTTAAGGGAGCAAGGCGCGCTCGCTCTTGCCATAGCCAGTGAGAGGGCAAACCGTCTGCCTCCATGGAGCTCAAACTTCAGTCACTCTCCGACGCGATTTCTCGACTTGAGGAGATATTGAAGCGTTACAACTCGGATCCGGAGGACGATGCACTGCGCGACGCATCGGTGAAACGCTTTGAGTATACCTATGCCTTGGCGTTGGTATTTTTGACGCGCTACCTTGAGGAAGAGGCCCCCATCAGCAAAACGGCCGGCTCCATGGACTTCGCCGAACTAATCCGCCAAGCTTGGGCGCTTGGGTTGCTGCGGGAGGAGGTCGCGGTTTGGCGGGATTTCAGGCTCAAGCGAAATCTCACCAGCCACACTTACGACCAGTCCAATGCAGACGAAGTTTGCGCGGTGATCCCGCGCTTCCTCGCCGAAGCCAGGTTCCTGTACTCGCAACTCAAAAAACGCAGCGACGCATCATGACCCGCGAAATCGATCTCAAGCCTGAGCACCTCGCGCTGGTGCAGGCAGTGTTGCACGCCCATCTGAAAGACTTTCCGGATGCGCGAGTCTGGGTCTTCGGCTCGCGCGCCAATGGCAGGAGCCACCAGAGATCGGACATCGATTTAGCGATTGATGCGGGCCGCGGGCAGCCCTTGCCCCGACCGATTTTCTACGCGCTGAAACAAGCCTTCGAAGACTCCGACCTGCCGCAAATGGTGGACGTAGTCGATACGGCCCGGATCACGGACGACATCTTCAGGAAAAATCTGGAGAAGGACGCCTTGCCGCTGCCGCTCCTGAGCGCGGCATAAAAGCAGCACCCATTCTCTCCGCACCGAACGCGGAGCGCGCACGCCCAACACGGCCGACACGCCGCTAACTGCGGCGGGCGCTCAGGTAGCGTTGCACGTCGTCACCCGAGACGCGGTTGCCCGGGCCGGTCGCCGTGATGTCGGTAATCGTAGCCGGATCGAGCCCCGCCTCCTGCGCCAGCCGCGTCGCCTTTGGCGTCCAGATCAACGCGCCCGCTGCCCCAGCCGCTGTGCCGCCTGCTCCCGCCGCCTTAGCGGTTTTCGATTCGAGGTGGCGCAGGCTTTCGTCGCTCGTCTCGATCTGCACAAAGGGGTCGCCCGATTGCATGGTCGCCCCGGGCTTGCCGATCACCGCATGGATCGTGCCGTCGCAGGGGCTCTCAAACTCGAAGGTCGATTTATCGCTCTCCAGATCGGCGAGTCGCTGGCCTTTGGTGACGGCGTCACCGGCCTGCACTTTGATGATGATGACGTTTAGCTCGGTCGCAGTCGCCCCCATTGAGGGCACCGGCACATCGATGATGAAAGAGGCCATAAGTGGGTCTTGTTTTTTTTGGGCTGGGGGAAAAAGCTGGAGGAAAACGGTGTGTGCTCGGCGGGCGCATCGCTGCGCGGCAAGGCTCAGGGAGCCGCCGGCGCCGCGGGCGCGGCCGATTCGAGAGGTTCGCGCGTGACGCGCCACACGGCAAGGCAGCGCTCGATCAACGCAGGGAGCTTGTGCAGGTAAACCATGTTGGGCCCGTCGGAGGGCGCGCGATCCGGGTCGGGGTGCGTCTCGATGAAGAGCCCGTCCGCTCCGGCGGCCAGCGCGGCCTGCGCGAGCGGCGGCACAAACTCGCGCTTTCCCGAGCTCTTGCCGCCGCCTGCACCGGGGAGCTGCACGCTGTGCGTCGCATCAAAAATCGTCGGCAGTCCGTTGCCTTTCAAAATGGGAAACGTGCGCATATCGACGACGAGGTTTTGGTAGCCAAAGGTCGTGCCGCGCTCGGTCTGCCAGACTTCCGGCCCTCCCGCCGCGCTCGCGGCCGCAGCGGCAGTAGCGCTGCCCCCCGCGGCGCGCTCCCCGCCGCCGCGCAGCTTTTCGGTCACGTGCACCATCTCCTGCGGCGAGAGGAACTGGCCCTTCTTTACGTTTACCACGCGGCCCGTCTGCGCCGCCGCGAGCAGCAAGTCTGTCTGCCGACACAGAAAGGCGGGGATCTGGAGCACGTCGCAGACTTCGGCGACGGGCGCGGCCTGCGCGCGCTCGTGGATATCGGTCAACACAGGCAGCCCGTAGTCGCGCTTCACGAGGGCGAGGAGCTCCAGCCCCGCCTCCATGCCTGTGCCGCGCGGGCCTGTGATCGAGGTGCGGTTCGCCTTATCAAAGGAGCCTTTGAAGACGATGCACAGCTCGGGCTGCGCCTCGCGCAGCCGGACGAGCTGCTCGGCGACGCAGCGACAGATCGCTTCGCTTTCGAGCGAACAAGGCCCGGCAATGAGGAGGAGGCGGGAGGGATCGTAGAGGCTCATGCGTTCGATTGTTTGGCGCGAGGCGCGGTGGGCGAGAGGGACGCTGGCTGGGAAGAGTGGGCGGACGAGCCCGCGGAGCGAGCGGGCGGGAGGGCCGCCGTGCGGGAGGGCGTGCGGGGCGGGAGGGAGGGTTTACCCTTGGGTTTTTGCGAAGCGCCCGCGCGGGTAGCCTTTGTTTTCGGAGGCAGCGGGGCGCCCGCTTCGCGCGTTTTTTTGCGCTTCAACGCCGCAGCGATAAAGGCCGCAAAGAGCGGGTGTGCCTGGTCGGGCTTGGATTGAAACTCGGGGTGAAACTGCACCGCCAAAAACCACGGGTGCTCCTTTAGCTCGACGATCTCGACGAGCTGGCGGCGCGCATTGAGCCCGCTGATTACGAGGCCTGCTTCGCGTAGCTGGGGCAGGTACGCGTTGTTGACCTCGTAGCGGTGGCGGTGGCGCTCGCGCACGCTCGTTTGCTTGTAGGCGCGCGCGGCCAGCGAGCCCGCGCTGAGCGTGCACTCGTAGCTGCCGAGCCGCATCGTCGCGCCCTTATCGATGCGCTGCTTTTGCTCCTCTATCAGGCTGATGACCGGATGCTCGGCCTCCGCGTCAAACTCCACACTGTCCGCACCGCGCAGTTTGAGGACGTTGCGCGCGAACTCGATGACCGCGATTTGCAGCCCGAGGCAGATGCCGAAATAGGGCACGCCGTGCTCGCGCGCGTACCTGGCCGCAGCGATCTTGCCCTCCGTGCCGCGGTCGCCGAAGCCGCCCGGGACGAGGATCGCGTCGAGTTTTTTCAGCACTCCGAGCCCGCCCTTCTTCTCCAGATCCTCGGCATCGATGCGCACCGTGTTTACGCGACAGTTGTTGGCGATGCCCGCGTGCGTAATCGATTCGTAGATGGATTTGTAGGCGTCTTGCAGCTCGATATATTTGCCCACCACGCCGATGGTGACCTCGCTGGCGGGATTGAGGATGCGGCCCACGATCTGGTGCCAGATGTTCCTGGCAGGCGCGGGGCGCTGGAGCCTGAACAGGTCGACCACCAGTTGATCGACGCCCTCTTTCTGGAGCGCGAGGGGCAGCTCGTAGATCGAGTGCTCCACGTCGCGGCACTCCACGACCGCCTTGGCGGGCACGTTGCAAAACAGCGAAAGCTTCTCGCGCAGCCCCGGGTCGAGCGCGCGGTCCGTGCGGCACACGAGGATGTGCGGCTGGATGCCGATCTCGCGCAGCTTGGCGACGGATTGCTGCGTGGGCTTGGTCTTGAGCTCGCCGGCGGCCTGCAAAAACGGCACCAGCGTCACGTGGATGAAGACCACATCGCCCGCCGGCACTTCCAGCGCGAACTGCCGCATCGCCTCCAGAAATGGCAGCCCCTCGATGTCACCCGTCGTGCCGCCGATCTCGGTGATCAATACATCCGCGTCGCGCCCGCCCGCGTAGATCCGCTCCTTGATCTCGTTGGTCACGTGCGGGATCACCTGCACGGTCTTGCCGAGGTAGTCGCCGCGGCGCTCCTTCTGGATCACCGACTCGTAGACCTGCCCGGAGCTCAGGCTGTTGAGCTGCGAGAGCTTGCCGCTGGTGAAGCGCTCGTAGTGGCCGAGGTCGAGATCGGTCTCCGCGCCGTCCTCCAGCACATACACCTCGCCATGCTGAAACGGGCTCATCGTGCCCGGGTCGACGTTGAGATAGGGGTCAAACTTCTGGATCCGCACCCGCAGCCCGCGCAGCTCAAGCAGCGCCCCGAGCGCCGCCGCCGTCAGCCCCTTGCCCAGGGAAGAAACCACCCCGCCTGTCACGAAAATGTATTTCATCGGTCGGCGATGAAGCCCCCGCCCGCAAACCCTGCCAACTCAAAAGAAGGGCGCGAAGTGCGGGTTTGGGCGCGCCCCCCCCCCGGTAATGCGCTTCATTTCGGCAGGGGCGGGGGCCGCCTCCCAAACTAGGCTCCTGCGGTTTTCTACCACGTAGCACAGTCAAAACATTTACTCGTGAAAAAACGGGAGCGACCTCGCCCCCCACTCATCCCCCCGCCATCACCTCTCCGCCAGATTGGGGCAGCGCACTTCAAAATGCGCCACCGCCACGCCCGGATGGATCAATCCATTTAAAAATTTGACTACTGATAATAATGCATTGTGCCCAGAGCTTCTCGTGTACAAAGATGATGCCATCATGAGTCAGCACACTCAGGACTTACTGAAGTCACTTGCCCAAAAATATATCTGGTGGAAGACACCAGAGGAAGCCGTGAGCATGCCCGGGCGAGTGATTGCTCAGGTAATGAATATCGGCGATTATGCTGACGTCCAGTTGCTTGTCTCTACGGTGGGCGACGAAGCACTGCGCGAGGTTATAAGGGATGCGGAACCCGGGCAGTTCAACGAACGCTCGTGGACATATTGGCACTATCGCCTCGGATTGTCCGATATTGATCAGGTCCCAGCCCTGCCGACAAGGAGGGTTGCATGATCGGAAAATTCAAGCCACACATAGATATATTGCCATATGCCCAGAAAGCTTTGTGGCCGGAGCTGAGAAATTCCGCGCGGCTTGGATTTGCCCTATATGGCGGCACTGCCATTGCACTTCGATTGGGGCACCGAAACTCAGTCGATTTTGATTTCTTTTCTGAAAAGCCACTTAGCCGAAGCGCTATTCAAGCGGCTTTCCCCTTCATAAAACGATCAACCACGCTTCAAGATGAAGAAAATACCTGGGTCATGCTCGCCCCTTGTGGTCATTCGGGGCAAGAGAGCGTCAAGGTTTCATTCTTTGGAACGATTACCTTTGGGCGAGTAGGAGAGCCCGAAGTTACAGATGATGAGGTTTTACAAGTCGCTTCTCTTGATGACCTGATGGCAACAAAGGTTAAAGTGATACTCCAGCGTGCAGAGGCAAAAGATTACCGCGATATCGCAGCAATGATCAATGCCGGTGTGAGTTTGTCACACGGACTGGCATCTGCCCGCCTGTTATACGGGCCAAACTTCCAGCCGAGCGAAAGCCTCAAGGCACTGGTCTATTTCAACGATGGAGACTTGAAAAGCCTGACTTCCGAAGAGAAAAAGACATTGGTAAATGCCACAAAAGGGGTAGGCGATCTCCCTGAAGTCAGGCTGATATCAAACTCCTTGACCAGCCCCGCTTTGTCACCTCCGACGGTGTAAGATCGAGTCAGCGGAGGCCCTTCCCCATAGGGGGCGATGCACTGGTGCTGCTTTTTGCCTCCGTCGCATAAGGCAGGCTCCCACGGCCACTACACCAAGAGCAGCGCCATAGGTGCTCGGCTCGGGGATCCCGGGGATGAGCTGCCAGTAGTCTTTATCAAAGTCCTTGAGCGCGGCGCGCCATTCCCAGTGGCCTTCAAATTTTATCCGCGATAGGGCATCATTTAGGTGCTCGCTGTCCTTCCGCACCAAAAGAAAGTCGCGCGATAACATCCAATTCTTAATCGTTAACTGTCCACCCCACTCAATCTCCAGATCGTCTAAGTAGAGACGGTGATCACCATGAGGATGCTGTCTATCCAGAGAGTGATAGTAATCAATCACCCCATTTCCAGTCACCTCCACACGATGGATCTTCTCGCTTATTACTGAAGTCTGATAGCCAGAAAAAAGGAATTCAGCTTCCCGCTTCCTACCATCGAGCCTAAGTATCGAAGAGTCGGAAATTTGATTACTCCTAGACAGGAGCAGGTATCCACCATCTGAAACCGTAACATTACCACGAACGGCCACTACCCCATTACTCTTAAAGAGCTGTAACCCCGCGCGGTTAGAGATATAGACATCACCAGTAAATGTGTTAGATAAGCTTCCTTCGAAGTCAATATGATTACTATACCCTGAAACACCTCCAGATATATTTACACCCACCCTAGCCCCCTTATTATCAGAAATAACTGAACTGATACCATAGCCACCCCCTAAACAACGATCATGCTTAAGATTAATATTTAAATAAGACACACTAGAGGTAATACTCCCAGCCCCATAAACCCCAGCATCTCGATCGTTTTCATAAAGATTTATTCCGCCTGCACCAATTGTTAGCCGATGCCCATTAAGGTTAAATCCCCCGCTCCTTGAATTATATCCTTCCAACTCTGTGTCTCTGTACAGCGTAACGATACCATTAATATTCTCCCAAGTGCCCGCTCCCCACTGCGGACTCAACGCGCCCCCGCACCCATTTATATTACTTATACTCGGGGGGGGGGGGGGGGGGGGGGGAGAATAACTAATAC
>NZ_LSZQ01000061.1:0-10000 GCF_001580015.1 Cephaloticoccus primus
GATATAACATAACCAGAGATACGGAATGGGTGCATAGTGGCTACAACATTCCGTGTCCTCCCGCACTCAGAAACCAATTAGTGCTCCCGTGAATAGTGCAGCGGCTACCCAAGTTCCCTATCGATTATCCTACTTACTGCGCGCGCTCACCCGCTTCCAGTAACAGGTAAAATGGTGTGCGTTCACGCATTGACCGGCTGTTCTGAAGTGCTGAACTCCCCCCCAAGCGCCCCAAGATACCGATGAAACCAGACGCTCATAAAAAAGTAAGACGTCGGCAGGATGAAAAACGAATGAAGGCCCGAGCGCGACGAATCGTCGCCCGTTGGAGAGGATCGACTCCCAAAGAGGAACCCTCCCCTCGCGAAATAGGTAGAACCGCCTCCACACATGGCCGCCCCTGCTCGTGCTGGTGGGGTTGTAAACGCAAGAGCGACATCCATGTGGTGCCGCCCCGTGAGCGCGGCTTCGAAATCGAGCTTTACGACGAATGAGGCGCACGGCGGCGACTTTCGTGCGGGGTGCGCGTGCCGCCCGTACCCGCACGCCTGCCCTTGGCTCACTTCTCGGCAAATTTATCGGCCAAGAAAAAGAACCAGGCGGCCCATGCGGCGACGGCTACGAGGACCAGCGGCACCAGCAGCATCAGCGTCCAGCGCAGCATCCGGAACAGTAGCCACAGGCCCGCCACGCTGAGGACGCCTGCGCAGCCCAGCACCAGCCAGTGCGGGTAGTGGCTCAGCGACTGGAGCCACTCGGGGTGGCTCGCCTGCCCTGCCCACGCCGTCCAGCCGTCTTGCGTAAAGATCGCCGTGCTCAGCTCCACCGGCTCAGGCCTGGCCGGCGGCGGGGTCTGGAAGATCGCCCCCAGTTGCTCGCTCAGCGACTCCAGATGCTCCTCGATCGACTGCGGTTTTTTCTTCATTTCCTGATCCTGCTAGGCCCTGCGCGCAGCGCGTTCCAGCAAAATGATTTGCAGCCCCTCGGCACCTGCCCCACCCCTCCCTTGGTCTATGCAATCGAAGCCCCAACTGCTCGCCTGGATCACCTGTGACGGTGTCCACATCGACCCCTCCACGGGCAAGCACACGATCCTCGGAGCCTTCTCCAACATACAGGCGCAGCACTTCCCGGCGACGCACCCGCTCATGGTCTGGTTTATGACGCTGACGGACTGCGCCGTCGGCGAGCACCAGGTCCAGATCTCGCTGGGCGCAGACCCCACGCAGATGCAGCCGCTGATCCGGCGCAGCTTTGAGTCTCCCTCGCCGCTCCAGCGGATCAACCTCATCAACGAAATCCGCAACCTCTCCTTCCCCGAGCCCGGCGAGTACTCGATCCTTATCGAAGTCGACGAAGAGCCACTGCTGGCCACCAGCATCCACGTCCTCGATTAACACGAGCCGCAGGGCCGCAACCCACGCCAAGCCACGCGCACGCCGACTCCCGCCCCACCACACCTGCCGTAAACTCCTCTTCCCCCTCCCACCACAACGCACTACATGACCGCCGTATCCGCCGACTCCCGATCCGCCACACCCGCCGCTGACTCCGCGCCGCGCACCAACGGGCGCGCGCCAGATAAAACAGGCTTCGACTTCGACCTGATCGGCGTGGGCAACCCGATCATGGATCTGCTCGCGCACACGGACGACGCCTTCCTGCGCGAACACCTCACCGGAGAGAAGGGCGGCATGGTCTTGGTAGACGATGCCGACATCGCCGCACTCGTGGGCCGCCTCGCTCCCGCGCCCGTCGCGGCCGTCCCCGGCGGTGCCGCCGCCAACACTGCCGTCGCTGCCGCCAAGCTCGGCCTGCGCACGAGTTTCCTCGGCAAGGTCGGCTCCGACGCGACCGCCGCCCAGTACCTCGCCCACTTTCGCGAACACGGTGGCGACACCTCGCGCCTCAAGCACGCGCCGCTCCCCAACGCGCGCTGCCTCTCGCTCGTCACTCCCGACGGCCAGCGCACCATGCGCACGCACCTCGGCGCAGCGATGACCCTCGCACCCGAGGAGGTCTCGCCCGAAGACTTCGCCGGCGTCCGCCACGCACACATCGAGGGCTACCTGCTCTTTAACCCCGCGCTCGCGGACAAGGTCGTACAGAGCGCTCGCGCGGCAGGCTGCACGCTGAGTATCGACCTCGCCTCCTTCGAAGTCGTCGCCGCCGCGCGCGACTGGATCTTCGCCCAGCTCGAACAAGGCGTGGACATCCTCTTCGCCAACGAAGACGAAGCCCGCACGCTCTTCCAGCGCGACGAGCCCTACGAAAACTACGCCCGCGCGCTCGCCCGCTTCGGCGGCATCGCCGCCGTAAAGATCGGCGCCGAGGGCGCCTGGCTCGCCCGAGGAGACGCGCTGCACCGCATCGCACCGATCCCGGTCGCGCAAGTCGTCGACACCACCGGCGCGGGTGACGCGTGGGCGGGCGGCTTCCTCTACGCGCACCTGCGCGGCGCGCCTCTCTCCGATGCGGGGGCGCTCGGCTCGCTCCTCGGCTCCCAGTCCGTACAACACCTCGGCGCAGCGATCCCCGCCGCGTACTGGCCGCAACTCCGCACCGCCGCAGCCGAGTTGCTCGCGCGGCACATCCGCTCATAAGTACGCAAGTACGCGCCCTCCGCCTCGGCCGTCCCCTGCTCCGACCGCACGCCAGCCGCCCCATCCGCACACAATCCACGCTCCCGATGAACCGCACCGAAGATAGCGACGCGCTCGCACAGCAAGTCCTCGCAATCGCCCAAAACGCGCGCGCCGCATCACTCGTGCTCGCGACCACCCCCACCGCCGCCAAAAACGCCGCGCTGGAGCGGCTCGCGCAACTCCTCCAGAGCCACAGTGCCGAGCTCCTCGACGCCAACGCTCAGGACCTCGCCGAGGCGAGCACCAACGGGCTGAGTGCCGCCCAGATCGACCGCCTCACACTGAGCACCGAGCGGCTCGAAAAACTCGCGCACAGCGTCCGCGAAGTCGCCGCGCTCCCCGATCCTGTTGGCGAAATCATTGACGAAAGCACCCGCCCCAACGGCCTGCACCTGCGCCGGCTGCGTGTGCCCATCGGCGTCATCGGCATCATCTACGAAGCCCGGCCCAACGTCACGATCGACTGCGCCATCCTCTGCCTGAAAAGCGGCAACGCCGCCATCCTGCGCGGCGGCAAGGAGTGCTTCCACACCAACACCGCGCTCGCCGCCCTGATCACCCGCGCGCTCGCCGACACCGGCCTGCCCGCCGCCGCCGCCCAGCTCATCCCCACCACCGACCGCGCCGCACTCACGCACCTGCTCAAGCTCGACAGTCACATCCACTGCATCATCCCGCGCGGCGGCGAGAGCCTCATCCGCTTCGTCACCGCGCACAGCACGATCCCCGTCATCAAACACTACAACGGCGTGTGCTTCGTGTACGTCGATGCCGCCGCCGACCTCGCGATGGCGCAGCGCATCCTCGTAAACGCCAAGACCCAGCGCCCCGGCGTGTGCAACGCTGCCGAGCAGCTCCTCGTCCACCACAGCATCGCCGCCACCTTCCTGCCCGCCGCCGCGCGCGCCCTGCGCGAAGCCGCCGCCGTAGAGCTCCGCTGCGATCCCGCCAGCGCCGCGCTCCTCGCCGCAGCCGACATCCCGCACCTCGCCGCGACCGACGCCGACTACCGCACCGAGTTCCTCTCGCAAACCCTCGCCATCCGCATCGTCGAAGATCTCGAAACCGCCATCGCGACCATCAACCGCGACAGCTCTGGCCACACCGAGACGATCATCACCGCCGACCGCGCCGCCGCCCAACGCTTCCAGGCTGCCGTCGACAGCGCCGCCGTCCTCTGGAACGCCAGCACCCGCTTCAGCGACGGTTTTGAATTCGGCCTCGGCGCCGAAATCGGCATCTCCACCGACCGCCTCCACGCCCGCGGCCCGATGGGCCTGCGCGAACTCTGTAGCTATAAATGGATCGGCGACGGCAGTGGCCAAATCCGCGCCTAGCAGCTCACCGCCGCGCTCCCCACGCGTCATCTCCCCAAAAAATCAACGAGGCCGCTCACCCCAAAAATGAAACACCCCGCCCAACGCCTCCGCCCCGCACTCGCAATTGCCACCGCGGCCGCACTCAGTGCGGTGCTCGCGCTCGGCGTGTTGCCCCCGAGCGCCCATGCTCAAAACGCGGTTACCCGCTTGGGCGACTCGCCCGAAACCACGAGCAAACCCACACTACGCGGCAAGGACGGTGAAAGCGCTGCAGCAAACAAGCCGCCAGCGAACGAATCACCAACGACTGACGAGCCACCGGCAAGCAGCTCGCAACGATTACCCAAAGCTGACGAGTCCCCAGCGAGTGCGCCGCCAGCTAAAAGGGCCCCCGACGAGCCGCCAACGAGCGCACTGTTGTATAAAAGCATCTCCGACGAGCCGCCAACGAGCGGCTCGCAAAATAAAAGCGTCCCTGACGCCTTTGATGCGTTTCCACAAACGGCGGTGAAGAAACCGATTCGCGGGCGGGCGGTTTCACCCAGTGTTGCGGCACAGCTCGCCGCGCGCATGCCCAAGTACGAAGAGCCCAAGCCCGCCGCAGAAACCGAACCCGAAGAAGAGCCAGCCGACCTGCGCGACATCGATAAACCGCAAAACCAAATCCTGCGGCTGCCCGACTATGTCGTCCGCGAGAAGAAGCCCGCCATCCTCCGCGAAGCCGACCTCTATCAGGGAGAAGCCCGCGCCGAGCTCGCCAAAGCGCGCTATTTTTCGGAAACCGGCCTCGCTCTAAATCGCTTCGCGCTCCCGCTATTCGGCAGCGGAGCAGGCGCCTACGCACTGCGCCGCTACGAAGAAGACGAACGCCTGCGCCACCTCGGTGAGCTCAGCGCGACCGCAAGCGACATCGGCCAGCTCAGCGGCAGTACCGAAACCGAAGCCGACCTGCGCCACCTCATCCGCGACACCTACTTCCGCTCCGGCTCCCGCAGCGACGAATACAACGGCTACCGCAAGCCAGACTAGCCGTACTCGCGCGGGCGCAGACAAGCTCGCGGCCTCTCCTCACTGCGATTTTCGTCTGTACGGCCGCACACGCGCAACATCGCGCAATTGGCGCGACCAACACTTCTCGGCAGGAGGCATTGAGGTAACCTGCTTCGGGGCGCCGCAGCAGGCGAGACAGTATTTCCCCCGCCCCACGCAGGGCCCCGATACACGGAGCTTAACGCAGAGCACCCGGGCTCGGCTCGAAGGCTCCATCCAGACGGCGAACGAGGCAGCGCTTGATCTCCAGCATCATCAATAAGGGCGAAACCTGACCCGCGCTTAGCCCCGTTTGAGCGGCGATCTCGTCGGGCCTCAGAATCTCCCCGCCCGAAAAACAGGCCAGTACCCTTGCTTCATCAGGCGAAAGGTCAGGCGCACGGCCATACACGTTCACCGCATCGGTGGAGCTGGGCTCCGCTCTTCCCTCGATTTCTGGGCCGCCGCGCTCAGGTGGGGCGTTGCCTGCCGCCGCGCTTGCGGTGGGCAGTGTCGGCAACCGCAGTTTACCATGCAGGTATTCCAGCTCGGCGAGCAGATCGTCCACGCTGGTGAGCAAAGTCACCCCATCGCGAATCAGCTCATTACAGCCGCGGCTCGTTTCTTGATCAATTCGCCCCGGGATGGCGCCCACGATTCGTCCCTGCTCGCTGCCAAATCGAGCCGTAATCATGGAGCCGCCCGAAACACCGCTTTCGACTACCACAATCGCCTCACTCAGGCCCGAGATCAGCCGATTACGCATCGGAAAAGTCTGCCGATCAGGTCGCCGCCCAAAAGGAAACTCGGAGATCACCGCTCCCGTTTCCACAATCTGCCGATATAAATCCAGGTTTTCAGGAGGATATATCGTATCGAGCCCACAGCCCATCACCGCAACCGTGCTCCCACCGGCGGATAAGGCCCCCCTATGTGCAGCAGTATCAATTCCCCGAGCCATTCCGCTCACTATACAAAACCCGATACGGGCCAGCTCTGCGGCGAAGTGTTCAGCCACCTTCAGCCCATAAGCCGTTGTTTTCCGGCTGCCCACAATCGCCACACAAGGCTTTGAAAAATCATAATTCCCCTTCCGATAAAGCCCGATTGGCGGATCGCTGATTTCCTTCAACAGCGATGAATACTCTGCATCAGACTGAATTAAAAAACTGCCCCCCACGCGCTCAATCCAGCTCTCCTCACGCGACAGATCAAAATGCTTGTCCCAGTTAACCAATACCGAACTGATTGCTGGCCCTACGCCCTGCACACTTTCCAAAGTCCGAGTAGATGCCTTGAGGACTTCGCGGGGATCATCGCCCAAAGCGGCCAACAAGCGATGCAGTGTGATCGGGCCGATATTCGGCAGCGCATTGAGAACAAGAAACGCCTGCCGCTCCGTCAGTTCGCCATTCATGAGGCGGAGTATCCCGCCTCCCGCCCAAAAGTCGAGCTCCGCTTAAGCCCCCAACAGGCTTCCTGTCCCAACAAGCCCATCCCTCATCTAAGCAAATAGCTGATAACAGGAAGCCCAAATACAGGCTCCCCGTAACTATGGCGAGCCCACCCAAAGTGGTCGCCCTTTTCCGTGAGCGAAGTCTCCTTGAGACCTAAAACAAAGAAGGCCCGACCCCTCGTTATGAGGAATCGGGCCATAAACCTGGCGACAACCTACTCTCGCGGGGCATATCGCCCTACTACCATCAGCTGCTCGGGGCTTAACGGCCGTGTTCGGGATGGGAACGGGTGGAGCCCCCGGCATATAACCACCAGGAAGTGGAGCCTTTCGGCAATTGGATAAAAAGTTTAGAGTACCATCAAAGCAGGTAAAATAAACGCCTTGGAATAAATAGCGTATATATTGCATAAACCGGCAAGGTCATTAGTAACAGTAAACTTAACGTCTTACAACGCTTACATTTCTGTCCTATCAACCGGGTGGTCTACCCGGACCTTGCACCACCTTGCGGTGGATTGTGATCTTATCTTGGGATGGGCTTGACGCTTAGATGCTTTCAGCGCTTATCCCTTCCGAACTTAGCTACCCGGCACTGCCACTGACGTGACAACCGGAACACCAGAGGTTCGTCATTCTCGGTCCTCTCGTACTAGAGAATGAACCCCTCAAATCACAAACGCCCACAGCGGATAGAGGACCGAACTGTCTCACGACGTTCTGAACCCAGCTCGCGTACCACTTTAATCGGCGAACAGCCGAACCCTTGGGACCTTCTCCAGCCCCAGGATGTGATGAGCCGACATCGAGGTGCCAAACCGCGCCGTCGCTGTGAACGCTTGGGCGCGATCAGCCTGTTATCCCTAGCGTACCTTTTGTCCTATGAGCGATGGCAATTCCACATTCAACCACCGGATCACTTGATCCTGCTTTCGCAACTGCTCGACTTGTAGGTCTCACAGTAAAGCTCCCTTATACTCATGCGCTCTGTAGCCCGATTACCGACCGGGCTGAGGGAACCTTCGAAATCCTCCGTTACTCTTTTGGAGGATACCGCCCCAGTAAAACTGACCTGCTATCACTGTCCCACGCCCAGATAATGGGTCGGGGTTAGACGCCTAACAATTAAAAAGTGGTATTTCACATTTCGACTCAGCCCGATCCTGGAACCGGGCTTCAAAGTCTCCCACCTATTCTACGTATTAAAAATCAAGCGACAATAACAGCTTACAGTAAAGGTGCATAGGGTCTTTCCGTCCTGCTGCGGGTAGGCGGCATCTTCACCGCCACTACAATTTCACCAGGCATCTCTCCGAGACAGCCTTCAACTCGTTACACGATTCGTGCGGGTCGGAACTTACCCGACAAGGAATTTCGCTACCTTAGGACCGTTATAGTTACGGCCGACATTCACGGGGGCTTAGACGCGAAGCTTGCACCTCACGTTTTCACCTTTCCGCATTGGTCACGTGTCACTCCCTATACGTCGTCTTGCGACTTAGCAGAGAGCTGTGTTTTTGCTAAACAGTCGGTTGAAGCGGTTCACTGCGGCCCCTTGCGGGGCACCCCTTATACCGAAGATACGGGGTCAATTTGCCGAGTTCCTTAGAGAGAGTTAACCTGCGCGCCTTAGAATACTCATCTATCCCACCTGTGTCGGTTTACGGTACGGGCACCTTATCTACTAACCACGAAGCTTTTCTTGGAAGCGTAGTATCGAGTAATCCCCTTCGGCCGTAGCTTCAGGGTCCTGTCACTTTTCAGCCTTGATGTCTGGTCTTTTAGCCCCAGACAGCCTACGAGCTTCGACAACGATTCAACACGTTGCTACTCTAACTTTCTCCGTCACTCCTTGGATCAAACATAGATACGGCGGTGCTGGAATATTAAACCAGCTTGGCATCGACTACTCCTTACGGCCTCGTCTTAGCTCCCGACTAACCCTGGGCGGACGAACCTTCCCCAGGAATCCTTGGGATTTCGGCGAGATGGAATTCAACCATCTTTATCGTTACTTATGTCTGCATTCTCACTCCCAAGCGCTCCATGGTCGGTTACCCCTTCCACTTCGCGGCACTTGGGACGCTTTCCTACTGCTCACCTTGCGGTGAACCCACAGCTTCGGTATATGGCTTAAGTCCCGATCATTTTCGGCGCAATTTCGCTCGATGGGTCAGCTGTTACGCACTGTTTAAATGATGGCTGCCTCTAAGCCAACATCCCCATTGTCTAAGCAAAATCACATCCTTTTCCACTGAGCCATATTTTGGGACCTTAACTGGTGGTCTGGACTATTCTCCTCTCGGCGACGGACCTTATCACCCGCCGCCTGACTGCCTGACTTCACTCTATGGCATTCGGAGTTTAATTAAGTTCAGTACCCCGGTAGGGGCCCTAGCTTATTTAGTGCTCTACCTCCATAGATCAGCATCAGACGCTATACCTAAATATATTTCGGAAAGAACCAGCTATCACGGGGTTTGATTAGTCTTTCGCTCCTAACCACAGCTCATCCGATGCTTTCTCAAGAGCAACCGGTTCGGACCTTCACTGCGTTTTACCGCAGCTTCATCCTGGCCATGGTTAGATCACCTCCGCTTCGGGTCTATTGCCAGCAACTAGACGC
This sequence comes from Cephaloticoccus primus, assembly GCF_001580015.1. GTDB lineage: Bacteria > Verrucomicrobiota > Verrucomicrobiia > Opitutales > Opitutaceae > Cephaloticoccus > Cephaloticoccus primus. The sequence continues at coordinate 9,076 of NZ_LSZQ01000061.1, forward strand.
CCTATTCGGACTCGCTTTCGCTGCGCTTGCACCGGGTACCGGCTTAAGCTTGCTACAGACAATAACTCGCAGACTCATTATACAAAAGGCAAGCGGTGACTCCACATGGGAGCTCCCACTGACTTGTTAGCAATTGATTTCAGTTACTATTTCACTCCCCTAACAGGGGTGCTTTTCACCTTTCCCTCGCGGTACTAGTTCACTATCGGTCTTCATCGAGTATTTAGCCTTATGCCGTGGTCGGCATGGATTCACACCGGGTTTCACGTGTCCGGTGCTACTCAGGATACCACTAGATTTAATCGGGTTTTCGACTAAGGGACTGTCACCCTCTTTGGTCACACTTTCCAGAGTGTTCGTCTAACCGTCATATTTCACGTTGTGGTCCTACAACCCCAGTGGGATAAATCCCTCTGGTTTGGGCTGTTCCGCTTTCGCTCGCCACTACTTACGGAATCGATTCTCTTTCTTTTCCTGCGGTTACTGAGATGTTTCACTTCGCCGCGTATTGCTCTATCAGGACTATGTATTCATCCTGAAGTGACACCGTGTAAACGGTGTCGGGTTTCCCCATTCGGAAATCTCCGGGTCAAAGCGTGTGTGCCGCTATCCGAAGCTTATCGCAGCTTGCTGCGTCCTTCATCGCCTGATGAAGCCAAGGCATCCATCAATTGCTGTAACTGGTTTATGCAAACGCTATCTATTCTAGGCGTTTATTTTACCTGCTTACATTATATCTACCCTAAACTTTCAAAGAACAAAAATTTGTATTTCAAGAACTGCTCCCAACTGCGCCAACCTCAAGAATTGCGGGGGAAACCCGCAAATGGTGGGCCCAGATGGATTTGAACCATCGACCCCACGCTTATCAAGCGTGTGCTCTAACCAACTGAGCTATGAGCCCAAGATTGGAAATGGCAGTTTG
>NZ_LSZQ01000061.1:12500-27094 GCF_001580015.1 Cephaloticoccus primus
GACGCCTCTCGGCTTTCGCACCGGCTACCCGAAAAGCGAGGCGGCCAAGCGCGCACTGCGCCAGGTGATCCGCCAAATCGACGCTGATGTGCTCGTGCTCCAGGAAATGGGGCCAGTAGAGTATCTCATTGAGTTACAGCGTGATCTAAGATCGGAGGGGCTTTTTTATCCGCATACCGCCCTGGTGCGCGGGCCCGACGCGCAACGGCATGTCGCCGCGCTTTCGCGATTTCCCTTTGCCGAAGTGCACGAGCACACGCCGCTGCGCTTCCGCTATCGGGACTCGCACGAGGACGTGAAACGCGGACTGCTGGAGCTGCGTTTCGCGACGGCGGCGGGGCCGCTGGCGATCTGGGCGCTGCACCTGAAAAGCCGCTACAGCCGCGATGCGGCCGACCCCGAATCGGCGGCTCTGCGCACAGGCGAGGCCCGCCGAATCCGCGACTTCATCCTGCAACGAATCGCCAGCACGGACACGCGTTTTTATCTGATTCTCGGCGACTTCAACGACACCAAGGCGAGCCCGCCGCTGGGAGCGCTTCAGCAGCGGGGCAAGGTGCGGCTTTCCCACTTGCTCGATGCGGCCGATTCGCGCGGCGAGAGCTGGACCTACCGCAATGCGCGCGAGGACAGCTACTGGCGGGTCGATCACATTTTGGCCTCACCCAAGCTACTGCCTGCGGTGAGCGGCGCCCGAGCGACGATCGCCGACGCGCCGGAGGTGCGCGACGCCAGCGATCACCGCCCGCTTTCGGTAACGCTGGATTTGGCGCAACTTCCCGCCATCACGCCAAAAGAAGAGGAGCGCCCGAGCAGCGCCGCCGCCGCCAGCAATTGACCGAATGGAGGGAGGGCCCCACGAAAATGCACGCCGCCGCCACAGCAGTTCGCAAAAAACGTTTTCGCAGCCTCGGGCACCGCGCGCCGCTGCTGTGGGTGCTGGTGCCGATACTCTCGGGACTAAGTCTGGGGCATGCCGGGCTGAGCCTCCCGAGCGCGTGGATTGTTTCGGGCGCGGCGGGATTTGCAGCGTTCGCGCTCGCGGCCAAGTACGCCAAATGGCCGCCGGGCGTTTCGGCCTTCGGGCTGTGCGCAGGGCTCACCTTGGCGGGACTCGCCTACTACGATGTCAAACGCCCGCGACTCGCCGATTGGGATTGGCTGCCTCCGCGCGAGGCCGAACTGACCTTGCGCGTGACGCGGACTTTTTCGCAGTCGCGAGCCGACCGGGCAAGCGGGCTCGCAGTGATCGAAAGCACCGCCCCCCACTTGCGCGAACTGATCGGCCAGCGGATTTATTTTTCGCTCAAGCTACCCGAGAGCGAAGCCGTCGCACCACCACTGCTGCTACGCGCGACGCGCCTTGAAGCGCTCGGCGTCTTGAGCGCCCTGTCGCGGCGGCCCGAGCCCGCCAGCTTTGAGCACTACCTGGATAGCGCCGGAGTGAACTTCCGCTTTTCGCAGGGACAAATCCTCCAGGTGCGGCAGCCCGCTTCGGTCTATCGGCATTTTTGCGCGCGCGCAGCGGAGCGCTTTAGCGAAAGCCTCGGGCAGGGCATAGCAGCCGCCCACCCCGAGACTGCGGGCATCCTGCGCGCCATGCTCCTCGGCCAGCGCAGCGAGTTGAGCGAGGAGCAAAGCGGGCTGTTTCGCGCGAGCGGCACGATGCACGTTTTCGCGATCAGCGGGCTGCACATCGGCATCATCGCTGCGGCGATTCACTGGCTGCTCGCACTCCTGCGGCTCCCCCACAAGCTGCGGCTGCTCGTGGAGCTCAGCGCACTGTGGCTGTATGTGGACATCACGGGTGCGGCGCCCTCTGCCGTGCGCGCCTTCATCATGGTGGCGCTCTTCTTGCTGGCTTTTGCGCTGCGGCTGCCAGCCAACCCGGTCGCCACATTGACGACTTCCGCGCTGATTGTGGTGTGCCTCGATCCGCTCCAGATCTTCAGCGCGAGCTTTCAGATGAGCTACGGCATCGTAGCGGCCCTGCTCCTCATCGGCCTGCCGCTCGCCGAGCACTGGCAAGCCGCGTGGCAACCCTACGCGATGATCCCCAAGGCCACCTGGAGCGGGCGCCAACACGCCCTTGACTGGCTGCGCCGCTGGGGGTTTGGCGCGCTGGGCATCGGCGTCGCCGCGACGCTCGTCAGCTCAGTCACCGGCGTTCTGTTTTTCGAGCTGTTCACCCCGGCCTCGCTTTTCATCAACCTGCTGGTGATTCCTGCGGCCTCTTGCGCGATCATTGCGGGCTTCGCCTCGCTCCTGTGCGGCTTGCTCCATTTCACGCTCGGCTCCCTCGTCGCCAACTACGTGGCATTTCTCGTCCTCGCGGGGACTGAAACGCTGATAAGCGCCGTCATGCAAGTGCCGCACTTGTGGTTTTACGCAGCCTTTCGCGCGCCTTGGGTTGGCTCGGTAACGCTCGTCGCACTGCTGCTGATATTGCTTATCGGCTACTCACAGCACTGGAGCCGCTGGTGCCGGTTTTTCTGGCCTCCGTTTGCGGTTCTCGCGCTCGGCTTCGCCCTTGGTGTGCGTTTCGGCTAAATCTGAGCCAAAATAGCCGCTCTGGCCCTCATCCTCGCCCCAAGTCGGGCAAAGTTTTGCCATTTTCTGCCATTTTTTGAACAGGGCAGGGACTCGCCCAAAGCTCAACGCACATCTGCAAAGCCGCTCCAAAACCAGGATTTTGAGGCCGTTTTGCCCCATTTTTGATCAAAATCGCGTCAAAAAACGGAGATTGCCTTTGGTTTTGGCCTTCTTTTGAACGCCTGTCCCACAGTTGGTCTCTAACCCGGCCAACTTCTGGAAACTTAACCAAGGCCCCAGTTTGGACATCAAACAAATCAAGCAAATCATCGACCTCATCAAGCGCTCGGAGCTCACCGAGTTCGCGATTGAGGAGAAGGATTTCAAACTCAAGATCTGCCGCGAAGGCACCGGAGCAGGTACCTCGTTCACGCTCCCTAGCCAAGTGCTCGCAGCCCCCGGTGCAGCGCTGCCCCTAGCCGAAGCAGCGGCCCCCGTCGCCGCCTCCGCGGCCGCAGCGACTGCCGCCCCCGCCGCACCCGAGGTCGAGGAAAACGTCACCTACATCAAGTCGCCGATGGTCGGCACCTTCTACCACGCCTCCTCACCCGACAGCGCGCCCTTCGTCCAAGACGGCTCCAAGGTGACGGAGACGACGATTGTCTGCATCATTGAGGCGATGAAGATCATGAACGAGATCCAGGCAGAGACTAAGGGCACGATCATCGAAACCCTCGTGGAAAACGGCCAACCCGTCGAATACGGCCAACAGCTCTTTAAGGTAAAGCAGGGCTAAGGGCACGCACCCGCGGAAAGTGGCTGACGCAGGGCGCAGCCCGACCAGCGCGCCATCCAGCCGCCGCCCCTCGCCGCTTCCCTTTTCCTTGCACACACGCGCGGCGCAATCAGCCCGCTGCCAAAATCCATCCCGCTCCGGCAACGCGCCGCGAGAGGCCCCGCAGAGTTCTTCATCTCTCGCCGCCCCGAGGCGGGCCGAGCGGATCCCCTACACCACTTAAAAACCTTATGATCCAAAAGATTCTCATCGCCAACCGCGGTGAAATTGCCCTTCGCATCGTCCGTGCTTGCAGAGAGTTAGGCATTAAAACGCTCGCCGTTTACTCCGAGGCCGACGTCCAGTCCCTCCACGTCCAGCTCGCCGACGAAGCCATCTGCATCGGTGGCCCGCGCAGCGCCGACAGCTACCTGCGCACCGACCGGATCATCAGCGCCGCCGAAATCGCCGACGTGGACGCCATCCACCCCGGCTACGGCTTTCTCTCGGAAAACGCCAAATTCGCCGAGCAATGCGAGTCGTGCAACATCAAGTTCATCGGCCCCAAGTCGAAAACCATCAGCATGATGGGTGACAAGGCAGTCGCCAAAACCACGGTCCAGAAAGCAGGCGTGCCCACCGTACCCGGTTCCGACGGGCCGGTCTCCAGCGAAGCCGAGGCGGTAAAAATCGCCCGCAAGATCGGCTACCCCGTCATCATCAAAGCGGTGGCAGGGGGCGGCGGGCGCGGCATGCGCATCGCGCACAACGACGTGAGCTTCGGCAAGGAGTACCACTCCGCGCGCAACGAGGCCGAAAAGGCCTTCGGCAACGGCGAAGTCTACATCGAGAAGTACATCGCCAACCCGCGCCACATCGAGTTCCAGATCCTCGCCGACTCGCACGGAAAAACCCTGCACCTCGGCGAGCGCGATTGCTCCGTGCAGCGGCGCCACCAAAAGCTCGTCGAAGAGTCGCCCTCCCCCTTCCTCACGCCCGACCTCCGCAAGAAAATGGGCAAGGCCGCCATCCGCGCCGCAGTCGCCGCGGGCTACGAAAACGCGGGCACGATCGAGTTCCTCGTCGATGCGAAGGGGAAGTTCTACTTCATCGAGATGAACACCCGCATCCAGGTCGAGCACCCGGTCACGGAGGAGGTCACCGGCGTGGATCTGATCAAGGAACAGATCCGCGTGGCCAACGGCGAGAAGCTCGATTTCGACCAAGGCGACATCAAGTTCAAGCGCCACGCCATCGAATGCCGGATCAACGCCGAAGATCCCGCCCGCAACTTCATCCCCTCGCCCGGCACCATCGGCCTGTACTACGCCCCGGGCGGGCACGGCGTGCGCGTCGATTCCCACGCCTACAGCGGCTACCAGATCCCCACGCACTACGACTCGATGATCGGCAAGCTCATCTGCTACGGGCGCGACCGCAAAACCGCCCTCGAACGCAGCTACCGCGCCCTCAGCGAGTACATCATCCGCGGCATCAAGACCACCATCCCACTGCACAAGGCGATCATGTCTGACCCCGTGTTTATCGAGGGGAAGGCGACCACTGGCTATATGGAGGAATTCATGGGCCGGATGCCGCCCGACCTGTTCACCGGTCAGTAAACGCCAGCGAGGCCGATCCACCGGCCCGCGCCCGCCCCAGTCAACGCCACAGTCATCCACTGCGCGTGGGAGCGCGCAGCAGCAACCGACTTTCTTGCCCTACGCGGGCGGCGGCAGGCGGTGCCTGCACCCATTTACTGTGCGGCTTGCTGTCGGGCGTTCCGCCCGACGAACAAGCCACACGGTCTTCGACCGTTTTATTGAGCGCGGCGTCGTTGCCGCCGCGTCGGAGCAACATTTTCCTGTTAACCCCAAAAATCCGCTCAGATGGGAGTTTAACCCGCAAACTTTTCTCCGCGCCCAAACGGGTTTCCGATCCATCCGCATTTGAATCTCCCAACCCTGTCGCAACGCGACAGGGGGAGTGCCCTTTCAAATTTGCGATTTTGCCTGGGCGCAAAGCGCGCGGGCAAAATCGCAAATTGAATGGCAGCGGTCACTGACCGCCGCTCGCCGCGCAGGCGTCACTGTGCGGGCGAAGTCGCCTGATTTTGGGCGAGCACCCAAGCGTCGTACTCGGCGCGCGGCATGAAGCGCAGCGAGGCGGAGTTGATGCAGTAGCGGCGGCCCTTACTGCGCGGCACATCGTCGAAGACGTGGCCGAGGTGGCTGCCGCAAACCGCGCAGTGGATCTCCTCGCGCACCATGTTGTGGCTAAAGTCCTTTTGCGTGGCGATAAACGCGCGCTCTATCGGCCGGTAAAAGCTGGGCCAGCCCGTGCCGCTGTCGAACTTCGCCGCGCTGTCGAACAGCGGCGTATCGCAGCCCACGCAGAAGTACACGCCGTCCTCGTGGTGATCCCAGTACGCGTTGCGAAACGGCGGCTCCGTCCCCTGCTCGCGCGCGACGTGGTACTGGGCAGGCGTCAACCGCGCGCGCCACTCGGCTTCGCTGCGGTGCACGGTGACCTTGCTCATGTCGATCACCACGTTTGACGGCAGCCCGCAGGCGGAGAGTTCGCCGGGAGCGCAGTCCAGCGCGTCCTTCGGCTCAGGGCGATTATCGTCAGTCGTTTTCATAGTGGCATCGGTAGCGGCGGCGCAGCCCGCCAAAGTGAGCAGCAGCAGCAGCGCAGAGCAGGCGAAACGTCCCAAGTGCATACCGCACGCAGTACGCATGTCTTCTCATTGTTCCACCCGCATCGGCACGAGCGCATCGGCAAACTCCGCTTGCACGCGCTGCCCGCTGGAAACCGCATCGGCACGCGTGAGCGGGCGGCCCGCCTCATCGCGCATGATCACGAAGCCGCGCGCCACGACCGAGGCCGGGCTCACCGAAAGCAACCGCTTCTCAAACGCGCCGACCTGCTGGGCGAGCTGCTCCAGCTTCGCCTCGGGCGACACCCGCGCCCAGGCCGCCGCCGCCGCCGCGACCTCGTGGCGCGCCTGCTGCATGCCCATGCGCAAAGCCGCCCCCAGCCGGTTCGCGCAATCGTCGAGCCGCAGCGCGTATTGCTCGATCTGCCCCGCCGGGCTGAGCAAGCGCAGCCGGTTCTCCGCTTGCAGCGCGCGCTGGCGCCGCTCGTCGAGTGCGCTCTCGGCACCCCGCGCCAACTCTTCGCCGAGCTGCCTCACCCGCTCCACTGCGGCGACGAAACCGCTGGAGATGTGCTCGGCGGCCCCGCTCGGCGTCTCCGCCCGCAAGTCCGCCGCAAAGTCGCACAGGGTAAAATCGATCTCATGCCCCACGGCCGAGATAATCGGGATCGGGCAGGCAGCGACCGCGCGCACGAGCGGCTCTTCGTTAAACGCCCACAAGTCCTCCAGGCTGCCGCCACCACGACCGATCACCAGCAGGTCAAAGCCGCCCAGCCGCTCGGCCGCCCCCAGCGCCTCGACCATGTCTTCGGCGGCGCCCGCACCCTGCACGCGCGCAGGCAGCACGACCACTCGTCCGCGCCAGCCACGGCGCAGCAAAATCCGCAAAAAATCCTGCACCGCCGCGCCAGTTGGCGAAGTCACAAAACCAATCGTACGCGGCAGCGCGGGCAGTGCGCGCTTGCGCGCCGCCTCGAAAAGCCCCTCCGCCGCCAGCCGCCGCTTCAACGCCTCAAACTCTTGCTGCAAGCGCCCCACGCCATCCTCGACCACTTCGCGCACGACGAGCTGATACTGGCCGCGCGCCTCGTACACGCTCAGCCGACCGAAAACCAGTACCTGCTGCCCATCGCGCAGCCGCACTTTCTGCCGCAGCGCATCACCGCGAAAAAGCACCGCGCTCAACTGCGCGCCCGCATCCTTAAGCGAGAAGTAAACGTGGCCGCTGGCTTGATTGCGCAGGTTGGACACCTCTCCGCGCACCCAGCCGACCGGCAGCGCGTTTTCCAAAAGCGTTTTTACACGGCGCGTGAAGTCCGTAACCGACTCCGCGCGCGCCCCTCCCGCCCCACCCGCGCCTTCGGCGCCTCCGGTCTCGAGCGCCTCGGGCTCCGCGCGCGGCGCAACAGCGCGAGCAGGAATAGTGGGCGCAGAAATGACAGGCGCCCCATCGGCGGTTTCACGCAGCGCGCTACTGGTCGGCTGCGGCCGCTCGGTGGAAACTGGGGGCGGGGCAACAACAGTAGCGGGCGGCGACGGACGGGATGCTGGCACCGCCGAAGCGGCTGGCTTGGCCGCCTTTGCCTGCGCTGGAGCGGCGGGCGCAGGCTCTGGCGTACCAAGATCGAACAACAAAGGCTCGTCCGGCTCGGGCGCGGCATTTTTGCGGCTACGGCGGGTCATTGCGCAGCCTCCTCTTCAGTCGCCACTGGCGACATCGCCGCAGCCGATTCACGGCGCGCACGGTAACGCCTCCGGAGCATTTGCACGGTAACCGTCAGCACCGCGAAAAGCCCCAGCGCGAGCATCACCCGCTTGCCGTGCCCGTGGACGACCGCGTCGCCAAACAGCACAAAGGCGCAGGCGTAGAGTCCGGCGATCAGCCACGAGATCAGGAAGTAAACGCGGAAGGGAATATCCGCCAGGCCGAGCAGGTAGCTTTGCAGAAAAAACGGCGGCCCGGGCGTCACCCGCAGCAGGAAAACGAGGCCGAGGTAATCGGCCTCTCTTGCGCGCGGCAGCGAGTAGCCGAGCCAACCGACAAGCCACGCAAAAAGGGGACGCAGCGCACGCCGCGCCAGCCAGTAGGACAGCGCAAGATTGAGCGCGAGGCTCAGCAGCGTGAGAAAAAGCACGAGCGGCATGCCCAGCACCGGCGCAAAAACGGGCCCCGCCGTCAGCGTGAAAACCGAGAGCGGGCAACCGAGCGAAGGCAGCAGCGACATGAAGAAAAAGAAGGTGAGCGGCCCCGCGCTGCGCACCTTCGCCAGCCCCGCATCCCGCCACGCACCGAGCTCGCCACCGTAGTGCCGAAATGCCCACCAGCCCAGCGCCAGCACGACCACACCGAGCACCGCCAACACAGTGAGCTTCTTTAAGCGATGGGGCGCAGGCCTTTTCGATTCGTCCATTGCGGCACAGGCTGCGCGCTCCGGCAAAGTCCCGTCAAGGGGGTCTTCGCCCCTTCCTTCTCGCGAGGCCCTCGTTGAGGCCTCGTCGGTAGGCAATACCTCCACTTCGCGTGGGGCGCGGTCGCAGACCGGTCTTATGGCAGTGCCTGCTCTCATTTACTGTGCGGTTTGCGTATCGCGCGTCCCGCGCGATACGCAAACCGCACAGTAAGGAATGCCCGATCATCCGGTCGCGGTCGTTGCCCGCTCCATTTTGCACGGCGGCGCGGTCGCAGGCCGGACCGCCGCACCAGAGCAACATTTTCCCGTTAACCAACGAAAATCGCCCCAATGGATTCCCGCTCCATTCGCACTTGAAGCTCCTTCCCCAGTCGCAATGCGACTGGGGGGGGGAATCCCGTTAAATTTGCGATTTTGCTCGGGCGCGGAGCGCACGCGGCAAAATCGCAAATTGAATGGAAGTGGCGACCCGCCACCGCCCCACGCGCAGTGGAGTCTTCGACTCATTTTATGGGCCGCAGCGACGCGGTCGCGTGTCTCAATAAAGGCTTCCGTTGCGTTCCTGGCGGGGGCTACTTTTTGCGCAACAAGTCTCCTGCGCAACAGTCCCTCTCCCGACTGCCTTTTCACTTTATGAAACTGTCCATCGTCATCCCTTGCTACAACGAGGAGCGCACGCTCCTGAGCCTCGTCGAGCGCGTGCGGGCCGCCTGCGAGAAGCCCACGCAGGGCGAGCCGATTGAGCGCGAGATCATCATCGTGGATGATTGCTCGCGGGATGGCACACGCGACTTGCTGCGCGACACCATCGCGCCGCTCGTCGACCAGGTGCTCTACCACGAAGTGAACCAGGGCAAGGGCGCGGCGCTGCGCACGGGCTTCGCCGCTGCGACGGGCGAGCTCGTCATCATCCAGGATGCCGACCTGGAGTACGACCCGAGCGAATACCCGAAGCTGATCGCCCCGATCCTCGCGGGGCAGGCGGATGTGGTGTTCGGCTCGCGCTTCAGCGGGGGCGATGCGCACCGCGTGGTCTACTTCTGGCACATGCTGGGCAACAAGTTCCTGACGCTGTGCTCAAACATGTTTACCAACATCAACCTCACGGACATGGAGACTTGCTACAAAGTCTTCCGCCGCTCGGTGCTCGAGAAAATCACCATCGAGGAGGCGCGTTTCGGCTTCGAGCCCGAGATCACCGCCAAGGTCGCCAAGCTGCGCGTGCCCATCTACGAAGTCGGCATCAGCTACTACGGGCGCACGTACGAAGAGGGCAAGAAGATCGGCTGGCGCGATGGCTTCCGCGCGCTGTGGGCCATTCTAAAATACAACCTGTTTCGCTAAAAACGGCTGTGGTGGCGGCGGGCGCGCGCCGCGTTCTTTCCTGACCTCTACCGCCCGCCCGACACGACCGCTCCTCGCCTGAACCCGCTGCGCGTCAGCACCGGCGACATCCGGGTGAGCCAGGTCTGACAAGTCCCTGACGCGTCCCCCACCACCGATCCGCCCCCCAAGCTCCCCGTGGAGGCATTTTTCCAACAACTGCTCAACGGCCTGTCGCTCGGCGCGATTTATGCGCTGATCGCGCTCGGCTACACGATGGTCTACGGCGTGCTGCGCTTCATCAATTTTGCGCATGCCGATGTCTTCATGAGCGGCGCCTTCATCGGCTACTACGCCGCGCAGCGACTGCCGCCCGGCACCGTGTGGGGCGGGCTCGCCGTCCTCGGCGCGGCGATGCTCGGCTGCGCGCTCATCGGCATGTTGATCGAGCGGCTGGCGTACCGCCCGCTGCGCGGCGCGCCCACGCTTAACGTGCTCATCACCGCCATCGGCGTGTCGCTGCTGATGGAGTACTCGGGGCAGCTTTTCTTTGGGGCCACACCGCGCACTTTTCCCGCCGTTTTCCCCACGAAACAATTCTCGCTCGGCGGGCTCGCGATTTCCTCAAACCAGCTCCTCGTCATCGCCGCTGCGCTCGCCCTCGTCGCCGCGCTGCAACTGATCATCCACCGCACGCGGATCGGTACGGCCATGCGCGCCGTCGCGCAAAATCCGCGCGCCGCCCAGCTCATGGGCGTGAACAATAGCCGCGTCATCGCCTTCACCTTTGGGCTCGGCTCTGCGCTGGCTGGAGCGGGCGGCATCCTCTATGCGCTCAACTACCCGTCGATTGATCCGCTGATGGGCGTCAGCCCGGGGCTCAAGGCCTTCACCGCAGCGATCCTCGGCGGCATCGGCAATATCCCGGGCGCAGCGCTTGGCGGGCTCCTGCTCGGCACTGTGGAGACCTTTGTCTCGGGCAGCGCGCTATCGACGTATAAGGACGCCATCGCCTTCACGATTCTGCTCACGATCCTCTTTTTCCGACCGGCGGGACTGCTCGGCCGCGCCACGGCCGAAAAGGTCTAGCCTGCCTGACCCGCACACCGCCACGCACTCGCCCGCTCACCCGACCTCGCCCGCACCGACGATGAAGCCGCACGAACACGCCGCCGACGCCCCGCGCCCCGCACGCAAGCCCGGCGGGCCGCTCGCCTTGGGTGGCGCGCTCATCGGCGGGCTGTGCGTCTCGGCCTTCGCCGGCGTGATCGACCCGTACCTCCTCGACGTGCTGATGAGTATGGGGATCGCCGTCACGCTGGCGGTTTCGCTCAATCTCGTCACCGGCTTCACGGGCCAATTCTCGCTCGGCCACGCGGGCTTCATGTCGGTCGGCGCGTACCTCTCCGCAGGCATCACGACGCGGCTGGCCCCGCACTTTTTTGGCGCGGACAGCGGGAGCGGTGCGGGCCTCGCACAGAGCGGTTTTTTCCTGCTCGCACTGCTGCTCGGCGGGCTCGGCGCTGCCCTGGCCGGACTCTGCGTAGGCGGCCCGTCACTGCGGCTCAAGGGCGACTACCTCGCACTCGTAACGCTCGGCTTTGGCGAGATCATCCGCGTCGTTTTCCAGAACATCGAGCCGCTCGGCGGTGCACTCGGGCTCAATGGCATCCCGCCCTACACAAGCCCGTTTTGGGTGCTCGCTTGGGCGGCGCTCACGATCTTCGTCGTCCACTGCCTCGTGCACTCGACTTATGGGCGCGGCTTTATCGCGACGCATGACGACGAAATCGCCGCCGAAGCGATCGGGCTCAGCACCACGCGCTACAAGATCGTGGCATTCGTCGTGGGCGCGTTTTTCGCGGGCGTGGCGGGCGGGCTCTACGCGCACTTCCGGCTCAGCATCGTGCCCACCGGTTTCGATTTCTCCAAGAGCATCGAGATCGTCCTCATCGTGATCCTCGGCGGCATGGGAAACACCATCGGCGTGATCCTCGCTGCCCTGCTGCTCACGCTGCTGCCCGAAGCCCTGCGCCCCATCGCCGAGTACCGCATGGTGCTCTACTCGCTGCTGCTGATCGTCCTCATGGTCTGGCGACCGCGCGGGCTCCTCAACCTCGACTGGGCCAAGCTCCTGCAACGCCGGAAAACCCGCACGACCCTGCGATGACGTGTGACACCACAAACCACGCCCCATCGACACGCGCCCGACAAAGCGCTCGTAAAATGGACGAGCCGAAGGCCCCGCCGCTCCTGGAGCTCACGGCGGCGACGATCCGCTTCGGCGGCCTCTACGCCGTCAACTCACTGGACTTCGCCATCGGGCCCGACGAGCTCGTCGGCCTCATCGGCCCCAACGGCGCGGGGAAGACCACCGCCTTCAACCTCATCACCGGCGTCTACGCACCGAGCTCGGGCCACGTGCGCTTCGGCGGGCGCGACCTCGCGGGCCTCAGCCCCTACGAACGCGCGCGGCTCGGCATTGCGCGCACCTTTCAAAACATCCGGCTCTTCGGCTCGCTCAGCGCCTTCGACAACGTGCGCGCCGCCTGCAACCTGCACCGCAAGACCAGCCCGCTGCATGCGCTCTGGCGCGGACGCGCCTTTCGCGCCGACGAGCAAGCAATCGCGGCCCGAGCGGACGAGCTCCTCGACCTCTTCCACCTCGGCCGCTACCGCGACACACTCGCGGGCGCACTGCCCTATGGCGAACAACGCCGCCTCGAAATCGTCCGCTGCCTCGCCACCCGACCGCAGCTCCTCCTCCTCGACGAACCCGCCGCAGGCATGAACCCGGCGGAGAAAGGCGAGCTCATCGCCCTGATCAAACAGGTACAACGCCAGTTCCGGCTCTCCGTCCTCCTGGTCGAGCATTCCATGAAAGTTGTCATGGGCCTTTGCCAGCGAATCGCCGTCCTCGACTACGGTGTAAAAATAGCCGAGGGCACGCCCGCGCAAATCCAGCGCGACCCAAAAGTCATCGAAGCCTACCTCGGCGAAGACCACAGCACCGCCCTCGCCCACCACTGATGCCCGCCGCACACGACAGCTCCAGCGCCGCCGCCGCCGCTACCGAGATCCTCCGCGTCGAAGACCTCCACGTCTCCTACGGCGCGATCTCCGCACTTAACGGGATCTCGCTGAGCGTGCCTGCCGGAGCGATTGTCACCCTCATCGGCGGAAACGGCGCGGGAAAAACCACCACCCTGCACAGCCTCTCCGGCCTCATCCGTGCGGCCCGGGGCCGCGTCCATTTCGCGGGCGAAGACATTACCGCGCTGGCCCCGCACCACATCGTCGCGCGCGGCCTCTGCCACGTCCCCGAAGGCCGGATGATCTTCGCCAACCTCAGCGTCGCCGAAAACCTCGCGATGGGCGCCTACCTCCAGCGCAGCCCCGCCCAGATCGCCGCAGCCCGCGACTATTGCTTCAGCATCTTCCCCCGACTCAGAGAACGGCTCCGGCAAAATGCGGGCACGCTCTCCGGCGGCGAACAGCAAATGCTCGCCATCGCCCGCGCCCTCATGAGCCGCCCCAAGTTCCTGATGCTCGACGAACCCTCGCTCGGGATCGCCCCGCGGCTCATCAGCACCATTTTTGAGAAAATCGTGGAGATAAACCGCGACCACGGCACCGGCATCCTCCTCGTCGAGCAAAACGCCCGACTCGCCCTGGAGATCAGCACCCACGCCTACGTGCTGGAGACCGGCCACATCGTCATGTCCGGCCCCAGCCGCGAACTGCGCAACAACGCCCAACTCAAAGCCGCCTACCTCGGCAGCTAGCAGACGAGCCCCCCCCGCTCCCATTCACGCCCGCTCAAAGTTATCGGCGCTCCCTCTTTGGCCAGGCCCTCATGGGCCCTCATTGATTGTGCGACATGTTTGTTGGCGTTTCCTCCACACGATGAGGCCGAAGCCCAGGATGCCGAAGAGTGCCCCGCAGGTCGCGGGCTCGGGCAGCCCGGAGATTTCCCAGTAATCCTTGTTATACTCCTTGAGCTCACCCCCCTTTCGGTAGCCCAGAAACTCAAGTCGCCCAAGTGATTCCTGTAGGTGTTCGCTGTCCTTACGCACGAGAAGTCTTGAGAAGCCCTCTTTCCAGTTCTCGACCCTCAAACTGGCCCCCTCCTCTATCCTTAAGTCATCCAGAAATATGTCCCTCTGTCCCTTAAATTCATCGGGCCTTGTGAGCGAGAAGGTAAGAACACTACTCCCTCCTTCTACAGCCAGTTGATGAAAAGACTCCTTAACTTGATTAGATGCAGCAGTGTGAAAACCAAATGCAGACCCATCCTCTCGAAGGGTCACGGTGCTATTCTCCCCTATTTGTCCACTGCGGTGAGATAGGATAACTCCTTTATCAATCGCATATATATTCCCCTGCACCGCTCTCCCTGCCCATCGAAGCGATAACTCATTCTTCCCCTCTACAACAACATCACCAGTAAATGTATTATCGCCAGCCCCTTCCATATAAACCACACCGTAAGATTTCCCATCAGGGGAAGAGCCCCATACCTCACCGTGAATATAAACACCTACTGATCGTTTTTCCGAATCTACAATCCTTGACCTTATTATCGTCGTTGAGCCCGGCCAGTCTCCCGTAATACCAATATCTACCTTCCCCGAACTTGAGGTAAGAGCGCCTCCTGTAATTAACGCATTTCCGTAATTTGGCCCCCTGATACCTCCCGCTCCGACACTGAGTATCCCGTCTATATTAGCAGTAGAGTTACCCGACATATTCACCTGAGCCACCTCACCACTTATAGTCATCTCACCCGAAACGGTGATTGAGTCTTGATACTGAGGTTTCACCGGCCCCGCCAAACCATTATAACCATCTACATAATAGCCACTTATAGCTTAGGGGGGGGGGGGGGGGGTTT
>NZ_LSZQ01000062.1 GCF_001580015.1 Cephaloticoccus primus
AAGTATAGATATAATTGAGTATGACTTTGACATAGAGCCCAACAGAGTCGCCGGTCGGATTTTTTATAAAAATAAAAATCCACTAAGCCCCGCCTCCCAGCGACTATCCATAAACACTCAGCCCCGTATACAAAATTAATCTTAGCTCCTCTATCAATCACTACGCACTGTGCGCAGCCAGCCGCTGGCCCCCTCCCCCCTCGCAGCCCATTTTTCGCACCAAGCGCTCAAATTAATGCCGCTTTCCGGTACCAAAACCCTTGCCTCGGGCGGGGCGGGGCGTTTCCCAGATCGGCTCTATGTCCAACGCTACACCGCAGAAGTTTGAGTTTCAGGCCGAGGTCAAGCAGCTCCTCGATATCGTCATCCACTCGCTGTACACGGAGAAGGAGGTCTTCGTCCGCGAGCTGGTTTCCAACGCGTCGGACGCGCTTGAGAAGCTGCGCCACACGCAGATCACGGAGAAGGCGATCTTCGACGAGGGCCTGGAGCTGGAGATCAACGTCACCACCGACGACAAGGCGAAGACGATCACGATCCAGGACTTCGGCATCGGGATGACGCGCGAGGAGCTGGTGGAAAACCTCGGCACGATCGCGCACTCGGGCTCCAAGGCGTTTCTCCAGGCACTCAGCGAGGGCGGCGCCAAGAACAGCAACTTGATCGGCCAGTTCGGCGTCGGGTTTTACTCGGTCTTCATGGCGGCCGAGTCGGTGCGGGTTTACTCGCGTTCCTGGCAGCCCGAGCAGCCGGGGCACGTGTGGACGAGCGATGGCTCGGGCTCCTACGAAATCGCCGAGAGCGAGGGCGAGCGGCGCGGCACCAAGATCGTCATCAAGCTCAAGGAAGATTGCAGCGACTTCGCCCAGGACTGGCGGCTCAAGGAGATATTGGAGCGCTACAGCGCCTTCGTCTCCTTCCCCATCAACCTCAACGGCAAGCGGATCAACACGATCCAGGCGCTGTGGCTGCGCAACAAAAACGAGATCAAGGACGAGGAGTACACCGAGTTCTACAAGTTCCAGGCGCACGCCTACGACGAGCCGCGGCTGCGGCTGCACTTCGCCGCCGATGCGCCGCTGACGATCAACGCGCTGCTCTTCGTGCCAAAGGAGAACACCGAAAAGCTCGGCTTCTCACGACTGGAGCCCAGCGTCGCGCTGTACTGCCGCAAGGTGCTCATCGACGCGCGGCCCGACGGGCTGCTCCCGGAGTGGCTGCGCTTCCTCAAAGGCGTGGTCGATAGCGAAGACCTGCCGCTCAACATCTCGCGCGAGACGATGCAGGACAAGGCGCTCATCGAGAAGCTGGGGCGCGTGATCACCAAGCGCTTTCTGAAGCTCCTCGAAGACGAAGCGAAGAACCGGCCCGAGGCGTACGCGGAGTTTTACGCCGAGTTTGCCCCGTTCCTCAAAGAAGGCGCAGCGATGGATTTCACGCACAAGGAGCAGCTCACCGGCCTGCTGCGTTTCGAGTCGTCGCTCACCGAAGCGGGCAAGACGACCTCGCTCGCCGACTACGTCTCGCGGATGGGCTCCGAGCAAAAGGAGATTTACTACCTCGTGGGCCCCAACCGCGCGGCAATCGAGAGCGGCCCCTACCTCGAAGGCTTCCGCGCGCGAAACCTGGAGGTGCTCTTCTGCTACGAGTCGGTGGACGAGTACGTGATGAACGCACTGCGCGAGTTCGACAGCCGCAAGCTCCTCGCCGCCGACCACGCCGACGTGAAGCTGCCCGACATGCCGCAATCCAGCGAGGGCGCGCTCAGCGCCGACGAGGTTGCCGCGCTCTCCACCTGGCTAAAGGACACGCTGGGCAGCGAGCGGGTCGAGGCAGTCAGCTCCAGCGACCGGCTCGTGGACTCGCCCGTGCTCGCCACGAGCGCCGATAAAATGATGTCGCCCCACATGCGCCGGATCATGAAAGCCATGAAGCAAGGCGAGGCTGATGCCGCCCCCAAGGTAAACCTGGAGATCAACCCGCGCCACAGCGTCATCCAGCACCTGCACGCGCTGCACACCAGCAATCCCGAAAAAGCCCAGCTCGTCGCCGAGCAGCTCCTCGACAATGCGCTCATCAGCGCGGGCCTGCTCGACGACGCCAGTGCGATGGTCGCCCGCCTCAACAAACTCCTCGCCAGCGTAAACTGAGGGGGAGGGGGCCGGTGACTTCTGCCAATTTGCACGCCATTTTTGGCAGCGGGCATCTCACGGAGCCGCAGGCTCTTTTTATTGGCGGGGGGGGGGCAGCCCCCCGCCCCCTTGTCACTAACGCCGGCGCAGCGTCAGTGGAGCTCTCCCTCAGCTGAGGATTTCGTATAGCCCTTGCGTCCAAAGGGAGAGCGAGCATTTTCGCGCAAACGAAAGGAGTACACTCCAATGGTAATCACCGCCCCCGAACCCCATGTCCGTGAGCACGTCTCGGCTCTCCTCGTTGAGGAAGGCATGTCTGCAAGAGACGGGGGACGGAAGCCGACGCTCCAAGTTCCTCTGCAGCTCATTGAGCCGCATGAGCTCACCAAAGATCAGCTACAGGATCGAGCCCGAGCTGTGGAGGCACTGCTACAGTGGCCCAAGAAGTACGTTATTGATCCGCCACTCACCATTGAGGAGATTATCTCCGCAAGGGACGAAGGGCGGAGATGAACGTGGTGATTGATGCCTCTGTTGCAGCGGCGTGGGTAATCCGAGAGGAGAAAAGCCCCTTTAGTACCCAACTGCTGCACGAGGTAACTTCGGGTGAAGTTAACCCCATTACAATTCCTCTGTTCTGGTACGAAGTGAGGAATATCCTCGTTACCAATGATCGACGTGGAAGACTTGGTGGCGGCTCCCCGATCCACATTTTACAGTGGCTGCGTTTACTCAGCATCCAAGTGGTGCCTGACCCTATCGATAGAGCAGTGCTAGAGTTGGCCGAGAGGCATCGGCTCACGGCTTACGATGCGTGCTACCTGGCGTTGGCGATCAGCTCAAAGTCGGACCTCGCCACCAACGACCGGCAGCTTGCACGGGCGGCGCAGGCTTGGGGTTTGCCCCTACGTACTGCACTAAGTGCCGAGCAACTGAAGCTGTAGCGCGAACCCGGAAGAGGGGCCAAAATACAGTCGCCTGCGCAGCGTTTCGCGTTGTGTGCTCGGGAACATGCGAATCGTGATTCTAGGTTCTGGGCGGGGCTCAAATGCCGAGGCGATCTTGCGCACACAAGCGGCGGGCAAGCTAGGGCGAGCACAGGTCGTCCAGATTTTCTCGGATCAGCCCGAGGCGGGGATTCTGGATCTAGGCGCGCGATTTTCGGTGCCTGCGCGCTACCTCGACCCGGCGCCGTTTAAGACCAAGCTCGATGGAGAGGCCGAGCTTCGCTACATCGACGCAATCCGTGCCCCCGCGCCCGATCTGGTCGTCCTCGCGGGCTTCATGCGTGTGATCAAACCGGCCTTTCTGGACGCTTTTGCAGGGAAAATCATCAACCTGCATCCGAGCTTGTTGCCGAGCTTCCCCGGGCTCGACGGGATCGGCCAGGCGTGGCGGCGCGGCGTAAAAGTCACTGGCTGTACCGTTCACTACGTGACGGCTGAGGTCGATGGCGGCCCGATCATCGATCAAGCCGTCGTGCGAATCGAGGAGGGGGACTCACTCGAAACGCTAGCGGAAAAAGTCCACGCAGCCGAACATGCGCTACTGCCCGCCGTGATTGCCCGACTAAGCGAATCTTCACCTTAGCAAGGGAGCCCTCCCCTTCCGCCGGCGGGCCGGCGCGCGCGGGGTTAAACTTGAAAATCTAAAGTGCCCCCCCGCGCGAGCGGGGAAGACCAAGCTGCGTGCGACCTGATTCGCGCGAGCGTATGTGGCAGAAGTCACCGACTTCACTTCACGTCGAACCAGAAGGGCGCGAAACGCTCGGTGCCCGCCTGGTTGACCTGTGCCCAGGCGACGTAGCGGCCGGGATTGGGGATGAGAACGCGAAAGGTGAGCGCCGGCTTATGCGCGTCGGGCGGCACACTCAGGTCGACCTCCTGCGGGTGCAGGTGGGCAAAACCGGTGCGGCCGATATCAAAGGCCACGACATGCGCAAAGGCATCCATGATCGGCTCCAGCGACACAGGGCCGCCGTCGGGCCGCGAGAGCTCCAGCCGCATCGTGATTTGCCGCCGAGCGCGCACTTCGCCTTCGGGCGCGGCCTGCTTTCCCGCCTCAGCCACTGGCCTGAGCTCAAAATCCACGCCGGCGAGCGCGGTATGCCACGAGGGCACTTGCGCGGCGCGGCGGCTCGCTTCGCTGGGCGGCTCGCCCGCGACATCGATCTGCGCCGAGGCGTAGAGGCCCAGCCCGGTGGCCGCCGGAGTGAAGTCCGCGAAAACCCGATACTGGCCGCCGTAGCGCGGCGTGAAACCAAACTGCCACTGCCCGGGTGAGCCCTCAATCGGCTGCGGGTGGACGTGGTGGTAGTCCATCAGATCGGGATCGACGATCATGAGGTGCACGAGCTCGGTGTGCGAGCGCAGCAGGTCGGCGGGTCCGATCGCCTTTCCCGCGTAGGTTTTCAGCGTCAACGTCGCGTAGAGCGGCTGCCCTGCTTGAGGCGCGGCCCCCGGCACCAGCGTCAGGCTGACGGGCGAGCGCACGTTGACGACGGGGAGAAACTGCGGGTTCCCCGGGTC
The DNA here is from genome assembly GCF_001580015.1 of Cephaloticoccus primus. GTDB lineage: Bacteria > Verrucomicrobiota > Verrucomicrobiia > Opitutales > Opitutaceae > Cephaloticoccus > Cephaloticoccus primus. The sequence goes on from NZ_LSZQ01000062.1 coordinate 4,661, forward strand.
GCACATCTCAAGGGTGTTCTCTCCCTGTACCTGAAAATCCGTGTGGCTCAGGTTCGTGCCGGTGGGCAGCACGCGAAAGCCGATGTAGACTGCCACTGCCACCGCCGTGATCCACCCCACCCGCAAGGCCGGAGCCGAGCCCTGCGGCGCGAGCGCGAGGGGCGGGAGGGGCGCAGCCCCCTTTCCCTTGGCGCGCTCCCGTTGGTCGCAGGTCCCGGGCTTCAGGTTTTCGCTCGCACTCATGGCCGATGCATTTTGGCGACGAAGTCGCGAGGCTCCCATTGCGTGCCATCGGCGCGGTGGATGATGCGGCCATCCTTATCGATCAGCAGCGTGGCGAGCGTGTGGTTGATCAGCGGGCCTTCGAGTTTCACGAGTACGCCGAACTGCGCGAGCAAGTCGCGGATGGCCCGCTCGGGGCCGGTCAGGAAACTGAAATTCGTGTTATCGATGCCGCGCGCCTCGGAGTAAGCGCGGAGGACGCCGGGCGTATCGTACTCGGGGTCGAGCGTGATCGAGATGAGCTCCAGGTCGGAGATCCCCGCCTCGGCCGCGAGGGCCTGCACTTCCATCATCTTCATGGTCGCCGCCGGGCACATGTTGGGCACGGGGCAGCGGGTGTAGATAAAGTTGATCATGACCTGCTTGCCGCGAAAGCGGGCGCTCTGGACGACAGCGCCGCTCTGATCGTAGAGCGTGAAGCCCGGGATCGACTCGCCCACCTCGCGGTAGGCGGAGCGGCCGCGGATCATCGTGTCCTGGCGCAGCGCATCGGCCCCCGCCGAGACGAGCGACTCGCCGAGCGGATCGGCAGGCCAGATGTTGACGAGCCGGTAAGGGCCGTCCTCTCGCGGAAGCAGCTCGGCGCGGATGTGCTGGCCCGCGCGAGCGTTGGCGGCGTCTGCCGCCGAGACGGAAAACTCCATGACCATCTCGGGCATGTAGTCGGGGATTTCCTCATGGTGGACGACGAGGATGCGCGCCTCGGGATCGACGGAGATCACCTCGCCCACGAACGGGTAACGCTCTTCCGCGGACGCGGCACTGGCCGCCGCGTCGCGGGCTTTGTCACCGCAGCCTGCCGCAAGAAAAAGCATCACCGCCGCACTCACAATCGCCCCCCAGAAACGCACACGCCGCCCGAAGAACAGGCGCACGTCAGTAGCCCTCGTAATCATCTCCATGCGCAGAGGGATTGGGCGGGGGAAATAATTGTCAAAGGGTTTGCCGCAACTATCGGAGCACCTTCTATCACGCATCTCTTGCCTTAATGAGTATCCGCCAAACGCACCGCCCGACCACTGGAGAGTCGCAGCCGCAGGCTGTTTTTTTTGGCGCGCGGCCGTTTCCCGAAGCTCCGGCGGGCGGGCCGCCAGCAGCCAGGCCTGCCACGCAAAACGGGAGCAGCGCCAAACGCCCCTCGCCCGTTTACCGTCCGGGGCTGGCGTGGTTTGCGGCGCTGGGCGCGGGCTGGGTCTTCGTGTTGGTCGCCCTCGGCGCGTTTACGACGAGTATCGGCGCGGGGATGATCTTCCCCGACTGGCCCCTGTCGAATGGCTCGATCAACCCCGAGGGCTGGCTCGAAAACGTCGCCATGTTTGCCGAGCACTCGCACCGGCTCAGCGGGATGGCGATGGGGCTGATCACGATCACGCTGGCAGTGTGGCTGTGGCGGCGGGAGCCGCGCCGCTGGCTGCGCGTGGCGGGCTGGTCGGCACTCGGGATCGTGGTGATCCAGGGGCTGATCGGCGGGAAACGCGTGCTGCTCGATTCGCTGGCGGTGCCGGGTTTTGAAATGACCTTTGGGCAGATGCTGCGGATTCCGCACGGGATCCTGGCGCAGGTGTATGTGTGCCTGCTGATCGCAATCGCCGCCGGCCTGTCGCGCGGCTGGGTGGAGCGCACGGCGGCGCGGGCCGCGCCGATGTCGGCGGGCTTGCGGCGCAGCGGTGCGCTGTGCGTGGGGCTGCTGCTCGTGCAGCTCACGGTAGCGGCGGCCATGCGGCACAACCACGCGGGACTGGCGATCCCGACCTTTCCGTATTCGAGCGCCGAGGGCGCGCTGCTGCCCGCACACTGGGACTACCGCGTCGCGCTGCATTTTACGCACCGCGCGCTCGCGGGGCTGCTCGGCGTGGCGCTGCTGTGGTTTGCCGCAAAACTGTGGCGCGAGCGCGGCCCCACGCTCGTGATGCGCTGCGGGGCCTCGCTGATGGTCGCGCTGCTGGTGCTGCAAATCCTGCTCGGCGCGCATGTGATCTGGCAGTTGCGCGAGCCGCACGTCACCACCGGCCACGTCGTGTGTGGCGCGCTGTTGCTGGCGACGACGTTTTGGCTCACCTGCCTCGCCTGGCGCGACGTGATTGAGGCCGGCGGCGAGCAAGCGCAGCGTCTCAACGAAACCGCCCCCCCATCCGCCCCCGCATCATGACGACACTCAACAACGCCGCGAGCGCGCCCCGCGCGACCTTGGGCGACTACCTCGCGCTGACCAAACCACGGCTCAGCCTGATGTCGGTGCTGACGACCCTGATCGGCTACGTCGTCGCGCGCCCGCCGTGGATCCCCCTGGAGTTTTTCTCGCTGATCATCGGCACCTGCCTCGCGGCGGCGGGCGTCGCCGCGCTCAACCAATGGCTGGAAGCCGATACCGATGCGCGGATGCGCCGCACGGCCGCCCGCCCCATCCCCACGGGCAAGGTCGCTCCCGGCTCGGCCTTCGTGCTCGGCGCCGGGCTGTGCACCGCCGCGCTCGCGATCCTCTTCGTCAACATCAACGGCATGGCGGCCATTTTCACGCTGCTGACAATCGCCTCCTACGTGGGCTGGTACACACCGGCGAAGCGGCGCTCGCGCTGGTCTACGGAGATCGGCGCCATCGCCGGTGCCTTCCCGCCCTTGATCGGCTGGGCCGCCGCCGAGGCGGGCATTTCGCCCCTCGGGTGGATCCTGTTCGCGATCCTCGTGTTCTGGCAGATCCCGCACTTTATGGCGATTGCGTGGCTGTACCGGCGCGACTACTCGGCGGTCGAGTTTCCGATGCTGGCCGTGCGCGACGAGAGCGGAAACTGGACGGCGGCCTGGTCGCTGGTAAACGCGGTGCTGCTGCTCGTGGTCAGCCTGCTGCCGTGGAAGCTGGGGCTGGCGAGCGGCTACTACAGTCTCGTAGCGGCGCTCAGCGGATTGTGGTTTCTGTGGCGGGCATTTCGTTTCTTGAGGCCGCCGACCGACACGCCGCCCAACAGCAGCGAGGCGAGCCCGCGCGAAAAGGCCGCCCGCGACCTGTTCGTCGCCTCCCTCCTCTACCTCCCGATCACGCTGATGGCACTGCTGGCAGATCGGATAGTCTATTTCTAGAAGACCACTCACCAGCGCACCCAAGAGACATCCATGCAGGTTAATGACATCCCCGCGCTCAATGCCGTGCTCAACGCAATCGCCACGGTGCTCCTCACGGTCGGGTTTATCGCGATCAAACGCGGCAAGCGCGAGGCACACCGGCGGATCATGATGGGGGCCTGCTCGGTCTCCGCCGTGTTTCTGGTCGGCTACGTGACGCACAAGGTCCTCGTGCACGGCGTGCACACGCCCTTCGGCGGCACGGGCGGCTGGCGCACCTTTTACTATATCATGCTGCTCACCCACGTGGTGCTCGCGATGGCGATCGCCTACCTCGTCCCGCGCACGTTTCTGCTGGCGATTCGCGGCGACTACGCGCGGCACCGCGCCTGGGCACGGTGGACCTTCCCCATCTGGTACTACGTGTCGATCACCGGCGTGCTCGTCTACCTGTTCCTCTACCAATGGTTCTGAAGAACCGCAGCCAAATAAAAGAGCCCGAGGCTCCCACTGCGCGTGGGGCGGTGGCGGGTCGCCACGTGCCATTTAATTTGCGATTTTGCCCGTGCGCTGCGCGCCCGAACAAAATCGCAAATTTAAAGAACTCCTCCAGTCGCGTTGCGACTGGGAAGGGAGCCTGAATCGCGGGTGGAGCGCGTACCCATTTAGGCGCGGCAAAAAAGTTTACGGGTTAAACTCCCACCTGAGCTCCGGTCAGGGAGCTCATTCAACTGTGCGGTTTGCTGCTGTGCGGAACGCACAGCAGCAAACCGCACAGTAAATGGCAGGGGACACCGTCCCCCGCCCCCACGCGCAGTGGAGCCCACCTTCCCCTACTGGACGGAGATGGTGCCCTTCATGCCGACTGCGTAGTGGGCGGGGAAGGTGCACAGGAAGGGGTACTCGCCCGCGGTGTCGAACTTGACGTCGAGCGTGGCCGACTCCTTGGGTCCGAGCATCTTGGTGTGGTAGAGGATCTGGCCTTCGAGCGCAGCGGGGATGTAGTCGTTGTCCTGGGCTGCGGCCGCAGCGACGGAGAAGGCATCCACATCGGTACCGGGCTTCAGGATGACGAGGTTGTGGCCCATCGCGACCTTCGGCATCGTGCCGATGTTGCGCAGGGTGATCTTCGACTGCTCACCGACCTTCAGGGAGATGCTGTTCAGGTTGTACTTCATGGCATCGTTACCCGTGAGCAGGATGCCGTCGGCGCCCTGGGCGGGGGCCGCAGCAGCGGCTTTTGCGGCAGGCGCGGCGTCTTTTTTGCCACAGCCGGCGAGGCAGAGTGCGGCCAGGCTTGCGGCGAAGAGGGGGAGGGAGAGGCGGAGTTTCATAAACAGTGCCGAGCGCTAGCGGCTTTCTGATGTGGGGCAACCTAAAGCGCTCGGCGCGGCCTGCAAAAGCCTGCATCTGATACCCACTAGCAGCCCGCTTAATAGTTGGCCGCGCTCCTATGAAACGGGCCAAGAAAGGCGCTGACTTCGCCAAAACCCTCGCAAACTCTGCTTGCAGCGCAGCGGCCAATTTGTCGGTCTGTTGCCCTTTTTTCCACCGATCATCCCACGATGCCAACGCCTTCGTCTCCCAAGTTTTTAAGAAAGACCGCAGCCGCCGCCCGGGCCTCTTTCGCGATCGCTGGTACACTGCTTTTGGCGGGTTGTAGCCAGATCAATTTCTGGCAGATGGACGGGCACCAGACCTCGATGGTCACTGCCGGCCCGGTCGCCGAATCGCAGCTCCAGGTCTTCTACACCACGGTGTGGGTGACGGCCATCATCTTCGTCGTCGTGGCCTCGGTGCTGGCCTACGCGACGATCAAGTTCAAGGCACGCGACCAGGACGATGAAAACGCCCCGCCACCGCCGCAGAGCCACGGGAATCCGCTCATCGAGCTGTCGCTGATCGGCGTCTCGGTGCTCGCGCTGGTCTTCATCGCCTTCCCCACGCTGCGCGCGATCTGGTTTACCTACGACGTGCCGGAGGAGGAGCGGGAAAACGCCTACGTGATCGACGCCACCGGCTACCAGTGGTGGTTCAAGTTTGACTACCCGCAGGAGCAGATCGACGGCGTGGGCACGCTCAGCGTCGCCAACGAGATGGTGATCCCCGCCGGCCGGCCCGTGCGGATCAACCTGCGCACGGTCGATGTGATCCACTCGTTTTGGGTGCCCAAGCTCGCGGGCAAGGTCGATATGACGCCCAACCGCGGCAACCACATGTGGCTACAGGCCGATGAGCCGGGCTACTTCTGGGGGCAATGCGCGGAGTACTGCGGCGACTCGCACGCGGTGATGCGCTTTCGCGTGATCGCGCTAAGCGAGGAGGATTTTGCCGACTGGGTGGCGCGCACCAAGCAGCCCGCGCGCACCGTCACTGCCGCGACTGCCGATCCCGCGCGCGCCGAGAAGCCGCGCGTCCAGTTCGCCTCCTTCAAGCGCAACGAGTACGGCTTTAGCGACAAGTGGGATCCGCGCTCGAAGGTCTCGCCGCTCGACAACTGGCGCCAACAGCAGTTTCCCGTCGCCAACGAGGACGCCGCGCTGATCGCGCAGGGCCGCAAGCTCTTCCAGACCAAGACCTGCATCGCCTGCCACACCGTGCGCGGGCACGAGGGCATGGGCATCACTGGCCCCGAGCTCACCCACGTGGGCTCGCAGACGACCATCGCCGCCGGCCTCCTCGAAAACACGGCCGAGCAGCTCGCCCGCTGGATCATGCACCCCGAGCTCGTGAAGCCCGGGAACAAGATGTACACCACTGGCTACATCCCCAGCGAGATCACGGTAAACCAGGAGGAAGCCCTCGCGCTGGTTGCCTACCTGCAAAGCCTGAAGTAGTTTTTTTGCCCAAGAGCGACTGACTGACTCTCCGACCAGAATCACTTTAGACAAAGAGGGACACTCGACTGCGGCGCACGCGATCCCCCAAAGCGCCTGAAGCCACACAAGCCCCCCCAGAACCCGACGATCAATGGACACTACGGTAACCACAGCTCACTTCACCGGCGCGCACGCAGCAGAAGAACCCCAGGTCGCCCCCGCACGCGCCAGCGCGTTTTGGCGGCCTACGGCCAAGACGGGCCTCGTTAGTTGGTTGACCACAGTTGACCACAAGCGGATCGGCACGCTCTACGCCATCTTTGCGCTGTTCTTCTTCCTCGTCGGCGGCGTGGAGGCGCTGCTCATCCGCCTGCAACTGGCCGTCCCCAACAACGACCTGCTGAGCGCCGAACAGTACAACACGCTGTTCACGATGCACGGGACGACGATGATCTTCCTGGCGATCATGCCGCTGTCCTCGGCGTTCTTTAACTACATCATGCCGCTGCAAATCGGCGCGCGCGACGTGGCCTTCCCGCGGCTCAACGCCTTCGCCCTGTGGACCTTTCTCGCCGGCGCGATCATCATCAACATCGGCTGGTTCATCCCCGCGGGCCCGCCCGACGGGAGCTGGGTCGGCTACGCCCCGCTCACCACGCGCGCCTTCAATCCCGACCAGTCCATCGACATGTGGGTCATGGGCCTGCAGATCCTCGGCGTCTCCTCCATCGCGGGCTCGCTCAACTTCATCGTCACGATCATCAACATGCGCGCCCCGGGGATGACGATGATGCGCATGCCCGTCTTCTCGTGGATGACGCTGATCACCGCCTTCCTGATCATCCTTTCCTTCCCCGCGATCACCATCGCACTGGTCGAGCTGATGATGGACCGGATGTTCGGGACGAACTTTTTTGAAATCTCGCAGGGTGGCCTGCCGATCCTCTGGCAGCACCTGTTCTGGATCTTCGGCCACCCCGAGGTCTACATCCTCATCCTGCCCGCGATGGGCATCGTCTCGGAGATCTTGCCCTGCTTCGCACGCAAGCCGCTGTTCGGCTACGCCATCGTGGTCTTCTCCGGCGCGACCATCGGCTTCCTCGGCTTTGCCGTGTGGAGCCACCACATGTTTACGACCGGCCTGGGCACGGTCGCCACGGCGGCCTTCTCGCTGGCGACGATGGCCATCGCCGTCCCCACCGGCGTAAAAATCTTTAACTGGATCGGCACGATCTGGGGCGGCCACCTCAAGATGACCACGCCCATGATGTTCGCGCTGGGCTTCATCTGGATGTTCATGATGGGCGGCTTTTCGGGGATCATGCACTCCGCCGCGCCCGCCGACGCGCAGCAGCACGACAGCTACTTCGTCATCGCGCACTTCCACTACGTGCTGATCGGCGGCGCGCTCTTCGCGCTGCTCGCCGGCATCCACTACTGGTTCCCGCTGGCCTTCGGGCGCAAGGTGGACGAGTTCTGGGGCAAGCTCTCGTTCTGGATCATCTTCATCGGGTTTAACGTGACGTTCTTCCCGATGCACTTCCTCGGCCTCAACGGCATGCCGCGGCGCACCTTCACCTACGACGGCAACCTCGGCTGGAATGAGCCCAACCTCATCGCCACCATCGGTGCGCTCATCCTCGGCGTCGGCATCGCGATCTACTTCACCGTCATGGTCTACACCTACTTCAAGGGGCAAAAGACCAAGCGCGATCCGTGGGACGGCCGCACGCTCGAATGGTCGATCCCCAACCCGCCGCCGGAGTACAACTTCGCCGTGACGCCCACCGTGCACGCCCGCGACGCCTTCTGGTACGAGAAGCAAAACAAGGAGGAAATCGCCAAAGAGCACGCGCAGCACCACGCCGAAGAAGAGGCGCACGGCGGCATCCACATGCCCTTCAAGTCGATCTACCCGCTGGTCACCAGTCTGGGGATGCTCGTCATGGGCATCGGCGCCGCCGTCCTCCCTGTCGAAGCGGGCCCGACCACGCGGATCACGGTTTCCGTCATCGGCATCCTGCTCCTTATCGGCGGCATCTTCATGTGGGCACACGAAGGCCAGGAGGGCTACCACATCCACCCCGACGAGGAGGAAGTCTGAGGCCGCCCCACGCCTCCACGCAGCCGCCAGCCACGCCCACCTCCCCCCTCCACCGCACGACCAACCACGCGCGCCACACAAGCCGCAGCCCCATTTACCGACACCATGAGTAGTGCCTCGACCACTATCGATCATCACCACGATCACAGCACCGCCACCGGCATCCCCAACAAGAAGCTCATGATGTGGGCCTTCCTGGCCTCGGACTGCATGTTCTTCGGCTGCCTGATCGCCACGCACCTGATCTACCGCCTGCACCCGCCGCCGGATGCGATGGAGCCGCGCTCGATCTTCTCGATCGAGCTGACCTCCTTCTCGACCTTCATCCTGCTGATGTCCTCGCTGATGATGGCACTCGCGGTAAACGCCATCCAGAAGAACAACCTCAAGAGCATGCGCGCGTCGCTGCTCACGACGGTCTTCTTCGGCGTGATCTTCCTCGGCTGCCAGGTCTACGAGTTCCAGCACTTCGTCCACGAAAAAGGCCTCACGATCACCAACAGCATCCTCGGCACGACCTTCTTCACGCTCACCGGCACGCACGGGATCCACGTGGCGATCGGCATCTTCTGGCTGATCCTGATGTACGTGCGCTCGTTTCAGCCGCGCGACACCGCAGCCGATCGCGGCTGGTTCTGGCGCGCGCTGCTGCACATCGCCGCCATGATCGGTGTGTGCCTGTGCGCGATGCTCTTTGTCGTCGAGCTCAGCCACAGCCTGATCGCCGGTGACGGGCTCGGGACCGCCCTCGCCCACACCTCCGGCTGGCTGCTCGGCTTCGTCATCGCAGGCGGCCTGGCGCTCAACCTCGCGCGCCCGCGCAGCGCGGTAGACTTCGGCGAGGCCAACGCCATTGATGTCGAGTCGATGGGCCTGTACTGGCACTTCGTAGACATCGTGTGGATCGTGATCTTCACCGCCGTCTACCTCCTCGAATACCTCTGAGGTACGACGGCCCGCGCGCGCCAAAACGCGCCCACCACCACCACGCCCACTCTCTACCGCGCACTCCCCTCACCTTTCCCAGACGCACATGAGCACACCGCACGCGCCGCACTCCGCCTCCGAGGCAGTCGCCCAAGCCGACGCCCCCCACCACGGCGACGACAACAAATTCCAGATCTACGTGAAGATCGCCATGCTCCTGGCGGTCATCACCGGCATCGAGATCGTCGTCATCTTCTTCCCCTTCGCGAAGTGGGTGATCGTCACGATCCTCGCCGCCCTCTCGCTCGTGAAGTTCCTCTACGTCATCTTCTACTTCATGCACCTGCGCTGGGATAAGGCATTTTGCACCGTGCTCTTCTTCATCGGCATGATCATGGCCGGCGGCACACTCTGGGCGCTGATCGCGATTTTCGGCAGCCACGACAGCATCCCGCTGACCTCGCTGCCACAGTAGGGCGGAGCAAGTGTCGGAGTTCGCAGATGTGTTCATCGTCCGCCAAGGCTGAGTCCGACTCCAGAGAGGATAGAGAGAGTAACCCGACGAGGCTCCAGCGAGAGCCTCGCAAAGTAAAAGGGGCGAAGACCCCATGATCGACTGGAGCCACTGGCATAACGAACCGTACCTGATCGGCGGGCTCGTTTTCCTGGGCTGGCTGTACGCCATCACCACCGGCCCGCTGCGCGCGCGGCTCGCCCCGCGCGGCGAAGGGGAGCCCTACCCGCGCGCCCACGCCATCAAGTTCTACGCGGCGCTCATCCTCTTCTACCTGGCCGTAGGCTCGCCGCTCGACCAGATCGGCGAGCGCTTCCTGTTCAGCGCGCACATGTTGCAGCACCAGCTCCTGATCTATCCGGTGCCGATCCTGTTTCTGCTCGGGCTGCCCGTGTGGCTCGTGGATCCGCTGCTTGAGCGCCCACTCATGCGCCGCGTGGCCCGCCTGCTCTTCAACCCCATCGTCTGCGGGCTCACCTATACGATTGTCATCAGCGTGTGGCACGCGCCGATCCTCTACGGCTGGGCGCTGCGCGATAAGGTCGTGCACGTCATCGAGCACCTCATGTTCTTCGCCTCCGCGCTGCTGTTCTGGTGGCCGCAGCTCAGCCCCTCGCAAGTCGTCGTCCCACGCTCACGCTACCCCGTGCAAATCCTCTACCACCTCGGCGTGCTCATCGGGATGATGCCCGTCTACGCCTACGTCACCTTCTCCAAGGAAATCCTGTACCCGACCTATGCCTTTGCCCCGCGTATCATCCCCAGCTTCGACCCCGCCCAGGACCAACTCCTCGCAGGCACCATGATGCAACTCGTCTCCGCCATGGTCGCCGTAGCCGCAGGCGGCGTCGCCTTCTACAAGTGGTACCAAAAGGAAGAATCATAAATCCACTGCCCTGCGCGGGCGGCGGGGGACGGTGTCCCCTGCCATTTACTGTGCGGTTGGCCTGGCGGGCGAAACGCCCGCCAGGCCAACCGCACAGTAGAAAGGGCCCGACCATTAATCGGTGATTTACCGGTAAATCGTTTCACCTCACCCAAATGGGTATGCGCTTCATCCGCGTTTGAGGCCTCATTCCCTGTCGTGAAACGACAGGGGGATGACCCGTTAAATTTGCGATTTTGTTCGGGCGCGCAGCGCACGGGCAAAATCGCAAATTTAATGGCACGTGGCGCCACGCCACCGCCGCCCGCGCAGGGCTGGTCTCGAGGACTTGCGGCAGCGGCGGCGGCGGCGGAGGAGGTACAGGCCGATGCCTGCTGCGCCGAGGAGGGCGCCGTAGGTGGTGGGTTCGGGGACGGCGCCGAAGGGGGTTATCTGGATGTAGGTGTTGTCGTAGGCCTTCCAGGTCGTGACGTAGTCTTGATAGCCTTCGAAGATGATTTGCGGGAGGATCGCGGAGTTGAAACTCTGCCTGCGTACGAGCAGGATGTCTTCGTACTCGTACCAGTTGCGGATGAAGAGCTGCGCGTCGGGGCTGCTGAAGGTCAGCATATCGATCCACAGGATGTTGGCCCGGCCCACCTCGCCGCCGACCCAGTTGATCGTGCCGCGATTTTCGATGTGCAGGTTGGCTAGGCTCAGCTTGGTGTTGCCGCCCATCTGGAGGATCGCCTGCGCGCCGCCGTACTCGGGGCCGCGCGG
>NZ_LSZQ01000063.1 GCF_001580015.1 Cephaloticoccus primus
CCGTATGATGACGACCGCCGCGTCGGCGACGCTGTGCTCATCATCGACGACGAGTAACCCCGTGCAGCACTAAAACTTCAGGGCCGCTCGCGCCGCGACCATGCCCTGCGCGAGTGGTGGGCGACGCTCGACTTTCTCTACGACCCGGTCGAGCGTCTCTACTACCGCGACAAGCGTTTCTTCGAGTTGCAAAAGGATGATGGCTACTGGCCGCCCTCGTTACTGTCTCCCGGAGGGCTCTCCGCCTGAGACGAGCAGCACAGGCTTTTTCACCTATGGTTTGGCTTGGGGCATCAACGCCGGCCTGCTCGATCGCGAACGCTTCGAGCCCGCGGTACGAAAGGGCTGGTCTGCACTAAAGCGCGCGGTCCATCCCAATGGCAAGTTGGGCTACGTGCAGCAGATCGGCACTGGCCCCAGACAGGCAGGCAAGAACGATACCCAGTACTACGGCACTGGTGCGCTGCTAATGGCCGCCTGCGAAATCACCAAACTGGACGCCACAAAACAGTAAGCGCACAACCCCGTCGCCGTTGTTGCGAGTGCTAGCCGCGACCCGGTAATTCGCCCCTTCCACAACGGCTTCATTCAAAGGCCCGTGTGCACTCAGCGCACGGGCCTTTTGCGTTAGCAAACGCGCGACCAGACAAGCACAGTTAACTCCTATTTCCCATTCAGTGAGCACGGCTTGCCATTTTTGTTTGAGTGGTGCGGGCTACGTGGAATCCCGCATTCCCAAGTGCGGGATGTTTCCCCTTCTTGTAACCCACCTCCCCTCACCCCCATTAGCCCCTGCCCCCCTCACCCCTATGAATAAGATGAGTTGTTTCCGGCTCTTCGGAGCCACCCCAGCCTTGGCTCTGCTTGGTTTTTTTGCCGCGTCGTGCTCTTCACCAAAGGATCCGCTCCCTGCGGGCCCGCTTCCGCTCGGGCGTGCCGACCTTGTTGAAAAACGCACGGTAAAGGAGCTCCGCCCCGGCCTCACGCACGTGCACATCGAGCGCGGTGCTTGGCCCAAAGAAGGCCCGCCCAAGCATTCGTTTGTCAACAATCCGTGGGACCCCACACACGATCCAGCCGAGTGGCGGGCCTGTCTGGAGCGCGCGGGCTACACCGTTCGTGAGCAGCCGCTGCCGCTGGGAGGCGAAACATTGACCCTCCTGCTGGCCGGAGAGTTTGATACCACGGAGGAGGCGAGGCAGGCCGCCCGCAAGGTACCTTGCGTCGTGGGGATTAATAATCCCTCCAGGTTCTCTTTTTGGGATACCGGTCCCTACGCTCTGGACATAGTGGTTTTGGACCCGAAGGTCTACCGGGGGAAAATCGTCTCGGGCTGGTCGGAGAGAGCTTGGCGCGACAGTCCCTTGACGATGGCGCACAGGTATAACGCGGTCGTGGCGACGAACGGCGCGTTCTTTGAGTACTCGGAGGGCGAAATCGCTGGCGTGCCCACAGGTATCTCAATTGTTCAGGGAGAGTGGCATAGCGATCCCAATAACAGGGCTGCCCTCTACTTGGAGAATAAGGGGAATGGAGAGATCTCCCTCTCTCTTCATGACCGGAATATTATCCCCCTCCCCGAATTTAAATGGAGCGGCGCGGATGGCACCCAAAAGAGTGTGAAGCTGGATGGCATCGACCGTATGCCCAAAGACAATGAGCTGATCGCGATGAGGCCCGGGATTGTGGAAACCTCGCCACTCTCGCACGTGACCCCACCTCACATAATGATGAGGCAAATCGGCGGCGACGGCTATCTCGCCAGGCAGGATGTGGTTTGGCGGGAGTACCTGCGCCCCCCGAGCGGCTTGGTGCTCATGGCGACAGGTGATAAGCAGGCGATCTTGAATGAAGCGATAGAGTCCGACCGGCCCGTGGAGCTCGACCTGCGCGTCCCAGGCCGCCCGGGATTGAATGCCTACTATGCGGTCCCCACCCTCGTGAAAGACGGGCAGCCAAACTGGGGCGTGGGCAATGAGTATCGGCTCGCGCGCACAATCATCGGTGCCGATGCCGAAGGGAAGATCTACCTCATGGCCATAGACGGGACAGACCCGGATATCACAGAGAGAGCCGGCCCCATTGGTGTGGGCTTAAATGAAATGGTGGCCGTCGCGGACTTCCTCGGGCTCGTCAATGCGGCCAATCTGGATGGCGGAGGGCGATCCACCTCGATGGTGATCGAAGGGAAAGTCCTCGGCTACGATACCGACGTTTACCTAATAACGGATCGAGATGACGACCGCCGCGTCGGCGACGCTGTGCTCATCATCGACGACGAGTAATCCCGCGCAGCGCTAAAACCTCAGGGCCGCTCGCGCTGGCGAGTCGCTGCGCCAACCTCGCCCAAGCCTGCCCTCCGCTTTGCCCGCCTAATCTTGGCCGGGCAGGCGGAGGGCGTTTTTTCTACGGTAAGCCACACAAAGGCGGAACTCCCGGCTTCAGCTCCTGTTATTCTCATGAATCATGAGAATAACAGATCAGCGCCACTCACTTGCTCCAGTCCGACGTCTCCTGCTACTCGGGCTAGTTACGGTGCCCTTATTCGTGCGGGCCGACTTGCCACAGTCGCCATTCCCACTTGGGAATACCAGCCTTGTAGAGAAGCGTGTAGTAAAAGAACTGCGTCCGGGGCTCACCCACGTACATATTGAGCGTGGGTCTTGGCCTGAAGGTGGACTCCCCAAGTATGCATTTATCAAACCATGGGGACCGGAGCATGACCCAGCGCAGTTCAGGGCCTGTATGGAGCAATCAGGCTACCCAGTTCGCGAGTATCGGGTTGACCTGGGCCCTGACACAGAGCCAGAGAGCATTCTATTTGCCGGGAGCTTTAACACTGTTGAAGAGGCGCGACAAGCAGCCCGAAAAATCCCCACTGAGGTGAAGATTACCAACCCCTCCAAGTTCCCGAACTGGGATGCGGGCCCCTATGTGCTAGATATTGTGATCGTAGACCCAAAGACCTATCAAGGCAAAGTAGTCTCAGCGTGGTCAGAGAAAGCATGGCGCGCGAGCCCTCTGGAGCTGGCCCGCCAACACAATGCAGTAGTAGCAATCAACGGCGGTTTTTTTGAATACTCGATGGATGATATCGGAGGTGTACCTACAGGAATTTCTATTGTGCAAGGAGAGTGGCACCATGAACCCAATAATAGGCTGAGAAACCTCTATCTGGAAAATAAAGACACAGGGGAAGTAGTGCTTTCAATTGGAACCCCACCGCCACCACTGCCCGAGTTTAAATGGGTAAGTACAGACGGCAGCAAGAAGAGTGTCGAACTGGATGGTATTGATCGCATGCCAAGGGACAATGAACTCATAGCCATGAGAGTAACGGTTGCAGACACGGCGCCCATCTCACACTTCATTCCACCCCACATAATTTTAAGGCAGATAGGAAATGATGGGCATCTAGCTCCGGATTTTTTCCGGTCTTCCAGCGGCCCGGTGCTGATGGCAACGGGAGCCAAGCAGGCGATCCTTAAGGAGGCGATAGAGTCCGGAAACCCGGTGGAGCTCGACCTGCGAGTGCCGAGTCACCCCGGGCTGAACGGCTGGTATGTCAGCCCCATCCTCGTAGAGAATGGTCAACCTGCCGGAGCGCTGGGATACTCCCGTGCGCCACGCACAGTGATCGGGGCCGATGCCGACGGAAAAATCTACCTCATCTGCGTAGATGGATCCGAGCTGGACTTGGTGCAAGCGGGTGGCCCCGTCGGTGCAACTGAAAACGAGCTCGTGGCGATTGCGCAATTCCTCGGGCTCGTCAATGCAGCCAACCTGGACGGTGGCGGGCGCTCGACCTCCATGGTGGTCGAAGGCAAGGTCCTCAGCCATGACGTCAAACGCCACTTGCAAAGTCCGTACGACGATGACCGCCGCGTCGGCGACGCTGTCCTCATCATTGATGACAAACCCTGAGCTGGAATCTGGCCTCATTTCTTGCGCATGGGGCACGGGCTGCGTTCTCTCCACGCGCCAATGAAATACATCACTCGTTCTTTTCTCTTCGCTCTCGCCCTCGGGCTACTGCCCTTCGGGGTGGCGCTCACTGCGCCGCGCGCCGTTGCCGCCCCTTCTCCTGAGGGTGCGGAGGTTTACTTCATCTCGCCCAAGGATGGCGAGGTCGTGCGCGGGCCCGTCGTCGTCCGCTTCGGCTTAAAGGGCATGGGGATTTCTCCCGCGGGGATCGAGGTGCCCGGCACGGGGCATCACCACTTGATCCTCGATGCACCCCTGCCCGACCTCAGCAAAGCGATCCCGACCGACGATAACCACCTGCACTACGGGCTCGGCCAAACCGAGGTCGCCCTAACGCTCGCCCCAGGCAAGCACACGCTGCAACTGCTCTTGGGTGACCACCTGCACGTGCCGCACACGCCTGCGCTGTTTTCCAAACAGATCACGATCACGGTCGCCCCGTAAAGCCCACCCGGCAAGGCCCACCCGCTGCGCGGGGGGGGACGTGAGAGCGGTAGCGGGTCGCCGCTTTCATTTACTGTGTGGCTTGTGTGTCGTGCGCTCCTCACGACGTGCAAACCCTCGCGGTTGAAAAGGCCCTCCCTCTGTCCGGGCCCGAGGACGGGAGCGCGACCCGTTTCGGCGTTTTCTTGTTAACAGGAAAAATCGGCCAGGCGGGGCTCGGGGTCATGCGAAAGCGCGGGCCTTTGCAAGCGCTCAATAGAGTCGCGCTTGGCATCAGGACAGCACTCTCGAAGCAGCGCAAAAAAAAGCAGGAGCCCCACACTCGGGGGCTCCTGCTTTTTTGTATCGCTTTGTATCGGGGAGCCGCCGGCAAGCGGCTCGCCCATAAATGCGGTCGGAAGTACTGCGCTCAGTTACGGGCGGTATTTACGCGTTCCTGAAGGAGCTGGCGCTCAAGCTCGAGGACGCGCAGGCGCAGGGCCTCGGAGTCGCCTGCACCGGCTCGCGTCGCGATGCTGCTCGCCTCGCCCACGCGGCGGTTGGCCATGTCCAGAGCCATGGAGCTGAGGCGTTCGTTCTGAGCCTTGAGGGCCGCGTTTTGCGCGCGCAGATCGTCGATCAACTGGGCGCGACTTGCATCCACGACGGGAGTTTCCCGGTGGTGGGTCGCAAGAGCTGTCGCCGCCTGGGCCGCTGCCGCGCGCGCTTCGCTGAGCTGGCGGTACAGCTCGTGCTCGCGCTTGGCGCGTTCGAGCGAGGCGGTGAGCAGGGCTTTCTCCGACTCAAGTTTCTTCACCGTCTCCTGCGGCACGGCTGCTGCGAGGGCGAGCTCCTGCGCGTGGAGGCGCTGGCTCAGGTCGCGGTTTTCCTCGGAGAGGCGCAGGCTGGTGTTGCGCAGATCGTCGAGCTGGCGCGCGTGCTCGGTGGCGGAGTTGGCGACCTCGGCAAGGCGGGCCTGAGTCTGCTGATGCTCAAGCTGAGCGCGGCGCAGGTTGGCCTCGGCGATGGCTTTCTCCGACTCAAGGCGCTTGACCTCATCGGCCGGAACGCTGGCGGCGAGGTTGAGCTGCGCGAGCTGCACCTGGTTGGCGAGGGCGCGGTTGTCGTTAACGAGCTGCTCGCGGGCGGCGGCCAGCTCGTCCACACGGGCGGAGAGCTGGGCAAACTCGGACTGCACTTTGCTGGCCTTGGCCTCGGCGATACGGAGTTGGAGGGCCCCTTCGTTGCGGGCGCGCTCAAGCTCGGCCTGCGCAAGCGCCTTCTCGGTTTCGAGTTGCTTCAGCCGGTCAGCGGGCACGGCCGACGCGAGGTTTTGGCGCAGCGTCTCCACCTGATTGGATAGGTCGCGATTCTGAGCCGTGAGGTCGCGGTTTTGCGCGGTGAGCCGCTGGGTGTTGGCCAGCAGCTCGTCGAGCTGGCGGCGCGTCTGCGCGGTCTCGGTCTCGACAGCGCGCGCGATTTGCGACCGGACTTCGCGAGCGTGGGTCGCCTGCGCAGTAGTGACCTGGGAGAGCTCAAGCCGCAGCGCGTCGAGCGACTGTTGCGAGCGGGAAAGCTCGGCGGTGAGCGTCGCGTTTTGCGTTTCGAGGCGCTTGAAGTCTGCCACAGGGACGGTCATCGAGACCGCCTGCCTGGCCATGTTGAGCTGCGACTCCAGCTCGCGATTCTTGGCGACAAGTTTCTCGGAGTTGCTGCGCAGCTCCTCGAACTGACGGGCGAGCTGGCTGCTCTGCGAGTCCGCGTTTTTCAGGCGGCCCAGCTCGGCAACGAGCGTCGCCTTTTCGGAGGCCAGCGCGTTCCTTTCGGACTCCAGACGGCTCAGTTGCCCCGCGACCGATGCCTTCTCGGAGGCGAGTGCGTTTTTCTCCGACTCGGCGCGGTTGAGCTGCGCGACGAGTGTCGCCTTCTCGGCTGCCAAGGCGGATTTCTCGCTCTCCAGGCGGCGCAGGTCCGCGCCACTGGAGGAGGCTCCCGATGCGGCCAGTTTGGCGGCCTGCACCTGACCTTCGAGGTCGCGGACCTGGGCTGTGAGGCGGCTGTTGGCCGTGACCAGTTCCTCGGTTTTGTGCTGATGATCGGCGATAGCGAGCATCGCCGAGCTGGCGCGCGACTGGATTTGGTCGCGCTCTTGCTCCACGCGGCGCAGCTCGGTGTTCAGCCGCGTCTTCTCGGCTTCGAGGAGTTGCACGCGCTGGATGGAAGCCGTGTCGCCTGTCTGCGCCTTCGCGCTCAACTCGCGGTTGGCGGCGAGGAGCCGCTCGTTGTTGGCGTTGATCTGCTCAATATCGCGGCGGTGCTTGGCGGCCTCTTTATCCACGGCGGCGGCCACGGCGAGCTGGACCTTGGTTTCGGTGGCGGCCTGAGCTTCGCGAAACTCGCGTCGCAGGGTATCGAGGTCGCTCGTGGCGCGCGAGAGCTGGTCGTTTAGCGAAGCGTTCTTCGCCTGGAGTTGCTTGAATTCATTTGCTGGCACGGAGGAGGCTAGGTTCATCGCTGCGGACTGGCTCTTCTGGCGCAGCTCCTGCACCTCCGAAGCGAGTCGCTGGTTCGTCCCGCGCAGGTCGGCGAGCTCGCGGCTCAGGCGGTTCTTCTCATCCGAGGTGGCGGCCACGCGCGACTCGGCTTGCGAACGCTCGCCCTTGAGCCGGTCGATCTCGGCACGCAGGACAGATTTCTCGCTTTCCAGACTGCGCAGCTCGGCAGCGGGCACCGTCGAGGCGAGCGCGAGCTTGGCGGACTGCACCTGATCGGCGAGGTCGCGATTTTGCGCAGCGAGCCGGTCCGAGTTGGCGCGGAGCTCCTCGAGCTGGCGCTTGAGCCGTGCGGTCTCGCTGCTAGCACCGGTCACGCGCGACTCGGCCTGATCGCGGGCGAGCGCGGCGGCGTGCTTGGCGCGCTTGACCTCCTCGGTGAGCGCGGCGTTGGCCTCTTCGAGGCGCTGGAGCTCGTACGAAGCGGGAGCACTGCTCAAAGCGGTAGTCGCAGTCTGGAGCTTTTGGGAGAGCTCGCGATTCTCGGCGACGAGGCGCTCGCTATCGGCGGTCAAACTCTCGATCCGGCGCTTGTACTTGGCGGCCTCGCGATCAACCGCAGCGGCAATCGCCGCCCGGTTTTCCTTCTGGCTGGGCGCGGCGGCGGCGCCCGGGCGGGCGCTCTTCATATCGAGTTGCAGCGCGGTGAGGGCGCGGGTCGCGCTTTCGAGATCGCGACGCAGCGCGGCGTTCTCGGCCTCAAGCCGGGCAACATCACGCAGGCTGGCGCCCTGGCGGCTCGACGCAGGTTTACCCTTGGTCTCCTTGGCCGCACTGGCGCGCTGCGCGAGCTCGCGGTTTTCGGCAGTGAGCTTGGCATTGGCCGCGCTCAATTCGTCGAACTTTTTGCGAAGCTCGACGAGCTCTGCGCCGCCTTGACCCGCCGCAGGCGAAGCCCCCTTGGCCAGCGCATCCTTGGCCGCGTTAAGCTCGCGGTGAAGCACGCCGAGCTGGAGCGTGGAGCGCTTCACTTCTTCGTTAAGCGCCTTGTTGGCCGCTTCGAGCTCCCGGACCTTTTCCTGAGTCGCCGCCGCAATGTTGGCAGTAGCCGGAGCCGCGCCGGAAACGACGGCCGGGCGGCTTGCGCTGGCAGGGCGCGAGGTGGACGAGGGAGCTGCCGTCGGCACCGAGGCCCGCGCTTCAGGAGCAGGCGTACTCGCCGGAGCGGGCTTTTGGGCAACGGTCGGCGTGGGTGCCGCAGGAGAGTTTTTCGCAGGCGGCAGGTAGGAGGGCCGCTTCGTGGAGACGACCGGCATCGGCGCTTGCACCTGCTTGGCCTGACGATCCGCAGCGACACGCGCAGCGGGTGTACCCGGAGCAGGCGGCGGACGCGGGTCGGTCGGCGTGCGCGTGGCCGCGCTCGCAGGCTTGGCCTGCGCCACAGTCGCGACCGGTGTCGCGGCGGCAACGGCAGCGGTTGCAGAAGGCGAGGGCTCATTGAGCGAAGCGACCTGAACGCCGGCCGCCTCGCTAGGCGCAATAGCGGGCACAGCGGCAGGCTCACCGCTGAGCTCGCCCTTGAGCTGGGCGAGGCGGCGAGTCGCGGCGGCGCGCTGCTCATTGTTAAGGTGCTGGGCGACGAGGTCGCGGCCCTGGGTGCGGCCGCTTTCTTCGCTGGCGAGGCTGAGCCAAGCGTAGGCATCGACGAGGTTGGCGGCGAGACCACCGCGGCCCTCGGCGAGCATGATGCCGTAGTTGTTCTGCGCCGGGCCGTAGCCCTGGCGCGCGGCGGCGAGATACAGCTCGGCGGCGCGGCGGTCGTCTTGGGCCACGCCATGGCCGTCCTCATACATCATGGCGAGGTTGTACTGCGCCTCGGGATAGTCCTGCTTGGCGGCGGCCTCGTACCAACGCCGGGCGGTCGCGAGGTCCGCACGGACGCCGTGGCCCTGCTCGTAGGCGACCGCCAGGTTAAACTGCGCTTCGGGCAGCCCCGCATCGGCCGCGCGGCGCAGCCACATGATCGACTCGAAGGGATCGGCAGTGACGCCGTGGCCTGCGGCGTACATGTTGCCGAGGTTGAACTGTGCGTGCGGGAGCCCGAGATCGGCTGCACGCCGGTAGAGCTCGGCAGCCTTGGCGGGATCGGCGCGCCCGCCGACCTGGCCGGACTCGTACAAGGTGCCCAGGAGGAAGAGCGCCTCGGGGTCGCCCGCATTGGCGCGCTCCTGGAGCGCGGCCACGTTGGCGGGCTGCTGCTGCGCGCGGCTGGGAACGATCAACGTTACGGCAAGCAGCAGCAGGAACCCGAAGAGGCAGGAGCTGAGGATGAGTCGGCGACTAGACATGGGACTACAGGGTTTTGGGTTAAACTGGGGAAACTCGGCAGGGCAGGAGCGCGGCGTCTTGCATGCCGTGGATGATTTTTTTGTCGGGTGGGCAAAAGGTAGCGAGTGCACCGGAAAGGGTGGCCTGGCCATCTTTTACAAAATAGTACGGGCACAGCCGGAGCCGCCCCTGTGCGTCGTAGCGGGTGCCGCTGGCATCGTAAAGCGGGTGCCGGGCGCGGCGCGGTTTCTTGTAGCGCTGGAGCACGTGTGGGCTCTCGGGCGCGAGCGCGAGTGCGCGGTCGAGCGCGGCAGCCCAATCCTCGCGCGAGGAATCGGCGCCGAGCGTGACGCTGCGCGCGCCCCAGGCCGTCTCGTGGTAGCCGCTGACCTTTATGATGAGGTCGCGCTCCTTTTGCGAGGCGGACCCGAGCTCGCGCCAATCGCTGATCGGGCGGCCTCCCGAGTGCGGCCCGTCGAGCACCGCGCCCGGCGGCAGCGGCGCAGGGTCGAGCACCCAAGACTCGGGGATGAGTTTTTTAAGCGTCTTATGCGCGCGCTTGCTGAGCGCCTCCTGCCAATAATCGGCGAGCCGGTGGTGGTGAAAGAGCGCGAGCGCGAGCTTCTCCTCCTGAAACGCGCGCATCGGCGGCGCGATGGCGAGCTCCCCGGCCTTCCATGCATTGAAGAAATACGGCGCAGTGGGGATGTTCGGCAGGTCGAAGAGCTCGAAGAAGCGGTAGAGGATATCGAGTTTTTCGGGCGTACCGCCGACGTCGTAGAAGAGCGCATTTTCGAGCGGGAAAATCTCTTCCGGTGCGAGGCAGACGACCTGCTTGCCCGCGAGCTGGAGCTGCTCGGCGAGCCACTGCATCTCGGGCCGGTAAGTCGCCGACTCTTCGCTGACGACGAGCGCGATGCGCGGGTTCGGCAGCTCGGGCCGCAGTGCCGCGAGCGACTCGTAAAAACGCGCCTCCACTGTCCCCGCCTGTGCGGCGCCGCCGGGCTGCCCTTGCGCAGTCGTATCGACGGCGGCCGCAGAGGCGGCGGGCTGGCCCAGGACGGGCTGCCCCGCGCTCGCGTAAAGCCGGTTCAGAAACGCGGTAAGCCCGATGCCGCCCGGGACGCTGTCGAGCTCGGTCAGCACAAAGCCCTCGTCGGTGAGCAGCAGGTCGGGCCGCAGCACCGTGGGAAAGGCACCCGCATTGCGCGGGTCGCGCATGTGCTCGACCAGGGCGGCGGGCTTGCCGCGCTCCAGGTAGTCGACCACCCAAGGCGCATGCAGCGCGCGGTTGCGCAGCAGGCTCTTGCCCGACGCGCTGCGCAGGTAGAGCTTTTCCAGCGCGTGGTGAAACTCCAGGCACGCCGCGCCGATCTGCTCCAGCTCGGCGACTTGCTCCGGGCTCAGCGGCCAGGCCTCCGGCGAGAGCTGCCACGTCTTGTCCTCAAAGAGCGGCTGCGCGGCAAAGGCCGCCTTGAGCGTCGTGTAGTCCAGGTCCTTGGTGTGCTCGGGCATGGGTGCGCGTCCTAATGAGGATCCTTGGGAAAAGCGAACGTCTGGGCGCATTTCACTCATCGTCCATCTGGATGTCCTTGTTGCGATGACGCGGGCAACCCGCGCGCAACCATGCGTTAACGAAAGAGTCCAGCTCGCCATCAAGCACGCCCTGCACATCCCCGGTGCTCACACCGGTGCGCAGGTCTTTGACCATCTGGTAGGGCTGCATGACGTAGCTGCGGATCTGGCTGCCCCAGCCGATCTCGCCCTTCTCGCCGTAAAAGCGCTCCATCTCGCTGCGCTGCTCGTCGAGCCGCTTCTCGTAGAGCCGCGCCTTCAACACCTTCAGCGCGCTGGCGCGGTTTTTGATTTGCGAGCGCTCGTTTTGGCAGACGACCACGAGCCCCGTCGGCAAGTGCGTGAGCCGCACCGCCGAGTCGGTCGTATTGACGCCCTGCCCGCCCTTGCCCGAGGAGCGGTAAACATCGACGCGGATCTCCGACTCGGGGATGTCGAGGTCGATGTTCTCATCGACTTCGGCGACGACATCCACGGCGCAAAACGACGTGTGGCGGCGCTTGTTGGAGTCGAAGGGGCTGATGCGCACCAGCCGGTGCACGCCGCGCTCGGCCTTCGCGTAGCCGTAAGCATTCTCCCCGCTGAGGATAAGGGTCGCACGGCTGATGCCCGCCTGGTCGCCCTCCTGCACGTCTATGATTTCGGCAGTGAAGCCGCGCTGCTCGGCCCAACGGGTGTACATGCGAAAAAGCATTGATGCCCAGTCGTTTGACTCGGTGCCACCCGCGCCCGACTGGATCGAGAGAATCGCATTGTTGCGGTCAAACTGACCGGTGAGGAAGGAGCCGATTTCAAGCCCGTCGAGCTCGGCAAGCAGCGCCGCGGTGGCCTGCTCGACCTCGCGCTCGTAGCCCTCCTGCTCGGCGCCCTCGGAGCTCTCGGCAAACTCAAGGAGCACCCCCAGGTCGTCCACTTTCTTGCGAAAGGCGACCAGCGGGAGCACAGCCCGCCTGAGCCCATTGAGCGCGGCAATGTGCTTCTGCGCCCGATCCTGGTTATCCCAGAAATCGGGGGCGCTCATCTGCGCCTCGGTCGCGGTGATTTCTCGCTGCTTTTGCTCGCAGTCAAAGAAACCTCCATAAGTGCCCGGCGCGCTTCTTGATGTTCTCGATATGGTCAAAGGTTTCTGGAGCGATCATTGGTTTTGTTGTCTGCGTGTCTTATGGCACTGAGGCTTGGGTGGAATCTGGGAGCGGCAAAGGGAATTTCGTAGCGCGCGCTACGTAATATATACGTAAAAGCCGCCCCTGAAAAAGGGGCGGCCAATATCCGACAAACTCTGGCCCTGATTACGGGGCGTTTTAGACAAAAGCATTGGCGAGCCAGCTCTGGTAGCTCGCCCCGACGAGGGGCAGCGGCTTTTGCTCGCCCTTAACGGCAGAGACCAGACCGAGGACAAATAAAACCAAGAAGCCAACCCCGACCAGAGGGGCCAGAATAATGAGGATCAGGTTCACAATGGGAATCATCCCAACGATGAGAAACACGATCCCCACAGCAATCGCAGTGATGATCAAGCCGAGCGACTGGCGCAGGTGGTAGGCTCCAAGCTCGGTTTTGTTCTGGTTGTGCATCACGAGTGCGACAATGAGCCCGACAATCGTCAGGTAGCTAAGGATGGCCACTGTGTTATTATTTCCGCCAGACGCGGAGTTGGGAGGAGGTGTTTCTGTAGACATAAGGATTTCGTTAATGGAGTGAATTAAGTGCCGCTATTGGCAGAGTGGCGGAGCGTGGGACGCGAAACGGCCCCGCGTCAACCGTAGGCTTTGGTAGGGGCCCACAGGAGCTACGCAGAGAGGCAGCGCGCTAATACCAGTTGCAAGCCCAACTAAACACGTCATCCATGTCGTCTCGCCGCCCCCCCCCC
>NZ_LSZQ01000064.1 GCF_001580015.1 Cephaloticoccus primus
GGCGCACTCAGACGGCGGAGCGTGAAGTTGCTCGCGACGCGCCCCAGGAAAGCGCACCTGCCTACGCTCGCCCCATAGAAGAGCGAGTATCAGTGCTGGAGACCCACTGGGAAGATGTGGGATCCAAGACAGTAACTATAAATGACTTAAAGGGACTTCGGGCAAGCTTCACTGGCTGGGCCGTAGTAACCATCGCCACAATGCTGATAGCATTTGTGACCATGTTTTTGATGCAGCAAAGCGGCATCTCGTCAACGCGTAGCGAGCTACAGGGAAACCTGAATGCTGTGATTGCGGAGCTTAAAGCCGATAACCGCTCGATTAACACACGCATAGATAGGGTCGAGCAGCGACTGGAGCGGCTGGAAGAGAAGATGGATGCCCGCTTTGAAAAAATGGAGACACGATTTGAGAAGATCGACTCACAGTTTAAGGAGATCGACGCGCGGTTTAATGAGCAGGACGCAAAGTTCGAAAAGATCGACGCACGGTTTGATGAGATCGACGCACGGTTCAGGGAGCAGGATGTGAAGCTCGATGCGATAATGGCAGCGATTCGCGAGCAGCGGCAGGACTCGCGCTAACCGAAGCTACCGCAAGGCGCAGCAGCCGGCTGGCTGCGCGCCCCACACACGTCGATAGCCCAGCCAAAGCAGCCTTTCCAGAGGGCTGCTTTTTTTTGCGCCCCAGCGCGTTTACTCGCGCAGGGTGCCTGCGGCTTTTTCGGCGAGGTAGCTGGCGTAGGTGCGGCGCAGCCCGTCTTCGAGGTCGAGGTGCGCGCGCCAGCCCAGAGCCGTTAATCGCGAGACGTCGAGGAGCTTGCGCGGTGTGCCGTCGGGCTTGCTCGCGTCCCACTCGATCCGCCCCGCGTAGCCGACGGTCGCCGCGACGCGCTCGGTGAGCTCGCGGATCGTCACATCGCTGCCTGTGCCCACGTTGATCCAGTCGGGCGGGTTTGGGTGCGCGAGGAGGAAGGCGCAGGCATCGGCCAGATCGTCGGCGTGGAGGAACTCCCGCCTCGGGCTGCCGGTGCCCCAGGCGGTCACGCTGGGCGCGCCCGCTTCCCTGGCCTCGTGAAAACGGCGGATGAGCGCGGGCAGCACGTGCGAGTTTTGCGCGTGGTAGTTGTCACCCGGGCCGTAAAGGTTGGTCGGCATGGCCGAGTGGTAGAGCACACCGTATTGCGCGCGGTAGTACTGGCAGAGTTTCAGGCCGGTGATTTTTGCCAGCGCGTAGGCCTCGTTCGTCGGCTCCAGCGCACTGGTGAGCAGGCAGTCCTCGGTCATGGGCTGCGGCGCGTGCTTCGGGTAGATGCAGGAGCTGCCGAGGAAGAGCAGCCGCCCTACGCCCGCGCGCCACGCGCCGTGGATGCAGTTCGCCGCGATAGCGAGGTTGGTATAAATGAAGTCCGCCGGATAAGTCGCGTTGGCGTGGATGCCGCCGACGCGACCCGCGGCGATTATCGCCGCTGTGGGCCGCTCCGCTTCGTAGAATGCGTCGACCGCCGCCTGGTCGCAGAGGTCGAGCTCCGCATGCGTGCGCACCACGAGCTCGATGTCGGGCTCGCCCTGAAAGCGGCGCAGGAGCGCGCGGCCGACCATCCCTTGGTGTCCTGCGATAAAGAGTTTCATGGGCATGTGAGCGTTTGTGGATGCGTGCGAAAAAAACCTGTGGTGCAGCCGCGCCCAGGCGAGCGAGCTGCCGCACACGGCGGCCCGGCTCAACCGAGCGAGTCGAGCAGCCGCGTGAGCTCCTCGCGCCTGGCGATTTGTTCGGCGAGCTGGCGGCGCGCGCCCTCCACGACAGCGGGCGGCGCTTTTTGTGCAAAAGTCGGGTTGGCGAGCCGCGCCTCCGTCCCCGCGATGTGCTTGGCGAGCGCGTCGAGCTCTTTGCTCAGCCGCGCTTTTTCGGCGGGCACGTCGAGCGCTGCGGCGAGGTCGAGCGCGAGCGTGCCCAGCGGCGTCACCACCGCCGAGCCGCCCTCGACCGAGTCTTGGCGGGCGATTTCGGATGCGCCCATCAAGCGTGTGAGCTTGGCGAGGGCTTCGCTCACTGCGGCCCATTGCGCATCGTCGGCCTTGAGCAGGAAGCGCGTGTCGCGGCGGGCCGCGAGACCGCGCGAGGCCTTGAGCGTGCGCGCCTGGGCGACGAGCGCCTTCAGCCGCGCGAGCTGCTCGACGGCCTGCGCGTCGATGGCGAGCCCGCACTGTTTTTCGGCGGCGGCGCGGAGCTCCGCCGCAAGCGGGATGCGCGTCTCTTCGATAAACGGTCGCCGGCCGGCTTCCTCGCGACGGGCTCGCCCTCCCGCCTGGCCCGTCGTCGATGCAGACTCATTCGCCGCGGATTCCGGCCCGGCATAGCCGAGCAGTTGCCAGAGCTCTTCGGTGATGAAGGGGATAAAGGGATGCAGGAGCAGCAGCGTCTGGCGCAGCACGAGATCCTGTAGCGCAAGGCAGCTCTTTGCAGAGCGCGTTACCGGCGGGCTGCTCGCTGGCTGCCCGTCATCAGCCTGCGATGCGGAAGAAGCTCCATCCTTCGGGGGAGCCTGCAACTTCGCCTTCGAGACTTCCACGTACCAATCGCAAAAGTCGTTCCAGAAAAATCCGTACAGGGCGGACACCGCCGCGCTGAACTCGAAGTGGGCAAAACACTTTTCGACCTCGGCACTGGTCTCCACCAGCCGCGCGAAGATCGCATGATCATCGGCGTCGAAGTGCTCGGGCGCCAGCCGCGCGAGGATGGCGGCGAGCGAGGAGTTGTCGCCCACCGGCCCGCTCATCTGGCGAAAGCGGCAGGCATTCCACAGCTTGTTGCAGAAGTTCTTGCCGCCCTCGATCCGCTCTTCCTGGAAGCGGATGTCCTGACCTTGAGGCGCGATCGAGAGGATGCCGAAGCGCAGCCCGTCCGCGCCGTACTTGGCGATGAGGTCGAGCGGGTCGGGCGAGTTGCCCAGCGACTTCGACATCTTGCGGCCCTGGGCGTCGCGGATGATGCCCGTGAAGTACACGTTGCGAAACGGGATGCGCCGCTCCAGCGGCTCGCCCGGCCGCGTAAACTCCAGCCCCGCCATGATCATCCGCGCCACCCAGAAGAAGATGATGTCGGGGCCGGTGACGAGCGTCGCCGTCGGGTAAAACGCATCGAAGCCCGCGCGCTGCATGGAGGCCTCGTCGGGCCAGCCGAGCGTCGCGAAGGGCCAGGCCCAGGACGAGGCCCAGGTGTCGAGCACGTCGGATTCCTGCACCCAGTTTTCGGGGTCGGGCGGGCCGTCGAGCGAGACGTGCAGCTTTTGCGGATCGCGCAGATCGGCCTCGCTGAGCGCCTCGACGTCGAGCCCCTTGCGGTACCACACGGGGATGCGGTGCCCCCACCAGAGCTGGCGGCTGATGCACCAGTCGTGCAGGTTGTCGAGCCAGTGCAGGTAGACCTTTGCCCAGCGGGCGGGGTAAAACTTGATGAGCCCGTCGCGCACGACGGCCTTGGCCTCCTCGACGCGCGGGTAGCGCAGCCACCATTGCCACGTGAGCCGCGGCTCGACCGGCACATCGGCGCGCTCGGAGTAGCCCACGTTGTTTTCGTAGGGCTCGGCCTCGACGAGCGCGCCGCTGGCGGCGAGCAGCTCGGCGGCTTTTTTGCGGCCCTCGAAACGGTCGAGCCCGGCGAGCTCGGGCCCCGCCAGCGCGTTGAGCGTGCCGTCGGCTTCGAGCACGTCGATCTGCGCAAGGCCGTGCCGCTGGCCGATCTCGAAGTCCACCTTGTCGTGCGCGGGCGTGATTTTCAGCGCACCGGAGCCGAAGTCCTTGTCGACCGCCGCATCGGCGATGATGGGGATCTCGGCGGGGGGCCCCAGCGGGCGGCGCACGGTCGCGCCGATCAGCGCGGCGTAGCGCGGGTCGTCGGGATGGACGGCGATGGCGACGTCTCCCGGGATCGTCTCGGGCCGCGTCGTTTTTACCGTGATGAACTGGCCGGGGGAGCGCGCGAGCTCGTAGCGCACGACGTACATGAAGCCCTTGCTCGGCTTCATGATGACTTCCTCGTCGGAGAGCGCCGTCTTCGACACCGGACACCAGTTCACCATCCGGCGGCCGCGGTAGATGTGGCCTTTATTAAAGAGCTCTACGAAGAGCGTGAGGACGGCGCGCGAGTACTCCGCATCCATCGTGAACTGCGTGCGCGCCCAGTCGCAGGAGGCGCCGAGCCGGCGGAGCTGCTCCAGGATGATGCCGCCCTTCTCCTCGCGCCAGTCCCACACTTTTTCGACGAAGGCCTCGCGCCCGAGGTCGTGCCGCGTCTGCCCCTGCTGGCGCAGTTGGCGCTCGACGACCGTCTGCGTGGCGATCCCCGCGTGGTCGGTGCCCGGCAGCCAGAGCGCGGCCTTTCCCTCAAGCCGGGCGCGGCGGATGAGCACGTCCTGGAGCGTGTTGTTGAGCACATGGCCCATCGTGAGGACGCCCGTCACATTGGGCGGCGGGATGACGATCGAGTAGGCTTCGCGGGCGGGCGCAGCCGCACCGGCGGGTGCCGCAGAAACCGGCTCTGGCGCGCGGCCCTCAAAGGCGCCCGCAGCCTGCCAGGCGGCGTACCACTTTTGCTCAATCTCTCGTGCCTCGTAGCTCTTGGAAATGTCGGACATTCGGGGGGAAAAAGAGCGCGAGCAAACGGCCCGTGCGAAACGCTGGCAAGTGGCTTTGCTGCCCTCCCGCCCCTCCCGCCTCACCCGCGCGCCCGCCCCGGCCACGCTCGCGCACGAGCGCACGCGCCCGGCGCCGCGCAAATACCGCTCGCCAGCACGCCACCCGTAGTGGCCTGCTCTCCCCCACCCCCTGCCCGCCCGCCTCCCTCTTGCTTATGGCTAAAGCCGCCGCCGACTCCCCCACCGCCCCCCACGCGCACGATGCCGCGCCGCAGTTTGCGCTGCCCGAGGCGGCCACAGGCGCCGCGCGGCTCGCCGCGTGCAAAGCATTTCTGGCAGAGCAGACGGCAGCCCTGCGCGCGCACCACGCCGCCGGAGCGGGTGGCCGCCAGATCGCCCGCGAGCGGGCCGACACGCTCGACGCGCTGCTGCGCGCACTGATGCTCCATGCGGTGACGCACTATCCGCACGGCGCCCTGCCCGCGCCGATGGCGCTGCTCGCGCTCGGCGGCTACGGCCGGCGCGAGCTGTGCCCGCTCAGCGATGTCGACATCCTCTTCCTGTACCCAAGCGACACGCCCGCCGCCGCGATCAAACCGCTACAGGAGCACTTGATCGCCGAAGTGCTCTACCCGCTCTGGGACTGCGGCCTGAAGGTCGGCCACTACACGCGCACGCTCGAAGAAGTTTTTGGCGAAGCGCGCGGCGACATCCGCACCAAGACCTCGCTACTCGAAGCCCGCTACCTCTCCGGCTCGCGCCCGCTGGCAAACGCGTTTTGCAAAAGCTACCGCCACTACTTCCGCAACGAAGGCCCGCTCGACTACATCGCGCAGCGACTCGCCGACCAGGCCGCCCGCCGCGCCAAAGCCAGCGACACAGTCTTCCTCCAGGAGCCCGACATCAAAAACGGCGTGGGCGGGCTGCGCGACTACCAGAACACGCTGTGGATGGCGCAGGTGAAGCTGGGCATCACCGAGATGCGCGAGCTCGTCGAGCTGGGCTATTTGCGCGAGGGCGACCACAGCGAGTTCGAGCGCAGCTACGACTTCCTGCTGCGCGTGCGCAGCGGGCTGCACTTCCTGCTCAGCCACCCGAGCGACTTGATGGACCTCGCCATACAGCCCGTGCTCGCCAGCGAGCTCGGCTACCCGCAGGTCAACGACCTGGAGCGCGTCGAGGTCTTCATGCGCGATTACTACCGCTGCGCCCACACGATCTACCGGCTCTCGCTGCTCGTCGAAGACCGGCTCGCGCTCGCGCTCGACACGCAGGATGCGGACGCCGCCGCGCGCCAGCGCGCCGAGCTGCAAACCCCGCTCGTCCAGCGGCTCGACGGCTTCCTCCAGCGCGGCAACAAACTCGCTGCCGAAAGCCCCGAAGTCTTCCGCGCCGACCCCGCGCGCCTCATCCGCGTCTTCCGCCACTGCCAGCAACTCGGCTGCCGCCCCGACTTCGCGCTCGCCGAGCTCATCCGCCAGCAAAGCGCCGCCCTCATCGACGACGCGCTGCGCTGCGACCGCGACGCGTGCCAGAGCTTCCGCGCAATCCTCGGCGAGGTGGGCAATGTCTACCCGACACTCGACCTCATGCACGAGCTCGGCGTCCTCGGGCTGTTTATCCCCGAGTTCGGGAAACTCACCTGCCTCGTCCAGCACGAGCTCTACCACCGCTACACCGTCGATGTTCACACGCTGAAAACCATCCGCGAGCTCGACCGCCTCTTCGCCGCCGATGCCGAGCCCGCCGCCTCCAAGTACCGCCAGGCCCTGCACGAAACCGCCACCCCGCAGCTCCTCTACCTGATCCTGCTGCTGCACGACATCGGCAAGGGCGTGGGCGTCCGCGGGCACGACGAGAGCGGCGTCCGGATCTCGCGCCCCATCCTGCACCGGCTCGGCCTCCCCGAGAGCAAACAGCAAATCGCCCTCTACATCATCAAGAACCACCTGCTGATGGGCCGCTTCTGCCAGACGCGCGACGTGGACGACCCGCAGACCGCCGCCGCGCTCGCCGAACACGTCGGCGACCCCGACCGGCTGCGCTACCTGTATGTGCACACCTTTTGCGACGCGCGCGGCGTCGGCGAATCGCTCTGGAACGAGTACAAGGACCTGCTCCACACCCGCCTGTACCGGCGCACGATGGAGCACCTGCGCCTGGGCGATGACGAGATACAGGCCCGCTACCTCGCCCGCCGCCACGACGCCCAGCGCGACATCCTCGCGCGCCAGCTCCCCGACATCAGCGAAGACGAAGTCGCCGCCCACTTCGACCGGCTCCAACGCCGCTACTCCATCTACACCGAGCCCGACGAAATCGCCCTGCACCTGCAAATGGTGCACCGCCTCCTGCACACGCTCGTGACCGATACCGCCACGCCCGACGCCGCACTGCGCCCCATCGTCGAATGGCAAAACGACCTCAACCGCTCGCACACCACCGTGCACATCGTCACCTGGGATCGTGCCGGCCTCTTCTACAAACTCGCAGGCGCGCTCAGCGCCGCCGGCCTCTCCATCCTGAGCGCCAAGGTGCACTCCCGCAGCGACCACATCGCCATCGACAGTTTTACGATAATCGAGCCCGGGCGCGGCCTCGTCCAGAACCCGAAAGCGCGCGCCAAGTTTGAGCAAGCCATCCGCGGCGCGCTCCTCGCCGACCGCGACCTGTATCCGCAAATCGTCGCCGAAGCCGAAAAACACATCAGCCGCTACCTGCGGGGCCGCGACGCCGGCCCGCACACCGCCTTCCCGCCGAGCGTCGAGATTTACCACGAAGAAGCGACTGACCGCACCGTCGTCGAAATCCAGGCGGCCGACCAGATCGGGCTCCTCTTCCGCCTCGCCAAAACCATCTTCGAGCACGGCTACAACATCACCTGGGCGCGCATCGCCACCGAGCACGGCATCGCCCTCGACGCCTTTTACATCGAGCCCAACGAAAGCGCCCGAAGCAGCCTGGGCAAAAACGGCACCGGCAACTCACCGGGCCATACAGCGGCCCCGCCGACGCGGCCCAACGAGGCCGCACACACTGACGCCCGCGACTCCGGGGCCTCCGCCGCCGCCGCGCCAAGCGAAAGCACGCTCGCCCCCCTGCGCCAGGCCCTCCTCGGCATCATCACTCCGCGCTGATAATAAACAGCAAGGACAGCACAGCTTGAGCAAGAACGGGGGCAACGCTCCCTGCCATCTCGTGTAGTCTCTCTTCAGCAACCGGCCCCGACCACACCACAGGATCGGGAAACACCACGGACCCGAAAGCTGAAACCATGGACTACACGACGCTTAACAATGGGCTAAAAACGCCACTCCTCGGCACCCTTCTCGCATGCACCGCGCACATCGCAGCCGCCGAGCCGCTGCAAATCCAGGACCAGGGCAGCTTCTCGGTCGGAGGACGCATCGTCACCGCGCCGGGCCGCTTCGACCCGATCGCCCACGGTGCCTACAGGCCCGGCTCCCAAGAGTCAGCAGGGCAAACGCTTCACGGCGATCATGCCTATGTCTTTTACCAAGTCCCTGTAAACGCGCGCCGGCTGCCTCTGGTCATGTGGCACGGCTACGGCCAGTCCGGCCAGACCTGGGAAACCACACCCGACGGGCGCGAGGGCTTCCAGACGCTCTTCCTCCGCCGCCGCTACCCCGTCTACCTGATCGACCAACCGCGGCGGGGCCGCGCTGCCAAGAGCACCGCCTCCGGCCAGCTCGCTGCCGCACCTGACGAGCAACTCTGGTTTGGCATCTTCCGGCTCGGCATCTGGCCTACGCTGTACGATGGCGTGCAATTCTCCCCGGAGCCTGCGGCTCTCGAACAATTCTTCCGGCAGTCAGTGCCCGATACCGCGGCCATCGATCTTGAAGCCAACATCGCGGCAACTACGGCCCCCTTTGCGCGGATCGGCCCGGGGATACTCGTCACCCATTCACACAGTGGCGGCATGGGCTGGGCCAGCGCGATGCGCAGCGAAAACATCCGCGCCATCATCTCCTTCGAGCCCGGCAGCAACTTCCCCTTTCCCGAGGCCGAGCTGCCAACACCTGTGCCTCACATCGGTGGTCTGGCGCAAGGGATCGCCGTCCCCGATGCGGACTTCGCCGCACTCACGCGGATCCCCATCTTGATTTACTACGGCGACAACATCCCCGCCGCACCGACTCCCGAAAACCCCGGGCAAGACCAATGGCGCGCCCTGCTCGCAATCGCCCGACAGTGGGCGGCCACCGTCAACCGCCACGGAGGCGACGTCACCCTCGTCCACCTCCCCGACATCGGCCTGCACGGCAACACCCACTTCCCCATGTCCGACCTCAATAACCGCGAAGTCGCTGACCACATGGCCCGCTTCCTCAAGACCAAGGGCCTCTCCGATTAGCCCGCCCGCACACGCTCTCCACACCGCTCCCGCCGGCCCCGCACCACTCCCCACTCTTTAAAAACAAGACCCTCCATGACCAAGTCAT
Organism: Cephaloticoccus primus; assembly: GCF_001580015.1. Classification (GTDB taxonomy): domain Bacteria; phylum Verrucomicrobiota; class Verrucomicrobiia; order Opitutales; family Opitutaceae; genus Cephaloticoccus; species Cephaloticoccus primus. The sequence continues at coordinate 9,103 of NZ_LSZQ01000064.1, forward strand.
TCATCACTCGCGCCGCCATTGCCTCGGCCCTCGCCGCAACTTCCGCAGCAAATACCAATGCCGAAGACTATAGGGACAACCCCTTCACGCTCACCTATGCCGGAGCGCTCAAGGCCAACGTCGCAGGAGCCGTAAACCTCCACCCCGTCACCTACAAACTCAACGGCCTCGATATCGCCGCCAACGTCTACACTCCCGCTCACTACGACCCGAAAGCCCGCGCCAAAGCTTGGCCCGTCATCGTTATCGCACACCCCAACGGCGGCGTGAAAGAGCAGGTCGCCGGCCTCTACGCCCAGCGACTCGCCGAGCACGGCTACATCACGATCACTGCGGACGCCGCCTACCAAGGCGCCAGCGGTGGCCAGCCCCGCAACGTCGATAAACCCGCCCACCGGATCGAGGACATCCACGGCATGGCCGACTTCATCTCCCGCTACCCGGGCGCTGATGGGGCGCGCATCGGGCTGCTCGGCATCTGCGGCGGGGGCGGCTATTCGCTGAGTGCCGCGCAGACAGACAAGCGCATCAAGGCAGTCGCCACCCTCAGCCTGTTCAACTCGGGCCGAGTCCGCCGCAACGGCTTTGCCGACTCCCAGCTCAACTCCATCCAGGAGCGCCTCCAGCAAGCCACCGAGGCGCGCGCCGCAGAGGCTGCGGGTGGAAACATCGCCTACACCGGCAGTGCCCAGCTCACCGACGAGCAAATCGCCGCCCTGCCCTTCGCCCTATATCGCCAAGGGATGCACTACTACCAGCGCAGCCACGCTCACCCCAACTCCACTGCGCGCTACACCACCAGCAGCCTGCTCGACCTGATGCGCTGGGATGCCACCGACCAAGTCGAGCTCCTCACCCAGCCCCTCCTCATGATCGCAGGCAGCGAAGCCGACACGCTCTACATGACCGAAGATGCTTTTGCCAAAGCCACCGGAGCTCAGAGCAAACAGCTCTTCCTCATCCCCGGCGCACAGCACATCGAGACCTACTGGGTACCCGAATACGTGGACGCAGCGGTAGCCGAGCTGCGCCGCTTCTACGGCAGCACGCTGTAAAATCTCCCCCCTCACCGGCCATACCCACGCCGCCGCACCGCGCCCGCCGCTCCCTTCCCCCAGAAAAAATGAAACGCCCACGCCTCCCCATTCAGCTCACGCTCCTCATGACCGCTGCACTCGCACTCAACACACGCGCGAACGACACCGCAGCGCCCGCCATCACGGTCACTCCTGCGCAATCCGCCCCCGCGCAGATTCTTTCCAACGAAAACTTCACCGGCACCGCACGGCTCACCCGACTGTGGCACGCCGAAGGCGACTCCCGGGCCGCAGGTGGCCTCGTCCACTTCGAGCCCGGCGCACGCACGCACTGGCACAGTCACCCGCTTGGGCAAACCCTCATCGTCACCGCAGGCACAGGGCGCGTCCAACAGTGGGGCCAGCCCATCCAGGAAATCCGCAAAGGCGACACCGTCCGCATCCCACCAGGAGTGAAGCACTGGCACGGTGCGGGGCCCGACTCTGCCATGTCGCACATCGCCGTCACCGAGCACCTGGACGGGAAAACCACCGACTGGCTCGCCCCCGTGACTGACGCACAATTCGCCCCCGAGCTCTCCCCTCCCGCCAGTCACGCAAGTCACGCGCACGGGGTCGCCGTCCCTTCTATCAAGAGCGCCGCCAGCACCGGCCAATCCGCCCAGCCCAGCCGGGCCCAACAACTCATGGGCGATATCGCTCCGGCGCTCGCCAATCTCACCGACGACGTGCTCTTCGGCCAGGTCTGGGCCCGCCCCGAGCTCTCGCGCCGCGACCGCAGCCTCGCCACAGTCAGCGCCCTCGTCGCCCTCAACCGCCCCGACCAACTCCGCTCCCACCTCGCACTGGCCAGACAAAACGGGCTCAGCAAAGAAGAGCTCGTCGAAGTGATCACCCACCTCGCCTTCTACGCGGGCTGGCCCAGCGGAGTCAGCGCCGCCCTCGTCGCCAAAGACGTTTTTGGCGAAGAGTAAGCGCCCCACCCGCGCGTGGGGCGGCAGGCGGTGCCTGCACTTTTACCCGTTAACCAACGAAATCCGCCCGAATGGGTTTACTCTCCAGCCGCGTTTTGAGCTTCTGCCCCAGTCGTGAAACGACTGGGGGAAGGTCCGGTTAAATTTGGGAATCGTGTTTCGGCACGCAGTGCCGAAGCCGATTCCCAAATTCAATGGCACGTGGCGCCACGCCACCGCCGCCCGCGTAGGGCCAAACTGCCCGCCCGCGCCGCACGCGCGGTGGCAGCTCTAGGCCTCCTCGCCTTCGGGGAGCTGGGTGGCGGGCACGCCGTAGCGTTCGAGCAGGGCGTAGTTCAGGTCTGTGCCCAGCGGGCGCAGGTGCGGCAGGATCGTGCCGATCTGTGTGATCTCCGACTTGCCCTCAAAAAACAGCCCCAAGATCTCCATCACCACGCCGCTTACGCCGTATGCCTCGGTGAGCAGTTTCTGCACCGTGCGCATGCTCTCGAAATCGCCATTGGCCCCGGCGGCACAGAAGACCGCGTTGATGCACTCCAGCCACTCGCCCTCCTCGCCCTCGGCGCGCGACAGTCGCGGCAGCGCCTCGACGAGCAGCTTGGTGAGCACCGTATCCGGATGGTTGATGAGGTGCACCGCCATCATCGTGATCTCCGCCGGGCGCAGCGGGCGCAGGGGCGAGAGCATGTGGCGAAACTCGGATTCGAGCTGCTCGTGCTCGCCCATGACTGCGTAGATGCCGAGCAGCAGGCGGCCCATGTCGCGGCCCGAGAACTCGTCCTTCCACTGCGACATCAGCTGGAGCGCCTCTTCGGGAAACCCGAGCCGGATCAACGCCTCGACACGGTAAATGCGGTCGAGCGGAAAGCCCGCCACAGGCGCCGCTTCGAGGATCTCCTTGCGCGCCGCCTCCGGCGAAAACTGGGCGAGGCTCGCCACACGCGACGCCAGATAAAACACCCCGCGAGGCGCGATCGGCAGCGCGACATCATCGGCCAGCTCCGCCAGATCGACCTTCTCCGGCATCAAGCGCGCCGCCGCGAGCAGCGCATAGCTCCAGGTCGGCGCATGCGGCGTGCCCTCCGCGAGGCGCTCGCGGGCCAGCTCGGCAATCACATCGACCCGCCCGCGCGCCAGCAGGCTGTGGAACCACACCTGCGAGGTATCGTCGCGCATGTCGGGGTGCCGCTGCAGCGCGTTTTGGTAGAGCACGTCCGCCTGGCTGGGGCGGCTGATCTGGTAAAACTGCGCCAGCGTCATCGCCGTTTTATAGTCACCCGGGTTGAGCTGGTAGGCCACGACCAGTGCCTGAATCGCGGGCTGGATGTCGCCCGCCTTGTAGCTCTCGCGGGCCTGTTTGATAAACAGCTCGGCGCGCACCGTGCGCAGCTCGCTCCACGCCGGAGGCCACACGAGCTGGCGCACCGAGACATCGTAGCCGATCCCGTGCATCGCGCCGTAGAGCGTCGCCACTCCAAGGATCAACACCGCCGCCACGCTGCTGCCCACATAGCCGAAAGCCCGCCCCCAAAACGGCCGCACCTGCGCCGCATCGACCCCGCACACCCAATAGCCGCTGGCGTTTTGCGCCAGCAGCGGGCACACGCGCCGAAACCGCGCACGACTGCTCCAGCTACGGCACGCCTCGCAAGCCGTCTGCATCCCACGGCCCGAGTCGCTGGCGTCCTGACAAGGCGCCACGCGCCCGGCAGCGCGCCCGCGCCATACGTAGCCCGTCTTGCGCAAGTTCCAGTAGAACAAAGCCCAAACCGTACGGAAAATATCGAGTAACCAGCCTTTCACTTACGCGAAAGTACGCGCCCCGTCCGCCGCGCAGCAAGTTAATCGACGGCGACCCACTACCCACCCCCTGCGCAAGTCTACCCAACGACAGCAGACACGCGCGCTTGGCTGACGAGCCGCCAACAAGCGGCTCGCCCAATAAAACGGATCTTCGACCCCACTACGCGTGGGGCGGTGGCGGGGCGCCACGTGCCATTGAATTTGCGATTTTGCCCGTGCGCTGCGCGCCCAAACAAAATCGCAAATTTCGCTCCCCCTGTCGCTGCGCGACAGGAGATGAGGCATCAAATGCGAATGAAGCGTAAACCCGTTTGGGCGCGGTGAAAAAGTTTACGGGTTAACTCTCCACCTGACCGAAGGTCAGGGAGTTCATTCAAATTTGGGAATCGTGTTCCGCCGCTACGCGGCGGGGCCGATTCCCAAATTAAATGGAAGGGGACACCGTCCCCCGCCCCACGCGCAGTGGAGTCTTCGACTCTTTCATTGTGCGCACACAGGCCGGTATTCTACGCGGTGGGGCTGCTGGTGAGGTGTTCGATTTTTTCGAGGAGGCGGGGGAGGTCGATCGGTTTGGTGTCGTAGTCGTCGCAGCCGGCGGCGAGGGCTTTATCGCGGTCGCCGGCCATGGCGTGTGCGGTCAGGGCGATGACGGGGATTTGGCGGGTGGCCTCGGCGGCCTTGAGGCGGCGGGTGGCTTCCCAGCCGTCAACGATGGGCAGGCTCATGTCCATGAGCACGATATCGGGCTGCTGCGTGGTCGCGGTGTCGATGCCTTCCTGTCCATTTTCGGCGATGATGACTTCGTAGCCGCGCAACGTGAGGCGACGCGAAAGCATGTCGCGGTTCATTTCGTTGTCTTCGACGAGGAGGATTTTCTTGGGCATGGCGGGAGTGGGGGGGGGG
>NZ_LSZQ01000065.1 GCF_001580015.1 Cephaloticoccus primus
TTGCGCCGCTCGCGCCAAGCAAAGAATCCCAGTGAAAACGTGCCGATGAGCGCGCCGTACACTGCGGGCTCGGGGACTACGCCAAAACCGGCGAGCTCCAGATAGTGGGCGTTGTAATCGACGAGGCGGGTGCTCTCGTAGCCCTCGAACTTGATCTTCGAGAGATCGGCATGGTTGATGGCGGCAGTACGGCGGATGAGGATGCGGTCGGAGTACTGGCGCCAGCCGCGCACGAGGAGGAGCTCGTCCGAGCCGAGCTCCCCCTCCATCCCGAAGCTCTGTTCGATATAAAGGGTGTTGGGGCTGTCGGGGCTGCTCCCCGAGTCGAACTCGATGATGCCGTGCTCAAGTACGTAGAGGTCGGAGATCGTCTGGGAAATCCCGCCGCTGCGCCCCGCGACTTTGCCAAACTGCAGGGTACTGCTCCCGCCGACGTCATTTGCCCCCCGGATGCCTGGAGGGCGACCGCGCAGCATGAGGGTCGTATCGGCCGCAAGCTGTTGGCTGCCTTCGAGGCGCAGGACACTTTTTTCAACCACTTCAACGATGCCGCCGAGGGCGAGGGCACCGCCGGTTTTGGCAAGGATGAGCGTGCCCTGGTTGACGTGGTGCCAGGCCCAGGGGCTGAATTCGTTATCCTGGTCGCCGCTGAACCGCAGGATGCCGTCACCTGTTTTCACCAGGTTGATATCGTCACTGCCCTTTTTCGGATGCGGCTGTATCGACGAGCTGATGGTCAGCCCACCACTGCCGTAGACGTGCACAAAAAAACTGTGATCATCGATAACGGCGCTGGAGGTGTAGAGGGTGCCGCCGTCGATCCGGCTCTCCTTTGCGCCCGTGGCGAGGAGCGCATTGGCGTTTAGCCGCAAGCCGCTGTCGTGGATCGTGAGTCGCTGTCCGGTGAGCCGCAGCGAGTTGAGCTCGGTGTATCGGCCCAGCGTGTGGTCGCCGGTCGGGGAGGCGTTTACCTTCTCGTTCCAGCCGGCCGGATCCCCCGTGTGATACCCGCTGTAGGCGACGAGGAAGCCTTTCTGCAAGGTGGCGAAGTCGCTCCCGTTAACCGTCGCGTAGGGCAGGATGCCGCCAACCGGCGTGACGCGTGCACCGGGCTTGGTGTTGGTGACCTTGATCTGCGGAGTCTTCGTCGCGCCTGTGCCGAACTCGCCGTTCGCGCGGCGGGAGTTGGTGAAGTTGACCGTCGCACCGAGGCCTTGCTCTATGCCACTGAAGATTAATCGGGTGAAGGCAGTGGTGCTGTTGTTGACGACGTCGATCGTGTTGGCCCCGCGCAGCAAGACAACGGTTCCGACTGTTTCTCGGGAGAGCCCGCTGCCGCCCCAGTAGGCGAAGGTGCCGGACTCGAGGTGGATATGACCGTCGTCTCGCAGGCGGTCAGGGTTGTAGGTGCCGAGGTTGTCCAGGATGAGGGAGCCCCCGTTTCCGACGAGGAACCAAGGGGTCTTGAGCGAACCTCTACCGGAGAGCCGCAGCTCGACTCCGCGCGTCGTCACGGTGTAGCGAGGCTCGGTATTGGCGGCGTTCAGGTCGACGCGGCCATCCCCCATGAAGATCAGGTCGCCGTTGGAGAAACTGCTGTCGAAGCGCACGGTCGCGCCGCCGAAACCCGCCTCGCTCCTGATCACACGAACCGTGCGATCCAGGCCGCCGAGGTTCAGGGCAGAATCCCAGACGAGCGTCGCATCGGCATCGCGCGCGCCAAAGATCAGCTCGTCGTACTCACCGAGGAAATGCGCGGTGCCGCCCCACTGGATCGGGGCCCCGTCAGCCGTGCTTAGCCGCACGCGGCGGGCGCGGCCATAGGCGGCGAAGCCCCCGCTGCCCTCCCAGCGGAGCTGGTTTTCGCCCGCGCCCAGCTCGATATCGAGGTCGGTACCCAGCCGCAGGACACCGCCATCGCGCAGGACGATCCCGAGATCGTCAGCGAAGCCGTCTCCAGCAAGCACAGGCTCATCAAGATACTTGAGCCAATCACCCGCGCTCTGCTCGAGCACCCGCTTGCGTTTTCTGAGCGGCGGGGACTGGGGCGCAACAATCGCCCCAGCACCGGGAAACACGGTGCGCGTACTGGTAGCGACGAGGTCTCGGCGCGCGGGCAGCAGCACCTGGGCCGTCGCGGTCGTGGCAATGAATACGGCCAGCGCACCCCAAAGCAGCGCGAACACACTGCGAACTGGAGCAAGTATCGGTCTTGATGGAGCGGGCCGGACGTAATTCACCGCAGCCAGTAAGCAAACGGCGCACAGCACTCTTTAACGCCAAAGCCATCCGTGCTTTCCCCCACCGCTCCCGTAGGTCTGCGCCCGGCCCCTTTGAGCAAGGAAGCGCAGGCGCGTTGACTCCTTCCACCAGACACAGGAGCAGCGCGGTACCGGACGGAGTACGGGCGCGGCCTCTTTTTCACTTGAGCGCAGGGCAAGGTGCGGGCGCGGCGCCGACGCTTTCAGCTCGGCGCGGTGCGGTGGCCCGATAGCCCGCGAGGGCGCGAGGGCGAAGCCCTCCATTCATTTGGCGCGGCGCGCGGGGGCAGCGGCGCGAGTGTGGTTTTTCGCGGGGGCGGCCTTGCGGGCGTAGGCGATGAGGCAGAGCCCCGCTACGGCGGTGATCAGGGAGTAAAAGGTGCCGCGGCTCAGCCCGAAGATCAGCGCGGCGTCGGGCTCGCGAAACACCTCGCCCACGATTCGCAGCAACGCGTAGGCGACGAGAAACTCGCCGCCGAGCTGTCCCGGGCTGCGGCGCACGACCGGCGTCTTCCAAAAACGCCACTGCGCAAACGCGAGCAGCACCGCGCCCTCCAGCAGCGCCGCGTAGAGCTGCGAAGGGTGGCGCGGCACGAGCGGATACGGGCTCGCCGGAAAGATCACCGCCCAAGCCACGCTGCTGGGCTTCCCCCAGAGCTCGCCGTTAATGAAATTCGCCACGCGGCCAAAGAGCAGCCCGGCCGCCGCGACCGAGGCCACGAGGTCGCCCAGATGCAGGAAGCCGATCCGCTGCCGCCGCGCAAACCACGCCGCCGCCAAGATCACGCCGGCGAAACCGCCGTGGCTGGCCATGCCGCCCTCCCACACGCGCAGCACGCTGGCCGGATCGCTGAACAAAAGCCCCGTCTGGTAGAGCAGGAAGTAGCCCACGCGCCCGCCCACCATCACGCCGATGACGAGCACGGTTAAAAAGTCGGCCACGCGCGCAGCGGGGAGCTGCGAGCGCGGCGGCTGGGCGCGCGCATAGAGGTAGAGCAGCGCCGCTCCGACGCCAAAACCGCACAAGTACGCCAGCCCGTAGTAGCGGATGCCCAGCTCGCCCTCGCCAAAACGCAGCAGGAACGGGCTTAGGTCGTGAGTCCAGTAAGCGAGGCAGCGAGGCAACATGTGCATAGCGCGGCCAAGTGTAGCCGCGCGCCGCCAGTTACGACCCTAAACTCTCCCCGCGCGATTTCCCGCGGCTGCGCATACGCACACGCACGCTTTCTCCCAAGCCCTTGGCCACTCGCGTGTGAGCATGCGCACTCGCTCGCACTTCTCCGCACAACCACTCTGGCGCGGGGCGGCCCACGTCCGGCTCGTGCACACACACGCTGCATACACACACGCCGCGCACGCCTGCCTACTCCGCACGCACTTGCCGGAAATCTCGCGGCGCTTGCGGGGGCACGCGCGCACACGCTGCGCCGAATACAGCCTTGCTGCGCCCTTGCTTCGCTGTGCATCTCCTCACCCATGAGTTTGAAGCGCACGCCGTTACGCGACTTTCACGCCGAGCATGGGGCCCGCCTGGTCGATTTCGCCGGCTGGGAGATGCCCGTCCAGTACCGCAGTATTTTGGAGGAGCATAAGGCCGTGCGCCACGCCGCCGGCCTCTTCGACGTAAGCCACATGGGCGAGTTTGAGGTGCAGGGCCCGCAAGCGCGCGCCTTGCTCGACCACCTCGTCACCAACGACGTCAGCAAGATGAGCCCCGGCCGCGTACTCTACACGCCGATGTGCTACGAGCGCGGCACCGTGATCGACGACCTCTTGATCTACATGCGCAGCGAGGAGGACTTCCTGCTCTGCGTCAACGCGGGCAATATCGACAAAGACCTCGCATGGATCCGCGAGCGGGCCGCGGCCTTTGGCGGCACCGACAGCGACCACGGCGCGGTGAGCATCACCGACCGCAGCGCGGACACCGCCCTGCTCGCACTCCAGGGCCCCGCCGCCGCCGCGATCTTGCAGCCGCTCACGGCGGCCCCGCTCGACGCGCTGCGCTACTACCACTTCACCACCGGCCAGGTCGCAGGCATCGACTGCGTGATCAGCCGCACCGGCTACACGGGCGAGGACGGCTTCGAGCTCTACCACGCCAGCGGCGCAGCGGTGGACCTGGCGCGCGCCTTGCTCGATGCGGGCCGCCCGCACGGGCTCGAACTCGCGGGCCTCGGTGCGCGCGATTCGCTGCGGCTGGAGGCCGGCTACCCGCTCTACGGACACGAGATCAGCGACACGATCTCGCCGCTCACGGGCGGGCTCGGCTGGACCGTGAAGCTCGACAAGGCCGCCGACTTCATCGGGCGCGCCGCACTGCTCGTCGAGAAACAGCAAGGCAGCGCGCAGCGTTTGGTATTTTTTAAAACCGGAGATCGCCGGATCGTCCGCGCCGAGGCTCCCGTCTTTGGGGCGGGAGAGGCGGGAGGGGCAGGAGCTGGCGCCGCGGGGGGCGAGAGCTGCGGGAGGGGCGGGGCCGCCGTCGGGCGCGTCGCCTCCGGCACGCTCTCGCCGATCTTGGGCGAGGCAATCGGCACCGCCCTGGTGAGCGCCGCAGCCGCCGCAAGCGCGCGCAGTGGCACCGCGCCGCTGTGGGTCGACATCCGCGGCACGCGGCTCGACTTGCAACTAGTCAAAGCCCCATTCGTAACCCTAAAAAAGACTTCATGAGCACACTTCCCGAAGACCTGCGCTACGCAGACTCCCACGAATGGCTGAAACCCCTCGGCGACGGCACCGCCCTGATCGGCATCACCGACTACGCGCAAAGCGCGCTGGGCGACATCACCTTTGTGCAACTGCCCGCCGTCGGCACCACACTCGCCAAGGGCGAGGGCTTCGGCGTAGTCGAGTCGGTCAAGGCCGCCTCCGATCTCTACGCGCCCGTCTCGCTCACCGTGCTTGAGGTCAACACCGCCCTCGATGCCACACCCGAGACCATCAACAGCGACCCTTACAACACAGGCTGGATGCTCAAAGTGCAGATCGAAACACCCGCCCAGCTCGACGAGCTGCTCGACGCCACCGCCTACTCCGCAAAACTCTAGCGCTTTGCCCTGACGAGGCCCCAACGAGGGCCTCGCCAAAAAGAAGAGTCGAAGACTCCCACTACGCGTGGAGCGGCCCTGCGCGGGCGGCGGTGGTCAGTGACCACTTCCATTCAATTTGCGATTTTGTCGCGTGCGCTACGCGCCCGAACAAAATCACAAATTAAAGGATCTTCCCCCTGTCGCGTTGCGACAGGCGAGGAATCCCAAAACGCGAATGATGCGGAAAACTCATTGAGGCAGGTTTTCATTGGTTTACGGAACATGTGGCTCTGACGCGGCGGCAACGACGCCGCGTCAGAACGGGTTTCCGCTTCATCCGCATGCCTTCTTCCCAGTCGCAACGCGACTGGGGGGAGCGAAATTTGGGAATCGTGCTTTCGGCGCTACGCGCCGAGGCCGATTCCCAAATTCAATGGCAAGTGGCGCCCCGCCACCGCCCCCCGCGCAGGGGAGTCTTCGACTCATTCATTTTGCGGCGCACTCGCTGGTGCGCCGTCCTGCCTTCCGTTTGCGCCACACGATGACGGCGACGCCCAGTGCGCCGAGGAGGGCGCCGTAGGTGCTGGGCTCGGGGGCGGCCAGAGGCACGATTTCCCAGTGGCTGGAATTGTAGTCGCGCAGTTTTGCGCCCGGGCTCCAGCCCTCGAACCAGATTCGGGAGAGGGCCTCCGAGTTGGGCGCGAAGGCGCGGCTTACGAGGAAGTAGTCGGAAAACTCGATCCAGTTGCGGATAAACAGCGTATCGTCCGCAGTCGGCAGGAGTACTCGTGTGGTCTCCAGAACATTGGCCCGCGCGCGCGTCCCGCCCGCAAAGTTGATCACGCCCTGACCATCCGCCTGAAGCGTGTGAATCTTTTCCGTAAGCCCCGTGCCACCCGCTCCGTTAAACTGTAAAACACCCTGGCCGGTCATGTTTTTAGCACGTGAGCCGCCCTTCAGCGTCACCGTGGCCGAGTCGTCAATCTGGTGACTCATATCCAGCCGCAGGATGTCGGTTCCACCGCCGTCACCTACCACGATGTTCCCCACAGCCTTGGCCCCGGGCGACTTGTTGAGCACAAGCGTGCCCTCATGCACATAAGTCCTGCCCGAGTAGCCATTCGCCTGACTGCCATAAAAGACGAGCTCGCCCGGACCCGATTTTACCAGCTCCTTGTTCGCACCGGAAATGTTGGAGCTCACCGAGAGTCGAGTCCCATAAACATGGAAAAAGTAGCGAGGCTGCGCAGTCGTAATCGTGCCATTGTTAATTTGATGTATTCTCCCGGGACGCCCTGTAAGAAAGGCCCCCGCGTTTACCGAAAGCGTATAGCCGTTTAGATCAACATTTCGCGATTCGAGAAAACGCAGTGAGTTGATCGACCGGTTCGCCGTCAGCGTTTGATTCGCCGCTATCGTAATATTCAACGCAGCCGACCCCCAGCCCGTCTGCGCAGTCGTTTGAGTAGCAGACCTGACGATTTCATAGTTACCGAGTTCCCATCGGCTTGGGGTAGCAGAAATTCCAGAGAAAAAATAATCACCGAGAGTTCCACCTAAAGGAAATGTACGAAAACTTATCACAGAATAAGGGAATATACCGCCAACTAACGTCGGAGCAGAGATCAACCTAATACGAGTCACGCGGAAGTCTGGATCAACAGGCCCCTGAGTATACCCCTCAGAAGGAAGAACTAAAAGTGTCCCAATCCCCTCGCTAATCAGTTTCTCTGCCACGAGAGAAAAGCTATAGCTATATCCTGCGGCCCCCATCATCTCCAATTTATTTGCGCCTCCTGACAGGATCAGGTCAGAGACCTTCTCATTCCCGCTATGAGCATTCAGGATATTTAAATACCCTGAGTCCAAATAAATATTCGCATTGGGAGAGATCTGATTGCGATATGGATAGCCGAAGTGAGCAGAGGCCATAGTAAACATGCCACCCCTTTTTATATTGAGACTGTTAATATTATAAAGACGCGCTCCACCACTGGCGATGTTCGAGGTCCCAAGCCGAAGTTCCACGCCCTCAACCGTCACCGAGCCCGTGACGGCAGGATTGGTCCCAGTCAAATTAACGCGGCCTGCACCTTGGAAAACATAGCCCGCTCCAGGCAGGTTCCCATAAGTGACGGTTTGCCCGAGCGATACATTGATTATGATCTGCGCCTGGCTCTCACTTGGTCCGCTTACACCAAGTGTAAACACGAACAGAGCCGCCGTTACCAAGCGGCCAGACGGTGGCCCACTTTTGTAAGCATTCACCGGCAGGGCGGGGAGAATATACTTATATAAGCTGTGTAGGGTAGAATGAAAACGAATCATGAGCTGGAACTTTATATCAGCCCCGTTTTACTTATGCTATTGGCATCAATACTATCGGTATCAATACGCATGACGAATAGATCTCCCGCGAACCTGCCCGCACTGCGCGTGGAGCGGCCCTGCGCGGGCGGCGGCAGGCAGCGCCTGCTCCCATTTACTGTGCGGTTTGCTTGGTGGGCCTTCTGCCCACCGAGCAAACCGCACAGTAGAAAGGTCCCGACCATTAATCGGTGATTCACCGGCAAATCGCTTCATCTCGCCCAAATGGGTACGCGCTCCATCCGCATTTGAGGCCTCACTCCCAGTCGCAACGCGACTGGGGGATGTCCCGTTAAATTTGCGATTTTGGTCGGGCGCGCAGCGCACGGGCAAAATCGCAAATTCAATGGCATGTGGCGCCCCGCCACCGCCCCCCGCGCAGGGGTCTTCGACCCTTTCATCTGGCGAGCCGCTCGTTGGCGGCTCGTCAACTTCGACTCATTTTATTTGGCGGCACACCTGCGCCACGCAATGACCGGTCGACCCCAAGGTGCCGAAGAAAAACTGGGCAGGAGGGTTGCGGGGGTTGCGAATCAGGTTCAGTAGGGAAACTGCTTCGCCCTATGAAACGATTTCCCCTGTGCGCACTGGCAGCGTTTATCGCGGCCACACTTGGAACGGCTTGCTCCCGAAAGTCAGCGGGCGACAGCGGCGGCAGTAGCGCGGCGGCGCAGCGCGCGCAGGTGGTGGAGGTCGCGCCGATCACGCGCGGCAATTTGCGCGAGTCGATGAGCGTCGTCGGCTCGCTTGAGGCCAACGAGTCCGCGCAGATCCGCCCCGAGATCTCGGGGCTGGTGCTGGCGATTTACTTTGAGGAAGGGCAGGCGGTGAAGCAGGGCCAGCTCCTCATGAAGATCGACGACTCGGAGCTGCGCGCGCAGTACGCGCAGGTCGAGGCGCGCTACGATCTGGCGGAGCGCAACGTCGCCCGCAGCGAAAACCTGAACGAGTCGCGCACGATCCCGCAGTCCGAGTACGACCGCGCGCGCAGCGAGTTTGCGGCAGTACGCGCCGAGCTCGAGCTGCTCCGGCTGCGCATCGAGAAGACCGCGGTCAAAGCGCCCTTCGATGGCGTGACGGGCGCGCGGCTGATCTCGCCGGGCGACTACGTGACGAGCGGCTCGGTGCTCACCACGATCAACGATCTGAGCCGGCTGAAAATGAATTTTCAGGTGCCCGAGCGCTACCTGACGAAGGTGCGGCCCGGCACGCCGTTTCGGATCAGCTCGCGCAGTCTGGACTTTGGCAGCCCGAGTGCGGCGCGGGAGGGGAGCGGCAGTGCAGCCGCGAGCCGCAGCGCGAGCGCCAATGCGGGCACCAGTCGCTACTCGGGCTCGGCCGCTGCTGGCGCCGCGCCGACAGCGGGCTTTCTCGAAGGCGAGGTATATTTTGTGAGTCCGATCATTGATCGCGGGACGCGCTCCAGCGAGATCAAGGGCTACCTGCACGAGGCTCCCGCCGCGCTAAGGCCCGGAATGTTTGCCAATGTGGAAGTCACGCTCGAAGTGCGCCAGGGCGTGCTGACGGTGCCCGAGGGCGCGATCCTCACCGTAAGCAGTGGCACGCAGGTAATCGCCGTGCGCGAAGACGAAGATGGCGAGCCAGTCGCCGACTTCGTGCCCGTGCGCATCGGGCTGCGCGCGCAGGGGCTGGCGGAGATCGAGCCGCTGGAGCCGGGCGCGCTCGCCGAGGGCCAGTCAGTCGTCGCTGCGGGCGTGGGCGCGCTCGTCCTGTACCCGGGGTTGAGGCTCACACCGCAGCCGCTGCGCGCGCAGTTCGCCCCGCACGTCGCCGAGTAAGTCAATCGCGCCGCGACCGCCGCCCCCCCCTCCCCTCCTCCCGACATGATTCTCTCCGACCTCTCCATCCGGCGGCCCGTGATCTGCCTGGTCGCCTCAATCTTGATCATCATCATCGGGCTGCTGTCCTTCAACGAGCTGCCGGTGCGCGAGTACCCGAGCATCGACTCGCCCATCGTCTCGGTGGAGACCAGCTACCGCGGCGCGAGCGCGGAGGTCGTCGAGACCAAGATCACCGAGACGCTCGAAAAGGAAATCGCCTCGATCGAGGGCATCCGCGTCATCCGCTCGACCTCGGCCGAGGAGCGCTCGCAGATCTCCATCGAGTTTAACCTCAGCCGCGACATCGACGAAGCGACCAACGATGTGCGCGACCGCGTGAGCCGCGCGATGGGGCGGCTGCCGCCCGAGATCGAAAACGTGCGCGTGTCGAAGACCGAGTCCGACTCCAGCCCCATCATGACGCTGGCGATAAACTCCGACCGGCACAACCGCTCGGAGCTTTACGAGATCGTGGAGCGCACGGCGATCCAGCGGCTCCAGACCGTGCAGGGCGTGGGCTCGGTCGACATCCGCGGGCCGCGCTACGCGATGCGCCTCTGGGTCAACGCCGACCGGCTCGCCGCGTATAACCTCACCGTCTCCGATGTGGAGCGCGCGCTGCGCCAGCAAAACGTCGAAATCCCCGGCGGGCGCATCGAATCGCTCTCGCGCGAGTTCCCCATCAAGGTGCAGGGAAACATGGCCAACCCCATCGACTACGAGCACCTCGTGCTCGCGACGGCGGGGAATTATCAGGTGAAGTTTTCCGACGTGGGCCGCGTGGAGCTCGGCCGCGAGGACTACCGCGGCGAATCGTTTTTCCGCGGGCGGCCGACGGTGGGCGTCACCGTGGTGCGCCAGGCACAGGCCAACCTGCTGGACGTCGCCAACGGCATCAAGGCCCTCATCCCGATCATCCAGAGCGAGATGCCCGAGGGCGTACAGGTACGGGTCGGCTACGACACCAGCGTGTTCGTCGAGCGCTCGGTGAAGGAGGTCTACAAGACACTCTGGGAGGCCTCGATCCTCGTGGTCTTGATGATCTTCATCTTCCTGCGCGACTGGCGCGCGACGCTCATCCCGCTGCTGGCGATCCCGATCTCCATCGTGGGCAGCTTTGCCGTGATGAGCTGGATGGGCTTTTCGATAAACGTGCTGACGCTGCTCGCGCTGGTGCTGGCCGTGGGCCTCGTCGTGGATGACGCCATCGTGATGCTCGAAAACATCTACCGGCGGATCGAGGACGGCGAGGCGCCCGTGCCCGCGGCGATTTTTGGCGCGCGGCAGGTCGCCTTCGCGATCATCGCGACCACGCTCACGCTGGCGGCGGTGTTCCTGCCGGTGGCCTTTCAAAAAGGGCAGACCGGGCGGCTCTTCTTCGAGTTCGGCATCACGCTGGCCGTCGCCGTGGTGGTCTCCGCCTTCGTCTCGCTGACGCTTACGCCGATGCTCTGCTCGCGCATCCTGCACATCAAGCGGCAGGGCGGCCAGATCCACCACAACTGGCTGTACCGCAAGACGGAGCCGTTCTTCGAGTGGCTCGCCGGTTTTTACGGGCGGATCTTGCGCGGCGCCTTTCGCCAAAAATGGATCGTGCTCGGTGCGACGCTCGCGCTGACGCTCGGCGGCTTCTGGCTCTACGGCGGGCTCCAGCGCGAGCTCACCCCGCTGGAAGACCGCGGCTCCTTCCGCGTAAACTTCATCCCGCCAGTCGGCTCCACGCCGCAGTACATGCAGGCGTACTCCTACGAGCTGGAGCAGGAGCTGCTGAAAATCCCCGAGATGGACCGCACCTTTCACCGCACGGGCAGCGGCGGGCGCGCGTTCATGTTTGCGCGGCTCCAGCTCTGGGAAGATCGCACGCGCACGACCCAGGCCGTGTCGCGCGAGTTTGGCGCGCGGCTGCGCGAGATCTCCACGGGCGGCCAGGCCTTTGTCTCGCCCCTGCGGCCGCTGGGCGGGCGGCGCGGCGGCAGCGACGTCGAGATGGTCCTGCAAGGCAGCGACTTTGCCGAGCTCCAGCAGCTCGGCCAGCGCTTCATCACCGCGCTGCGCCAGGACCCTCGCTTCCAGCAACCGCGCGTCGACCCCTCGCCCACCAAGCCGCAACTCGAAGTCCGCATCGACCGCGCACGCGCTGCCGACCTCGGCGTACCCGTGGCCGACATCGCCTCGACGCTGGAAACCCTGCTCGGCAGCCGCCGCGTCACCCAGTTCCAGCGCGGCAACCAGCAGTACGATGTCGTTGTCCAGATCGAAGACGCCGACCGCAGCTCGCCCAGCGACCTGACGCGGCTCTACGTGCGCTCGGCCAGCGGCCAGCTCGTGCAGCTCGGCAGCCTCGTGCAAATCGACGAAAACGCCGTGCCCGAAAACTACCCGCACTTTAACCGGCTGCGCTCGGTGACCATCGGCGTGCAGCTCGCCCCCGGGACGACGATCGGCGACGCCGTCGCCTTCCTGAGGGCCCAGGCCGCCGACATCCTCCCCGACGGTTACAGCTACGCCTGGGACGGCGAGGCGCGCGAATACGTCGAGAGCAGCGGCGACACCTACATGCTCTTCGGCCTGGCCCTGCTGTTCACCTTTCTGATCCTCGCCGCGCAGTTCGAGTCATGGATCCACCCGCTGACGATTTACACCGGCGTGGCTATCGCCCTCGCGGGCGGGCTCCTCGTGCTCTACTGCACGCGCTTCTGGGGCGAGGCCATGACCGATAACCTCTTCTCGCGCTTCGGGCTGATCATGCTGATCGGCCTCGTCGCCAAAAACGGCATCCTGATCGTCGAGTTTGCCAACCAACTGCAAGTCGCCGGCAAGAACGCCTTCGACGCCGCCTTCCAGTCCGCGACGCTGCGCTTCCGCCCGATCCTGATGACCTCGATTGCGACCATCCTCGGCGCGGTGCCCATCGCCTTCGCCTCCGGCGCAGGCGCCGAAACGCGCAACCCGATGGGGATCGTCGTCGTGGGCGGGCTGGCCATCGCGACCTTTCTGACGCTCTTCATCGTCCCGATCTGCTACGTGCTGATGGACGCACAATGCCGCCGCTTCACCGGCAGATCCAGCGCCCACGGCCTCCAGCGCGCCGACCAGATCGAACGCGAAACCCGCGCCCTAGAACACGCCGCACCACCCGCGTTGGACTAGCGGCGTTGGACTGACGGCGCACCAACAAGCGCGCCGCAAAATGAAATGGAGTCGAAGACGCGCGGCTAGGCGGGAGGGCGAAACGCGCGCAATAAAAACGGGTCTTCAGACCCCTGCGCGGGGGGCGGCAGGCGGTGCCTGCACCCATTTACTGTGCGGTTTGCTCGGCGGGCGTACCGCCCGCCGAGCAAACCGCACAGTAAGGGATACCCGACCTCCGGTCGGGCAGGAATCCGTAAACCCAAAATATCCACCCAAACGGGTTTCCGCTTCATTCGCATTTGATCCCTCATCCCCTGTCGCAACGCGACAGGGGGGGAGTTCATGTAAATTTGGGAATCGCGCTTCGTCGCGTAGCGACGGGGCCGATTCCCAAATTCAATGGCACGTGGCGCCACGCCACCGCCCCACGCGCAGTGAAGAAAAAGGGCTACACACTCCTCAAGCCGACTTCGCGGCGCACAGCTCCTTGATATGCGCGAGGAGGGAAGGGATGGCCTCTACGAGTTCGTCGCGGCAGGCTTCGTAAAGGGCGCTGGGGCCGCCGTAGGGGTCGGCGATTTCGCGGCGGTTGCCTGCGGGCATGAATTCGCGGAACAGCCGCAGCTCGCGCGGCACGGGTTTGGCCTGGTGGCGGATCATCGCGCGGTGCGCCTCGGTCATGCACAGGATGAGCAGCGCCTGGTCGAGCATGGCTTGCGTGACCGGCTGGCTTTTGTGCGCGGCGATATCGATGCCGACCTTCTTGAGCGCGAAGACCGAGTTTTCCGAAACCGCGACACCTGCGCGCGCCGCCACCCCCGCCGAGATAATCGGGATCGAGCGCAGCGGCTCGGCCTCCGCAGCGAGCGCGTGGCGCAGCAGCCCCTCGCCCATCGGGCTACGACAAATGTTGGCGGTGCAGACGACGACGATCGAACCGGTGGTGTTTTCTGACATGGGAGACAAAGAGCTAAGGGTGAAGCTTGAGGGCGCGCCACGCGCGGTGCAGATGAATCGCCCGCTGGAGGCTTAAGTCAATCGGGCTCGCGCCCCCGTCTTCTGCGGAGCTGTCCGTGCTCGGGCGCGGGGATTGCGTAGCGCCCTTGCGCGGCGCGTGGCGGCGCGAGCCGTGCCGGGAAGCGTCGGCAACACTGCTGACGTTATCGCCGGGCGCATTTTTCGCGGGATCGGTGTGCGCGGCGATCACTGCGGCTTCGTCGTAGCGGGGCTTGTTGGCCGCAGCGGCTTCGCCGATGAGGACGGCGGGCGCGGCCTCGCCCGTCGCAAACGCCGCATAGGCCGCGCGCTCCTGCTCCGGATCAATCGGCAGAACGATGTCCGGCGAGACCGCGCCACCCGCCGGGCCGATCAAAAGTGCCGCGTGAGTTTGCGCAAACTGCGCGGCGGCCAAGCTCAGTGCGGGCGCCGTCTCTGCATTAACGAGGATAAAGAAAACGGGCGCCGAATCCGTCTCCGCCCACTCCGCCAACCACGCGCCGAGGCGCGCAGCCTCGCGCTCGCTGCCTGCCGCATAGCGCAGGTCGAGCACGAAGCCCGCCAGGGCGGCATGGCTGCTGAGGGCCGCGTCGGGAAACGCAAGCGCGCTGCCCGCCCCCTGCGCCGCGCGCAAATAACCGAGCCCCGCCTCAAGCACCCGCACGGGCGCGGGCGCGGGCGGTTTTTCTGTGCGAGCAGGGCTGGCCGCCGGTTCCGCGCGCGGCTGCGTCGCCACAGCGCGGGCGGCGGCATCAGCGGTAACTGCCGCCGCGCCCGCGAACGCTACGCCGCCAGCACTGGCGTTGGCGTGCAGAACCGCCGCGCAGAGCAGCCCGAGAGTTGCCAGAGCGCGCCTCATTTCTCGCGGGCGAGTTGGCGCGCGCCGATGTCGCGCCGATAGTATTTCCCCACAAGCTCGATTTGTTCGCAGGCCGCGTAGGCACGGCGCGCGGCTTCGGCGAGGCTCGCTGCCATCGACGTGACGCCGAGCACCCGCCCGCCCGCGCTCACTACGCGCCCGGCCGCATCGTGCGCCGTGCCCGCGTGGATGATCTCGACGCCCTCGGGCAGCGCGGCGGGCAGCTTGATCTCGTCGCCCTTGCGGTAGTGGTTTTCCGGATAGCCCTGCGCAGCGATCACGACGCAAAGCGCGTAGTCGGGCTTCACGCGCAACGCGTAGCCCGCGAGCTCTCCGCGCGCGGCGCGCCAGAGCAGCTCGCACAAATCACAGTCGAGCCGCGGCAAGACGACCTGCGTCTCGGGGTCGCCGAAACGCGTGTTGTACTCGATCACGCTCGGCCCCTGCGCGGTGAGCATCAGCCCGATGAAAAGCGTCCCGCAAAACGCGATCCCCTCGTCCGCAATCGCGTTGACCGAGGGCGCCACGATCTCGCGCTCGATCCGCGCGTAAACCTCGGGCGTGACGACCTCGGCGGGCGAGTAAGTGCCCATGCCGCCGGTGTTCGGCCCCGTATCGCCCTCGCCGATCCGCTTGTGATCCTGCGAAGTCGGCAAGATCACATAATCGCGCCCCGAGACGACGACGAGGATCGAGGTCTCCTCCCCTTCCAGGCAGTCCTCGATCAGGATCTTGCGGCTGCTCTCGCCAAACTTGCCCGCAAACATCTCGCGCACGGCGGCAGCCGCCTCCTCATCCGTTTGCGCGACGGTGACGCCCTTGCCCGCCGCCAGCCCATCGGCCTTGATCACGATCGGCGCCGGATGCGTTTTCAGGTAGGCGAGCGCCGCCGCCTCGTCCTCAAAAATCGCCGCCGCCGCAGTCGGGATTTTGTGCTTAAACAAAAGCTCCTTGGTAAAAATCTTCGAGGCTTCGAGCCGCGCGCCGTCCTTCGTCGGCCCGTAAGTCGGGATGCCCTGCGCGAGCAGCGCATCGGCCAGCCCAAGCGCCAGCGGCACTTCGGGCCCTACGACGACGAACTCGACCTGCTCGCGCTGCGCGAGAGCTACAAGGCCGGCCACATCGTCCGCCGCCACCGGAAAACAAGGCACGCCATCGGCGGCGATTCCCGCATTGCCCGGCGCACAAATCACGCGCGGGCGGGCAGCATCCGCAGGCTGCGCTGCACTGGAGGCCGCAGCAAAACCCGCGCCGCGCAACGCGCGCACCAGCGCGTGCTCACGGCCACCGGAGCCAACAACAAGAATGGAAGAAGGGAGCGAAGGAGTCACAAGAACCGGCGAACATGGAGCAGCCCGGGCCACAGCGTCGAGCTCACAGGCCAATGCACAACCGTACCAAATTCCCATTGACGCAAAGAAGAGCGAAACCTTTTCTCCGCCCTCCTTGGGCACGGCAAGATAGCTCAGTTGGTAGAGCAGAGGACTGAAAATCCTTGTGTCCCCGGTTCGATTCCGGGTCTTGCCACCACATCGCAGGGCGCACGGTGCGGCGTTTGCCCGAGCTCGGGTGCCGCGTTACAGAAGCTCGTCGGGGACTTGGGGGAGGACTTGCTTGATTTGCTGCACGGCGGAGCGGTGGGTGACGAGGATCGCGTCGGGCGTCTCGACGACCACGAGATCTTGCACGCCACAGAGCGCGATGGTGCGGCCACTGCTCAGCACGATGTTTCCCGCCGCTTCGTGCAGGGCCACCGGGCCGCGCACACAGTTGCCCGCGGCGTCTTGCGGCAGGTGTGCGGGCAGCGCCGTCCAGCTACCCACATCGTCCCAATCAAACTCGGCGACGAGCGTCTCCACCGCCGCCGCTTTTTCCATGATCGCGTAGTCCACCGAGACCTTTGGCTCCAGTGTGGGGAAATGCACGTCGAGGTAGTGCTGCGCCTCCGCAGCAGCGGTGGCATCCACGGCCGGAGCCGCCCCACCTACTGCCGCTGCGGTGGCCGGCGCAGCCTCGTTTCCGGCGGCCTGCGCACCCGCGCGCGGAAATGCGCGGATGAACTGCGCGAGCTGTGGCGTGTGCCGCTCGGCCTCGGCGAGGAAGGCCCCCACGCGCCAGATAAACATGCCCGCATTCCACGCGTAGTTGCCGCGGGCGAGGTATTGCGCGGCGGTCGCCGCAGCGGGCTTTTCGACAAAGCGCGCCACACGCCGGAAGCCTTCGCCCACATCCTCCGCCATTTCCAGATAACCAAAACCGGTCGCCGCGTGGCTCGGCTTGATCGCAAAGGTCAGCAGCGCGTCGCTGCGCTGCGCGCGCGCCAGCGCCATGCGCAACTGCCGCGCATAGGTCGCCGCGTCTTTGATGAGCGAATCGGCCGGCAGCAGCGCCATCACCGCTTCGGGATCGCGAGCGCGCACCAGCGCCGTCGCCAGCGCGGCCGCAGCGGCCGTGTCGCGCTTGGCGGGCTCGGCCACGATTTGCCCGGGCGCGAGAAAAGGCAGCGCCGCACGCGTCGCTTCGAGCTGCGCTGCGTTACTCAAAACAAAGATATGCGCCAGCGGCACCACGCCGTCCAGACGCCGCACGGCCTCCTCGATCAGCGTGCGCTCCGAGAAGAGCTTGAGCAGATGCTTGGGCCGCGCGCGCCTGCTCAAAGGCCAAAACCGCTCACCGCTGCCGCCCGCCATGATGCATGCGTAGATGGATCCGCTCATCCGCAGCAGCCTTCGCATTTCCTAAAACCCTCCAAGCCCAAAGGTACCAGTGCCACCTGCCATTCACACTCGCTCGGAGGGGCCGCAGTGCCTCTCAGGCCGACACCAGCAGTATCCAGAAAGCAATTCACACTCGCGTAACTTGGGCTGCACGCAGCGCACTTCTTCCCTGCTCGCGCAGGGGGCGCCCGGAGCGATCAATGATCAACCGCATTTGAGTAACCTCTCGCGCGCACGCTGGCGGATCGGAATCCGATCCGCCCAAAACAAACACCAAGCGCAGGCCCGCGCGGCCAATTTTTCCGGTTAACCAAAAAACGCGCCCAAACGGGTAAACCCGCCAAAAAGAATCTGCGCCCGACGAGCTGCCAGCGAGCAGCTCGCAAAGTTAAAGGGGGGCCCGGGGCCCCTCCTTTAGCGCGTTGACACTTCAGAGCAGGGCCGATTCGGTTTCCCCGCGATTGCTGCACCCAGCAGCCGGGCAAGCTTCACCACGCAGCGGCATTTTACCGTCACCCATTCTCGCGCCAGCGCACCTTCCCGCCCCTCCTCCTCCACTCTCGCCTCACTCATGGCAGTCAAGAATCTCCTCGACTACTTTTCCAATGACATCGGCATCGACCTGGGCACCGCCAACACCCTCGTCTACCTGAAGGATAAAGGCGTCGTCCTGCGCGAGCCCTCCGTCGTCGCCCTTGACACCGCCACGCGCAAAGTCCGCGCCGTCGGCGACGAGGCCAAGCGCATGCTCGGCCGCACCCCGGGGAACATCACCGCCATCCGCCCGATGAAAGACGGCGTGATCGCCGACTTCGACGTCACCGAGGCGATGCTGCGCTACTTCATCCGCAAAGTCTCCGGCTCCACCTTTCGCGCCCCGCCCCAAGTCGTCATCGCCATCCCCTCCGGCATCACCGAGGTCGAGAAACGCGCCGTAAAAGACTCCGCCCTCCACGCAGGCGCGCGCAAAGTCATCACCATCTCCGAGCCGATGGCCGCCGCGATCGGCGTCGGCCTGCCCATCGACGAACCCGCCGCCAACATGATCGTGGACATCGGCGGCGGCACCACCGAGATCGCCATCATCTCGCTAAACGGCATCGTGTTTTCCAAGTCCGTGCGCGTCGCGGGAGACGAGCTCGACAGCGCGATCATCAACTACATGAAGCGCGCCTACAACCTGCTCATCGGCGAGCGCACCGCCGAAGAGATCAAGATGCGCATCGGCTCCGCGGCGCCGCTCGAAGAAGAACTCAAGATGGAAGTCAAAGGCCGCGACTCCGTCGCCGGCCTGCCGAAGACCATCAACATCACCAGCCAGGAAATCCGCGAAGCGCTCAGCGACACCATCGCCACCATCGTGGACGCTGTGCGCGTCACCCTGGAGCGCTGCCCGCCCGAGCTCTCCGCCGACCTCGTTGACCGCGGCTTCGTGATGGCAGGCGGCGGTGCCCTCATCCGCGGGATCGACCGGCTGCTCAGCGATAAAACGGGCCTGCCCGTCACCATCGCCGACGACCCCCTCTCCGCCGTGGCCAACGGCACCGGCGACGTCCTCGCCGACCTCACCTGGCTCGTCGAACACATGTAACCCGCGCACCCCACGCGCCCGGAGGGACGCGGCAGGACGCGAAAGAAAAGAGAGGAACGCCCGGGGGGAAACTGGTTACCCAGAAGGGAGCCGGCCGAAGGAGGGAAGCCGATATGGAGCGCGTACAGGATTTGCACGCGCACCAAGGGCACCTGTGCCACTCCGCCAACCCAGTGCCCCCAAGCGAGGATGCACTCGGTCGCCCTATTGAGAAAATGTTCACCAAAATGGACATTAACAAAAGCTTCTGTCTACTTTGGCAAACATGTCGCGCACCACACCCATCGTCTTTCCACAAGAGCAACGGATACTCACCGCATTGGGCGAGCGGCTGCGGCTTGCACGCAAGCGACGCCGCCTGAGCAATGCCGCGGTCTCTGGCCGGGCCGGGATTTCGCGCACGACGCTGTACAAAGTCGAAGCAGGTGCCCCCGAAGTCACACTTGGCTCGTATATGCGAGTACTGGCCGTGCTCGGCCTGGAGGGCGACCTCAACCAACTGGCTGCCGATGACCGGCTCGGCCGCAAATTGCAGGACCTGGCCCTGGAACCACAAGCCACCCCCAAACGCCGCCGTTCAAGCCCACCTGCCACAACTCCACCCGCCGGAAACCCCTTGTGAATAAGCCAAACAACAAACTGGAAGTCTGGCTCGACGCCGCCAAGGGCCCTGCCTGCCAAGTCGGCACACTCGCCCACGACCGCGGGCAGATCCGCTTTCATTACACGCCAGCCTGGCTGGGCGACTGGCCCCCGCCTTTGATATGAACCCGAATATCGAAAAAGCCGAGCATGTGCTCAATATTGATGATAGTGACAACCGCCCCGATCTCGAAACCGTATTAAGTACGGCAGTCTTTTATGGGCTGAGTGGAGCTCGGGCCAAAGACATCGTACAGGAAGTAGTCACGGCAGTAGCAAGCTGGAAAGATATCGCCCGCCAGATGCGACTGGGGCGGGCAGATATCGAGCTCGTGGCCGCGGCGTTTATCACAAAACTCCGGCCGCTCTAGATACAGGCAGCAGCAAGAGAGCATTTACCACGCTTCCGGCAGCCGAATGCAATAGCCCCACGGCAACAATCCCCGCTCCGTCAACATGCGTGAGACGTACGCCGGAAATGCAGTGCACCTCGTTGCAGCGCATTTTAATATAGGGGCTAAAAAAACAGTATGCCACATTCTGCTTCCTAAGCCCCAAACTTGTTTTTCATTCGCCAGTCGGGAACTCCCCATACAGGAGTATTTTCTCCCTTCTGGCACTGTGTTGCCCTGCTCAGTGCAGTGCTTAACTTAATCCCGTAGCCCCAAATAGTTATGATTGATCGTCCACTCTTGGCCTGTGCTATGCTCTTTGCGGCGCTTGGCCTTCCTATTTTCGGCCATGCGCAGCTTTCGTCCACCAAGCTGAATGAAGAGACCGACCCAGTAGCGATTCGCGAGCAGTGGGTCGCTTGGGCAACCAAACTCGCTGAACCGATTCTCGATGCACTCGATAAACGTGAGCTCAAGCTAAGGATGCCAGGAGAAACGATGGGGACGTATGCACCCGAATCAGTGTACAATCCCAATCCCACCCCCTACATGCATTTGGAAGCACTTGGTCGACTCCTCGCCGGGATTGCCCCCTGGCTGGAGCTCGGACCGGACGACACTCCCGAAGGGCAGTTGCGCGGAAGGCTCGCGGAAATGGCTCGCAGTGCGATTGATGCAGCGACCGATCCCGACTCCCCCGACAAGATGAACTTTGCGGTAAGCGGACAGTCACTCGTTGATGCATCCTTTCTGGCACAAGCGACCTTCCGGGCGCCTCGCGAGCTCTGGGAAAAACTGGAGCCTCGCATCCAGGCAAACCTTGTGGCCCGGCTGAAAGAAACCCGCCAGAGGCCCTTCCCCAGATCGGGGAACCACCAGCTGTTTGCTGCCTTCGTCGAGCTTGCCCTCGCCCGAGGTGGCGAGCCTCGCGATGACTCACGCCTGATGCCTGCCCTGGAGAACTTCCGGAAGTGGTATCTTGGTGACGGAACTTATGGGGACGGTCCCCAACTCCGATGGGACTACTACAATTCTTACGTTATCCAGCCAATGCTGCTCGGCATCCTGGATGAAGTGGCCCCAGAAAGCGAAGCTCTTCGCCAATTCCAGCGAGAAGCCCATGCAATAGCACAGCGCTACGCGGCCGTACAGGAGCGGCTCATCGCTCCCGACGGGAGTTTCCCAGCCGTGGGACGCTCAATCACATATAGGGCTGGAGCCCTTCAAACACTGGCCGATATCGTCCTCCGACGCGAACTACCCAAGCCTCAGGTCATACCTGTCCCTGATGATCCCGCCCGCGCGTTTCGTCGCATAGCAGGGGTAACACCTGCGGCTGCGCGCACCGCCCTTACCCGGGCTATCCGACGCACGCTTGAAGCACCGGGCACCTTTGACGAAGAAGGCTGGTTGCGGCTCGGCCTTGCTGGCCATCAGCCCTCGCTCGCGGAAAGCTACATCAATACGGGCAGTCTCTACCTGTGCAGTGTGGCCCTGCTGCCGCTCGGGCTCCCTCCCTCAGATCCGTTCTGGAGCGATCCACATTCCCCCACATCCTGGGAGCGAACCTGGAACGGGGAAGATGATGTCTGGACCGACC
The DNA here is from genome assembly GCF_001580015.1 of Cephaloticoccus primus. Taxonomy (GTDB): domain Bacteria; phylum Verrucomicrobiota; class Verrucomicrobiia; order Opitutales; family Opitutaceae; genus Cephaloticoccus; species Cephaloticoccus primus. Next base: position 21,431 of record NZ_LSZQ01000065.1, read on the forward strand.
GCGCCCTGTACAACCTGCCAGCCCCCGAGTCCCCACTCGACGTCGCAATCCGCTCGGCACGCTGGCAGCTGGCTCAAGCCAATGACACCGCCGAGCTCCTGCGCTGGCACCATGCGGCATTCTGGATTGGCATGACTGAGCTTGCCGACACCGACGGCGCACCCGCAGACATCGGCGAGGCAGTCCTGCAGATGGGCCGCAGCAGTAGTTGGCGGGCAACTGGAGATTTACTCCATGCTGACAGTGAAGCAATTACCCAAGCCTACCTGTGGATGGCACGCAATGGCGAAGGCGAGAAAGCCATAAAACCGACTATCGCGCTTTTTGAGCAGCTATTGGCCGAGCAGCCGCGTGGCCCTATAGCCGATCTGAAGCAGGGCTCCCCAGGTGGAGTCTGGACCTGGTGTGATGCGTTATTCATGGCCCCTCCTGCGATGCTCCAGCTGTCCAGACAAACGGGCGATATGCGCTATCGCGACCACGCCCTACGCGAATGGTGGACGACAACGGATTTCCTCTATGATCCGGTAGAAAAGCTCTATTTCCGCGACAAGCGTTTCTTCGAGCAACGTGACGGACAGGGAAACAAGATGTTCTGGTCCCGCGGCAACGGGTGGGTGTTTGCGGCGATGGCTCGCTCTCTGCCGCTACTGGATGCAAATGGCCCCGACGCAAAGCGCATGCGTACGGTATTCGTCGAGATGGCTGAGCGGCTGATCGAATTACAAAAAGAGGACGGCTATTGGGCTCCATCGCTGCTCTCTGCCGAGGGCTCTCCGCCCGAGACTAGCGGTACGGGCTTTTTCACCTACGGACTGGCTTGGGGCATCAATGCCGGATTGCTCGACCGCGAACGCTTTGAGCCTGCGATGCGCAAAGGCTGGTCTGCGTTGAAACGCGCAGTCGAGCCCGACGGCAAACTAGGCTATGTTCAGAAAATCAGTGCCAGCCCTACGCTGGTTACCAGAGGTGAGACTCACTATTACGGCGTTGGCGCGCTGCTGATGGCCGCCAGTGAAATCACCAAACTGGATGCCTCGAAGCAGTAGCCCCAAACTCAGCTCGTTATAGCCCTTTAGCCATTGCGAGCTCCAAGCTCACAACACGTTCCTTCGCCAACGCTTCATTTCTCAAAGGCCCGTGTGCACTATAGCACACGGGCCTTTTGCGTTGCCTCCCTCCAAGGGTACTCGGCTCACACTCTTGCCGATTTATTACTATCGCATTTTCCGACCGAGCAAAGACAGCCGGCGGATGCGACTGAAGTGGGGGCGATATTGAACTGATGGCCGCAGAGTTTATCACAAAACTCCAGCCACCCCACATTTCGATAATCAAACACAGAGGCCTACTGTGCGGGGAGCGGTAAAACTGCTGGAGCACGCGAGGGAAGCCGCCCGATCAACGCGCTGGCCCGCCCGCCCCTCCTCCGCCCCTCTCGACAAAAAGAGGAGGTGAGGTGGCCTGGAGGCTCGCGTCGGGGGGAGTGGCCCCCCAGGGTGTGGGGCTTATTTCCGCCCGTGCCACCCACACGTTTTGATCAAGCTCGACCGTTTTTTACACTAGGACTCGCATTGCTCGTCTGGCTGTTCGCGCCGGTATTTGTGAAGCGCGTGCTGCACGCGTCGTTCTTTGAGTTCCAGGCGCCCATTGAGGCCACCGCTTCGTATTTGCACGACCTACAGGACTACTGGACCTTGCGCAGCCGCTCGAAGCACGAGCTGATCGAGGCGGGGCGCGACCTCGCGCGGATCAATGCTTCGTACGCGCTGGCGATCCAACAGGACCACGCGCTGCGCGCCGAGCTCGACCGCCAACAGCAGCTCCTGCACATCCCGCCGCAGCCGGGGCATCGGCTGGAGCATGCGCGCGTGATGCGGCGCGATTTCTCGGCGTGGTGGCAGCGGCTCACCGTGCGCAAGGGGCGCAACTACGGGATCCCGGTCGGCGCGCCGGTCGTGTTCGCGGGCGGGGTCGTGGGCATCGTCAGCGAGGTGCACGCGTACACGGCGGTCGTTGACCTGATCAGCAGCCCGCATCTGCGGTTGGCCGCGATGATCGAGGGCGACGAGCGGCCGATCAGTTATCAGGGCGGGCTCAACCCCACACTCGCCGCGCCACATGGGGTAATCGAGTTTGTGCCGCTCGACATCTCGCCAACCGAGCTGGCTTCGGCCGCGACCCGCAATGCAAGCGCAGCACGCGGCGGTACGCCCAATGGCGCGGGGGGCCAAAGCGCCAACGGTGCGCGAGCGCGGCAGCTCCTGACTTCGGGGCTCGGCGGCATCTTTCCCGCAGGGCTGCGGATCGGGCGGATCACCCATCTGGAGCCCAATGCGGATGGGCTTTTCCAGAGTGGCGAAGTGCAACTCGACGCGCGGCTCTCCTCGCTGCGCGAGGTGACGATCCTCGTACCAATCGGCAACGACGAAGCGGAGCGTGGCGAAGGAGAGCGTGCCTCGCTGACTCTGCGAGAACGCAAAACGGGCGGCCCACAATTTACCACAGCGCGCGGCCAAGCCGCCGCAAATGCCGCGACGGGCAACTCCACCGCAGGCCCACGCCTCGCCGACCAGTCGGGCACGGCCCGACGAGAGAGCAGCTCGCCGGCCTCCCGAGGACGCGCCGCCAGCGAGCGACACGCCAGCATTTCGCATACCTCAAGCACCCGGACACGGCCCAACGAGGCCATGGGCCATGCCCGATAAACCCACCCGAAGACCGTGAGAGCGATACTGGCACTTTTTGCGGCGCAAGCGTTGCTGTGTTTTGGGCTGGCGCAGCTCAACTACGGGCTCAGCCCGCTGCATTTGCACCTCTTTGGCGGCGGGCTCCTCCTCGTCTTTGGTGCCCTGCGGCTGCCGCCCGCGATGGGGCTGCTGCTCGCCTGCCTGGGCGGGCTGCTCTGCGACGCGGGCAGCCCCCTGCCCTTTGGCACGCAGCTTGTCCTCTTCGCGGTTGCGCACACTTTTATCCGCCGTGCCCGCCCGCACCTCGACACGCGCCACACGCCCACGCTACTGCTCGTCTCCCTGCTCACCAACGCTGCGCTGTACCTGGCCCTCACGTTTTTCCTGATCCAGCGCGAGCCGATCATTGCGCGCGCGGCACCGCGGCTACTGCTCGATTTGCTTTTGTCGGAAGGACTCGTTGCGCTGATCGCGCCGTGGTTTTTTGCTCTGCAAGGCAAGCTCCTCGCGCTCGCGCGGCTTGCTGCGGGCAGCACCACGCCGAGTGATACGTTTCACAACCGCCGTTAGCCGAGTGTGGCCGCTGCCGCCCGCAAGGCAGCTCGCCCGCCACCCCATTTTCCACGCACACCGCCGCCTCCCGACCTCCTGCTCCGCTCACACAATGGCCACCCTGGCTCCCAATTCCGGCCGACTCGTCGAATCGCAAAAAGGCTACGACCCGCGCGTCATCGTGTTTTATTTTCTGGTCGGCGCACTGCTGCTCACGCTCGGCGGCGGCATCGCTTACCAGCAGCTCCTGCGCGGCGGCGAGCACCACGAGCGCGAGCGCGTGCAGAACCAGCGCCGCATCCTCATGCCCGGCTCGCGCGGCAATCTCTACGACCGCGAGGGCCGCCTCATCGTGGGCAACCGCGCGCGCTTCGCCGCCGTGCTCTACCTCGACGAGCTGCGCCCCGAGTTTCGCCGCGAGTACATCCGCATCCGCAAGAACTACCGCGAGACGGGCGACCACGACCTGCCCACACGCGCGCAGATGGAGCAGATCGCGCGCGCCAGCGTCGTCCAGCGCTACCTCGACCAGATCAACGCGCTGCTCGGGCGCGACGAGCGCGTCGATAGCCGGCGACTCACGCGCCACTTTCAGGCCGAGCTGCTCCTGCCCTTTACCCTGCTCGACGACCTCGCGCCCGAGGACTACGCGCGCCTGCTCGAAAGCCTGCCCGTCAGCTCGCCCCTCCAAGTCCACACCACCAGCGCCCGCTACTACCCCTTTGGGGCGACCGCCGCGCACACCCTCGGCTACGTCGGCGTAAACCCCGATATCGAGGCCGGAGGCTGGGTCGGCGACGACCTGCGCACCTTTAAGCTCAAAGGCACGATCGGGCGCGATGGGCTTGAGAAAACCTTTGACGACGCGCTCCAGGGTCAGGCGGGCGGCTCCATCTTTCGCGTCGACCCCAGCGGCTACCGGATCAACCCGCCGCTACAAAAAAAACTCCCCTCCCAAGGCCACAGCATCACGACCTCGCTCGACATCGACCTCCAGCGCGCCGCCGAGGAGCAGCTCCGCGCTTTCGAGAGCCCCGGCGCCGCCGTCGCGCTCGACGTCAACACGGGCGAAGTCCTCGTCCTCGCCAGCGTACCCGACTATGACCCCAGCCTCTTCTCGCCGCGCCTCTCCTACGCCGACAGTCAGGAGATCGAGCGCCGCAAGGCCTGGGCAAACCACGCCATCAGCAGCGCCTACCCGCCCGGCTCCACTTTTAAAATCCTGACCAGTATCGCCGCGCTGCGCTCCGGTGCCGTCGGCTACGACGAGGTGATAGCCAACTGCCAAGGCGTGCTCCACAAGTACGGCCGCACCTTCCTGTGCTACAACGGCCGCGGCCGCCACGGCGAAGCGCTCCTGCCCGAGGCCATCGCCAAGAGCTGCGACATCTACTTCTACGAAGCGGGCTGGCGCACCAGTGCCGAGCGCGTCGCCGCCGAGGCCCGCCGCTTCGGCCTGCACCAGCCCACCGGCATCGAGCTGCCCAACGAAACCCGCCGGATGGTCATCCCCGATGACGCCTGGAAACAAAAACAGGTCGGCGCCCGCTGGTTCCCGGGCGACACCGCCAACATGGCCATCGGCCAAGGCTACGTCCTCGTCACCCCGCTGGCGATGGCCGCCTTTACCGCCTCGGTCGCGCGCGGCGAAGTCCACACCCAGCCCACACTCGTGCACCGCCCCGATGCGCCGCGCCAACGCTACGAGCCCATCGGCCTGAGCCCCGCGCAGCGCGCCGCCCTCATCGAAGGCATGGTCGGCTGCACCACCACCGGCACCGCCAAAGTCCTGAGCACCATCGCCAGTCTGCGCGTCCCCGGCGTCGCCATCGCGGGCAAGACCGGCACCGCGCAAATCCCCGGCCGCAAAAACGTCGCTTGGTTCATCTGCTTCGCCCCCGCCATCAACCCGCAAATCGCAATCGCCGTCGCCATCGAAGGCGACACCGCGGGCGAAGAGTTTGGCGGCGGCCGCTACGCCGCGCCCGTCGCCAGCCGCATCCTCCAGGAGTATTTCAGGAAAAACCCGCCGCCCGCCGGTGCCGACGAATGGCTCGCAAGCGCAGGCGGCGAAAACCATCATCTCCTCGCCGCAGGCGCCTCGACTGGCGACGGCGCAAGCACACAAGACGGCGGGCACTCCGAGCATGTGCACAACGGCAGCGGCACCTTTGCCGAGCACAACGCAGCGACAACCGCTATGCCAACCGCAGCCACTACCCTTGCCCAAATCGCCACGGCAAAAATCGCAGCGCCAAGGCCCGCCCCAACCACCAGCCGCCCCGAGCCCGAGTGGTGCCGCGCCGTAAACTGAAGCAGCGAACTCGCTGCACGCGGGAAGTGTCTGTCCCACTACGCGTGGGGCGGTGGCGGGGCGCCACGGGCCATTGAATTTGGGAATCGCGCTTCGGCGGCGTAGCGCCGAAGAGCGATTCCCAAATTTACATGAGCTCCCCCTGTCGCGTTGCGACAGGAAGAAGGCCCCAAGCGCGAATGAAACGAAGACCCGTTGGGGCGAAATATTTGGTCAACGAGTTAATCTCCTATTCTCCCACCTGAGCTCCGGTCAGGGAGTTCATTCAACTGTACGGTTTGCTTGGCGGGCGTTCCGCCCGCCAAGCAAACCGTACAGTAAATGGCAGGGGACACCGACGAGCCGCCAACGAGCGGCTCGCCAAATAAAAGGGTCTGCGACCCCGCCGCCCCACGCGCAGTGGAGTCACCGTACTTCTCCAAGCTCAAGGAGAGCTCAGCTTCACAATAATTTCAGCAAGGCGCAGATGTCTTCTTCGCCGTAGCCTGCGCGGGCGGCGGCGGCGAGCCGGTCGAGCACCGCCGCGCGCACGGCGAAGGGCTCTTCGCCTGTCCCGCATGATTCGCCCGCACGCTCCTGTGCCACCACCGCGCCTCGGGCTTCCTCCGCCACATGTGGCTCGGCTCCACTCGCAGCGCCCGTACTGGTTTCAGCTTCGCCGCTGCCCGTACCCGCGCGGCCCGCGTCGCCCGCCAGTGCGAGCCCGCTTAGCCGGATGTCCTTGAGCATGTGCTTTACGGAAAACTGCGGCGCGTAGTCCCCCGCGCGCAGCTTCGGCTCCTTCAATTTTGCGAGGCCCGAGTAGGTAATGTTGGGCCGCAGCGCGTTGAAGAAAACGTCGTCGGTCACGCCCGCGTGGCGCACGAGCGTCAGCGCTTCGCAGAGCCCCTGCATTTGCGCGGCGATGTTGAGGTTCATTGCCAGCTTCAGCGTGCACGCCTGGCGGTGGTCGCCGATGTGCAGGCGCAGGCTCGACACGAGCCCGAGCAGCGGCTCCAGCTCCGCGATCAGCCCGGCCTCGCCGCCCAGATAGAAAACCGTCTGCCGCGCTTCGGCGGCGGGCTTGCTGCCGGTAAACGGCGCTTCGAGATAGCGCGCGCCCGTCGCGAGGACTTGCACGCGAAACCGCTCGCTGCTCTGCGGGTCAATCGTGCTCGACTGCACGAGCACCTTTCCCGGCCCGAGTGCGGGCAGGATTCGCTCAAGGACGGCCTGCACTGCGGGTGGATCGGCCACGACGACCTGCACCACGTCCGACGCGCACGCGACCGCTTCGGGCGAGCCGAGCGGCGAGGGCGCATCGGCCCGCGCCGTGCGATTCCAGGTCCCGCCCAGAACGCCCGCTGCCGCGTAGTGCCCGGCCCACACGCGCCCGATGATCCCCAACCCGATTACGCCAATTTTCGTACTCATAAAATGAGTGGGCAGGCTTGTAGCGGATCGCGGGCGAGTCAAAGTGCGGCTCCGAAAATCGGTCATCGGCACCATCGTCACGCGAGCGCGCTCAACGCATCGCTGCTCGAGTCGCGAAGCGCGACGACCGACACTACCCCACAACCCCCTACCCCGAACTGATCATGTCTGATAAGAAAACGATTAACGTCGGCTTCCTCGGCTGCGGAGGCCGCGCCCGCACCATCGCCAAGCACCTCCTCAGCGGCCCCGACAGCGAGGGCGTCGCCATCGCTGCGCTGTACGATCCGCGCAGCGAAGCCGCCAAGCAGCTCAACGCCGAATGCGGCGCGAGTGCCCGCCTGCTCGACTCCGTGGAGGCCGTGATCAACGACGGCGCGGTGGACTGGGTGGTCGTCGCCTCGCCCAATTGCTACCACGTCGAGCAAGCCAGTGCCGCGCTCAAAGCGGGTAAACATGTTTTCTGCGAGAAGCCGCTGGCGACCCGCTTCGAAGACTGCCTGCAACTGCGCGACGCGCGCCAGGCCGCTCCCGACCGCCACTTCTTCTTCGGCCTCGTCTTGCGCTACACGCCGCTCTACCAAAAAGCAAAAGAGCTGATCACCAGCGGCCTGATCGGCCAGCCCATCTCCTTCGAGTTTAACGAGACACTCGTCCCCGCGCACGGCGGCTACATCCACGGCAACTGGCGCCGCTACCGCGACCAGGCCGGCACGCACCTGCTCGAGAAATGCTGCCACGATCTCGACCTCGTTAACTGGCTGATCGACAGCCTGCCCGTGCGCGCAGCCAGCTTTGGCGGCAAAAACTTTTTCCGCCCCGAAAACCGCGCGCTCGACGCGCGCCTCGGCCCCGACGCGCAGGGGCGCTCCGCCTACCGCATCTGGCCCGACCCCGAGGGCGTCGACCCCTTCTCCGAGGGCGCGACCATCGTCGATAACCAAGTCGCCATCCTCGAGTACGCCAACGGCGCGCGCGCGACCTTTCACACCAACTGCAACGCCGCCATCCCCGAGCGCCGCATGTACATCCTCGGCACCGAAGGCTCGCTGCTCCTCTACGCCAACAAGAGCAGCATCGTTTACCAGAAAATCGGCCACGACACGCAGCCCGAGACCTTCGCGCTCGACGCCAGCGACATGCACCTCGGCGGCGATGCCTTCATGGCCGGGCACCTGCGCAAAACCATGCTCGAAAACACGGCGCCGCTGGCCGGTCTCGACGACGGCTTCACCTCCGCCGTCTCCGCCTTCGGCATCGACGAAGCGATGGACAGCGGCCAGGTCGTCGACCTGCGCCCCATGTGGCAACGCGCCGGAGTGAGCGTGTAAGCTGGGACGAAACGTAAGCCATCTGATGGCTTACATTTCGCCCACACAAAGCCGCTCCCATTCGTGCTTGATGCCCTGCTTCCTGTCGCGAAGCGACAGGGGGGGGCTTTAAATTCGCGATTTTGTTCGGGCGCTTCGCGCCCTGACAAAATCGCGAATTACATGGCAAGTGGCGCCACGCCACCGCTCCACGCGTAGTGGTGCCGCCCGTTTTCCCTTAATCAATTAAGCACACTCCCATAACAAATGGCGCTGCCAAACAGCGCGGTCACAAGCCGCGGGCTTCGACTTCGTCCTCATCCCAGCCGAGGTAGTGGCCGAGCTCGTGCAGGTAAGTCAGCCGCAGTTCTTCGTCGAAGGTCGGCCAGTCGGCCTCGGCGTAGTCCCAGAGGTTTTCGAGATACAGCAAGATTTGCGGCGGGGCGGGCTCGCTTTGGGAAAACTCCGTGCCGTGCGGGTTGCCGCTGAAAAGGCCGAGTATATCGGGCCCGAAACCCCCGGCGAGGACAGCCTCACTGGGGACGGCCTCGCAGTGCACCGGCACCGCGCGCGCCAGCGGGCGAATCTCCGGCGGCAAACGCCGCTGGAGCCGCGTGATCAATCGCTCGGCACGTTGCACGAGCTCCTCAAAGCGCAGCGTCATCTCCCAAAGGGGATGGATCACCCCCGCCCGATAAGTCGAGCCAACAGCACCCGGCCAGCCGCTCTTCTGTGAAATCTCCGGCTGCCCGTACGCACTTCCCTTAGGCATATTGAGCAAAGCTCACAACGCGCGCGTTGCACACGCGCGGCAAGCCGCCCAGCCTCCGTCCCCCGATGCCCAAAAACAGCGCGCCACGAGTGCTCATAGTCGGAGGCGGAGCCGCCGGATTTTTCGCAGCGATCACCTGCGCCCAGGCCAACCCCACCGCACAGGTCACGATTTGCGAAGCCACCGCGCACCCGCTCGCCAAAGTCCGCATCTCGGGCGGCGGCCGCTGCAATGTCACCCACGCGTGCTACGAGCCGCGCGAACTCGTGCAGCACTACCCGCGCGGCGGGCGCGAGCTGCGCGGCGCGTTTCACCAGTGGCAACCGCGAGACATGGTGGCGTGGCTCGAAGCGCGCGGCGTGCCGCTAAAAACCGAAGCCGATGGACGCGTCTTTCCCGTCGCGGATGACTCGGCAGTGATCGTCGACTGCTTGCAGCGCGCGGCCCGCGACGCAGGCGTCGCAGTAAAACTGCGCCTCGGCGTGCGCGCGGTGGAGCGTTGCGAGAGCGCAGAGCCAGAAGCGAATGCAGGCACAACAGGCGCGGCCGCAGAAGCGCAAGGCGAAGGCGGCCCGGATGCAGCCCGAGCGGATGCAGCCGAAAGCCACCCTGCCACCTGCGCAGGCGGGCCGCGATTTCGCGTCACGCTGACCGATGGGAGCACGACTGAGTGCGAGCGCGTGTTGATCGCCACCGGCGGAAATCGGGCCTCGGTCGGCACGACGATTGCCCAAAACCTCGGGCACACGATCGAGCCACCCGTCCCCTCGCTCTTCACCTTTCACGTCGATGATCCACGCATCGACGGCCTCTCGGGAATCAGCGTCGGGCAAGTATCGCTCAGCGTGCCGACCTGCAAAGGACTGACGAGCGAAGGCCCGCTCCTCATCACGCACTGGGGCTTGAGCGGCCCGGCGGTGCTCAAACTCTCGGCTTGGGGCGCGCGCGCGTTTGCCGCCTGCGATTACGAATTTCCGCTCAAGGTAAACTTCGCGCCACCGCACACACGCGAATCCGCGCAACACGCGCTGGCCGCCCTGCGCACCGAACAGCCGCGGCGCCAGATCGCACGCGGAAATCCCTTTGGCCTGCCCGCGCGCCTGTGGGAGAGGCTGGTACAAGTGGGGGGCGTGAGCGAAGGGCAAGCCTGGGCGGGCCTTTCCAACGCACGACTCGGCGCACTCGCCGAAGCGCTCTGCGCAGCCCGGTTTGCCGTTCGCGGCAAAAGCACCAACAAAGACGAATTCGTCACCTGCGGCGGCGTCCGGCTGCGCGAGGTTGACTTTAAAACGATGGAAAGCCGCCTCTGCCCGGGCCTGCACTTCGCAGGCGAAGTCCTCGACATCGACGGCGTGACCGGCGGCTTCAATTTCCAGGCCGCCTGGACCACGGGCCGCCTCGCCGGCCTCGCCATGAGCGGGCGGGCCTAAGCCCGGATCCAAAAAACGCGCCAAGGCGTAAGCCTCGCCCGTAGGCTACGCCATCATGCAGCAGCCTCATACGGCCACTCCTGCCCGCTCAAACGAGCGTACACTAAAATTGGTGGAGGTGGCGGGAGTTGAACCCGCGTCTTTCCGGCCTTCACGCGCCGCATCTACCGTCATAGTGCGCCTTTTGATCTCGCCCTTGCTCAGCGCAGCGCACGGGCGCTTGAGCGAGGGCCAACTCCCGGGTTGAAGGTACGGTATGCAGTCCGCGAGTCGCACCGCATACTATGCCTGCTGTCGTCGCCGGTATCAGCTAGCAGGTGTCGCTGGACCGACGTGGCCGTCATTAAGCAGCCAGGGGCATTTCTTCGTAAGTGCCATTTATGGTGTTGAAACGGGGATTAACGAGAGACGCCTCACTCTCGAACGGCAGCTGCGCGCTCTACCCGAAAATCGAATCCAAAACACCCCCATGTCTGTAAGCGCCCGACCGACTCGCCTAAACGAGCGCGGGCCTCAGGGATCGGGATGCGGCTTCTTGCTAAAAACAATGCGCGCCAAACCAATCAAAGAACGAAGTGGTGAAGCTGCCGACCTCCGCGCGAAACACAAGCGCCGTCTTCAGAGCGGAAGGGAGTCCGCGCCAAGTGCTCACCCATCGGGCCGCCCCAAATGGTTAACCGGAAAAATCGCCCGCGCGGGTAACCGCCATTTTAGCCGCAACTTTTTGCCGCCCACTGCGCGGCCTCTGCTGGACAACTTGAGGGGGAGCTAAGCGAGCAAGGCCCCGAGTTCTTTGCTGAGCTGGAAGGCGGCCCGCACCGCGGCGAACTCGCGGAGCAGTTCCAATGGTGAGCCCCCCTTCGGGAAGAGCAGATCGACGCTCGCCCCGGTGCAGCGCACGCGTGCGGCCACGCCTTCGACTGCAATTTCGCAGTAGCTGTAATCCGAAGGATAGCTCACGCGAAGCGGTGCAGCGCGATCCCCACCGCGGCCGCCGGGGCCGCCGCTGTTCCCGCCGTCTGCATCGTCGAGAGCCTCCACGGCATCAATCACGGCCTCCACTTGCACGCCGCGTTTGAGCGCAAAGGAGAGCTCGGAAAACGCGCCGCGAAACACCGCGTTAAACGCATCGCTCGCCAGTACGGCGGCCTCGTGCGCGTCGAGCAGCGTTTGCGTGATGAGGTAGTCGCTGGGGCTGGCAGGATCGAGCTCGTAGGCGATTTCGAGCGTGAAATCGCGCGCGCGCAGGAGCGCTTGGGCGCTCTCCACATTCAGGGAAATGTCGCGCCGCTTGTAGCCGAGGGCTTCGCGCAGAGTTTGAAACAGTGCCTCGGCGCGCTCGGCGAGCTCGGGTGCACAGAGCCGCGCGAGAAAAGCCTGAGTCGTCGGGTTGGCAGCGGTGGGCAGCGTGTGCTGTTTTTTCCGAAACCCGCTCAGGGCCTTCACCGCGCCCGCGTCGCGCCCGACGAAGCGCAGCTCAGCAATCAAAGTGTCGGGCAAATCGGCTCCCATGCGCCCCGAGCCAAAACTGCGCGGCGATTTTCCGCGAGCCCGAAGGATAGGGGGCCCAGCCCCACTACGACTACGCGTGGGGCGCGGTATTCGACCGTTTCATTGTGCGGTGCACTCGTTGGTGCACCGTCTGGTGTCCCTGGGCTGCATCCCGATAGGCGTGAGCCTGTGTGAGCTCAGCCGAGGAGTTCGGCGACCATCGCGCGTTCTTCGGCGAGTTCCTGGTTGGTCGCGGCGATCTTTGACCTGGCGAAGTCGTCCATCGGGTGGCCTTCGATGATCTCGTAACTGCCGGGTGTCGTGGTGCGCACGGGCACGCCTGCCCACACGTTGGCATCGAAGCCATAAGCACTCGCGCCCGAAACGGCAACCGAGTGCACGGCGCCGGGCGTCATCAGGTCGTGGACGTGATCGACCAGCGCGTTGGCCGCCGAGGCCGCCGAGGAGAGGCCGCGCGCCGCGATGATGGCCGCGCCGCGCTTGCCCACGGTTTCGCAAAAGGGACCGCGCAGCCAGGCATCGTCGCCGATGACTTCGGCTGCGGGCGCGCCGCCGATGGTCGCCTGGGCAAAGGCGGGAAACATGCTCGGGCTGTGGTTTCCGTAGATGAAGATGTCGCGGACGGCAGTGAGGTCTACGCCCGCTTTTTTGGCGAGCAGTGCCTGCGCGCGGTTCTGGTCGAGCCGCACCATCGCCGTGAAGCGGTCGGGCGTGAGCCGCCGCGCCTTCGAGGCGGCGATCATGCAGTTTGTGTTGGCGGGGTTGCCGACGACGGCCACGCGCGCGTCCTCGGCGGCGACTTCGTCGATGATCGCTCCCTGGGCGGAGAAGATCTTGCCGTTGTCCTTGAGCAAGTCGGCGCGCTCCATCCCCGGGCCGCGCGGCTTGGCGCCGACGAGCAGCGACCAGTTCGCGTCCTTGAACGCCACTCGCGGATCGTCGCTAAGGACGAGCCCCTTGAGCAGCGGGAACGCGCAGTCGTCGAGCTCCATCGCCACGCCCTCCAGCGCCTTCATCGCCTTCTCGTTGGGGATTTCCAAAAGCTGGAGAATCACCGGCTGCCCGGGCCCAAACATCGCGCCCGAGGCGATGCGAAACAACAGCGAGTAAGAGATCTGACCGGCAGCACCAGTCACGGCAACACGTAGGGGAGTTTTCATCGGTGCCGCGTGTTTTAGCGAAGCCGCCCCGCAGCGCACGGAGAATTTACCGATCATCACGCGCTTATTGCCCGCGCTACCGCAGCACACGCGCCGCCCTTATAAAGGGCCGGCGCCCCCCCCCCCCCCCCCCCCCCCCCCCCCCCCCCCCCCCC
>NZ_LSZQ01000066.1 GCF_001580015.1 Cephaloticoccus primus
CACCCCAACGCACCCCGCGCAGCGAAAATCACAGCAAGCACGGAACAGTCCGCGCAAGATCCGGGCAGACGAAACAGCAGGTGATGGATAGACTCCCCTCCTCGATTCGCCCCCACCAATCCCATGCACGTAAACCCGCTTCGCCGTTTCATGAAAAACACTGCTTCAGGGCTCTTTGGTTGTGCCGTTGCATTGCTGGCGTTGTGTCTGTCTGCCTGCAAACCGCAATCGGTGGATAGCGGCACCGCTTCGCTGCCTTTGGTCAGCGTCGCGCCGGTGGTGGCCCGGAACGTTCACCTGTGGGACGAGTTCAACGGACGGATTGAGGCGGTGCAACAGGTGGCGCTGCTGCCGCGCGTGTCGGGCTATATCGAACAGGTGCATGTCCGCGAAGGACAAGAGGTCAAAGCGGGGGAGGTGCTGTTCACCATCGACCCGCGCGAATTACAAGCCCGCCTGCAACGTGCCGAGGCGGATTTGGCTCGTGCCCGCGCACAGGCGCAGTTGTCGGCGAGCGAGGCAGCGCGGGCGCAGACACTGGTCGAACACCATGCAATTTCGACCGAACTGTGGGAGCAGCGCCAAAGTATCGCCACGCAGGCACAGGCCGAAGTACAGGCCGCACAGGCAGCGCTGACGCAGGCGCGGCTCAATCTGGAATGGACACAGGTACGCGCCCCGATTGATGGCCGCGCCGGACGGGCACGATTCACGGTGGGCAATCTGGTCACGGCAGGTGATGCGGGCAGTGTGCTGACGACCTTGGTGTCGCAGGACACGGTGTACCTGTATGTCGAAGCCGATGAACGCCTGTGGCGGCGCACGGCCAATACCCGCACAAACGGGCTGCCGCTGCGCGTGCAGTCGGCGGGGGAAACCGGCGATTCGCATGCAGCGGTGGTGGATTTTTTTGATAACCAGGTCTCGCGCCAGACCGGCACCATCAGCATGCGGGCGACGCTGGATAACGCCACGCGGCAGTTCATCCCCGGCCAGTTTGCCCGCGTGCAAGTGCGAAGCAGCGAACCGTTCGAAGCGCTGTTGATTGATGACAAGGCGGTACTGACCGACCAGGATCGCAAATACGTCTTTGTGGTCGATGACGCCGGGGTTGCCACACGCCGCGATGTGCGGCTTGGCGAACGCGCCGATGGACTGCGTATCGTCCGTCAAGGATTGAACGCTGGCGAACAGGTGGTGGTGGGCGGCACGCAGCGCATTGCCACCGGCACACGGGTTCAGGTGCAGGCGGCAGAGACCACCGGAACCTCATCACCGCAGCACATCACTGCCTTGCATTGAGCACGATAAAGGGTCGCCACCTCATATGGATTTTTCGCGCTTTTTCATCGACCGCCCGATTTTTGCGGCGGTACTGTCCATCCTGATTTTCGCCGCCGGGCTGATTGCCATCCCGTTGCTGCCGATTCTGGAATACCCGGACGTGGTGCCGCCCTCGGTCATGGTGCGCGCCAATTACCCCGGTGCCAACCCGAAAGCCATTGCCGAGACCGTCGCCAGCCCGCTGGAAGAAGCGATCAAGGGCGTCGAAGACCTGGTGTACATGAAGTCGGTCTCCGGCTCTGACGGGGTGATGCAGATGCTGCTGACCTTTCGTCCCGGCACCGACCCGGATGCCGCCGCCGTCAAGGTACAAAACCGTGTCACCCAAGCCTTGCCGCGCCTGCCCGAGGATGTGCGCCGTCAAGGCGTGGTGACACAGAAACGCACGCCGACGTTTTTGTTGGTCATCAATCTGTATTCACCCGACGGTCGCTACGACGCACAGTATTTGCGCAATTACGCGCGCCTGCACGTCATCGATGCGCTGCGCGGCATCCCCGGTGTTGCCGAGGTGGACCCGCAAGGTGCGGGCGACTATGCCATGCGCGTGTGGCTCGATCCCAACCGCATCGCGGCGCTGGGCCTCACCGCAGGCGATGTGCTGGCTGCCCTGCGCGAACAGAACGTGCAGGTATCGGCCGGACAACTTGGTGCCGCGCCCATGCCCGGCAGCGAATTTCTGACCCTCATCAACGCACAGGGGCGTTTACAGACGGAGGAAGAGTTTGCCGCAGTCGTGCTCAAGGTGGGCGAGGACGGCGCACTGGTGCGGCTGCGCGATGTGGCGCGGCTGGAACTGGGTGTGGCTGATTATGGCGTGCGCTCGTTTCTGGACGAACGCGAAACGGTGGGGCTGGGCATCTACCAGAACCCCGGTGCCAACGCACTGGACATCCGCGATGCGGTGGTCGCCCGCATGCAGACGCTCTCGGCGCAGTTTCCCGAAGGCGTGGCCTTTGAGAGCAGCGTCTACGACATTACCGTGTTTGTGCGTGCGGCCATCGACGCGGTCATCACCACCTTGCTGGAAGCGGTCGCGCTGGTCGTGATCGTGGTGCTGCTGTTTTTACAGACCTGGCGCGCCTCCATCATTCCCTTGATTGCGGTGCCGGTGTCGGTGGTCGGCACCTTTGCCGCGCTGTACTTACTGGGTTTTTCCATCAATACCCTGACCTTGTTCGGGCTGGTGCTGTCCATCGGTATTGTGGTCGATGATGCGATTGTGGTGGTGGAAAACGTCGAACGGTATATCGCCCGGGGGCTATCGCCACTAGCTGCTGCGCACAAGGCAATGGGTGAGGTTTCCGGTCCCATCATCGCCATTGCGCTGGTGCTGTGCGCAGTGTTTTTGCCGATGGCGTTTTTGACCGGCGTGACCGGCGATTTTTACAAACAGTTTGCGGTCAGCATTGCGATTTCCACCGTCATTTCCGCCATCAACTCGCTGACGCTCTCGCCTGCATTGGCCGCGCGTCTGCTCAAACCCCACGATGCCCCCAAAGACCGCGCGACCCGCGTGATGGAAGCGACGCTGGGCTGGCTGTTTCGCCCGTTCAACCGCTGGTTTGATGCCAGCGCCCGTCGCTATCACGGCGTGGTGGGCAAGATGCTGGGACGACGCGGCGCGGCGCTGGCGCTTTACGTTGTGCTGCTGGCCGCCACCGGCGGGATGTTTCAGGCGGTGCCCGGCGGCTTCATGCCGATTCAGGACAAGCTGTTTCTGGTCACTGCCGTGCAATTGCCCGAGGGCGCATCCATTGAACGCACCGAACAATTGTTCCATCGCGCCATCGCCCACATCAACGCGCAAGAAGGCGTGCTGCACACCTTCTCGTCCGCCGGACGCAATGTATTTCAGGGAACGGCGACCGCCAATATGGGCGTGCTGTTCACCCAATTGCAGCGTCTGGAAGACGGTCGCACGCGCAGCGCCGAGGACATCACCGCCGCGCTCAATCGTCAATGGGCGACCTACACCGACGGGCAGGCCGCCACCTTCATGCCCGGCCCGATCCAGGGTTTGGGCAATGGCAACGGCTATCAACTCTTTGTGCAAGACCGCGAAGGTCACGGTTATGCCACCTTGCAGGAGGCGACCCGCGCCTTGCAGCAGGCGATTGCCGCCACCCCCGGTTTCACGTATCCGGTGACGAGCTATCAGGTCAACGTCCCGCAATTCGATGCCCGCATCGACCGCGACAAGGTCAAAACCCAGGGCGTGGCAATGACGGACGTGTATGAAACGCTGCAAACCTATCTGGGCTCCACTTACGTCAACGACTTCAACCGTTTCGGGCGCACCTGGCAGGTGATTGCGCAGGCCGACGCACCGTTTCGCCGCGATGTGCAGAACATCTTGAACCTCAATGTGCGCAACGCACACGGCCAGATGCTGCCGATCAGCACGATGGTGGAACTGCATCCCAGCTTCGGCCCCGATCCGGTGCTGCGCTACAACGGCTACCCCGCCGCCGACCTGACCGGTGCTGCCGACCCCGCCGTGCTGTCCTCCGCGCAAATGCTGGATGCCATCGATGCATTGGCCGAACGTGTGTTGCCACCCGGCATGCAGCTTGAATGGACGGAAATGAGTTATCAGCAGGTCACGCAAAGCAATACCGGGCTGATCGTGTTTCCGCTGGCCGTACTGCTGGTCTTTCTGGTGCTGGCCGCACTCTACGAAAGCTGGACGTTGCCACTGGCCGTTGTCCTGATTGTGCCGCTGTGCATGCTGGCCGCACTGGTGGGCATTTGGCTAAGCGGCGGCGACAACAATATCTTTGTGCAAGTCGGCTTGGTCGTGCTGATGGGACTGGCCTGCAAAAACGCCATCCTCATCGTCGAATTCGCCCGCGAACTGGAATTGCACGGCAAAGGCATTGTGGAAGCGGCACTGGAAGCCTGCCGCCTGCGCTTGCGTCCCATCATCATGACCTCGATTGCCTTTATCTCCGGCACCATCCCGCTGGTGCTGGCGCAAGGCGCGGGCGCGGAAGTGCGTTCGGTCATGGGCATGACCGTGTTTGCGGGCATGCTCGGCACGACGGTCTTTGGCCTGCTCCTGACGCCAGTATTTTACGTGGTACTGCGCAAACTCAGCAGGCGAAAACTGGTCTCGCAGTAGCCTTCTCGCTAAAGCCCAAGCGACTGCGTCAGTTTGCGCAGCAGCCCATCGAGCTGTGCCACCTCTTTGTCGGTCAAACCCGACAAAATCTGCCGTTGTGTGGCAACGTGCTCCACGATTCCCTGTTCGATCCGCCGCAAGCCTTTCGGCGTCAAACGCACCAAGATTTTGCGCGCATCCTCCGGGTCGGGAGCGCGGCGGACGAAACCGGCCTTTTCCAACTGGTCAATCCGGTTGGTCATCGTCCCTGAGGTAATCATCATCGACGCCAGCAGATCGCCCGCAGACAGCGCATAGGGCGGGCCGGATCGCCGCAGTGCAGACAGCACATCGAAGCCTGCCATGTTTAGACCGAAGGTCGCAAAGGTCTGCTCTTCGAGGGCATGAATGCGTTTGACCGCCCGCGACAGCCGACCAATCGGCGCCATCGTAGCCACGTCCAGATCGGGGCGCGCGGCACGCCATTGCTCGGTTACCTTGTCAACTTGATCCATTTTCCCGTGGTACTACCACACCTATATCTTGACCCCAAGATAAATTCAGGAAAATCATCTTAACATCGAGATAAATCCACCGTGCCCGGTTTTCGGGGAGGAGGCGGTATCCCGTCCGCCACAATTTTTTACCCAAGGTAATTGCCCGATGAATACAGATCACAACAAACGCTTGCTCGGTTGTATTGCTGCCGCCGCTGCGTCGGTGCTGTTTGGCAGCAATTACTGGGTGATACACACGTTCTTGCCTGCCGATGCGCCCTTGTGGGGATCGGCACTGCGAGCGGTGCCTGCCGGGATTGCCCTGCTTTTGATCGCCCGCCGCTTGCCCGAGGGGGCGTGGTGGTGGCGCTCTGCCGTCCTCGGTTCACTGAATATGGGGCTATTCTTCCTGCTGATCTTCATTGCCGCGCAACGCCTGCCTTCCAGCATCGCAACCTCCATCGGGGCGCTCAGCCCTTTGATGCTGGCAGGCGCTGCGTGGTTGCTGATCGGCGAGCGGGTCAACGCCTGGTTTCTGGGCAGTGCCGCCATTGGTGTTGTCGGCGTCGTGTTGATTGTGGGGATGGCGAGCGGAACCATTGATGCATCAGGCGTTGCCGCCTCATTGGGCGCCACCGCACTCATGGCGGTCGGCGCGGTGCTGGGCAAGCGATGGAATGATGGCACGCCCATCCTTGCGACAACAGCCTGGCAGCTTGTAGCAGGTGGGGCGGAACTTCTGGTCGTCGCCGTCATCGTCGAGGGGGCGCCACCTGCCGTGAGCAGCAGTGCCGTGATTGCATTCGCCTATATCAGCCTGCTTGCAACCGCCTTCAGCTACGTGTGCCTGTTTACCGGATTCAAGTATTTGCACGCAGGCACGGTGGGCATGATCGGTCTGCTGAATCCCGTCACGGGGGTGCTGCTCGGTGTGTCGGTGGCATCCGAGAAGTTGACAGTCACACAGGGTATCGGCATCGCGCTGGTGCTGGTGAGCATTGTGCTGGCGCAAAACACGCAGGGAAAAAAGCCTGCTGTCACAGCGTCATAGCAAAGGTGAAACCTGGTCTCATTTTTGCTTTATGCCAGAGATGGGGCCGCCATAAGAGCCCGCGCAATCGGCACGATTTGCGCCAGATTGAGGTGACGATGATGAACTTCCGCACAAGCCATCCCTTGCAGCCTTTCTGGAATCTCGCGGCTGCACCGCTCCAATCCCAAGCGCTGGATTTGGCGCTTCAGCATCACCTGTTCGCGCTGCTGGAAACGCCCAAAGGGGCCGCGGACGTCACCCGCCAACTCGACCTGACCCCGCCCGGCGCAGTCGTCTGGCTCGACCTCCTTTGGAGCATGGGGCTGCTGGAACGGCATGTGCCCGCAGCAAAAGGAACCGCAGAGACGCGGTACAGTGCCTCGCCGCGGGCGGCGCGGTTTTTCGTCGAAACGTCCGGCGATAACTGTGCGCAGGCCTGGCAGTACCGGTGCCATTTTCTCACGCGCGTATCGACGCAGCTGGAAGCCTTACTGAAAAAGGGCGGCGCCCCCGACCAGGGCGCGGCGGCCGGGGTGGCGGCACCAAAAGGCACCTGGGCGCAGGCAGCGCGCGAGCAGATCGGACAGGAGCAGCGTGCCGTGACAGTGCCTGCGGTGCGGCGGCTTTTCGCAGCGCTGCCGCCACTCCCCGAGCGGGGGCGCTTCCTTGATCTCGGGGCCGGTGCGGGCCACATCGGCCTTGCCTTGGCACAGCAGCTCCCGGGCTGGCGAGGTGTGCTCTGCGACCAGGCAGAAACCGCCGAAGTCGCACAGGAAAACATCCGCGCGGCGGGCCTCTCTGATCGGGTCGAAGCCCTGGGCTGCGATGTGAACTGCGACTCCATCGGGAGCGGCTACGACCTGATTTGGTGCTCGTCGGTCCTCCATTTCCTGAGCGCGCCGCAGGCCGCTGTGCGCAAGCTGTTCGAGGCGCTCAATCCCGGCGGGATGCTGCTCCTGGCGCACGCCGAGCTGGCGGATGATGCCGAACTCGCGGCCCGTGTGCTGCCGTTTTACGCACCGATGATCCTGCGCGGCCACTACCTCCCCGCGTCGGGCGAGCTCGCACAGTGGATGGCAGACGCGGGATTCCGGGACATCCGTGCACTGGGCCGGGCCGATTTCCCGATGGCTCCAGTCTGGCTCCACCTCGGCTATCGCTGAAGGAGCCAGCGCGCGCGCAGAGGCACGCCGCCCCGCGATCATCCATCACAACCAGCGCAGAAACTCGGCCGTGCTCCAGCGCCGCAACGCCTGCCCGGCGGTGTCGCCCAAGTGGCCTGTCCAAACTTTGCAACTCGGGCCCACGAGGCGGTAAAGCACCTGAAACCCGAGGTGGATGCGCAGCCGCCGCCAGAGCGCGGGATCCGGATCGCAGCCGCGCGCCTGACAGTACTTCGCCCATGCCGCCGTGATGACCGGCTCGGGATCCGCCGCGGCGCGCA
Organism: Cephaloticoccus primus; assembly: GCF_001580015.1. Taxonomy (GTDB): domain Bacteria; phylum Verrucomicrobiota; class Verrucomicrobiia; order Opitutales; family Opitutaceae; genus Cephaloticoccus; species Cephaloticoccus primus. The sequence continues at coordinate 7,422 of NZ_LSZQ01000066.1, forward strand.
GTTCGCGGATGACGTATTCGCTCAGCAGGTAGGCCAGATCGTAGACGCCTTCACCAAAATGGCCCTGCTCAAAATCGATCACTGAAACCCCATCTTTGCCGATCAGGATATTGCGCGAGTTGAGGTCGCCATGCACCGGCTCGGCCTCCTGTTGCAGGTAGGCAGCCACAAAGTCTCTGGCCGCCGCGTGCAAGGCTGGCGGTACCTCGACCAGCAGGCACGTGTATTGCAGGTCGACCTTGAACGCCTTGAAGGGACGGCTCGCCGCCAGAAGGGGCGCGCGTGGTGTCGGCGCAAGGACATGCAGCGCCGCCTGCCAAGCCACCACCGCATGCAGTGCCGCATCGGTGTCGCGATCTTCACCCCACAATGCGTCGTAGAGCGGCGCGCCACGGGCCTGCTCCATGGCGATGAGGTCGAGCTCAGGTTTTACGGAAATCAACGCGGGCACCGCCACCTGTGGTACCTTGGTACTGGCACGCAAGGCGAGCTCGTGCCAGCGCGCGGCGACCAGGCAGCGCTGCGCCGCGCTCGTCGGAAGGGCCGGAAAATCGCCAGAGCTTGCCGCGTCGGTAAACCGCTTCAGGTAGGCCGTGCCGGCGGGGGACTGCACTTGCAGCACGCGGTTGAACAGGCCGCCCGTGGCCGGTTGCAGGCGTTGCGGAGCAGGCCAGAGCTGCCGCGCCACGGCTGCCATTTCAGGGTCGAGGGTGAGAGGCATTGGCCACGGACGCTTTTCGAGAGCTGGGGAGCTTGCAATTGCCGAGGATCGCCGCGCGGGAGGGGGCGGGAGGGCGGGGCGTAAACCCGCGTAGCACCGGTGCCACGCCTACCTAAGTAAAACTTCTCGATCTTGCGCGCCGGAGTGGCTGGACTGCGCCACCATGTTGCCGCCGCTCCCCTGCGCCCAACTCAGCCGCTGCCGCGTTTTATCGCGGCTTTTTCTTTTGCTCCTCCTTTGCGCGGCGCTGGCGCCCCTGCGGCTCGCGGCTGTCACGCTGGACGAGCTGCTGAATGACCCGCACATGACACCGAAGCGGTTTGCGAATCACTTCACCGACTTCCGCTTCGATAGTGACCCCTTCTTCGATGTCATAAACCCCAACCAGTTTCTCGCGCAGCAAGCGGGCGACTGTATCGACTACGCCGCACTCGCCGACTACGTGCTCAAGCACCACGGCTACCACACCCGCCTGATCCGCGTGGAGATGGCGGGCAAAAACGTCGGCCACGCCATCTGCTACGTGGACGACGAGCGCGTGTACCTCGACTACAATAACCGCCGCTACTTCTTCAACCTCACCCGCTCGAAGCCCCGCATCCGCGAAATCGCCACCAAGGTCGCCGCCTCCCTGCGGGCCAACTGGACGATCGCCCAAGAGTTCACCTTCAGCTACGACGACTACCTCAAGCGCGCCGTGCACACCGTCGTCAAAGTCCGCCCCGCCCACCTCGACCCCGACGCCAAACGCGACCCCTGACGCACGCGCCCGTACGCAAGCACACAGCGCCCCCCTTCGCCCGCCACCTCATTTCGCCGCACTCCCCACATGAAAGACACCACCCTCCAACGCCTTGCCTATGTCTTCCTCTTTGTCAGCGCGATCCTGATCAGCATCGCGCTACTCGCCGTGCGCAACATCCGCTCGACTGCCGAAGCCAGCGACTGGGTAAACCACACGCACTCGCTCATCGACCGGATCGACAACGTGCGCAGCGCCCTCCTACGCAGCGAAGCCACCCTGCGCGCCTACGCCGCCACTGGCGAGTCGGGCGACCTCATCACCCTGAACCGTGCCCTGGGAGACCTGAGCGGCGAGCTCGACCTCGCCCTGCTCATGAGCAGCCCCGACACCGAGCCCGAGCAATACGCACGCCTTCAGGAAATCCAGAGCCTCAGCCAGGCCCACGCGCAAAGCACGCGCGCCGTCATCGCCGCCCGCCAGGCCGGCGAGCCCCACGAGCTGCGCAAGCAGATGGACGCCTTCACCCGCTCACCCACCGCAGGCACGATCGAGCAAGGCCTCGGCTTCGTGAAGTCCCAGCTCCTTAAACTGCTCAGCGAGCGCGACACCGCCCTCTACCTCCAGGTCCAGTCCACCCGCTGGGCCATCTGGTCCGGCGTCGGCGTCGACCTGCTCCTGCTCGTCGGCGCCGGCTGGCTCATCCGCGACGACCTCGCCCACCGCCGCCGCGCCACCCAAGCCCTCGAAGACGCCAACGCCCAACTCGAAACCAAAGTCGCCGAGCGCACCGCCGAGCTGCTCGCCGCCAATGAGCAACTCTCGCTCGACAACCTGGAGCGCCAGTGGGCCAACCAAGCCCTCGAACACCAGCTCCACTACAACCACCGCATCGTCGAGTGCGTGAGCGACCTCGTCGTCGTCCTCACCAAAGCCGGCCACATCACCCGCGTTAACACCGCCGTCCTGCGCCACAGCGGCTGGGACAGCCCCGACCTCGTCAAGCAGCCCTTCGGGAAACTCGTACGGCTGCTGGGCGGCGCTCCTCACGACGGCTCCGCCAGCCCCCCCCCTGCGGACGGCTCCGGTGCCCCTCACGGCAGTGCCGACGAAGGGCAAAACAAACGCATCGCCGAAGCAATGAAGGCGGGCCGAGACCTCGTCGACCAGCCCGCCCTCGCCCTCGCCCGCGACGGCCGCAGCGCCCCCGCACGCGCCTCGCTCTACCCGCTGCGCGACCAAAACAAAATCATCGGCGGCATCCTCACCCTGCGCCTCAACGATAGCCCCACCGCTTAAGAAAAACGCACACCACCGCACTACGCGCCCACCCCTTCTACAACCCCCCGCCCCTCTGCCCTATGTGGCGTACACGCTTCAATTCGCCACATAACAAACAAACCTAAGCTCCCTCCCTCGTGAAACCGCCCTACCTCCTCCTCATCGACGACGAAGCCCCCATCCGCGAACTCCTCAGCCGCTTTCTCACCAGTAGTGGCTACCGCGTCGCTACCGCCGCCAGCGTCCACGACGCCCTGCGCGAAGTCCGCCAAAAGCCCCCCGACCTCATCGTCTCCGACCTGCAACTCGAAGACGGCGACGGCTTTGAGATGATCAAGGAAATCAAAACCCTCTGCCCGCAGACTCCGATCATCCTGCTCACCGGCGTCCTCTTCGAAGGCGACGTCATCGACAAAGTCCTCGCCGACCTCATCGACCGCTACCTCGAAAAAACCACCCCGCTGGCCCAAATCGCCGCCACCATCCGCGAGCTCCTCCCCCCAGCAGCCGAAGCCGAAGCCTAGCAAGGCAGCCACACACAGGGGCCGGCGAACCGGCCCAGATGGGGGCGGCAGCGGCGGCGGGCCGCCAACGAGCGGCGCGCAAAATAAAAGAGTCAACGACTCCGCCCCGCTTTGCCTTCGGGGTCGAGGCGCGGGCCGGGGAGCACTGCGCGCTGCGGGTGCAGGTAGAGCTTGTGCAGGGCTTGCTGCGAGGCGGGCCACGCACGGTCAGTTACTGTATTCACGATCTGTTGCACGACAGACTCTACAAGCGCACCTAAAAGGCCACTGCTCGAAGTGGTACTGATCGATTCCTGAACACGATTTTCCCAGAGCAACGTTCCCGTGCGCAGGTCGACCAACCGAGCCGCAGCAGTAATCTCCACTACACTGTTAATCACCATATAGCGCGCACCGTATTTCTCGATCTCAATATACAAAGCAGCATCGGCGCCGAAAAACTCGATCAGTTTCTCTGGAGGCACAGCCTGAATATCTACGGCCTCGGTCAACCCGTTTTGATAGAAGACCTCCATCATATTGGTCACGGGCACGACATAGTATCCCGCCTCGGCCAGCGGCTTGACCGAGGCACTGAGCACGGCGGGCATCGCCTTCACATCCACTGAGCCGTTAACAGGTGGCAGTATCAAAATCGAGCTGGGGCGGTGCTCCCGAAACGCCGTATAATCGGGCGGCGAAACACAGCCCGCGAACAACACAACCGCGCCAAGAAATGTAGCGAGTAAACCGCGTTTCATAAAGCCTCCTCTCCACTGACTTGCGCACGCGGGATCTCATTTCGCGCTCGCTGGATAAATCGCTGGCCTTGTAGTGACTGTAACAAGAAATCCATAAACGGGGTTGATTCGGGGAAGGCCGCTTTTTCCATCTGCCAATATTCTACGGCCTTATCGAATTGGCCGGCCTGCATATACAACAGCCCCAGGTGAGCCTGAAATCCGGGCGGCAGGTCATGCCCTTTGGATATCGCGCGCTGCACATCTTCCTCCATCGCGCCGGAGACATCTCCGCTCTCCGGCTCATCTTTGAGCCACGCGTAAGTAACATCGGGGAAGCTCCCCCAATGATACAAGCTGCGCTGGGTCGCACAGCCTGCGAGAAACAGGAAAGAAAGTGCGGTGAATATAAACACCGCACCACGAGCTTTAAGTAACTGCATTTAGAGCCTCCACCCGCCGTTTTCCAGTCCAGTAATAAGGCCATCGACCGCTTCGCGGATAGAAAGATCGAGAACTTTTCCGGTAAGTGTAGCATCGTAGCCGGCGGTACCGCCAAAGCCGATCACCTCGCGGTTGGAAAGTGAGTACTCGCCCGAGCCAGAAGCCGAGAAAACGACTTCAGAGGTGTGTGTATCGACTACGTTGAGGGTGACTTTTGAATAAGCGACCTGCTTCTTGCCGCGGCCGAGTACGCCCCAGAGTTGATGGTCGCCGTGTGCCTTGCGGCCAAACTCGGTGACGTCTCCCGTGATCACATAGCGCGCGCCTTTGATCTGGGTTTCCTTCTTGTTAAATCCGGCTTCTTGCGCGATTTCCGACAGGTTGCTGCGGTCGAGGACGGAGAAACGGCCCGTGCGCTGCAAATGGCCGATGAGGATCGTTTGCGCCTGGCCGCCGACCCGATCCTGGCCATCGGAGAAAATGCCGCGCATGTACTGGCTGAGGTTGTCAAACTTGCCCACGGAAATGGGTGCACGCTCGCCGCGGTAGCTCCCCGCGCTCGTCGCCGCCCGGGTTTGCTGCACCTCCAGGGCACGCGAGCCTTCGGTGGCACAGCCGCCGAGAGAAATTGCGAGGAGCAGGCCAAACCCTGCCAACAGGGGTTCACGCAAACGGGGAGTATTCATATGTATAAAATGCAGAAGGCCGTCTTCGTGTACTCCACACCTGTCCATGTACACAGAGGTGACACCCTGTATATTTCGCACCCCTTGCGTATTATCCGCAGATAATCCGGGGAAAACGCACTCGCCATGCTGCGGCTTGGGAGGCTCATTCGTGGCCTCCCCTTTCCCCACCCCCGATCCCCCCCTGCCCTTTATGTTAAATGTAGCCGTCATTGGATGTGGCGTCATCGCGCAGCAGCACCTGCGTGGCCTCGCCAAACTGGACAACGCACGCGCGGTCGCCGTGTGCGACGTGCGCCCCGAGGTCGCGCAAAAAACCGCCGAGACCTTCGGCGTGCCGCGCTGGAGCACCGAGGCCGGCGAACTTTTCGCCGATCCGCAGGTGCACGCCATCATCCTCGCGCTGCCCACCAACCTGCGCACCCCGCTGGCGCTCGACGCCTTCAAGCACGGCAAGCACGTGCTCGTCGAAAAACCCGTCGCCATGAACGCCGCCGAGGCGCGCGCGCTCGTCGCAGCGCAGGGCGACCGCGTCGGCGCCTGCTGTTCCTCGCGCTTCCGCTCCTTCCAGGCCGCCAAGGCCGCAGCCGACCACATCCGCGCGGGCGGCCTCGGCACGATCCGCACGATCACTTGCCGCGCCGTCTTCAAGCCCGCCGACGAAGCCCCGACCAGCCCGCCGCCCGTATGGCGGCTGCGGCGCGACCTCAACGGCGGCGGTATCTTCGTCAACTGGGGCTGCTACGACCTCGACTACCTGCTGGGCCTGCTCGACTTTCGGCTCACCCCGCAGTTCGCGCTCGCCCGCGCTTGGCCAGTGCCCGACGCCTTCAGGGCCTACGCCGCCGAGGGCTCCGACGCCGAGACACACATCGCCGCGCTCGTCACCTTCGCCGAGGGCTGCGTGCTGACCTACGAGCGCGCCGAGTTTTCCTCGCTGCCGCCCACCACCGTCTGGCAAATCTGCGGCGACAAGGGCTCGCTCGACCTGAAGATGCTGCTGCCCAAAAAAGAAAACGTGGTGCTCACCGAGCCGCGCGCAGGCGGAGGCATCCAGAGCCGCGTCCTCTGGGAGGGCGACGAGGGCGGCTGGGGCGCCGAACACGACGCCGTCGTGCGCGACTTCGTCGACGCAGTCGTCCACCAGCGCAAGCCCAACACCACGCTGGAGGATGCGCTGCTCTTCGCCCGCATCGCCGACAAGCTCTACGAGTCAATCGACACCGGCGCCCCCGCAGCCTTCTGAAAGGCGAGTCCCTCTCCTTACCGTTTTTTTCCACTACGCGTGGAGCGGGGTCGCAGACCCTTTTATTTTGCGAGCCGCTCGTTGGCGGCTCGTCAGTGTCTGCTGTCGGGCGTTCCGCCCGACGAACAAGCCGCACAGTTGAATGAGTCTGACCTCCGTTCAGACGGAGATTTAACCCGTCAACTTTTTCGCCGCGCCCCAATGGGTACGTGCTCCATCCGCATTTGATGAAGCTCCTGTCCCTGTCGTGAAACGACAGGGGGGATATCCCGTTAAATTTGCGATTTTGCTCGGGCGCTCAGCGCACGGGCAAAATCGCAAATTAAATGGCACGTGGCGCCACGCCACCGCCCCACGCGTAGTGGAGTCTTCGACTCCTTTATTATGCGAGCCGCTCGCTGGCGGCTCGTCAGCAGTGGCCTGTTTCCAATAACAAGGAGGTCCTTAGGCGCCTTCGTTGATGACGAGGTAGCGGCTGAGGCCGGCGCGCCAGATGAGCACCAGGACTTTGGGGCCTTTGAGTGATTCGCTCAGGCGGATGGCTTCCTCGGCGTTGCGCACGGGGCGGCGGTCGAGGCTGAGGATGATGTCGCCCTCGCGCAGGCCGTCGCGGGCGCTGGCGCTGTCGGGATCGACCTGGGAGACGAAGGCGCCTTCGATCCGCTCGGGGATGCGGTAGCGGCTGCGGAGCTGCGGGGAGAGGTCGGTGACGGCCACGCCGTTGAGGACGCCGTCTTCGTTGCCCGGGCTGAAGTGCCCATCGGCGAGTTCGCGGCTGGACAGCTCGCCGAGCGCGAAGCTCACGCTCTGCGCCTCGCCGTCGCGCATGAAGTCGATCGTGACCTCGGTGCCGGGGGCCAGCCGCACGATGGCGAGCTGGAGGCGGCGTGAGTCGGCGACGGGCTGGCTGTTTACGCGGGTGATGATGTCGCCGCTCTTGAAGCCCGCCTTATCTGCCGGGCTGCCGGTGGTGACTTCGGTGACGAGCGCGCCTTGCTCGACGCCAAACTGCACGGCGAGATCGGGGTCGAGCGGCTGAGTCGTCACGCCCATGAAGCCGCGGCGGATCTTGCCGGTGGCGACGAGCTGCTCGGCGAGCGTGCGCGCAAAGTTGATGGGGATCGCAAAGCCCACGCCGTTGAAGCCACCGCTGCGGCTGAGGATCGCGGTGTTGATGCCGATGACGCGGCCTTGCGAATCGACGAGGGCGCCGCCGGAGTTGCCGGGGTTGATCGCGGCATCGGTCTGGATGAAGTCTTCGTAAGTCTCCACGCCGAGGCCGCCGCGCCCGAGCGCGCTGACGATGCCCTGGGTGACCGTCATGCCGACGCCGAAGGGATTTCCGATGGCGAAGACGGTGTCGCCGACTTCGAGGCTGTCGCTATCGCCGAGCGTGGCGGCGGGCAGCTCGCTGGCGGCGATTTTGAGGACGGCGATGTCGGTCTTCGGGTCGCGGCCCACGACTTCGGCTTTGAGCTCGCGGCGCGGCTCGCCGTAGGCGACGCGGACTTCGTCGGCACCGTCCACGACGTGGTTGTTGGTCAAAATATAGCCGTCGGTCGAGATGATCACGCCGGAGCCGAGCCCCTGCGAACGCTGCGCAGGGCCGCCCCGACTGCCGCCGCGCCCGCTGCCCGCGCCGCCCTCTTCGTCGGGGTCGCCAAAGTCGGGCAGGCCGAAGAAGCGGCGGAACTGCGGGTCGTTAAAAAAGGGGGCGAGCTCGGGACGAGGCTTCAGGATCTTGGTCGTGAAAATGTAGACGACACCGGGGGAGGCTTTTTTGACGACGTTGGCGTAGCTGACGCGCAGCGCATCGTCGCGGTCGAGCGGGGTCGAGTCGGTCTTCAGCGTGAGCGGGGCGCGGGAGGATTTTTCGGATTTGCCAGCCTTCTTGTCGCCGCCCGCCGCATGGAGCGGAGCCGCCGCACCAAGCACGGCGAGGGCAAACAGGAGCGAAACGAGAACGCGAAGTGGGGATGTTTTTTTCATGAGCACTGTTTTTTTGGAAAAAGGGTGGGAGCCTTTAAGAACGAGAGCCCCGCTGTGACTGATTCGCAACCGATCTGTTCCATCCAGTCTTCGCCTGTTTTTTTTGATCGGGCCCCACTACGCGTGGAGCGGCCCTACGCGGGCAGCGGCGGGCAGTGCCCGCTCCCATTCACTGTGCGGCTTGCGAGCCGTGCGTTCCGCACAACTCACAAGCCGCACAGTCGGGAACTACCCGACCTAGTTTTACCCGTTGGGGGCGTTTTTTTTGGTTAACATACAAACGTTGTGCTCAGTGTCAGAGCAGCCCGTGAACCCAAAAACTCGCCCCAACGGGTTTCCGTTTCATTCGCGCTTTTGGCCTTCTTCCTGTCGCAACGCGACAGGGAGGTAAATTTGGGAATCGGCCTCGGCGCGTGGCGCCGAGGCCGATTCCCAAATTCAATGGCAGTGGCGACCCGCCACCGCCCCACGCGTAGTGGCAGCGAGAAAGGGTCTTAGGCCCCTTGACCGTGGGGAGTGGGGGTGCCATTGCTCGCGGCTATGCCTGACGACTCCGCCAACGCATCCACCGCCACCGCTGCCGCCACGTCAACGAGCGGCGCACCCGTTGCCCCCGGCGCGGCGCCCTCGATGGAAGCCATCGCTGCGCTGTGCAAGCGGCGCGGCTTCATCTTTGCCTCCTCGGAGATTTACGGCGGCTTTAACGGGTTCTTCGATTACGGCCCGCTAGGCGTGGAGCTGAAGCGCAACATCCGCGACTGCTGGTGGCGCGACATGGTGCAGCGGCGCAACGATGTGGTGGGCATCGAGTCCTCGATCATCATGCACCCGAAGGTCTGGCAAGCCTCGGGCCATGTGGACGGCTTCACCGACCCGCTCGTGGATTGCAAAGCCTCGAAACAGCGCTTCCGCGCCGACCAGCTTTTCTTCGCCGCAGTCGTCGTCGATGGGCAAGTGCGCGGCTACGTCTCCGCGCTGGAGGGCGACGACACCGCCGGCGCGCTCCAAGCCGCCGCCGAAGCGTTCAAGCGCAAGCACGCGATCCAGGGCGCACTCGCACCGGTCGAGCCGCACGAGTTTACCGAGGCCAGCGCCGAGCAAATCCCGCAAATCCCCTCGCCCGCCACCGGCGAGCCCGGGAGCCTCACGCCGCCGCGCGCGTTTAACATGATGTTTGAGACGCAGGTCGGCGCACTGCGCGACGGCTCCTCGGTCGCGTACCTGCGCCCCGAGACCGCCCAGGGCATGTTCGTCGACTTCAAGCCCGTCGTCGACACGGGCCGCGTGAAGCTGCCCTTCGGCATCGCGCAGGTCGGCAAGTCGTTTCGCAACGAGATCACGCCGCGCAACTTCATCTTCCGCTCGCGCGAGTTTGAGCAGATGGAGATGGAGTACTTCATCCACGAAGACGCCGATTGGCAGGCCCACCACCGCGAGTGGATCCAGTGGTGCTGGGATTGGCTGAAATCAATCGGCCTGCCCGAGGCGCAGCTCTCGCTCTATGATCACCCGAAGGAGAAGCTCTCGTTCTACTCGCGCGGCACCACCGACATCATGTTCCGCTACCCCTTCGGCGTGCAGGAGCTGTGGGGCATCGCCGCGCGCGGCAACTACGATCTCAGCCAGCACGAGCAGGCCAGCGGTGTGCCCCAGGCGATTTTCGACGAGGCCACGAAGAAAAAATTCATCCCGCACGTCATCGAGCCCGCAGTCGGCACCGACCGGATCTTCCTCGCCGTGCTCTGCGCCGCCTATGCCGAGGAGCAAATCACCGACGAAAAGGGCAACACCGACACCCGCACCGTCCTGCGCCTGTCACCGCGGATCGCTCCCGTAAAAGTCGCCATCCTCCCGCTGCTTAAAAACAAGGACGCGCTCACCGAGCGCGCCCGCGCACTCTACAAAAGCCTCCAGCGCCGCTACGCCGTGTTCTACGATGAAGCAGGCGCGATTGGCCGCCGCTACCGCCGTCAGGACGAGATCGGCACGCCTTGGTGCGTCACCATCGACTTCGACACCGTGGAAAAAGACGGCAGCTTCACCCTGCGCGAACGCGACTCCATGCAACAACACCGCATCAGCGAAACCGAGCTCCTCGACCTCCTCGACCGCGAAGTGTACTGAGGTTGTAGGGCCTGCGCTTCTCCACTACGCGTGGGGCGGGGTCGCAGACCCGTTTACTTTGCGAGCCGCTCGTTGGCGGCTCGTCAGTGTCCCCTGCCATTTACATTGCGGTTTGCTCGGCGGGCGTTCCGCCCGCCCGGCAAACCGCAATGTAGGAAATACACCCGCCCTCCGGTCGGGCCGGAGATTTAACCCGTAAACTTTTTCGCCGCGCCCAAATGGGTATCCGCTCCATCCGCGATTCAGACTCCTTCCCCTGTTGCGAAGCAACAGGGGGGAGGTTCCGTTAAATTTGCGATTTTGCCCGGGCGCGCAGCGCACGCGGCAAAATCGCAAATTCAATGGAAGTGGCGACCCGCCACCGCTCCACGCGTAGTGGGTTCGGGTCAAAAAAGCGGTCGAAGGGCAGGGCTATTTTCTCCAAGAAAATGGCGCGACCTTCACCATGACCATGACCCCAGTCCCAAACGCTTCCGAGCTCTTCCCGGTTTTCTTGAAACTGCGCAGCGCGATTGATGCCGCGCACGAAGCCGATCCCAACCGCACGCCCGATGGCCGTACTGCCGAGCTCGTCTACGCCGACCGCATCGAAGCGTGGATCGCCCGCCTCGTACCCGACGCGCCCGCGCAGCTCCTGCTCGCTGCGCGCTGCCAGCACCTCGAACGCTTCCTGACGCCCCGCAGCAGCTATCCCGAAGGCCGGGGCGGCTACCTCCAGTGGCGCAAATTTCTCCACACAAAGCAGGGCGAGCGCGCCCGCGAACTCGCCCTCGCTGCCGGACTTCCCGAGCCGCTCGCGGCCGACATCGCCCGCTGGGTGAGCAAGACCGACCTGCGCAAAGACAGCGGCTCACAAGCCCTCGAAGACGCCGCCATCCTCGTATTTTTGGAAAACGAAATCGGCGCCTTCGCCGCCCAGCACGCCGATTACCCGCGCGAGAAGTTTCTGGATATTCTGCGCAAGACATGGCGCAAACTCAGCCCCGCCGCCCAACCCCACGCCCGCAGCCTGAAGCTGCCGCCCGCAATCGCCGAGCTCGTCCACGCCGCCCTTGCTGAAGAGTGAGCCACGCCAATTGACAGGGTGAGGCCATGCGCGCAAGGTGCGCGCCATGAAAGTTACGGCAAAAGTATTTAAGTCGGGCAACTCGTGGGCAGTGCGGCTGCCCGCTGCGCTGAAGCCTCAAGCTAAAGAGCTGTTTATCGAAAGGCGCCGCAATGGGGATATCATCCTCTATGACGAAAAATTGCGTAAAGAAGCGCATGCTCGACAAATGCAGGCACTGGAAGAGTTGATGGCCAATCCGGTGCTGGGAAAAGATGAACCCACTCCACGGTTATGATCCGCGACTCCTCCGAGCTATACTTCCTGGACACAAACGCAGCATCAGCGTTTATGCGCGGCAAGGATGAGCTGTTGGTGCGACTTGTGCGTCATTATCGGGAGCAGTTGCTGCTTTCGTCTATCGTGTGGAGTGAACTGGAGTTTGGAGCACAAAAGCATCCCGAGCGGCGTAAATATACAGATAACCTTATGCGGCTACGCGAGTGTATCGCAGAGGTGGAGGTATTTGATGAACTGGCCGCCAGAGATACAGGAATGGTGAGAGCTTATTTGGAGCCCCGAGGGATGAAGATAGGGCCAATTGATTCGTTGATTGCGGGCCATGCGTTGTCGCGCATGGCAGGAGTCATCACGCACAATGTAGGAGAGTTTTCCCGAGTTCCCGGTTTGCCCGTTATCGATTGGCAGGCGGCAGGATAAGGGGGGGCACACGCTGGCGCTGACTTATTCCCCGGGGCAAGTGCGGCGGCATTTACGCCGCCTCCGATACCGAGCAAACCCGATCACCCCCAACATCAGCCCCGCGCCGTAGGCCGCAGGCTCGGGCAGCGCACTGATTTCCCAATAGTCTTTGTTGTAGTCTACGAGGTGGATTGCATTAGAATCATAACCCGCAAATTGCATCCGCTTCAGCGACTCCTGGAGGTGCTTACTGTCTCGCCGCACAAGAAGATGATCACGCCCCCATTCCCACTCTGTAACAGATAGCATGCTATCCGCCTTAACCTCCAGATCATCCAGGAAAAGATGCCTCTGCCCGTGTATAAAGTCTGGGCGGCCACCTTCGAAACTAATCCCCCCACGCCCCTCTATTACTAATCGATGAAATACCTCTTCTATATTCTCAGAACTTTGTCTAGCAAAACGCAATGAAGAAGTTGCAGCATAGCCTTTTAAATGAACTGTCGATGAGTCGGCAATCTGATTGCTTAGAAAAATCTCAAGACTCCCACCATTCTCTATGTAAGCATCCCCCTGAATTGCCGTAGCTCCCTTTTCTTTTATAAGGGAAACCAAATTACTCCCTCTGACATAAAGGTCTCCGGTAAATAAATTAGACTCGCTCCCATCAATCTGAACTATGCCGTATCCGCTCCCATGATCTCCTGAAACGATAAGGTTTACCTTTCCCTGTGCATTATCTGCAATAATAGCGCTAATAGCCAAGACATGAACGCTGCTCAAATTATTATATATATTTAAGTCAGAGTAAGTGGCTGTTAACTTTCCGCCCCCTATATACGAATCAATATAGCTATAAACATGTATCCCTTCTCTGTTCACAGCTAAGGTTTTCCCATTCAAGTTAACTCTTGAACCTCCTTGATTCGGTTCGTAAATATGCAGCCCGCGTACTTCCCTGTCTGCTGTCAAGTTAACTGTCCCAATTACCTCCGCGGCTTTATCTTTCGTCCATAGTCGCTCATCCGTTATTCCATATTGATTAATGCTACTAATGCTCGGGGGGGGGGGGGGGGAG
>NZ_LSZQ01000067.1 GCF_001580015.1 Cephaloticoccus primus
TTTCTAAGCTGCCTATTCGGCAGTTAAGTAGACTTAGTTTTGGGTAAGCTGCTGGAGGGCTGGAGGTTAGATGGGCTTTGTGCGCTCAGGCCCAAGTTTTGAAGCGATTCATAAGTCTTTGACTGTCAAAGAGCATAAAAAGCACCCAAAATTTGGGTCAAATTTGGCTGGGCGGAATCCCTCTAGAACCAAGGTACTGTGGCGCAAGTGCTCAGCCCGTAAGTGTTGAATGTGCCGGAAACCGGATCAGGCTGTGTACTTCCCATCGCAATATACAGACAGAATGACTGGCCCGTACTGCGGCTGTGCATTTTAACATAGGGCAGAGTGGGGCGCTGCTCTACGTCTTCTGAAATCAACTCCTTAACGGATTGTTCCGACTCACCTGTCCTGCGCATACGGCGGCGGCGCAGACGCTCTACATTCGTTTTAAACTGTTTCCTCTGTATGGCACGGTGCGGCGCGTCTTCCGGTGCTTCTGCGATAGCTTTGATACGCACATAGTCACGCACCCCTTTGAGCCAGTCAGCCTGCTGTAACTGCTGTAGCGCAGTCGCCTCTCCATGCAAGCGCAAAACAGTGCCCAAGGTCTTGGGCGTTACACTGTATTCAGGAAAGCTGATACCAATGCTGTCGATACGATCGCGTACCAGTGCCAGGTGGAATTTCTCAAACAGTGCCCCCATGATATGGGGCGCACTGGTTTCCGGATCGGAAATGACCTGGATATCAATATAATGCGTAGTCATGGGATTAATCGGCCTTTCCAAACACGCCCCCACGAACCAAGACTGCCATGACGTAGTGCTGCTGCTCTGATGCAGGGGCCTGATCTTTGGTGATCCAGTTATCCAGCAAGTTGTAGAAATCCTGTTTGTCTTTAGGCTGGCGCCAGGCCTTGCCCTGTACCGTCACAGAACCGTAGGGCTCAACCGCAATGGGGCCGTTTTCTTCCGCCCCAGCATACCAGGTATCAATCGTACGCAGGGCATTGCCAATCTTTTGTGAATGAATGCCCGCCACGTTGTTTACGTGGTAAAGTGTTTTACTTTTATCGCCGCGCCCACGTTCTAAAATCAGCTCTTGCGATGGAAATACTTCCTGTCCCGCGCCGGTTCGGACAAAGGCAGTAATCTCCAGCAGGACATGTTGACTGCCTGTCAGCCCTGCATTGATCAAATCAGCCAGCTCGACTACTGATTGTGCCTTGGCTGACTCAGCGAGGTCACGCAATGAGTGATCAAGCGCATCAAATGTCCACTGGGCTGCGGGCTTTCCTTCCTTGAGGTGTGCCACCCGGATGCTGATATCCTCGGCTCCAATACGGTTGCGCCATAGGAAACGACCATTCGCCAGATTCGCGGCATAGCGTCGTGCCAGCTCAATAAAACTGTGTTCCTTCACATATCCCGCAACCGTTGCCGTGAGCTTCTTGCGATAATCGATATTATTACACGCTGATGGTGTGCCAGTGCCTGCCAATACGCGTAACGTAAACTGAGCCTTCAGGGTATCGGCATCGGGAGGCAGTGTGGCTACATCTACGGTTTGTAAATTGGGCTTCTCAATCGCAGCATCCAGTTTTGCGGGATCTTGCTCACCGGCTTTGAGCCGATTGGATATTGTGCCGCGCACTGATTTTTCGTGGATAGTGACGGTGGGCCAGTTCCCAGAAGCGTTACGCTCGTCCCATTTGCCTGAGAAAAACAAGGCATCGGAGGGATCGAGTTTGCGCTCAAAGGCGAGAACGGTAGCGGTTTTTACTTCGGAGGATTTTTTGTTTTCGGACATGGGTAGCTAGAGTTAAGGGTTTGAGAAACAGTAATTGAGGAGGTAACTTTTAGTCAGGGTGAGGGCCGGTATGAATTGCGGAGCCGATAAAGTCCCCTCTCGGGGGCGTTGTCCGGCTTCCAGAGGAGTTGGTCGATGTCGCTGAGCTGGTGTGGGCCGAGCCATTGGCCTATGGAGTGCAGGCTTTCGACAAAGCGAAAAGGGGTTTCAGTGTCGCGTGCGTTATGCACTTCACTGGGGCCGTACAGTTCTGAAAGTGACCCGTAGCCAATTGGAATTGGCACAATCCAACCTGAGTGCTGAGGGCGGTCGTGCTGCCATTTTACCTTCCCGCTCGCTGACTGCTCAGCCTTGTAATTAAAGCGTGATAAATCCAGCCACGCATCTAGAAGGCTCGTATCGGATTTTACCGACTTTAGCTTCTCCCAATGGGTTTTCAGTAAATCATCGCGGCTCACCAAAGCGAAGCCGGGAAGCCATCTCCGGCGCCAGCGCTGAAAGTCACTTGTGCGCGTACTTTCTGAAATGGGTATTAGCTGTACCTCGGGCTCTGGTAATACAATACTGCCTCCGGCCACACGCATGGTGCAAATCTGTTGTGCAATCGATTTGGTGAGCTTGTCGCGAGCTTCCTGCATACTTTGCCGGAAGATATGTGATTCCTCCCCACCTTTTCCAAAGGCAGAAAAGATCAGGGTGAGCTCTAAATGAACCCGCCCCTCTTCGATAATGGCGGCTGTGTCGCCTGCTCTGTCGACCGGATTGCGCGTTAAATGAAAGGTTTTAACATAACCATCGGCTACTTGCTCCTGGTGCGAATGACAAATAACACCAAAAGCATCGAAGCCAAGATTAATCCCCGCGGCTGTCAGCCTCCGCTCCAGCGCCCACATGAAGCCTGCAAAGGCTGTGATGGACGGGAAACCATGAGTGAGCGGACTGGAAATGGCGTTTGCATTTTGAATACGCAGCCGCGGCAAAACCAGTAAGCCCTCGTCAGCAATATGGTCTACACTCATACTTTAGCCTCCACTTCTTTAGCGGGTTTTTCTTTATCTTCCCTTTTTGTGCTTGGGAACTTCTTGCATCGCTGGTGGATCTCGTGACACTGCTTGTGCAACTCACGAGCCCAGCCGGACTCGCTCTCGTCCAGTAATAATTCTTTTTTCCAGTGACGAAACTCAACGTCGCCCATAAGAAGCTTACCTTCCAACTGCCCCTTAAGCCATCCGGCAAAGCGCTCGCCAATCCGCTCGGGCCAGTCCATCCATAACCACTTCTCACGAAACTCGTATTCTTCCTCGAATGTTGCCCGATAGGGATCCAGCCATAGGCACTCCTCCTCATTGAGTTCAGTTTCGGGATTTAAACTCCAGCCGGGAGGGAAACCCTGTTGATAGCCCGATGCCAGCTGTACCAACTCGTCAATGAGTGTCGCAATATACCCATCCCGCCTATCCCGAGTTTCCATAACAGGTCGCGGACCGTCTTCCAGGAAATTACGCAGTGAATGTACCGTTTTACTTACTGTAGGAATGCGACCATAGATGCGATCAAAAATGGACGCCGTCTTGAAAAGGCCGCGTTGTTTAACCGGCTTCCAGGTTGGAGGCGCGCAGGATAATAAATAGTTAACACCTCGACGCTCGCTATTAAGTTGGGAAACCCCTTGGGGTTTGGTACTCCCCAGTTTCTGCACGGCCAGATCGGGGTAGTCGTGCACAACGGCCTCATGAAACTTGCCTTCGCGGCGAGCCCCTCGCGCCGCCTTGCTCTCCTCGCCAAAACGATCCTCTTGAATCCGATTATATACCTCGTG
>NZ_LSZQ01000068.1 GCF_001580015.1 Cephaloticoccus primus
CGCGCTCACCGAGAATTTTGTGAGAAGAGAATAAGCCATAGAGGCGCAAGACTCTGTGCTACACCTCACGGCTTAAACTGAATCTGGCCCCGCTTATTCCTCCCCAACTTAGCAAAACTCCCTCTCCCGATTCCTACGCACCCTTTGCGAGACGTCCGGGCCGCCAGCGAAGCTGGGTGCTAGTGGCCTGAGTGTTCGCTCAGCCGAGAGTGTCTTGCCAGTCTTCGACCAAGAGGCCGGGAACTCGGGAGAATTCGCGGACATTGTTGGTCACTACAGTGGCACCGAGCGCAAGTGCGTGGCCTGCGAGCAAGCAGTCGAGGGGCCCGATCGGCTGCGCGTTAGGCTTCAGATTCGCAAGATAAGCCCTCACTCTGGCGGCAGCGCGAGCGGCCACTTCATCAAATGGCTCCACCTTCGGAATCAAGTGCCGCAGCTCCTCCAAACGCGCTTCAAACTTCAGCTGGTCCTTCCTCTTTTCTGCACCGTAGCAGAGCTCAAACCACACGACTGCGGACAATCTAAGTGCTGAGCGATGCCGCTCGATCAGCTCCACCAAATGCTCATCGCGCCGCGCTGCGAACCCCGACAGCGCATTGGTATCGGGGAAGTAAATGCGCCTCTTTACCATGGTCGCTCGAATTCGAGGTCGAGGGGAGGGCCTTCGCTAAAGGCGCGCAGTGCGGCCAAGCGTTTCTCGAAGGCTTTTTCCCGCTCGACCGGATCGTAGAGAAGAATTTCCCCATCATCCTGGAGTTCTACGACGAGTTCCTTGGCTCTGCCCTTCCACTCGCGCGGCAGCCGCACGGCTTTCGAGTCGCCCATTTTGATCACCTTTGTAACCGTTCGCATATTTGCACGAGTAGCCGTCTTCATGGGTGCGCACTCTGCGGAGGAAAGCTGCAACGTCAACCGGACTGCCAACGAGCCGTGTTGGAAATGCCACTCCAAACCCAGCCCGCGCCGTCTCTCACTTCCCGGCCTTTCCGCTGCTGCCTCGCTCTTGTTCCTCAACCCGTAAACCAAACGAAGCGCCCGCGCGGGTGGCCCCATTTCAACTACGGTTTTGGAACCGGGAGCTGCCGGAACGAGGCCGCACCACAAGCTGCGGGCGCGGGCGCGCGGCAGCCGACCTCGGGCAAGGCGACGGCCTACGGCCAGCAGGACGCGGATTGCGCCTGCGCCTTTATTGCTCGGCTCA
Organism: Cephaloticoccus primus; assembly: GCF_001580015.1. Taxonomy (GTDB): domain Bacteria; phylum Verrucomicrobiota; class Verrucomicrobiia; order Opitutales; family Opitutaceae; genus Cephaloticoccus; species Cephaloticoccus primus. Next base: position 1,202 of record NZ_LSZQ01000068.1, read on the forward strand.
CTTGGCTAGGCGGACGATCAGGTCTTTGGCTTCGACGGTGTCGCCCACGGCGGCGTGGAGCTCGGCCACGGTGCCGTCTTCGGAGGCGTAGACGCTGGTCTGCATTTTCATGGCTTCCATCATGAAGAGGCGGTCGCCTTTGCTGACTTTGGCACCGACGGAGGCGCTCAGCGTGACGATGAGGCCGGGGATGGGCGCGGCGACCTGGAGCGGATCGGCGAGGTCGGCCTTGGGGCGCGACCGGGTTTGCGCGGCGAGGCTTTTGTCGGCGACGAGGACTTCGCGCGCCATGCCGTTGAGCTCGTAGGTGATGGTGCGGCGGCCTTCCTTGTCGGGCTCGCTGACGCTGATGAGGCGCACGATGAGGACTTTACCCTCCTCGATCTCGATGGAGATTTCTTCCTGAGGCTGGAGGCCGTAGAAGAAGGCGGGCGTGGGCAGGGCGGCGACTTTGCCGTGGGCGCGACTGCGCTTGTCGAACTCGGCAAAGACCTGCGGGTACATGAGGTGCGAGTAGAGGTCGTCGTCATCGGCCTCGCGGCGGAGTTTTGCGGAGAGCTCGGTGCGGAGTTTCCCGAGTTCGCGGGCGTGGGTCGCAGGCCCTCCTGTCTTGGCGCGCGACGAGCGTTTGTTGCTCGCCATCTCGGCGCGGTACCTGGCTTGTGCGGCCTTAAACTTTTTCTCGCCGAGTACGGCGCGCCACACGCCGTGGGGCCAGCCGCCTTCGGGCCAGCCGAGGCCGCCCTGGAGCATGTCGATGACGCTTTCGGGGAAGGGCGTTTCGCCAGCGGGCAGGTTGACGACATCGGCGGGTTTGATGCCACGCGAGAAGAGGAACAGCGCCATGTCCCCCACGACTTTTGAGGAGGGGGTCACTTTTACGATGTCGCCAAAGAGGGTGTTCACCTCGGCGTAGGTGCGGGCGATTTCGGGCCAGCGGTGGGAGACGCCCATCGCAGCGGCTTGCTCCTTGAGGTTGGTGTACTGGCCGCCTGGCATCTCGTGTAGGTAGACTTCGGCGCTGCCGGTTTTGGGCGCGGTGTCGAAGGGGCGGTAGTACTCGCGGACCTGCTCCCAGTAGTCGGAGTAGGCGTCGAGCGCGGGCAGGTCCAGGCCGGTATCGCGCGGGGTGTGCTGGAGCGCGGCCACGATGGAGTTGAGGTTGGGCTGCGAGGTGCTGCCCGACATGGAGGCGATGGCGAGATCGGCCACATCGACTCCGGCGGCGCTCGCCTGGAGCACGGAGGCGGAGGCCACGCCGCTGGTGTCGTGCGTGTGAAAGTGGATCGGCAGGCCGACTTCGGCTTTCAGCGTTTTGACGAGTTTGTGCGCGGCGTAAGGGCGGCACAGCCCGGCCATGTCCTTGATGGCGATCATGTGCGCGCCCATCCGCTCAAGCTCCTTCGCCAGGCGCACGTAGTACTTGAGCGAAAACTTGTCGCGGCGCGGGTCGAGGATGTCGCCCGCGTAGCATAGCGTGCCTTCGCAGATGGCGTGTGTGTCGTGCACGGCCTCCATCGCGACGCGGAGATTGGGCAGGTAGTTGAGCGAGTCGAAGATCCTGAAAATATCCATGCCGCTGGCGGCCGCGTGGCGGACGAAGCCGGCGACGACGGAGTCGGGGTAGTTGGAGTAGCCGACGGCGTTGGCCCCGCGGAAGAGCATCTGGAAGCAGATGTTTGGGACGCGGGTGCGCAGCTCGCGCAAGCGCTCCCAGGGATCCTCGTCGAGGAAGCGCATGGCGGTGTCGAAGGTCGCCCCGCCCCACATCTCCAGAGAGAAGAGCTGCGGTGCGTAGCGCGCGAGGTAGCCCGCGCTGGCGAGCATGTCGTAGCTGCGCACGCGCGTGGCCATGAGCGACTGGTGCGCGTCGCGAAAGGTGGTGTCGGTGATGAGGAGCCGCTTCTGGCGCCGCACCCAGTCGGCAAACTTGCGCGGGCCGAGCTCCAGGAGCAGTTGGCGCGAAGTCGCTCGACTTGTTTTCTGGGCGTGCCGCTCGTTGGCGGCAGGTCCTGATTCAGCGATCAAAGTCGAGCGCTCCTGAAAACACGCTGCACTTTCGGGCGGCGGCTTGAGTGTGGCCGGGCGCAGGGGCGCGGCGGGCCGGTAGCCCTTGGCCTGCGGGTGGCCGTTTACGATGATGTCGCCGAGGTAGTTCAGCAGCTTGGTCGCGCGGTCGCGGCGCGGGGCGAAGCGGAAGAGCTCGGGCGTGGTGTCGATGAGCGTCGTCGTGGCCGCGCCGTTGCAGAAGAGCGGGTGCTCGATGACATTTTCCAGAAAGGGGATATTCGTCTTCACCCCGCGGATGCGAAACTCGCTGAGGACGCGACGCGCGCGGGAGAGCGCGAGTTCGTAGCTCTGGCCGCTGGTGATCACCTTCACGAGCATCGAGTCGTAGAAGGGCGTGATGACCGCGCCCGCGTAGCCCATGCCGCCATCGAGCCGCACGCCCAAGCCCCCGGGCGAGCGGTAAACGAGGATGCGCCCGTAGTCGGGCACGAATTTGTTTTCCGGATCCTCGGTCGTGATCCGGCACTGGATGGCGTAGCCGTTGCAGGGCACATCGGCTTGCTGGGGCATGCCGACTTCGGGCGAGTGCAGGGCATGGCCCTGGGCGATGAGGATCTGCGCGCGGACGAGGTCGAGACCGGTAATGACCTCCGTCACAGTGTGCTCCACCTGGATGCGCGGGTTCATCTCGATGAAGTACCACTGGTGCGTATCGAGGTCGTAGAGGAACTCGATGGTGCCCGCGTTATCGTAGCGGATCGCGCGGGCCAGGCCGACGGCGGCCTCGCAGAGCTCGCCGATGATCTCGCGCGGCAGCCCGTAGCTGGGGGCGACCTCGATCACCTTCTGGTGGCGGCGCTGCACCGAGCAGTCGCGCTCGTGCAGGTGGATCACGTTGCCGTGCTTGTCGCCGAGGATCTGCACTTCGATGTGCTTCGCGTTGGCGATGTATTTTTCCAGAAACACTGCCGGATTTCCAAACGCGCGCTCGGCCTCGCCCTGCGCTTCTTCGAGCAGCGGGCCGAGCTCCCCGGCGTGGCGCACGATGCGCATGCCGCGGCCGCCGCCGCCGAAGGCCGCCTTGATGATCAGCGGGAAGCCGATCTGCCCGGCAATCTTGATCGCCTCGGCGCGGTCGCTCACGGGCTCTTCCGTCCCGGGGAGGACGGGCACGGCGGCCTGCTTGGCGAGGCTGCGGGCGGCGGTCTTGTCGCCCATCATTTCGAGCAGCTCGGGGCGCGGCCCCACAAAGGCGATGCCCGCCTCGGCACAGGCGCGGGCGAACTCCGCGTTTTCCGACAAAAATCCGTAGCCCGGGTGGATCGCCTGGACGCCTTTTTCCTTGGCCAGCGCGATGATGCCGGGGATGTCGAGGTAGGCGGCGACAGGGCCGAGGCCCTGGCCGACCTGATAGGCTTCGTCGGCCTTGTAGCGGTGAATGCACAGCCGGTCTTCCTCCGCGTAAATCGCCACAGTGCGCAGGCCGAGCTCGGTGCCCGCGCGAAAAATGCGCACGGCGATTTCGCCGCGGTTGGCCGCCATGAGCTTGGTCACAGGCGGCGGCTGGGCCGGTGTCGCGCGGGCGCTGGGCAGCGACGCTTTTTTTGGCTTGGTGCTGCGGAGAGGCGGGAGGGTCGACTTGGGGGAACGGGTGTTTTTACGCGCGGAGGGCATGGTTCGGGGAGAGAAGAAACCGGCGGTTGTAGGGAGCACTCACGGCGCCGCCAAGGGAAGAGCACTCGAACTGCGCACTTTTGTGCCGGTGGCACTTCCATTTACGCTCGCGCGACTCGGGATACACGCGATGTACTCTCCCCCCGCTAGCGCGGGGGCCAGAAAAGGAAATTCGATTCGGGACAGCAGCGTGGCCTCTTTGGGCCGCGTCCGAACAGCGTTAACCGGTTAACTGAAAAAATCGCCCCGCTGAGCTTCCGCTTCATTCGCGCTCGATGGCTCACTCTCTGTCGCCGTGCGTAGTAGAGTCTTCACCCTCGCACAGCGACAGTATGGATTGCGTATATCCCAATTCGCGTGAGCGTAAATGAAAGTGCCACCGGCACAGCTTGGCGCCTCTATTCCTCCCCATTTACCCACAACCTAAAAAATGAATGTCGCCTTCTTACGCCTCGCCCTTGTTGTACTTTTCGGAGCCGCCCTCACGGGTTGCTCGACCGCTTACCACCGCGCGCTGGAGCAGCGCGGGATGACCCGCCGCGACGTCCTCGTCCGCCGCATCCAGCATGTGCAGAGCGCGCAAGAGGAAGCGCGGCACCAGCTCGCCAGCGCAATCGCAAGCTTGGGCTCGATCTCTCAGGTCAGCCCGGGGCAGCTTCGCGAAAAACACGCCGAGCTGGATGCCCAGCTCAAGAATGGGCGGGAGCGCACGCGCGATCTGGCGCGGCGATTACCCGCGGTCGATACCGCCGCCGCCGCCCTTTTCAAGGAGTGGGAAAGGGAACTCGCGCTCTACCAAAACGCGGCCCTGCGCGAGCTGAGTGAGCGGCAGCTCGCCACGACGCGCGCGCGCTACGGCACCTTTGTCGCCTCGCAGCAAGCGATCCTCGGGAAAATGGAGCCCGCGCTCGTCCACTTTAAAGATCAGGTGCTGTTCATAAAACACGGGCTCAACGCGCAGGCCCGCAGTGAGCTGAATACGACGCTGGAGAGCCTCCTCGAAGAGCTCGGCGCACTCGTCCGCACAATCGACGAATCCACCCACGCTGCGGATGCCTTTATCCAAAACCTCAACACCCTGGACTAGGGTTTCCCTCCTTCTCCGGCACCGTTCTGCAGAGAGCGGTGCCCGGTGCGCGCCACAAATGAGGTGCGCCCACTCCGCCGTCTGGGCCCCGCCCCGCGCCTTGACCTTGGCCCGCTGGCGAGCCGCCGCCGCGCTTCCCCCTATCGCCGCGCTCGCGTTGGGCCTCGCACTCGCCGCTCCCCCCACATCCGCGCAGCCCCCGCCCCTCCCGCCACCGCTCGCGCAAGCCGCCGGTGCCGCAGCGCCGGACACCGCGCAAAAAAAGCGGCCGCTCGCGTGGGCCGATTTCGAGAGCTGGCGCAGCATCAGCTCGCCCACGCTCTCGCCCGACGGGCGTTGGCTCGCCTACGGCTTCATGCCCGCGCGCGGCGATGGCGAGATCGTCGTCCGCCAGCTCCCCGATCCCGCTTCCCCAGCCGGTAAATCGCTCCGCAGCTACCGGCTCAACGCGGGCGAGACTCCACCGCCCGCTTTCCCCCAAGGGGTGAGTGCCAGCGGCCGCCCGCCACCGCCGCGAAGCGTCGAGCACCTCTTCACTGGCGACAGCCGATTCCTGATCAGCTTGATCTTCCCCTCGGCGCAAACGCAGCGCGAAGCACGCATGCGGGAGCCCCGCAGCATCGATCTGCTGCGCGCCCAGGCCACCTCGCCCAGAAAACTGCGCCAACCGATGATCTTGGTCGATCTTGAGGCCGGACACAGCGAGCTCGTGCCCGAGGTACAGTCGGTGCAGGCGAGCCTCGGTGGCGGCGCGTGGATCGCCTACCTGCATGAGCCCGTAATGGCCGAGCTGCCGCCCAGCCGCACGAGCGCCCCCCCGTTTTCGCGAGTCCCCGCCCCGTCCGGCGCGGCGAAGGGCACACTCCGGCCGCCGCCGGAAAATCGCCGCCTCGTTTTGCGCGAGCTCCTCACTGGCCCGCTGCGCGGCCGGGGCGCGGCGAAGCAGGTCGGCGGCAAAGGCCAGCAACGCACTTTTGACTACGTGACCGAGTACTCGCTGAGCCGCGATGCGCGCACGCTGCTGTACCTCGTCGATTCGCCGCGGCAAAATCGCAATGGCCTCTACGCCTACGCGCCCGGCGGCGCGGGCGAGCCCCAACACCTGTTTCGCACCGCCAAAACCGGAGCGGCTCGCCTGAGCAAGCTCACCTGGGACGCGCGGCAGGCCCAGGCCGCGTTTTTGGTAAAATACCAGGACGGCCGCCACGAAGTGGGGCTTTGGAAACTGGGCGAGCGCGCCCCCACAATGGTCCTTGCGGCGGCGACTCCCGGGCTCCCGCACACGATGCAAATCGGCGAGCACAGCAGCCTGGAATTCTCCGCCGATGGGCGAAAACTCTACGTCGGCCTCGTGCCCAAGCCCGCTGCGGACGGCAAGGCGCCCGACGCACGATCGCCGCGCGGCACGAGCAACGCGGCTGCCGCGAGCGACCCAAACGCCGATCCGCTCGAACAAGCCTTCCCCGAGCTGTGGAGCTGGGACGATGGCCTGATCGCCCCGCGCCGCAGCGTCCTCAGCGAAGTCGAGCGCACGCGCAGCTACCCGGGCGTACTTGATCTCGAAACGCTGCGCTTCGTGCCGATTGGCAGCACGCGATTTTCCGAACTGCGCTTCAGCGAAGACGGCCTGTGGGCGCTGGCTTTCGACGAAGGGCCCTATCTGCGGCTGCGCGATTACGATGCCACTTACGCCGATGTTTACGCCGTCGACACAACGAGCGGTGCCCGCCGCCTCGTCGCCAAAAAATTGCGCGGCCTCTCCGGAGACGAGGAGCTGCCGAGTCTCTATTTTTCGCCCAAAGCAGGTCCCCAGCAATACGTCGCCTACTTCGATGCGGGGCACTGGTGGGCGGTCGATCTGGCGAGCGGCGATTCGCGCAACCTCAGCGCCGGGCTGCCGGTCTCCTTCGCCTACGAAGAGCACGATAAACTGGAGCCCGCGCCGCCCTACGGCTGGGGCGGCTGGCTCGCCGATGGCCGCTCGTTCATCGTCTACGACCGCTACGACCTGTGGCAGCTCAGCGTCGCCGCTCCGCTAAGTGCCGAAGAAGAGCAGGAGGAATGGGAAAGCCGCCCGCCGCCGCCCGCGCCGCGTAACCTCACCGCAGGCTTTGGCCGCAAAGAGCAGATCGTCCTGCGGCTGCAAGACGTCGCTCCCCAGCAAGGACACAGCGAAACCGAGCCGGAGCCGCGTGCGCCCCTGTGGCTGCGCGGGATCGATCCCGCCGAGCCGCTGATCCTGCGCGGCGAAGACGAGCGCACGCGCGACAGCGGCTTTTTCCGGCAAGCGATCTTGCCCCACAGCGCCCCCGCCGGGCAGGCCGACGCGCCCCCGCCGCAACGGCTCCTCTGGGGCGAGAAAAACTACCGCTACCTCGACGCCGCGCGCCGCCCCGCCCCGGCAGGAAGCGCAACCGCCAATGCAGGCCCCGGCCGGAGCCACAGCCGCGATGTGCTCCTGTTCAGCGCTTCGCGCTTCGACGAGTTTCCCGACCTGTGGGTGAGCGACGGCCACTTCACCGCGCCGCAGCGCGTGAGCGATGGCCGCGCCCAGCTCGCCCCACTCGACTGGGGCAGCCCGCCGGAAATCATCGACTACACCGGGCCCGCAGGCGCGCCGCTGAAAGCGCTGCTCTACAAGCCGCCGCACTTTGACCCGAGCCAGCGCTACCCGCTCATCGTTTACCTCTACGAACGCCTCTCCCCATTGCGGCACGCCTTCTTCGCGCCGAGCTACAGCGCAAATATCAACATCCCCCACTACGTGAGCAATGGCTACCTCGTGTACCTCGTAGACATCGCCTACGAGATCGGCGCGCCCGGGCCCAGCGCGCTCGACAGCGTACACGCCGCACTCGATGCGGTGAGCGCTCGTAGCTTCGTCGATCCTGCGCGGGTCGGGATCCAGGGTTCGTCCTGGGGCGGCTACCAGGCCGCCTACATCGTCACGCAGAGCGACCGGTTTCGCGCCGCCGTCGCGGGCTCTCCCGTGGGAAATATGACCAGCGCCTACGCGGGCATTCGCTGGCGCTCCGGCCGCGCCCGCCTCTTCCAGTACGAGCAATCGCAAAGCCGGCTCGGCGCCGCACTCACCGCCGCGCCCGAGCGCTACCTCGCCAATTCTCCCGTCGCCCACGCGCACACGCTGCACACGCCGCTGCTCCTGATGCACAACGACGGCGACGGCGTCGTCCCCTGGAACCAGAGCACCGAGCTGTTTCTCACGCTGCGCCGCCACGAAAAGCCCGTGTGGCTGGTGAATTACCCGCACGAGACGCACGAGGTCGTGCGCTACGCCAACCGCCGCGATTTTCAGAAACGCATGTGGGACTTCTTTGAGCACCACCTGCACGGTGCCCCCGCACCCGAGTGGATGAAGCCCGCCGGGTGAATCCGCACCCGCACCTGCGAGCCCGCACGGCCTCGGGTTGCGCGCCCCGTATTCCCCCCTCCTCGCATCTCCCCTCCCCGGTGGCGCCCTTGTTTGCGTACACCCTCTCGCAGTGCAGAAGCTGAAGCGTATGAAAAAACAGCCGCTGCGCCACGAGAGGGGTTTTACACAACAAACAAAGAACAATCCCAACCCTCACAGCCGCTAGCACTGCCATGAGGTAGGGACAGAGCATGCGACACGCATACGCTCCGCAAAGTTCCCCCGCTCCATTCCATTACGTAGAAATTACGTAGTTACCGAAGGCTTCCACTACGCGTGGGGCGGTGGTCGGTGACCACTTCCATTTAATTTGGGAATCGGCCTCGTCGCTGCGCGACGAAACTCGATTCCCAAATTTAACGGACCATCCCCCAGTCGCGTTGCGACTGGGAATGAGGCATCAAATGCAAATGAATCGAAAACCCATTTGGGCGCAGCGAAAAAGTTGACGGGTTAAATCTCCGCCCGACCAGAGGTCGGGCAATTCTTACTGTAGCGTTTGCTCGTTGGGCAAAATGCCCAACGAGCAAACGCTACAGTAAATGGGAGCAGGCACTGCCTGCCGCCCCACGCGCAGTGGAGGCGGCGACGATGAAACGGTCGAAGACCGCTTGCGCTGGGGAGAAAGTCTTGGGCAGTCTTGAGGCTGCCGATTTTTTGGCGCACCCATGTATCAAGTCACTTTTTCCGAGCAGAGTCTGCGCGAGCTCAAGCAGCTCGATACTCTGGCGCAGCTCGAACTCATTGAGCCGATCAGCAGCCTGAAGCCCGGCGACCTTGCGCGGCCGCGCGAACCGCTTGGCCGCTTCAAGCGCGGGGAGACGCTGTTCTACCGGCTGCGCGCGGGCGACTACCGCTTTTATTTCGAGGTGCAGGGCGAGACGCTCCACACCCACTACATCCTGCACAAGAACTCGCTCGAAGACTTCCTCCTGCGCAACAAGCTGCCCGTCTCCGAGGAGCAGCTCTTTGAGCAGCACTCCAAGTTCTGGAAATATCTGGAAAGTTTAACGCAAAAGTGAGCTCCCCCATGCCCCACCACCCCAGCTCTCGGCCAGCGGCGGCCACCGCTGCGACCCACCCGCACGCGCCGGAAAAAACCGCCGCGCCTGCGACTTCCGTTGCCGCCGAATCCGCACCGCCGCACAACCCGCCGCACGCCGCGCCTCTTTCCGCAGACGATCCGCGCAATCCCTACAACGTCACGCAGGCCAGCCGGATTTACTTCCTGCCCAACTTGATGACCGCCGGAAATCTCTTCTGCGGTTTTATGGCGATCATCAACTGCATCCAGGCGCGGCTCGCGGAAACGGCGGTTGACGGGCGCTACCTCGACGGGCAGCCGGTGGAGCATTACCGGATGGCGGTGTGGCTTATTTTTGCCGCGGCAGCCTTTGACCTGATTGACGGGCGGCTCGCGCGGATGGGCGGGCGCGAATCGCTGTTTGGCGCGGAGTTCGACTCATTGGCGGACGTGGTTTCCTTCGGCGTCGCGCCTGCGTTGATGATGTTCTTCTTCATCATCTCGCCCACCCAGGGGTTCATGTGGTTTCGCAACGTCGGCTGGTTCGTCGGTTTCGTCTACCTGCTCTGCGCGGCGATCCGGCTGGCGCGCTTCAACATCATCACGAATCCCCTGCTCTTGCGCAGTCGCGACTCCGACAAAAACGCGAGCACTTCGAGCAAGGACTTTATCGGCCTGCCTGTGCCTGCTGCTGCGGGGACGGTCGCAGCGCTCGTCCTTTTCTTAACGCAGCTCGTCGAGAGCGACAAGAGCCTCAACCGCTGGGCACTCGCCCTGCCCTTTCTGATGCTGCTGATTGCCCTCTTGATGGTCAGCAAGGTGCGCTACCCCAGCGGTAAAAAAGTGGACCTGCAAACGACCACGCGGATGGGCACCTTCATCCTGATCCTGGTGGCCGCAGGGCTCGTCATCGCGCTCAAGGAAATCGCCCTCCTCATCCTTACGCTGGGCTACATTTTCTACGGGCTCATCCGCCACTTCAGGCGCGTGCAAAGCGCAAAGGGTCAGCGGCTGCGAACGCTCTGGGAAGAGCCCCTTCGCTGAAAGCCCACCCCTACCGATCAGGAACAAAACCAGTGTGGGTCTCGGCTTCAAAAAACGATCCGCCACTGGCAGCCACTGCGAATGCCATTGGCGGAACTCGCCCAGCCTTTGGGAGGAACCTTGTGAGTAAGCTGCGTGCGCTTTGCCGAAATCTTTTTGCGGTGAATAACCCCGGACTTATTGGCCCGTTTCCGGCAGTTCTTCACAGCCCGCAAGGCTCCCCTTCTCCCTCTCAAAACCGGCACTTGTTGGGCTTACTCACGGCCCATAATAATAGGGATAATTTTATTAAAAGGATCCTATTCTTTTAGACTTTGTGAATTGCCCCTGCTCACCTCTAAATCTTTAGCCAGCCTATGAAATTCAAAATCAACCGGGATCACTTCGCCAACGGCCTCGCCCAAGTGCTCAACGTAGTCGGCTCGCGCGCGACCATGCCGATCTTGAGCAACGTGTTGATCGAAGCGGATAACGGCCAGATCTCGCTCACCACGACGAACCTCGACCTCGGCATCCGCTGCCAGATCAAAGCCGAAGTGCAGGAAGCCGGTGCGATCACCCTACCCGTCAAACGCCTGGCCGGAATCGTGCGCGAGCTGCCCAGCGTGGATGTCGCAGTCGCCGCCTCGCCCAACCACCAGGTGAAGCTCGTATCCGGCGGCTCGAACTTCCGCATCATGGGTATCCCCAAAGACGACTTCCCGCCGCTGCCCGAGTTTGGCGAAGAGAAGTCCTTCACGCTGGAGCAAGACGAGCTCACTACGATGCTCAAGAGCGTCTCCTACGCGCAATCGAGCGACGAGACCCGCTACATCCTCAATGGCGTCTATTTCAACTTCGCGGATGCCAAGCTCACGCTCGTCGCGACAGACGGTCGCCGCCTCGCCCACATTTCCAAGGAGCTGGAAGTGCCCGAGGCCAGCGCAGGCGCCATCATCCTGCCCGCTAAAACGGCGAGCGAGCTCCTCCGGCTCCTCGACAAGAAGGGCAACAAGGTCAAAATCAACTTCAACGACCGCCGCGCTGCCTTCCAGATCGCGACCAATGACGAAGCAGACAACGGCCTGATCGACAGCATCTACCTCTACTCAAAAGTCGTCGAGGGCAGCTACCCGAACTACCAGCAAGTCATCCCCAAGGAGACGCACCAGCGCATCAAACTGGAGCGCGAGCTCTTCCTCCAGTGTGTGCACCGCGCCGCGCTCGTGTGCAGCGAGAAGGCGAACTCGATCAAAATCAAACTCTCGCCCAACCTCCTCGAAGTTACCGCACAGAGCCCCGATTTCGGCGAGTCGCACGAATCGATGGCGATCAGCTACGAAGGGCCCGAGCTCCAGGTCGCCTTTAACCCGCAGTTCATCATGGATCCGCTCCGCGCGCTGACCAAGGACGAGGTCTACTTCGAGGTGAAGGACGACATCAGCCCGGGCGTCTTCAAAACCCTCGAAAGCTTCATCTGCGTGATCATGCCTGTCCGGCTAAACTAGCCGGATGCGCGCCGCAGAGCGGCACACGCGCTTGGTACCGCGCGGTTGTCCGCGGAAGCGTGCGAAGAGACGTCGGCTGGATTTTAAGTCGGCGTTTTTTTTGCAAACGAGGAACCTTGGGCCCGTGCAAGTGCTCTTGGTGTGTGGCCATTTTTGAACCGCTCGCGGGTTGTTGCTGCGCACCGTCCGATGCTTGCTCCGCAAGTGTGCGAATGGTCGGCAAGTGGGCCTTTCCATGTGGGCGATTTTTTTGAATCACGGTTTTTTTACGCAGTCTTCGAGCACTTGTCTTACGCCACCACTGTCACATCGATTTCCCCATCAACTGAAACAGGCTGAAGAACCCTCCTCTCGCGCTGTCCGTCCATGAGCTCCTCCTATTTCACCCTCACCCTCATCATCGCCGCGATTGTCTTGATGCAGGTCAACCAGCGGCTCGGCTCGCCGGTGCTGGCGATTTTTGCGCGCTGGCTGCGCTGGTTCGTTTTTGCCTTTGGTGTCGCGCAGCTCTGCACCGATTTTGAGCTGATCGACCGCCCGTTCTGGGTGCTGGTGCTCGCCTTTCTGATGCTCTGGTTTTTGATCGAGACGTTTTACAACTGGCTCGGCATTGCCGCGATGAGCGTCAGCCCCATGCCGCTTTTCCCGCGTTATAGCGTAAACCCCGGCGGCGAAGAGTGGCCCACCCAGGCGCGTTTCCTGAAGCTGAAGGAGTGGCTGCGCGCTCAGGGTTTTAGCCTGATGCAGCCATACAGAGCGGAGATCGGCGGCGGGATCTTCCTGCGCGGAGTGGTGTACCAAAACCAGGCCGAAGACATCCGGCTGCAAATCACTTTTATGCCGATTTCCGCAGCGACGCTCGGTGTGTGCTACTCACTCGTTTCGCAAACCGAGGCCGGACACCGGATCGTGACGGATAATTTCTGCATCCCTTATGCAGGGTTTTACCCCGAAGAATGGTTCGTGGAGCGGCTGCCCTGGTGCCGCTCGCTGGAGAACTTGCTCGCCCGCCACCAGGCCCGGCTCATCAACGAAAAAGCGCTCCCCATCAAAAGCGATCCGCTGGCCGATCTAAACGCACAACAACACCAGCTCGACCAGCTCAATACACAGCTCGGCTTCCTCAACCCACACGCTGAGCGCGAAGAGTTGGGAAAAATTTCCCAAGCAGGCCGCTACCGCGTCTGGAAAGAAGTCTGGATGCTCAACTACCTGGGCCGCCCCGCACGCTATCGGTAAGCCTATTCCACTGCGCAAGTGGCCTTCGACCGTTTCATGGTCGCCGCCTCTTTTCCACTGCGCGTGGGGCGGTGGCGGGTCGCCACTTCCGTTTACTGTGCGTTTTGCGTATCGCGCGTTCCGCGCGATACGCAAAACGCACAGTAAGAACTATCCGACCAGAGGCTCGGGGGAGATTTACCCGTTAACTTTTTCGCCGCGCCCAAATCCGATCCATCCGCATTTGATGTTTCAGTCCCTGTCGCAACACGACAGGAGGATGGTCCGTTAAATTTGGGAATCGAGTTTCGTCGCGAAGCGACGAGGCCGATTCCCAAATTCAATGGCACGTGGCGCCCCGCCACCGCCGCCCGCGCAGGGCTACTTGTCAGCTCCCACGCGCAGTGGAGAACATGCTTCTTTAAAAGAAGCGGACGGTTTGGGTCGCCATTGCGGCGTGTTCTTCGTCCGAGCAGCCCGCGTTGAGTGGCGTATCAATCTCGGTATCGCGTTGGCTCACCAGATGGTTGCTGAGCAAGTAATTCTCGACCTCTTCGCCTGACACATCGGCCAGCATCACCCCGTCAACCTCCACGCAAGGTGAGAGCGGTTGGCCGGAGCGCTGCACCATCTCCGCGTAGTTGGCGCGGTTGTTGATGATGTCGATGTCCTCAAATTCCAGGTCGTATTTACGCATGATGGCGCGCACGCCATTGGACCATCCGCAGTGCGGTTTGAGGTAGGCTTTGATTTTCATAAGGGCGCAATCTGTGGTGCAATTTGCTCGCTGCGCAAGCGGGCTTTGCGGCTGGAATTATCGCGCGCTGTCGGCCGGGTTTATTCGCGAAAAAACCGTCGGCGCAAGGTGGCGTGGCGCGTGTGCGTTGCGGAAAATAAAACACTCGAAGCGGCTGCCCTGCGTAAGCATACCCGCGCGGATGAAAGTGCTCGTGACCGGCGCGGCCGGCTTTATCGGCTACCACATTTGCAAGCGGCTCAGCGCACATCCGGACTGCGAGGTCCTCGGCATCGACAACTTGAACGATTATTACGACGTCGCGCTCAAGCGGGCGCGCCTCGCCGAGCTCGACGCCCAGCAGGCCGCGCGTGCGGGCAATCCGGCGGTCTCCTCGGCCTCCGCGATTGCGGCGACGCCCACGAACTCCTCCGCGGGCACCCACTTCCGCTTCGTGCAGGCCGATTTCGCCGAGGGCGATATGTTGCTGAAACTCTGGGCGCACTTTCGCCCCGACTACGTCGTGCACCTCGGCGCGCAGGCCAACGTGCGCTACAGCGTCACCCACCCCGAAGCCTACGTGCAGAGTAACCTGGTTGGTTTTTTTAAAGTCCTCGAAGCCGCGCGCGCCCACCCGCCCAAGCACACGGTCTTCGCGTCTTCGAGCAGCGTCTACGGTACGAGTGCGGCGATTCCTTTCGCGGAAGACGGCGACACGAGCCACCCGCTCTCCTTTTATGGTGCGACGAAAAAAGCCAACGAAGCGATGGCGCACAGCTACGCGCATCTCCACGGGCTCGCGCTCACCGGCCTGCGTTTTTTCAACGTGTACGGCCCGTGGGGCCGCCCCGACACCGCGCCCACGCTCTTCGCCAAGGCGATCTTTGCGGGCGAGCCGATCAAGCTTTTCGCCGAAGGCCGCGCGCGCCGCGATTTCACTTACATCGACGACATCTGCGACGGTGTCCTGAAGCTGCTCCTGTACCCGCCGCTCAAGCCGCCCGTGCCGCCATTTCGGATGTTCAACATCGGCCACCACCGGCCCGTGGAGACGCTCCTCTTTGTGCAAATGCTGGAGCAACTCATCGGCCGCAAAGCCCGGCTTGAGCTGCTCCCCGCGCAGCCCGCCGATGTGCCGGAAACCTGCGCCTCGCTCGACCGCATCCACGCCGCCGTCGGCTACGCGCCGCGCGTCCCGCTGGAGGATGGACTGCGCCAGTTCGTGGACTGGTTTCGCCAGTATTACCAGCCCGAGTAACGCGCGACCAACGAGCGGCTCGCCCAAAAGAAGGGTCTCTGACCCCTGCGCGCAGCGGCAACGCCGCTGCGGCCAATAAAATGGGTCGAAGACTTCCCCTGCGCGGGGGGCGGTGGCGTGGCGCCACGTGCCATTCAATTTGCGATTTTGCCGCGTGCGCTTCGCGCCCGAACAAAATCGCAAATTTACAGGAACTCCCCCTGTCGCAGCGCGACAGGGAATGGGACATCAAACAGCGGATGGAGCGAAAACCCGTTTGGGCGGATTTTTTGGGTTAACGAGTAAAAGTGCAGCACCGGACGAGGCCCCAGCAAGGGCCTCGCCAGATAAGTCGGTCAACGACCGCGACCGGAGGTCGCGGCAGTTCTTACTGTGCGGTTTGTGCATCGGGCGGAATGCCCGATGCACAAACCGCACAGTAAATGGGAGCAGGCACTGCCTGCCGCCCCACGCGCAGTGGTTGAAAACGGTATAAGTCGAGGAGTGTATAAACCGCGCTTGCTCTCCGTTCGCGGCGCGGCCTCCCTAGGCTGCATATGTCCAAAGCCGCCCCCTCCCGCACGATCGCCCCCGATACCAACAGCCGCGAGAAGAACATCGAGCTCGCCGTTTCCAGCATCACCAAGCAATTCGGCGAAGGCTCGATCATGCGGCTGGGCAGCAACCAGAAAATGGCGGTTGATTGCCTGAGCACCGGCTCGCTGTTGATCGACCTCGCGCTCGGCGGCGGCGGCCTGCCCAAGGGGCGGATCATCGAAATCTACGGGCCGGAATCTTCGGGCAAGACGACCTTTTGTTTGAGCGTCATTGCGCAGGCGCAGAAGCGCGGCGGGCTCGCTGCCTTTATCGATGTGGAGCACGCGCTCGACCCGAAGTACGCGCGCGTCGTCGGTGTAAACCTTGACGACCTCCTCGTCTCGCAGCCCGACTCCGGCGAAGACGCGCTCAACATCATGGAGACCCTCATCCGCTCCAACTCGATTGACGTGATCGTCCTCGACTCCGTAGCCGCGCTCACGACCAAGGCCGAGCTCGAAGGCCAGATGGGCGATGCCACCGTCGGCGCGCAGGCGCGGCTCATGTCGCAGGCCATGCGCCGCCTCACCGCAGTGGTAAACAAGACCAAGTGTATCTGCATCTTTACCAACCAGATACGCGAGAAAATCGGCGTCATGTACGGCAGCCCCGAGACGACCTCCGGTGGCCGCGCGCTGAAGTTTTTCGCCAGCGTGCGGATCGACATCCGCCGTCGCGAGCCGATCAAAGGCGCGGAGGGCAAGATCGTGGGCAACCGCACCAAGATCAAAGTCGTGAAAAACAAGATCGCCCCGCCCTTCACCGAAGTGGAGTTCGACATCATGTACGACGAGGGCATCTCGACGACCGGCTCGCTGCTCGACCTCGCCCTGCATCACAAGGTGTTGGAAAAACGCGGCTCGTGGATCTCCTTCGATGGCGAACTGATCGGTCAGGGCCGCGACGCCACGCGCGTGGCGATCAAGGACAACCAGGCGCTCGCCGACAAAATCCAGGCCGCCGTCATGACCAAGGTCGATGCGCTGAAGGTCGGCGAAGACGTCAGCCTGCCCAGCGGCGGCAGCGAGGACGGCGGAGACGCTGCCGATGAGTAATCCGGCGGCAGCCGATTCTGGCAGCGCAGCGGGCGCTGCTGCGGATCGCGCTGGCGCAAGCGCGGCTGTGAAACCGGCGGCAAATCGGGCGGCAGGGGCGGCGGTAGGGCCGGAGCCGAAGACGGAACTCGCGGCTAGGCCAATAGCGCTCGCGCGCGGCCCCGATGCCGTTTCGCCTGCGCTGGATGCCGATCTCGACACGATGTCGCGCGAGGCACTTTTGGCCGAAGTGCGAAAACTGCGCGCGGGGATTTTACTCTCCACATTGGTTTTGCCCTGACGGCGCACCAACGAGTGCGCCGCCAAGCAAAAGGGTCTGCGACCCTGGTATCAGCCGCAATTGTGGGGGTTGTTACCCGAGCAAGAGGCAGCCTCGCCCGACGAGGTACCTGCCTGGCCGCAATTTCTGCGCGGCTGCATAAACTACCGCGCGTCCCTCGACACCCAGTGCCCCTCCGCGCCCCGCACCACAGAAGAGTTTTGAAAGGCTGATGCCTCTTGGTGCGGCAGGGGTTTAGGCTACGTTCTTGTGATATGTAGGTATATGAACTCTCTATTTTGACGGTAGAAAATGCTCGCCCTTTGAAGTGAGTTTTCCGATTGCTTGGGATC
Source organism: Cephaloticoccus primus (assembly GCF_001580015.1). GTDB lineage: Bacteria > Verrucomicrobiota > Verrucomicrobiia > Opitutales > Opitutaceae > Cephaloticoccus > Cephaloticoccus primus. Next base: position 18,416 of record NZ_LSZQ01000068.1, read on the forward strand.
TAAAAGATATGCCTCGGACTATTCATGTGTATTGTGATGAGTCATGCCATCTAGAAAATGATGGCCAGCGAGCAATGGTATTAGGGGCTCTTTGGTGCCCTTCAAATCATCGTAAGCAATTGGTGCGTAAAATTAGAGAGCTGAAGCGCTTACATGGGCTCAGCGATGCCTTCGAGATTAAGTGGGTAAAGGTTTCTCCTGCCAAGTTAGATTTTTACAAGAGCCTAATAGATTTGTTTTTTGATGAACGTGTTTTGGGGTTTAGGGCCTTGGTTGTTCCCGATAAGGGGAAGCTTAATCACTTAAGGTTTAATCAGAGTCATGATGAGTTTTATTATAAACAATGGTATACCTTGCTCAATCGCTTGGTTGAGCCTAGGTACCGCTATCGCATTTTTTTAGATATAAAAGATACTCATGGCGTAAGTAAGGTGCGTCGCCTCCACGATTTCTTATGCAACGGGAACTACGATTTCAATCAAGATATTATTGAATCGTTAGAACTGGTTCATTCGTCCGACCTAGCCTTGCTCCAGCTAGCAGATTTATTGATTGGAGCATTGGCATATTTGCATCGTGGTTTGTTGGGGAGTGGGGCTAAATCTCTTTTAGTTAATCAGTTAAAGGATAAGCTAGGTGCAAATCTTGAGAAAAGTACTTTACCGCAGGAGAAGAAATTTAACCTTTTCATTTGGAGGGCACAGGATTGAACCATCCTCCCGAACTAGTACAGTTCGATCAGTATGGAGATTGGTCGCAGTATGAGTCTCGTCTATATGAGATTTACCTCGAAATCATAGTGTGGGCTGATCTGAGGTTCTTAGGCCATCCAGTGAGAGTTCGGTTTCTTCCGGAGACCAGGGGAATGGGCTATGGGTTTTGGCATCTTATTTCGGAGGCGCCTGATTCTAGGAACCGAGATGAGGAAGCGCGAATTCCCGATTTGAGACGTTGCGAGCGGCTGCCTTGGGTCTCGTGGTGTATCACGAACGCACAAAACGAGGGATTTTCATACTGGGAAAACTACCGCAAAGGACAGGTGCATGTTGTCATTTGGGCAAAAGCGTACGATTTTGCAGTGGTTTTGGCCAAGCGCCAACCTCAGGGGCAACGGAGGTTCTACTTGCTAAAGACTGCTTACTGTTTGCGGGAGCACACCAAGGCGAAGTTCAGGAAGGAGCGTGATGCGTGGCGAGCCGCCCAAAGTGGCTGAGGCCCCTACATGTTTACCATGTAAGGGCCCCGGATACTCCTTCTACACGTGGCAGATGAGCTGGAGGTAGCCCAATATCCAAGATTCACAGGTGTCAAGTTAGTTTGTCGCCATGCTGGCTGGGCTGAACTACGAGGGCGGCGCCTACCAGGCCAAGAAGGGGTGATGGGGGCGGGATAGCTGGGCAAGAGGAGGCCTGTTGTCCTCCTTGTCTTGAGGGAAAGGGGCGCTTTGGCTAGCGGGCATGTTTGCTTCGCCGCAGGATACTATCGCCGCGCTGGCTACGCCGGTGGGCACCTCTGCCATTGCGCTGCTGCGCGTCAGCGGCCCCGCCGTGGGTGAAATCGCGCGTGCGCTAGTCTCCACGGCGGGAAACGACGCGACCTCCTTTGCGCCGGTGTATTCCCCTGCCCCAACGCTTGGTGGCGGTGTGGAGAACAGCGGAAACGCGGCTTCAAGCGGGAGCAAGGGCGAGGGCGACGTGCCAACGAGCGCGTCGCCAGGAAAAGGGGACTTCCTCCCCTCCCCTGCCCTGCTGCCGCTTGCGCCTCGGGTGGCGACTCGCGCCGATTATCGGGCCCTCTCGGGCGAGCTGATCGACGATGTGCTGCTGACGCTGTTTCGTGCGCCCGCGTCGTACACGGGCGAAGACACGCTGGAGATCAGTTGCCACGGAAACCCGTATATCGCCCAAAAAATCCTCGAAGACCTCGTCGCGCGCGGTTGCCGGCACGCGGCGCCGGGCGAGTTTACCCAGCGGGCCTTTCTCGCCGGGAGGCTTGACCTGTCGCAGGCCGAGGCGGTCATGGACTTGATCCACGCGCGCGGCGAGCGAGCCCTGGCTGCTGCCAATCAACAACTTCGCGGTTCCCTGGGGCGGCATATGCAGGGCCTGATCGACCGCCTGTTGGTGATTCTGGCGCGGATCGAGGCGTATATCGACTTCCCCGAAGAAGACTTGCCGCGGGAGGATCAGAGCTGGGTTGGCACAGAGGTCGATAAGCTCCAGGTTTCTGTATCTAAAATATTGGAGACCAATCATTACGGTGATATTTTGCGCGAAGGGCTGCGCGTGGTAATTCTCGGTGAACCGAATGTCGGCAAGAGCTCGCTGCTCAATGCGCTGCTGGGGCGCGACCGCGCACTCGTCAGCGAGCGCCCGGGGACGACGCGCGACTATCTCGAAGAGATGCTCCTGCTAGGCGGTTTCCCGTTTCGGTTGATCGATACCGCCGGGCTCAATGAAAATCCGGAAGAGATTGAAGCAAAGGGGATTGAGAAATCATTAAGCCTCACCGAGGAGGCGGATCTGCTGCTGCTGGTCATCGATGCATCGCGTCCGCCCCCTACCCTGCCCAAGCCTGTGCTCGCAGCAATCCGCCCTGAGCGCGCCTTGCTCGTAGCCAACAAGAGCGATTTGCCGCCCCACCCTGCGACTGCGGCAGCTTGGCCGGAGATTCAGCGTGTGAGGACTTCGATGCTGACCGGCGAAGGGGTGGAGGCGCTGCGAACGGCGCTTGCCCGCCATGCCGAATTGTTCCACGTGGAACAGGGCGCGGATGTTATCGCGATAAATGCCCGCCATGCCGAGGCACTCGCCCGTGCCAAAACTGGGCTGGCTCGTGCGCTTGAGCAGTTCCGCGCACAGGCGCCTGTCGAGCTTGTGTCGAGCGAGCTGCGTGGCGTGCTCGATGCCTTTGGCGAAATCGCGGGGCGGGTCGATAACGAGCGGATGCTCGATCAGCTCTTTGCCAGTTTCTGCATCGGTAAATGATGGGCTGCCACTTGTGTGTGCGCTACGCCTGCCGTTCTCTACTCCGCCTGCCCTATTTCCCTCCTCTCCTGCTTCTTCCTCTTGGAATCGCCTTTATTTCGATGATTTATAACAAGATCCCCTACGATGTGATCGTCTGCGGCGCGGGGCACGCGGGCGTTGAGGCGGCCTTGGCAGCGGCGCGGATGGGCTCCCCTACTCTGCTGCTGACGGGAAATCTCGATACGGTGGCGCAGATGAGCTGTAATCCGGCCATCGGAGGTCAGGCCAAGGGGCAAATCGTGCGCGAGATCGATGCGCTCGGCGGCGAGATGGCGATCAATACCGACCTGACGGCGATCCAGTTTCGGCTGCTCAATGAATCGAAAGGCCCCGCGGTGCGCTCGCCGCGTGCGCAGAGCGACAAGAAGGCCTACCAAAACCGGCTAAAGCACACGCTGGAGCTCCAGCCTGGGCTGGAGCTCTTTCAGGCACTGGTGACCGACCTGGTCTTCGAGGGCGACCGGGTCGTGGGGGTGAGGACGAACTTTGATCTCGAATTTCGCGCCAGGACGGTGGTGGTGACGACCGGCACCTTTCTGCGCGGGCTCATGCACATCGGCGCGAACAAGCAGGAAGGCGGGCGCCTGGGCGACTTTTCTGCGCAGACCCTCTCGGGAGCCTTTTTGCGTGCGGGGATCGAGCTGGAGCGTTTCAAGACAGGGACGCCGCCGCGGCTACTCGGGCGGAGTCTGGATTTTTCCAAAATGCAGGAGCAAAAGGGCGACGCCGAGCCGACACTCTTTGCATTTCACGACACGCGCGCGGCGGATGGGGCGGGGGAGGCATTGTTCCACGTGGAACAAACGGGCGAGGTGCGCCCCGGTTGGCGGCCCGGCCGGGCCCAGGTCTCCTGCTGGATGACGCATACCACGGAGCAGACTGCCGAGCTTGTCCGCGCAAATCTTTCGCGCTCGGCACTCTATGGGGGCGAGATTCGCGGGGTAGGGCCGCGGTATTGCCCGAGCTTTGAGGACAAAGTGGTGCGTTTCTCCGACAAGCCGCGCCACCTGCTGTTTCTGGAGCCGGAGGGCTATTCGACGAACGAGTACTATGTGAACGGGCTTTCGACCAGCCTGCCTTTCGATGTGCAGCTCGCGATGGTGCACAGCGTGCCCGGGCTGGAGCGGGCGCAGCTCTTGCGGCCCGCCTATGCGGTGGAGTACGATTATGCGCCGCCCACCCAACTTTTCCCGACTCTGGAGTCGAAGCGGGTGGAGAATCTCTTCTTCGCGGGGCAAATCAACGGCACTTCAGGCTACGAGGAGGCCGCAGGGCAGGGGCTTGTCGCCGGCGTAAATGCCGCACAGAAGGCGAGGGGAGGGGTGCCGCTGATCATCGGGCGGCACGAGGGCTATATCGGCGTCCTGATCGACGATTTGATCAACAAGGGCGTGACCGAGCCGTACCGGATGTTTACGAGCCGCGCCGAACATCGGCTGCTCTTCAATCATGGCAGCGCAGAGCTGCGGCTACTCACACATGCCAAAACCCATAACCTGATGTCTGGTAGCCGGATAGCGGCAATCGAGGCCAAGCAGGCTGCGATTGCCCACTGGCAGGCCTGGTTTGAGGAAAATCGGCATGAGGGGAGGACTTGGGGCGAGCTCGTCCGGCGCGGGATTGAGGCAGACGCATTGCCGCCGGAGTTTCGTAAAGCAGAGCTTGTGGTGCGTGAGGAGGTTTTGTATCGCATTAGCTATAAAGGCTATCTGGAGCGCGAGTCGCGCCAGATCGAGCGCCTGCGCGAGGTGGATGCGATCAAAATCTCGGCAAATTTCGACTTCCTCGCCGTGCGCGGCCTGCGCAAGGAGAGCGCACAGCGTCTCGCCGAGCTGCGCCCGCTCACCCTCGGCCAGGCCGCACGGATCAGCGGCGTAAACCCGGCCGACATCAGCGTCCTGCTCGTCGCCCTCTCTCGCTGAATCGGGGAGTGGCCCCGCGTTTTCTCGGGTTTTTTCTCCACTGCGCGTGGGGCGGTGGCGTGGCGCCACGTGCCATTGAATTTGGGAATCGGCCCCGTCGATAAAACGGGTCTGCGACCCCGACGAAGCACGATTCCCAAATTTAACGGGACCTCCCCCTGTCGTGTTGCGACACGGTCTTCGACCGTTCCATTTTGCGAGCCGCTCGTTGGCGGCTCGTCAGGTACTTCAGCCCGTGCGCGAATGAAGCGGGAACCCATTTGGGCGCGGTGAAAAAGTTGACGGGTTCAATCTCCGACCGCGACCGGAGGTCGGGTATCTCTTACTGTGCGGTTTGCTCGGCGGGCGGAAGGCCCGCCGAGCAAACCGCACAGTAAATGGAAGGTGACACCGTCCCCCGCTCCACGCGCAGTGGAGGAATAGGGGGCGACTCCCAAATTCAGGGAATACTGACGAGGCGGCAACGACGCCTCGCCAAATGAAACAGCCTGCGGCTGTGACGATTGGGTGACGGGGCGGGTTTTCGCTCGTACGCGGTGGGCAGCGCGTTAGGGTCGGCGTCTTATGTCTGACAAAAAACCCGAGAAAATCCTCGTGGTGGACGACGAGCCGGACGTCACCGAGCTGTTGAGTTATACCCTTAAGGCGAAAGGGTTTATGGTTGAAGTGCTCAACGAGCCCAATGCCTGTATCGACCTGGCGCGGAGCTTTCAGCCGGACTTGATCATCCTTGATGTGATGATGCCCGAGCTGAGCGGGATCCAGATTTGCCGGATGTTGCGCGCCTCGGCCTCGCTCAAAACGGTGCCGGTGCTGTTTTTGACGGCGAAGGCGGAGGAAGCGGATCGCGTGCAGGGTCTGGAGGTCGGGGCGGATGATTATGTGAGTAAACCATTTAGCACCAAGGAGTTGGTCTTGCGTGTGCAGTCGATTTTGCGGCGTTCGCGCGAGGGGCGTCGGGTGGAGGTGCCGATTCTCGAGGCGGGCGAGATCGCGCTGGATGTGGCGCGGCACGAGGTGCGGCTAAAGGGCGCGCCGCTCGAGCTGACGGCGACGGAGTTTCGGCTGTTGCACTTGCTCATGGAGCGGCGCGGTCGGGTGCAGTCGCGCGAGCATTTGTTGCTCAACGTGTGGAACTACGAGGCGGAGATCGAGACGCGCACGGTGGACACGCATGTGCGGCGGCTGCGCGAGAAGCTGGCCGATCAGGCGGACTGGATTGAGACGGTGCGCGGCGTCGGGTATCGCTTTGCAGCACAGCGGGTTGAGAGTGGCAGCGGCACTCACTCCAGTGCGCAAGTCGCGGGCTCGGGCCGCACTGCCGCGAAGGCGCCCGCCGCCAGAGCGGGAGCGGAGCAGCCGTGATGTCGTGGTTGCTGCCAGTCCTCGCGGTGGCTCTTGGCGCGGCGTTTTATGCGCTGTGGGCGCGGCGCGAGGGATTGTTGGCGCTGGAGAGCTACCGGCGCGGGCAATTGGCGGAGCTGTCGGCGACTCTCGGGAATTTGCAGGAGGCGGTCCTGATTGTGGACGCGGATAATCGGGTCTTGCTGGCAAATCAGGCCCTGCGGGCGATTTTTGGAGATTCGGAAAAAATCGTAGGCCAGAGGCTCGAGTGGCTGCGGCACGGGGGCGCCTTGCTGGAGTACCTGGAGGCGGTGCGCGGGCGGCAGCCGACGCCGCGACGGGCAATCGAGTTTCGGCCTCAGCAGGCCGCTTGTATTGGCGAGTCGCCCGTTGGTGCTTCGTCTCCCCATGCGGATGCGCGCTCCTCGGTGTGGGTAGAGGTGGCCGGGACGCTGATGCCGCCGCTCGATGGCGCGGCGGGGGCGGGCGGAGCCGGAGGGCAGGGGGCCTGGGTGCTCGTTATCCTGCACGACATCAGCCACCAGCGCAAGCTGGAGGCGGTGCGTAAGGACTTCGTGGCCAACGTGTCGCACGAGTTGCGCACGCCCTTGAGTGTGATCATGGGCTATGTGGAAACGCTGGTCGACGGGCACGAGACGATCCCGCCGGAGACGCGCGAGCGGTTTTTGCGCACGATCCAGCGGCACACGCAGCGGCTCAACTCGCTGCTCGACGACCTGCTCTCGCTGTCGCGGCTGGAGTCGGATGCGCCGGGGCTGGTGTGCGAGCCAGTGGACCTGGGGCGCCTGTTGCGCGAGGTGGTCGAGGACTATCGCGGGCGGCCCGTGAGTGTCGGGCATGCGCTCCGGCTGGCGATTGACCCCGCGTTGTGCGCCGCGGGAGCGGGGGCGCCGATTGTGCGCGGGGATGCGCTCAAGCTCACGCAGGTTTTGGAAAACCTGATCGACAACGCGCTCAAGTACACGCCCGCGAGCTCGCAGATCGTCGTCTCGGCGCGCCTGCGGCAGACGGGCGGCCGCGCGGCCGCCGCCAATTTGCCGGGGGAGGGGCTGCGGGCGCAGGGCGGCTCTCCCGCGGACGAAACTCGGGAAATCCCCGCTCAGGAGCTCGCCGTTTCTCCCGCGCCGGAGCAGCCGGCGAAAGGGCAGGGGAGCCCACGCGCCGCCACAGCGGCCGAGGTGGAGATCTGCGTGCGCGACAACGGCGCGGGGATTCCTGCCGAAGACCTGCCGCATATTTTCGAACGCTTTTACCGCGTGGATAAGGGCCGCTCGCGCGCACAGGGCGGCACAGGGCTGGGCTTGAGCATCGTAAAACACATCGTGCAGCTCCACGGCGGCCGCGTGTGGGCCGAGTCGCGCAGCGGTGCGCATCCGGCGGGCAAGCGGGCACCAAGCGCGGAGGCAGCTCCGTGCGCAGCCGGAGCTGCGACGGGGAAGGGCGAGCCCCAAGCAGGCTCCGACGCCGCAGGGCAGGGGACCGCGTTTTACTTCACCCTGCCTTGCGAGGACGCGAGCCCTCCCCGATCTACGCCTCCAAGGTATTGACCCCCTTCAGGTTGGGGATCCGCAGAAGACTCCACTGCGCGTGGGGCGGTGGCGTGGCGCCACGTGCCATTGAATTTGCGATTTTGCCTGTGCGCTGCGCGCCCAAACAAAATCGCAAATTTAACGGATCATCCTCCCTGTCGTTTCACGACAGGGGAAGGAGCATCAAATGCGGATGGAGCGGAACCCATTGGGGCGAGGTGAACCGATTTGCCAGTGAATCACCGACTAATGGTAGGGACCTTTCTACTGAGCGGTTTGCCTGGCGGGCGGAACGCCCGCCAGGCAAACCGCTCAGTAAATGGGTGCAGGCACCGCCTGCCGCCGCCTGCGTAGGGCCACCTCTTCCCGCCCCGCGCGCAGTGGTATCGTGGGCTTGCGCCGGAGTCGGGGCGGAGCTAGCGAGGGCGGGCTATGCCGCCGCCAATCGAGGATGCCCGAGCGATCATTGCGAATCGTGCCGCCGAGCTGCGCGCGCAGCTCGCGGCGGTTCCCGAGAGTTGGACGGATGCGGTGGCGCGCGGCGGTGGGGCCACGCTGGAGATTGGTTGCGGGCACGGGCACTTTATCGCGGCCTACGCGCAGGCGCAGCCCGAGGTGCCGTGCCTGGCGATTGACATCCTCGCCGAGCGGCTGGCGCGCGCGCAGAAGAAGCTCGACCGCGCGGGGCTGCGAAACGCCGTCCTGCTGCGCAGCGAGGCGCGGCTTCTGCTCGATAACTTGCCGGACTGGCTGCGCTTGCGGCGGGTGTTTGTGCTGTTTCCCGATCCGTGGCCGAAGCGGCGGCATCACAAAAACCGGCTGCTCCAGCCGGACTTTCTCTCGGCACTCGCGCGACACTGCGTGCCCGAGGCGCGGCTGCACTTCCGCACCGACCACGCGCCGTACTTCGCAGAGGTGCAGGCCCTGCTGCACGAACATCCCGATTGGGTGCTGCTCGACGACGCGCCCTGGCCCTTTGAGCACGAAACCGTGTTTCAAAACCGCGCCGCCACCGGCTACCAATCGTGCAGCGCCCAAAAACGCCGCAGCGGATAACCTGCCCCTCGCCCCCTGCGCCCCACATTGCGCTGACGGCGCACCAACGAGTGCGCCGCCAAATGAATCGGTCGAAGACCGCACTACGCGTGCAGCGGTGGCGGGGCGCCACGTGCCATTAAATTTGCGATTTTGCTTAGGCGCGCAGCGCACGGGCAAAATCGCAAATTTAACGGGACCTCCCTTTTCCGCTCCGCGCGGGGCGGCAGGCGGTGCCTGCACCCATTTACTGTGCGGCTTGCTGTCGGGTGTACCGCCCGACGAACAAGCCGCACAGTTGGAAATTCCCGACCAAAGGCCGGCTTAACCCGTAAACTCTTTCGTCGCGCCCAAGTGGGTTTTCGCTTCATTCGCATTTGATGCTCTTAATCCTGTCGCAACGCGACAGGGTGCGAAATTTGGGAATCGCGCTTCGTCGCGTAGCGACGGGGCCGATTCCCAAATTCAATGGCCCGTGGCGCGCCGCCACCGCCGCACGCGCAGGGCAGTCTTCGACTCGTTCATTATGCGCGCAGCGCAGGGCGCAGGGGCGGGTGCCGATAAGCGGGAGTGGGTGCTGTGCTTATTTTGCGGGGTTATCCGGGCATCGGTAGTTGACGCGGGGGCGCGCGGGTCCCTAGCAATGGCCCCTTTACTTTTTTGAAGGAACTTTTCTGCACGACATGTCACGCCTCTCCAAGCTTGCTTCCCTGCTTTTGTTTTTGAGCTCTGGCGTGGGTGCGTTTGCCGCGGTGGATCCGGCGGCGTCCCAGTTTCTTGGGGGTTGGGTCACGAACAGCATGCTGACTGGCTGGGCGGTGTCGCTGGTGCTTGCGCTGGTGGTGGTGAAGCTGATCGGCAAGCCGTCGCTGCTGCCGACGAAGCGGCAGGCGGTGTTTGAGTCGCTGCTTGAGGCGTTGCGCGGGCTGTTTGAGCCGATTGTCGGGAAGAAGGCGTTTCCGGCGGCCTTTCCGCTGCTGGTCACGTTTTTCATTTTCATCCTCGTCCAGAATTACGCGGGGCTGCTGCCCGGGGTGGGGACGGTGGGCTACGGGCATGCTGATGCGCAGGGGGATTTCCACGTCACGCGGGCACTGGTCCGCCCGTTTACGGCGGACTTCAATAGCACGATCGCGCTGGCACTGATCTCGTTTGGCGCGTGGTTGATCATCATTTTCAAGTACGCGGGGCCGCGGGTGATCCTCTGGGATCTTTTCGGGAACAAGGCTGAGCGGAAGGACACGCCGGGCTGGCTCTACCCGGTGCTCTCGCTGGTGTTTCTGGTCGTGGGCTTGATCGAGGTGTTCTCGATCTGCATCCGGCCCTTTACGCTCTCGGTGCGGCTTTTCGGAAACGTCTTTGGCGGGGAAAACCTGTTGCACGGCACGGGCTTTGTTTTCGTGTTTTACTTTATGGAGCTGATGGTCGGGTTGATTCAGGCCATTGTCTTCACGCTGCTTTCGGCCGTCTACATCGGGCTGATCACCAACCACGACGAAGGGCACGATGAGGCCGCGCATGGCGAGGCGCATCCGGCCTCTGCCGCCGGGGCTTCCGCCCCCGCCTCGGTGGCTGCCGAGGGCCTGCACTGACCACTCTTCCCATTTCCTCTTTAACCGTCGGGAGTGTGCCGACCAAGATGCGCACACGGCGGCTAACCCGATAACCACAAAACTCCACACCTCATCATGATCCACCTCCTCGCAGAAATCTCCGGTAACCTCACCAGCGCGCTGGGCCTGCTCGCCGCCGCTATCGGTGTCGCGCTGATCGGCACGAAGGCCGCCGAGTCCGTCGGCCGCAATCCTGGCGCCTCGGGTAAAATCCTCGTGCAAGCCATCATCGGTATGGCGCTCGTCGAAGGGCTCGGCGTCCTCGCCCTGTTTCTCGCCTAAGTGCGGCTGGCGCGTTTTTGTACGTTTTTCTAAAAACCAACCGGCTGCTGCGGGGCCGAGCGGTGTCTGCGCCTTAACCGGCGCCTTCGCTCCCCCCTAAGCCAGGGCGACGGGCGAGGCGGCATTCGCCCCTCGTGCTCCGCAGCAGCTCCTTTTCCTTCCTTATCTTTCCTGCCATGTTGCCACTCCTGCTTGCCGTTACTGATGCTGCGACTCAGGCGGCGGATGCTGCGCCCGGGATGATCGAGAAATTCGGCCTGGAGTCGAAGTTCGTCATCATGCAGGCGATCAGCTTCCTCATCCTGTTTGCCGTCCTTTATCGCTACGGCATCAAGCCCACGCTCTCCACGATGGAGGAGCGCAATGCGAAGATCGAGTCGGGGCTGAAGTACGCGCAGGAGATGCGCGACAAGCTCGAAGCCTCGCAGCGAGAGGCCGCGGAGATCGTCCGCGAGGCGCAGTCAAAGGCGGGCGAGATCATCACTGAGGCCCGCACTACGGCCAAGGACTTCCTCGACCGGCAGACCCAGGACGCCACGCAGCGGGCCAACGAGCTGATCACCAAGGCGCAGCAGGCCATCGAGCTGGAGCGGCTGAAGACAGTGGCCCAAGCGCGCGAAGAAATCGCCCGCCTGGTCATCGCCACGACCGAGCGCGTGCTGGCCAGGCAGCTCAGCGACGCCGACCGCAGCGCCTACAACGAAGCCGCAACCCGCGAGCTCAATATCGCCTGACGGGCGCGCGCCTGTCGCCACACACACTGCCGCCGCTTCCCGCACTCTCTGACGCAAACACACACACATGGCCGCCGCCCCAACCAAAGCCTCGCAGCAACTCGCGCGCCAGCTCTTCGCCCTGAGCCTCGTCAACGGCCTCGTCGCGCCCGCGCAGGTCGAGGGCGTCCTCGCTTATCTGGAGAAGCACCCGCCCGCGCAGCCGCTGCAAGTGCTGCAAGCCTACCGCCGCCTCGTCGCGCGCGAGCTCGCCAAGGGCGAGATCGTCGTCGAGCACGCGGGGCCGATTGGCGAAGGCATCCTGCGCGGACTCGAAGGCGCGTTTACGCAAAAATACAAACGCCAGGTCACCGCGCGCGGCGTGCACAATGCGAGCCTCATTGCGGGGCTGCGGCTGCGCATTGGTGACGATGTTTACGAAGCCTCCATTGCGAATCAGCTCGCGCAGCTCAGCGCCGCCTAGTGCTGCGCCACCCGCCAGACGCCGAACACCGATTTTCCGGATCAACCACTGCGCTATACTCTCTCCTCTCCCACTTTCCTTTTTAAGCTCCCCACTCGCACTCCGCACTCCATGAGCACCGTCCTCGAACAAATCGAACAACAGATCGCCAAACTCTCCAACAAGGCGGTCAAGAAAAACACGGGCACCATCCGCAGCGTCGCCGATGGCGTCGCCAAGATCGACGGGCTGTCCGACGTCATGTACAACGAGATGGTGCAGTTCCCCGGCGGGGCGACCGGCCTCGCGCTCAATCTGGAGACCGACGAGGTCGGCTGCGTCATCCTCGGCGACACCTCGCAGCTCAAGGAAGGCGACGAAGTCTTCACCACGGGCAAGCTGCTTTCCGTGCCGGTCGGTAAAGGGCTGCTCGGCCGCGCGGTCGATGCGCTCGGCAACCCCGTCGATGGCAAGGGGCCGATCGAGGTGAAGGAGTATTACCCCGTCGAGCGGATCGCCCCGGGCATCATCGCGCGCAAGTCCGTCGACCAACCGCTCTTCACAGGCATCATGGCGATTGACTCGATGATCCCGATTGGCCGCGGCCAGCGCGAGCTCATCATCGGCGACCGCGGCACGGGCAAGACCACCATCGCCATCGATACGATCATCAACCAGGCCAAGATCAACAAGGTGGGCCTCGCTTCGGGCGACTCCAGCTTCCGCCCCGTTTACTCGATCTACGTGGCGATTGGCCAAAAGAACTCGAACATCGTGCGCACGATCTCGGCGCTCGAAGCCGCCGGAGCGCTCGACTACACGATCATCGTCACCGCGCCCGCCGCCGATAACCCCGCCAACCAATACCTCGCGCCCTACTCCGGCGCGGCCATCGGCGAGTGGTTTATGGAAAACGGGATGGACGCGCTGATCGTCTACGACGACCTCTCCAAGCACGCCGTCGCCTACCGCCAGATCTCGCTGATCCTCAAGCGCCCCTCTGGCCGCGAAGCGTACCCGGGCGACGTGTTTTACCTGCACAGCCGCTTGCTGGAGCGCTCCGCGCGGCTCGATGGCAAGGGCTCGCTCACTGCGCTGCCGATCATCGAAACGCTCGCGGGCGACGTCTCGGCCTACATCCCGACCAACGTGATCTCGATCACCGACGGGCAGATCTTTCTGGAGACCGACCTCTTTAACCAGGGCATCCGCCCGGCGGTTTCCGTCGGCCTCTCCGTCTCGCGCGTGGGCTCGGCGGCGCAGGTGAAGGCCACCAAGCAGGTCGGCGGCAAGCTGAAGGGCGAGCTCGCCCAGTTTCGCGAGCTGGCGGCCTTTGCCCAATTCGGCTCCGACCTCGACGCGAAGACCAAGGCGCAGCTCGACCGCGGCTCGCGCATCGTGGAGCTTTTCAAGCAGCCGCAGTTTAACCCGCTGCCGATTGAGCTTCAGGTCGCGGTGCTCTTCGCCATGCAGCAGGAGTTTTTCAACGACGTCGCGGTGGGCGACATCGTCGCGGCCAGCGCCTCGCTCAAGGACTTCCTGACGACGCGCAAGGAAGCGCTCCTCACCGAGATCCGCACCAAGGCCAAGCTCGACGACGCGCTTGAGGCCGCGCTGAAGGCCGCCATCCAGGAGTGGAAGGCGAGCTACGCGACTGCTGCCGGCGGCGCGGCGGCTGCGGCGCGGTAACTCTACACGCGCCACCGCTTCCGCCTTCGCTCACTGCGCGTTCGCACACGTTTTTCTAAAGCACGCCGTCCTTTCGCCCATCCGCCCGCTTGCAGCCCTGACACATGGCCTCCACCCGCGACATCCGCCGCCGCATCAAGTCGGTCAAAAATACCCGCCAGATCACCCGGGCGATGGAGCTCGTGGCTGCCTCGAAGATGAAGCGCGCGCAGCAGGCCACGCTCGCGGGCCGCCCCTACGCGCAGCTCATGGCACAGATGCTCGCCTCGCTCGCCACGCGAGCCGACGGCGCGCAGCATCCCTTTCTGGAAAAACGCGAAGTCAAGATGCGCGGCATCCTGCTCCTGACGACCAACATCGGCCTCTGCGGCGCGCTCAATGCGAACCTCTTCAAGCTCGTCGGCGAGGTGCAGGGCGCGGCCAAATTTGTGGCGATTGGCCGCAAGGGCGCGCAGTATCTGGCCCGCACGAAGCGCGACCTGATCGCCGAGTTTGTGGTCGATGACCGCGCCAGCTTTAACGACGTGAAGGTCGCCATCGAGTTCATGACCGAGCGTTTTCTAGCGGGCGAGATCGACACGATCGAGGTCATTTACCCGCGCTTCAAAAACACGCTCGTGCAGACGCCGCTCCTCCGCCCGATCCTGCCGCTGACCAATGTGCGCGATTTCGCTGCGACGCTTGAGGCCGAGACCGGCGTATGCGGGGCCTTGCCGCGTGACGACCGCGAGATGCTCTTCGAGCCCGATGCGCCGCGCGTGCTCGCCGCGCTGCTGCCGTTTTACGTCAACCGCTTCATCCACCAGCTCGTGCTCTCGGCCAAGGCCTCGGAGTTTAGCGCGCGGATGGTCGCCATGAAGACCGCCAAGGACAACGCCTCGAAGCTCCTCGACGACCTCACCCTCGAGTACAACAAGGCGCGTCAGGCGGCCATCACTCAGGAAATCCTCGAAATCGCCGCCGCCCAATACGTCGCCGCATAAGCGCGCGGCCGCATCTCACACTCACTTTTATCCCCCTTTTTCTTTTATCCCTTTTTTAAAAAACAGCCATGAGCCAAACCGGAAAAATCGCCCAAATCATCGGCCCCGTCGTCGACGTGCAGTTCGCGGAAGATCAGATCCCGCCCATTTACCAGGCGCTGACCGTCGAGTTTGAAGCCTCCGGCAAGGCCGAGACACTGACGCTCGAAGTCCAGCAGCACCTCGGTGGCGGGCTCGCCCGCGCGATTGCGATGTCCTCCTCCGAAGGGCTCAAGCGCGGCATGGAAGTCGAGGACACGGGCGCGCCGATTTCCGTGCCTGTGGGCGAAGGCGTCCTCGGGCGGATTTTTGACGTGACCGGCACGCCGGTCGATGGCCGCGGCCCGGTCGCCTACCAAAAGAAGTACCCGATCCACCGCGCCGCGCCCTCGCTCGCCGATCAGGACACGAATGCCGAGATCCTTGAGACCGGCATCAAGGTCATCGACCTGATCGCACCTTTTACGAAGGGCGGCAAGGTCGGCGCCTTCGGCGGTGCGGGCGTCGGCAAGACCGTTGTCATCATGGAGCTCATCAACAACATCGCCAAGGCGCACGGCGGCTACTCCGTCTTCGCCGGAGTCGGTGAGCGCTCGCGCGAGGGCAACGACCTCTACCACGAGATGTCCGATGCGGGCGTCATTGATCAGAAGAACCTCGCCAACTCGAAGGTCGCGCTCGTCTACGGCCAGATGAACGAGCCCCCGGGCGCCCGCATGCGCGTGGCCCTCTCTGCGCTGGCGATGACCGAGTACTTCCGCGACGAGAAGAACCAGGACGTGCTGCTCTTCGTCGACAACATCTTCCGTTTCTCGCAGGCCGGCTCCGAGGTGTCCGCGCTGCTCGGGCGCTCGCCCTCGGCGGTCGGCTACCAGCCCACGCTCTCCAGCGAGATGGGCCAGCTCCAGGAGCGCATCACCTCGACCAAGAAAGGCTCCATCACCTCCTTCCAGGCGGTCTACGTCCCGGCGGACGACCTCACCGACCCCGCGCCCGCGAACACCTTTGCCCACCTCGACTCGACCATCGTTCTGGAGCGCGCTATCGCCGAAAAGGGCATCTACCCGGCGGTCGATCCGCTCGCCTCGGTGTCGAAGGCGCTGGAGCCCGGCATCGTCGGCGAGGAGCACTACCAGGTCGCCCGCGAGTGCCAGCGCGTCCTCCAGCGCTACAAGGACCTCCAGGACATCATCGCCATCCTCGGTCTCGATGAGCTCTCGCCCGAGGACAAGCTCACCGTCTACCGCGCGCGCAAGATCGAGCGCTTCTTCTCGCAGCCCTTCCACGTGGCCGAGGTCTTCACCGGCTCGCCCGGCAAATACGTCTCGGTGAAGGACACCGTGCGCGGTTTCAAGATGATCCTCGACGGCGAGCTCGACGACGTCGCCGAGGGCGATTTCTACATGAAGGGCTCGATCGACGAAGTCCTCGCCGCCTCGAAGAACAAGTAAACCCGCGCACCCACAAGCAAGCGCCTACCAAGTAAGCCGCGCGTCTATTTTTCGCATTTCCCCGCCGCCGCCGTTTTTTTACGCGCCACGCACAGACACTGCCGTTTTTCAAAAAATGTCACTCACCCTGGAAATCGTTACGCCCGAGGCCCGCGTCTACTCCGACACGGTGGATGCGGTCGTCATCCCCACAGTCGAGGGCGAGATCGGCATCCTCCCCGGGCACATCCCGTTGCTGACGCAGGTCGCAAACGGCGAGCTCGTCGCAACCAGGACCGGTAGCGGCGGTTCCCAGTATCTCGCGGTCGGCGGTGGTTTTGCGCAAATCTCGGGCGATAAGGTGTCGGTGCTGGCCGAGCACGCGTGCTCGGAAGACGCGATTGATGAGCGCGCGGTCGAGGAAGCGCTAAAGCGCGCGCAACAGCAGATCGAGGAAAGCAAAAACCTCGATCCGCAGCAGTACGAGCACCTGCAAAATCTGGTGAGCTACTCCGGCGTCCAGCTCGCGCTCAAACGCCGCAGCCGCTGAGCGCGAAGCCCGCCCCGCGCGCGGCGCGGGGGCGCAGACCCGTTTATTTGGCGAGCCGCTCGTTGGCGGCTCGTCAGGTACTTCAGCTCGTGCGCGAATGAAGAGGGAACCCATTTGGGCACGGTGAAAAAGTTGACGGGTTCAATCTCCGATCCGACCGGAGGTCGGGTATCTCTTACTGAGCGGTTTGCTCGGCGGGCGGAACGCCCGCCGAGCAAACCGCTCAGTAAATAGGGTGCAGGCACCGCCTGCCGCCGCCCGCGTAGGGTCGTCCTCCCACCGCTCACGCGCAGTGGCCAGAGCCTTTCATTGTGCGGCATGATTGGCGGCTGGTTTGACTTTGCTGTCGGCTGGCGAAACGCTCGGCCCGAACCGCGTCCCGATCGGGTATGCGGCGAACTCATTTAAAAGGAGCCCAGCCATGATCACCGAAGTCAGCGCCGAGCAGTTCGTAAACGAGGCCCAAAGCCTGCTGGATGAGGTTTTGCAGAAGCACGGCCGCATCCGGATCAAAACCAAGGACGGTGCGGGGGCCATTTTGATGGATGACAGCCGAAGCTTGGCATTTCCCGAGCAGGGTGACGCGGATTGGGAAGAGGAGCCTTTGTCGGAAGAAGAACTCGCAGACCGCGTGGCAGCCATTGATAGGCTCTTGCAGTGGCCGAATCGGGTCATCGGGCCTCCCATGACGATTGAGGAAATCATCTCTGCACGTGACGAGGGACGGAGATGAAAAAGCCAATTGTCATTGATGTCTCCATGGCCGCTTCGTGGGTGATGCCTGATGAGCAAAGCGATGTGGGGCGGCGACTCTTGCGTGAGCTGAGGTTGGCTCCTTTTCGTGCAATCACAGTGCCTTTATTCTGGTTCGAGTTCTGTAATATTCTCCTCACCAACGAGCGCCGAGGCCGGATTTCAAAGAACGATGGTTTGGAATCTCTGGCGACGGTCCATAGCGTAAGAATGAGGGTTCAGGATGTGAGTGATCATTACCAGATCCTCTCTCTGGCGCGGGCGCATGAGTTGAGTGCATACGATGCCGCGTACTTGGCGCTGGCGATGGGGGCTGGAGCCGTTTTGGCGACGAATGACAAAAAACTCGCTCGGGCGGCGATAAATGCGGATGTCGAGCTGCGCACGGCACTGACACCGCTTCAGATGTGAGGCTCCGGCCGTAACGCGTTGCGCTGTTTGTCAGCGCGCCCTGTGGTGCTCTTTCCGTTATGCGCAAGATCCTGCACGTGGATATGGACGCTTTTTTTGCCTCGGTCGAGCAGCGCGATACCCCGTCCCTGCGCGGTCGCCCGGTCGTGGTCGCCAAGCGGGGAGCGCGCTCGGTGGTGTGCGCGGCTTCCTATGAGGCGCGCCAGTACGGTATTCACTCGGCCATGCCTGCCCTGCGCGCGGAGCGCCTGTGCCCGGATGCGATTTTCGTGCCGCCAGATTTCCCGCGCTACGAAGCGGTTTCGCGTCAGGTGCGTGCGATTTTCCTGGCCCATACCGACCTCGTCGAACCGCTGTCGCTGGACGAGGCCTACCTGGATGTGACTGCACCGCGGATCCCCTTGCCCAGTGCGACCGCGACTGCCAAGGCGATCCGCGCACACATCCGCGAGGCTACCGGCCTTACTGCCTCGGCGGGCGTGGCACCAAACAAGTTTATCGCCAAGATCGCCTCGGACTGGAACAAGCCCGACGGCCTGTGCGTAGTCAGGCCCGCGCAGGTGGACGCCTTTCTGATTTCGCTGCCGGTGGCGCGGCTCCCGGGCGTGGGAAAGGTGACGCAGCAGCAGTTGGCCAGGCTCAGGGTCAGCACTGTCGGTGAGTTGCGCTGCTTGCCGCTGGACCTGTTGTTGCGCGAGTTTGGGCGCTTCGGCCTCAGCCTCTATCGCTGCGCGCGCGGGGTTGACGAGCGGCCGGTGGAGCCCGAGCAGCCGGTGAGATCGCTGTCTTCGGAAGATACGTTTCCCGAAGATCTGCCACTGTGTGAGCTGCCACCGCTGATCAGACGCCTCGCTGAGCGCACCTGGGAATCGCGGCTAAAGACGGATCGCAGTCCGCGGACCGTGGTCCTCAAGCTCAAGACTGCGCAATTCCGGATTTTGACCCGCAGCCGGACTCCTGAAACCCCACCCCATTCACTGGGCGCCTTTACTCGGGTGGCGCTGGGCCTGCTGGAGCGCGTCAACCTGCCTGCAGATACCCGTTACCGCTTGGCTGGAGTTGGGCTGGCGGGGTTTTGCGAGAAAAAGGAGGATGCGCAGACGTCGATCTGGTTTTGAACTCACGAAGTGGCGGGGCAGCCCGCCTGCCGAAACAGCCTGCACTGCCAATCTGCTGTTCGAGAAGTCACCGGGGGGGCACCTCATTCGGTTCGGCGGCGTTTGTTGCGCCATACGATCAGGCCGAAGGCGAGGCTGCCGAAGATTGCACCGTAGGTGCCGGGCTCGGGCATCGGGGTGATCTGCCAGTAGTCGCTGTACCCTTCCAGATAGTGTTCGCGCCACATGGCGGGCCCGTAGCCTTCGAAGTGGATCTGATTGAGAATTGGCGGGATGTTTACGTCGCCGTAGCTGCGCCGAACGAGGAGATAGTCAGCGCGGTCGTCCCAATTGCGGATGATGAGCTGCGCATCTGCGCCGCTAATGGTGAGCGCGTCGAGGTAGAGTATGTTTTCTTTGCCGTTCAGTGCTCCGCCCACGAAGTCAACCACGCCCCGATCCTGGATTTGCAGGCCGCGGAGACTTTGCTTCGTATTTCCGCCGAAGCGCAGAATCGCCTCCTCGTTGGGGAGGCCGGGAGGACCTCCCATAAGCGTAATAAAGGGAAAATCTCCGTAGTGTCCGCCGAGCCCTACGAGCGGGTTAGTTTGATTGGCGGGAAGTGCCAAGACGTCCGTTCCTGCCCTGTCACCTACCGTGATTTGGTTAGTGCGGATCGTGCCCTGGTTTAGCCGGACCTGCCCTTGGTAAATTGTAACGCGATTAAACACATGCTGCCCCGTGCTGTTCAAGATGAGGTTCCGTGGCCCTGTTTTAACAATGTAACTAGCTGATCCTTGGGAGATGAGCCGAACGGACCCTTGAATTTCGAGGTCTTTATAGGTGTGAATGAATGCCGAGGCATTTGCGAAAATCTGCCCTGTGCCTGCAATGAGAGCGGGAGCTGTGGATCCAGTTGATGCAGTCAGTATTCCTCCAGAGCGAATAGTCAGAGTACCTCCATCAAGGGTGAGTGCTGAGGCTTGAGAGGAGTCTGCGAACCTGAGCGAATTGATTGTAGGGTTGTTGGAAATGGTCTGACTGGTGCCTCCTTCAATACTCACATTGTCACCAAACTTCCATGTATTTGCTTTACCTGTGTTGTAGTTACTTGTAGTGGTTATGTAGCGGAAGTTTCCTGAGGTCATGATACGGCCCCAGTTTAAGCCTTCGATTGTCGCCCAAGGAGTGATTTCGCTAGCTGTAATTATGCTATTTGCACCCGTTATGGATGAGTCCCAGTACAGGCTGACAATATCATCTTCGTCGAAGCCCCAATCGCGGTTGGCGATGAGGTTTAATGTGTTGTTATTCGTTCGCTCAAAGCGGCTGATTGGGCGTAAACTCATTTTGCCAGCTGTATTTTGTTTGAATAAGCTGATCTCATTGGCTCCAAAACCAAGGATTAGCCGACCGAGGTTTTCTTCAGTATCACCAATGCCTTCAGCCGTGCTCCCGAGAAGTGTCAGGTTTCCTGCAATCAGGGAGACTGCAGAATCGTTGGAGAGGTAGTCAATTCCATCTTGCCCTGTACTATCCATGAAAAAGGTGCCGCCATTTCGGACGTTGATGAAAATGCGGCTATTCATCCGTCCTTCACCGTGGAGCCTGAATTTGGCACCTCTTATGTCTATAACTCCCTCCAATGAGTTGATTGCGGATGAGTTTACCTGGCCTTCCCCCAGGATATTGAGGCCCCCATTTCCGGTGATCGGTTCGGTAATATTGAGGGTTGTATTCGGATCAGCGGTGAGTGTGTATGCCCCATTGATATCCAGTCCGGGAAGAGTGATGGTGATTTGAGCGTGAGCGGTGAAGGCACTTGTAATCAGAGCTAAAAAAAGCGCCCCAATCGCGCGAATTCCGCCCGCGAGGAGCGGTTTTGTTGTCGGCTCGTTGCTCATTGAGGGGCTGCGGGGGTCTGCCACATGGTGGCTATCAAGCGCGCATAATTCATGCTGAGCGGCAAGTTATAATGGGTAGTGGGGCAGTCTTAAGGTATCTTAATATGCGCTTCTGCCTGCCTCTTTAAAAGAGGAGAAAGGGGCCGTTGACTTTGAGTGCGGTTCTCAATGCGCTGCGCGTCCTCTTTCCCGAATGGCCGATTCACCGAATCCTCCCGCAATCCCTGCGCCGCACCTGCCGCTTTGCCAGCTTCCGGCTGGGACACGCGGGCGGGTTTTGGCTCTGGCGGGAGATGCGCCGTTTTGCCAGCGGGTGCGCGAGATGGGCTTTGGCGAGGACGCGGTGATTACGAAGCTCTCGGGCCGCGGGACGACCCTTTGCCAGGTGGGAGAGACGCGGCTCGCGCTCAGTCACGAGGCGGCCCGCAGAATTCAGGTGCAGGTGCTCGCCCCTCCCGCCCCGTCCGCTCCGTCGCCCGGCTTATCATGACCGATGGGCCCGTGTCGTTTGCCTCCGCTGCTGTTGTGTTCTCCCGCTGCTCATACCCACTCTCCGAACATTTTTCCCATGTCTGAATTGACGAGTCTTTCTTCACTGGCTGCGGGCCAGAGTGCGGTCGTGCGTGAGCTTCCGGCGGGAGGGGCGGGCAGCACGGCAGCCCTGCGGCTGCGCGAAATGGGTGTCTTGGTCGGGACGCCGCTTACGCTGGTGCGGCGCGCGCCGCTGGGCGACCCGATTGAAATCAAGGTGCGCGGCTACCATCTGACGCTGCGCCAGAGCGAGGCGGAGCACATCTTCGTCGAGCCCGTTATGGCCGAGGCCTGATCTTCCGCGCCGCCATGTCGAATGCTTCCACACGCTCCGCTTCCTCTCCCGAAGTGCCGCCCCTCCCGCCCCCTCCGCCGCCGCGCGCTGCTGCATCCGCTGCGCCCGTGGATGGTGCACGGCGGCCGATGCCGACCTATGCGATTGTGGGCAACCCGAACTGCGGGAAGAGCACGCTGTTTAACGCGCTGACGGGGCTGCGCCAGAAGATCGGCAACTACCCGGGCGTGACGGTGGAGAAGAAGGTCGGCACGAGCTGGTCGCAGCATGGGCAACCGATCACGTTGATCGACCTGCCGGGGAGTTACTCGCTGGCGGCGCGCTCGCCGGACGAGGCGGTCACGCGCGACGTGCTGCTGGGCCGGCGTGCGGATACGCCCGCGCCGGAGCGGGTCTTGTGCATCGTCGATGCCGCGAACCTGGAGCGCAATTTGTACCTCGTGCATCAGATGCTTGATCTGGGGCGGCCCGTGATCCTCGTCCTCAACATGATGGATGTGGCCCGCGAGGCGGGGCTGCGGATCGACGTGTCGCGGCTTGAGCACGAGCTGGGTATTCCCGTCATCCCCTGCGAGGCGGTGAACGGGAAGGGGCTGGTGGAGCTGCGGCTGGCGATGAGCCGCGCGAGCTTGCCGCTGCCGCGCCGCGCGTGGGACATACCGGCAGAAATCGCGCCTGCGGTGGCCGAGCTGCAAGCCGCCTTGATGGAGGACGAGGGCAAGCCGCCGCTGCTCGCCCGCGCCGAGGCGTTGCTGCTGCTCACCGAGAATGCGGCGGGCGGCGGTGCGAGTGAGGCTGGCGCCGGGGCCAATCGTGCCGACGGCGGCAGTGGCCGCCCCTCCCGCCCCTCCCGCCGCGCGGAGATTCTGGCGCAGTGGCACCAGCGCTGGCTCGCGGCGGGCACGGATTGGGCGGCGGTTTTGGTGGCCTCGCGCTACGATGCGATTTCGCGCCTGTGCGCGCAGGTCGTGGAGCAGCGCGGCGGTGGAGCCGATGGCGCGGGAGGAGCGGGAGGGGCTGGGGGAGGGCAGCCGAGCCGCAGCGACCGGATCGACGCGGTGGTGACGCATCCGCTCTGGGGCTGGCTGATTCTCGGCGGGCTGATGACGCTGATTTTCTTTAGCATCTTCACCTTCGCGGAGTACCCGATGGACTGGATCGATGGCGGCGTGGCGCGCTTTTCGGACTGGGTGCAGGCGCGGCTGCCGGAGGGCGATTTGCGCGACTTGATCACTGATGGGGCGATTGCCGGTGTGGGCGGCGTGGTGGTGTTCCTGCCGCAGATCCTGATTTTGTTTTTCTTCATCGGGCTGTTGGAGAGCACCGGCTACATGGCGCGCGCGGCGTTTATCATGGATCGGCTGATGAGCCGTGTAGGGCTGAATGGTAAGTCGTTTATCCCGTTGCTGAGTTCCTATGCGTGCGCGATCCCGGGGATCATGGCGGCGCGCACGATCGAGAACCACAAGGACAGGCTGGTGACGATCCTCGTGGCGCCGCTGATGAGCTGCTCGGCGCGGCTGCCGGTGTACCTGCTGATGATTGCGGCGCTGCTGCCGGGCGAGGCGGTGTCGGTGGCGGGCAAGGTCGGGCTGATGCTGCTGATGTATGCGCTGGGGACGGGCGGGGCCTTCGGCTTCGCGTGGCTGTTCAAGAAGACGCTGCTCAAGGGCGAGCCGCCGCTGATGATCATGGAGCTGCCGCCGTACCGGCTGCCCGCGCTCAAGGATGTGGCGCGCCAGATGCTCGACCGGGCGGGGCTGTTTCTGAAGCGCGCGGGGACGATCATTTTGGCGATCTCGATCGTGCTTTGGTTTCTGGCGAGCTACCCGCGCGCGCCGGAGGGCGTGGAGGAGAGCGGGCAACTGGCGCAGAGTTTCGCGGGGCAGGCGGGGCACTTGATCGAGCCGGTGATCGAGCCGCTGGGCTTTGACTGGCAGATCGGGATCGGGCTGATCACGTCGTTTGCGGCGCGCGAGGTCTTCGTCTCGACGATGGGCGTAGTCTTCAATGTGGATGACCCCGAGGAGAATACGACGCCGCTGCGCGAGGCACTGGCGGCGGCGACCTGGCCGGATGGGCGGCCGCTGTTTACGCCGCTGGTGTGCCTGAGCCTGATGATTTTTTACGTGTTCGCCATGCAGTGTGTGGCGACGGTCGCGGTGGTGCGGCGCGAGACGAACTCGTGGCGCTGGCCGCTCTTTCAAATCGCCTACATGACGGGGACGGCGTGGCTGGTGTGCTTCGCCGTCTACCAGGTCGGGCGCGCGCTCGGGTTTTGAGCGAAAAAGAGCGTAGCCTCCCCGCTTGCCTTGTCCTAACCGTGCCGCCCGCCGCCATGTTGCCCGAATCTCCCGAACTCCAAACAGTCCTCGCCCTGCTCGTCGTGGCCGCCGCCGCCGCGTGGCTGCTGTGGCGCGTGTTTTCCAAAAGCGGCGGCGGCGGCTGCGCCAGCGGCGAATGCGCGTCGCTGAGCCCCGATGTGAAAGCGCTGCAACGCAGGCTGAAGCGGCGCGGCAGCTAGCCGTGGCGTTTCCTTTTCGCGCGCGGTGCGGGTGCTCGTTGCCCGCGCGTGACGTGCCTCCTGGCTCGCCCGTGCGTGCCGTTCCCCTTTCTTCCCCCCCACACACACAACAAACCCTGAACACCCTATGGAAATCCTCATCCAGCCCAGTGCCGAAGCAGGCTGCCTGCTCGCCGCCAAGATCATCGCCCGAGTCGTCCGCGAAAAGCCCGCTGCGGTGCTCGGCCTCGCCACAGGCCGCACGCCCTTGCGCCTCTACAAGGAGCTGATCCGCATGCACCGCGAGGAGGGCCTGGACTTTTCCAAAGTCACGACCTTCAACCTCGACGAGTACGTGGGGCTGCCCGCGAGTCACCCGCAGTCCTACCGCCGCTTCATGGACGACCACCTTTTCGCGCACATCAACATCGACCGTGCGCGTACGCACGTGCCCGACGGGATGGCGGAGGACTTGCTCGCGGAGTGCCGCAGCTACGAGCAGCGCATCGCCGCAGCGGGCGGCATCGACATCCAGCTCCTCGGGCTTGGGCGCAATGGGCACATCGGCTTCAACGAGCCCACCGGTTCGCTGCGCTCGCGCACGTGGATAAAAATCCTCTCCGAGCAAACGCTGCGCGATAACAGCGAGGTCTTCGGCGACAGCGAATCGGCCATGCCCAAGCACGCGATCACGATGGGCGTGGGGACGATCCTCGACGCGCGCCAGTGCCTGCTGCTCGCCTTTGGCCCCTCAAAAGTCCGCGCCGTCGAGCACATGATCGAAGGGCCGCTCTCGGCGATCTGCCCGGGCTCGGCACTGCAAATGCACCCGCGCGCCATCGTGCTGCTCGACGAAAACTCGGCGGCTGGCCTGCGCTACGCCGACCACTACCGCTGGATCGACCAGCACAAGCTCGACTGGCAACGCTATAGCTAAAGGAAAGGGCGCGCGCGCCGGAGGGAAAGGCGGCGGCCACAAAAGGCACCGCGCGCCCGGAACCTCGGCCCAGACTGCGTTTCTCTCTCATCGTTTAGCATAAAACTGCGTCGTCGTTTATTCCTCCCATGTCTTCCTCGCCCGTCTCCGATCCCTCTGCCCCGCCCGCTCCGCCCGCGCGCCTCGAAGCCCACGTGATCCGCAATGCGGCGGGCGCGTCGGCCGAGGTGCTTAACTACGGCGGCATCGTCGTGAGCTTGCGCGTACCTGATCGCGCGGGCGTTTTCGCGGACGTCGTCCTCGGGTTTGCCGAGGCAGAGCGCTATCTCGGCGCGCACCCCAGCTTCGGCGAGATCGTGGGCCGGATCGCGGGTCGGCTCACGGCGGGTCGGCTGCGCCTGCCCGACGGCAGCACGCACCAGCTCGTCCTCAACGACGGGCCCAATCACCTGCACGGCGGCGGCGCGGGTTTCGGGCGGCGTTTCTGGGAAGTGCGGCGCGTCGAGGCCGATTCGATCACGCTGCATTACCACAGCCCCAATGGGGAAAACGGCTACCCGGGCGCGCTCGACGTGGAGCTCACCTACACGCTGCGCGCGGATAATGCGCTCGTCGTCCAGACGAGTGCGACGAGTGATCGGGTGACGCCACTGTCGATGGCGCAGCACAGCTACTTCAACCTTGCGGGCGAGGGCAGCGGCGATGCGCTCGACCACCAGGTGCAGATCTTCGCCGAGCATCACATCCCGGCGGCGGATGCCGCGATGACGCTCTCCGGCCACCTTACGCCCGTGGGCGGCACGGGTAACGACCTGCGCCAGCCGCGCCGCTTGCGCGAAGTCGTCCCGCAGCTTTTTGGCGGGCATGGCGAGCACTACTTCATCCGCGCCACAGCCGCGGCGGCTGATGCGCCGACGCGGGTCGCGCGCGTTTACGAAGAAAAATCGGGCCGCGTGCTGGAGGTCTCGACCAACGAGTGCGGGCTCCAGTTCTACACGGGCGCCAAGCTCGACGGCTCGCTCATCGGCAAGTCGGGTTGCGCTTACGGGCCGCACGCAGGGATTTGCTTCGAGGCGCAAGGCTACCCCGATGGCGCGCACCGTCCCGAGCTCGGCGACATCCTCGTGCACCCGGGCACACCGCAAAAACGGACGACCATTTACGCGTTCTCGGTCGCGTGAGGTTTTTTTTCCCGCTGCGCGCGTGGCGGTGGCGGGTCGCCACTTCCATTCAATTTGCGATTTTAATTCGTGCGCTTTGCGCCCGAACAAAATCGCAAATTCAAGGAGCCTCCCCCTGTCGTTTCACGACAGGGGCCGAAGCTCAAAACGCACAGTAAATGGCAGGAGACACTGACGAGCCGCCAGCGAGCGGCTCGCAAAATAAACGGGTCTGCGACCCCGCTCCACGCGTAGTGGGACAGTTTCTTTTGCTGGCGTGCTAGGCGTTGAGCCAGTGCCAGAAGGATTGGCCGAGCTGTTGGGCGGCGGTGCCGAGCAGCAGCAGGTACAGGCCGCCGAGGACGAAGGCCACATGGCCCAGCAGGATGGCGAGCCCGTCGCGCTCCAGTACTCCGGCGGCGATGAGCAAGATTGCCCATGCGGGCAAGGTGTTGCTGAAGGGAATTGGCAGCGGCAGCAGCAGGATCAGCGCGGCGAGCACGATCACCAGTGAGTGCAGCCGCTGCGCGCCTGCGGGTTCGCCCACGACCCACAGGAGCCGCGGTCGCAGCAGTGCCTCCAGCCAGCGGATCACGCGTTCGGCGAGGGCGAAGGTTTTTTGGAAAAAACCGGCGGGCAGCTCACGGCGTTGCCACTTCGCGGGCAGCCAGGGGCGCCGCCCGAGGGCCATCCGCAGCGCGATGAAGCCGATCGCTGCGCCCAGCGGTGTGGAGACGCCCGGCAGCGGGATCGGCACGACGAAGGGCAGTGAAAACAGGATGATGATCAGCACGTAGGCGCGGCCGCGCAGCGTCACCGTGACTTCGCGGAGGGTGACGGGGCGCGTGCCCAACCGGGCGCGCAACCGCGCGAGCTCGGTCGAGAGCTTGGGCGCGGGTGCCTGCGCGGGAGGCGACTGCTGGAGTGGCGGCGAAGCGGAGCTCATCGCGCGCTGCCTCCTCCTCGCTGGCGGACGGCCTCGAAGAGCGTGATGATCGTGGCCATCGCGACGTTCAGCGAATCGGCCTGGCCGGCCATCGGGATGCGCAGCTTCAGGTCGCTGCGGCTCATCCAGAATTCGCTCAGGCCGTATTGCTCGCTACCCATGATGAGGGCGAGCGGGCCGCGCAGGTCAGCCGCGGTGTAGAGCTGCTCGCTGTGCGGCGTCGTCGCTGCACTGCGGATGCCGCGCTCGCGCAGCCACGCGGCGACGGTGCGGCTCTCGGCGACGACCAGCGGCACGGAGAACAGCACGCCGGTGGAGGCGCGGACGACGTTGGGGTTAAAAATATCGGTGACCGGATCGCAGACGATCACGGCATCGCAGCCCGCCGCATCCGCGCTGCGCAGGATCGTGCCGAGGTTGCCGGGTTTTTCGATGCCCTCGACGACGAGGAGAAAGGGGGCGGTGCCCAGCTGCAGGTCGGCGAGCTCGCGCCGCCATTGCGGAGCGACGGCGAGGAGCCCGTCGGGCCGCTCGCGGTAGGCGACCTTTTCAAAGGCGTGCCTGGAGAGCTCGACCAGCTCGGTGCCGGCCGCGCGCGCCTCGGCGAGCAGCGCGTCTTCGTTGGCGCCGAGGAAGCACTCGCGGCAAAAGTAGAGCTCGCGCAGCGCGATGCGCTTTTCCAGCGCGCGGCGGATTTGCCGGTAGCCCTCGACTAAAAAAACGCCCGCTTCGTCGCGCGGGCGCCGGTCGCGCAGCTTCACGAGCTGTTTTACGCGCGGGTTTTGGAGGCTGGTGATTCGTTCGGGAGCGGTCGGCGGCACGGGTTTTCCCTTAGCATAAAAAGAGCATTGGGAAGCCTCGTTTTTTCTGAACTGTGGGCGCCCCCATTGCGCTGCCTGTGGCTAGAAAATTTAACGACCACCCTTTCGCCTATCACGCCGAGATCGAGCTGGAGATCTCGACGCTCACCAATCGCGGGCATGGGCTCGGCCGGGTCGAGCTGCCCGCTGCGGCGGAGGCGGCGACGGTGACGGGGAGTGACGCGCGGCTGCCAGCAGTGTCGCCCGTGTGTGCCGAGCCCGCCGGGCTGGACGCGCCCGCGCCGCGGCAGTGGGTGGTGATGGTGCCGTTTTGCCTGCCCGGGGAGCGCGTGCGGGCGCGGGTGTTTCGGAATCATAAAAACTATTCGGAGGCCGATCTGGTGGAGGTGCTGCGTGCTTCGCCGCATCGGGTGGAGCCGCGCTGCGGACTCTTTGGCGAGTGTGGCGGCTGCCAGTACCAGCATCTCGACTACGCGGAGCAGCTGGCATGGAAGCGGCGCCAGGTCGAAGAGCTGCTCCTGCATATGGCGGGGATTGCGCATCCGGTCGCGCCGGTCATCGGCTCGCCGAGGCAGTTTGGCTACCGCTCAAAAATCACGCCCCACTTCAAGGCGGGGCGGCCGAATATCGGGTTTCTGCGTCAGGGGACGCGCTTCGAGGTCGTGGACGTGCCGCAGTGCCATATCGCCACGCCGGAGATCAATGCGCGGCTCGGCGAGGTGCGCGGCGAGGTGCAGGCCAGGCTGGCGCGCGGCGAGTACCGCCGCGATGCGACGCTGCTGCTGCGGCACGCCGCCGAGGGCGTCACCACCGACTACGAGGCGGTGATCACCGAAGAGATCGCGCCCGCTGCCGATGGGGATGAGGCGGCGGCTCCGCTGAAGCTGCGATTTCTGGCGCGGGATTTTTTCCAGAACAACCCCTTCATCCTGCCCGCGTTTACGCGCTATGTGCGCGAGCAGGCGGCGAGCTCTGGCGCGCGGTTTTTGGTCGATGCGTATTGCGGCAGCGGGCTCTTCGCGCTGAGCGCGGCGCCAGCCTTTGAGCGCGTGGCGGGTGTCGAGATCAGCGCGACTTCGATCTGCTTTGCCGAGCAAAACGCTGCGGCCAACGGAATCGCCAACGCGCGCTTCCTCGCGGGTGATGCGTCGGCGATTTTTGCCGGACTGGATTTTGCGCCTGCCGAGACAGCGGTCATCATCGACCCGCCGCGCCGCGGTTGTGATGAGGCGTTCTTGCGCCAGCTCTTCGCCTTTGATCCGCGTGCGGTGGTCTACGTGTCCTGCGATCCGGCGACGCAGATGCGCGACTTGCGGCACTTTCTGGACGCGGGCTACACGTTGAGCGCGGTACAGCCCTTCGACCTTTTCCCGCAGACCCGCCACCTCGAATGCGTGATCACGCTCAGGCGCGGTAACGCGACCCGATGAAAGAGTCGATAGCCTGCCTCGGGTTCGTTACTCGTTCGGCGCTTCCTCGAACAGGTCGAGCTGCTGGTCGTCGCGGTTGAGATCGAGCTGGCGGTCGGGCCGCAGGGCGCAATCCACGGTGATGGGGCCCTCGACCTGACAGCAGCAGGCGAGGAGCTCGCCCGGGTGCAGGTAGGCGAGCGGCGGCCTTGCGTAGGAGACGCGGCCTTCGATGAGCGGCAGCCGGCACACGCCACAGTAGCCGCTGAGGCACTGGTACTCCACTTCGTGGCCCGTGCGCTCCAGCCCCTCCAGCAAGCTTTCCCCCGGGCGCAGCATGAAGTGACGATCAGGAGTCGTGATCCTCATCGCTTACAGGGCTCAAAGCTCGAAGTCATTGAGATCGCCTGCCGAGACTTCCGCGTCGATCTGCCCCACGAGGTAAGAGCTGAGCTCGACCTCTTGCGGGGCGACCTGCACGGTGTCGGAGGCCAGCCAGGTATTGATCCACGGGATGGGATTATTCCTGGCGTCCCCAAAGGCGGGCTTCAGGCCGACTGCTGTCATGCGGATATTGGTAATATAATCCACATACTGATTCAGGATGTTTTTGTTCAGCCCGATCATGGAGCCATCCTTGAATAGATAGTCGGCCCAGCGTTTTTCCTGCTCGGCAGCGGTCTTGAACATCTGGAAACACTGCGGATCCGCCTCACGCGCAATCTCGGCAAACTCGGGATCATCATTCCCCGCGCGCATGATATTGAGCATGTGCTGTGTACTGGTGAGGTGCAGCGCTTCGTCGCGCGCAATCAGCCGTATGATTTTGGCGTTGCCTTCCATCACCTTGCGCTCGGCAAAGGCAAAGGAGCAGGCAAAACTGACGTAAAACCGGATCGCCTCCAGTATATTCACACTCATGAGGCACAGGTAGAGCGTCTTCTTCAGCTCGCGCAGCGTGATGCGGTGCGTCTCGCCATTGATGGTATGCTCTCCCGGGCCAAACTGTGCGTAGAGCATCGTCTGGTGAATCAGGTTGTCGTAGTAGCTGGAGATATCTTGTGCGCGCAGCAGGATGTGTTCATTGCGCACGATGTCGTCGAAAATGACCGAGGGATCGTTAACGATATTGCGAATGATGTGTGTATACGAACGCGAATGGATGGTTTCCGAAAAAGCCCAGGTCTCGATCCATGTTTCCAGCTCGGGCAGTGATACGAGCGGGAGCAGGGCGACGTTTGGGCTGCGGCCCTGGATCGAGTCGAGCAGCGTTTGATATTTGAGGTTACTTATGAAAATGTGTTTTTCGTGCTCGGGCAGGCCCTGGTAGTCGATCCGGTCCTGAGAGATATCGACTTCCTCTGGCCGCCAGAAAAACGAGAGCTGCTTTTCGATCAGTTTTTCAAATATCGGATATTTTTGTTGGTCGTAGCGCGCCACGTTCACCGGCTGGCCGAAGAACATGGGCTCCTTTAACTGATCGTTGTCAGTTTTTGAAAAAATACTGTAGGTCATGGTGGTGTGTTCCTGCGGCGTATCACAGTTTGCAGGCTCCGCTTGCACAGCCGTCGTCTTCCGGGTCCTCTTCTCCCGCCCCATCCCGGGTATTGTGGTAGTAGAGTGTTTTGAGTCCGTATTTATAAGCCTGGAGCAGGTCTTTT
Source organism: Cephaloticoccus primus (assembly GCF_001580015.1). Taxonomy (GTDB): domain Bacteria; phylum Verrucomicrobiota; class Verrucomicrobiia; order Opitutales; family Opitutaceae; genus Cephaloticoccus; species Cephaloticoccus primus. The sequence goes on from NZ_LSZQ01000068.1 coordinate 49,486, forward strand.
AAAAGTTGCTTCATCGGCACGCGCCCGCCCTCGAAGCGTTGCGGGTCGTAGTTGGTGTTGGCCGATATGGACTGATCGACAAACTTTTGCATCACGCCAACAAGCTTCAGATATCCATCATTGTTGGGGAGTTGCCAGAGGAGCTCGTATTGATCTTTCAGCCTCTCGAGCTCTGGCACGACTTGGCGCAAGATGCCGTCCTTGGATTGTTTTACAGAGACGAGGCCGCGCGGAGGCTCGATGCCGTTGGTCGCATTGGCGATCTGGCTCGACGTTTCCGAGGGCATGAGCGCGGTCAGCGTCGAATTGCGCAGCCCGTGTGTGCGGATGTCGCGGCGCAGGCTTTCCCAGTCCAGGTGCAGCGGCTCGCTGCAAAAGGCATCCGTATCCCGCTTATAAGTGTCGATGGGGAGTATGCCTTTGGCATAGGTCGTTTGTTTAAAAGCAGCGCAGGGGCCGTATTCACGGGCGAGCTGCACTGAGGCCTTGAGTAGATAATACTGGATGGCCTCGAAGGTGCGGTGTGTCAGTGCAAGTGCGCCGGGCTCGCTGTAGCGGCTGCCATTTTTCGCGAGATAATAGGCGTAGTTGATCACGCCGATGCCCAGTGAGCGGCGTTTTTCGGTCGCATTGCGCGCGGCTTTGACCGGATAGTCTTGATAGTCGAGCAGGGCATCAAGTGCGCGGACGGCGAGCTCGGCCAGGCCTTCGAGCTCGTCCAGTGACTCCAGCGCACCGAGGTTGAAGGCAGAGAGTGTGCACAGCGCAATCTCGCCTTCGGTGTCGTGTAAATCGACGAGCGGGCGCGTCGGCAGTGCGATTTCCATGCAGAGGTTTGACTGGCGCACGGGGGCCTGGCCGGGATCGAAGGGGCTGTGTGTATTGCAGTGATCGACATTCTGGATGTAGATACGCCCCGTGCTCGCACGCTCCTGCATGAGGAGTGAAAATAATTCCGTGGCAGAGAGGCTGCGTTTGCGGACGTTTTCAGCTTGTTCGTATTGTATATAGAGCCGCTCGAATGCGTCCTGATCGGCAAAAAAGGCTTCGTACAGGTCGGGCACTTCGTGCGGCGAGAAGAGCGTGATATCCTGCCCCTTGATCAGGCGCTGGTAGAGCAGGCGGTTGATCTGTACGCCATAATCGAGGTGGCGGATGCGGTTTTCTTCCACGCCTCGATTGTTTTTCAGGACAAGCAGTGACTCTATTTCCAGATGCCAGAGCGGATAAAATAAAGTGGCCGCGCCGCCGCGAACGCCTCCCTGAGAGCAGGACTTTACGGCGGCCTGGAACATTTTGAAAAAGGGAATGCAGCCCGTGTGCTGAGCCTCGCCGCCGCGGATTTCGCTGCCTACGGCGCGGATGCGCCCGCCGTTGATACCGATCCCGGCCCGCTGCGAGACGTAGCGCACAATGGCGCTTGTAGTGGCATTGATACTATCCAGGCTGTCGTCGCATTCGATAAGGACACAGGAGCTGAATTGGCGTGAGGGCGTGCGGACTCCCGCCATGATCGGGGTCGGCAGCGAGAGCTTGAATGTAGAAATCGCGTCGTAAAAAGCGGTTACGTAGCGTAGCCGAGTGGGTTTCGCGTAGCGCGAAAACAGGCACATGGCGACGAGCATGTATAGGAACTGGGGGCTTTCGTAGATCTGGCGTGTGACCCGGTGCTGCACCAGGTACTTGCCCTCCAGTTGTTTGACGGCTGCATAGGCGAAGTTCATATCGCGCCCGTGGTCGATATGTGCATTGAGCGTATCGAACTCGGCCTCGTCGTAGTCGCGCAGTAGGTGGGCGTCGTATTTTCCCAGCTCTACGAGCTTGCGCGTGTGGGCGAGCAGGTGTGGCGGGTCGAACTGGCCGTAGGCGATCTTGCGCAGGTGAAATATCGCCAGCCGTGCGGCTAGATATTGGTAGTCAGGCGTTTCAGCAGAGATGAGGTCAGCTGCCGATTTGATGATCGTCTCGTGAATCGCGGCGGTGTGGATGCCGTCGTAAAACTGGATGTGGGACTTTAGCTCGACTTGTGAGACGGATACGTTGCTCAGCCCGGTGGCGGCCCACTCGATCACTCGGTGGATTTTGTCCAGGTTGATGGGCTCCAAACGGCCGTCGCGTTTGGTGACATTTATGGCTTCGGGAGGGGGCATGATAAGGTGTTTGAATACAGATTTTTCCGGCGGATTATTTGTTTTATAAGTTTCTTTATTATAGCTGGTTATAGTTTTTTGGAGGATCCCCTTTTCCTCCGCAAACTGGAGCTGCGCGGAGGAGTATTTTGTAGCCTCGGCTACGCAATCTATTTCGGGTGATTTTGGCCCTCCCAGAGGGAGAAAAAAAATCGCGGACTATGCGCTCGAAGTCTCTGCGGCACGCGCTAGCTCTCGTGCTGTGCCGCCCCCTGCCATGCCTCCAGCCTCGGCTCCCCACGCCTCTGCCTCCCGTCCCCACACCTGGACTTTTTTTCGCACGGGAGGGATCGACCAGATCGCCCTCAATAATGGGGAGGACCTGCGCCGTCTGGAGACGCTGGACCAAAAACTCTGGGTGGCGCTGAGCTGTCCGGTGAAGGGACTGGAGATCGACGAGAAGACGCTGGCACTGATCGATACCGATGGCGACGGGCGGATCCGCGCGCCCGAGCTCATCGCGGCGGTAAACTGGGCGTCGGCGCGGCTCAAAAACCCGGGCGACCTCCTCGCGGGCTCCGAGAGCCTCGCGCTCAGCGAGATCGACACGTCGAGCGCGGAGGGCGCGATTCTCGAATCCAGCGCGCGGCAGATTTTGCGCAGCCTCGGCAAGGGGGACGACTCCGCGATCACGACCGCCGATGCGGCCAACACGGCGGCGATTTTTTCGGCGAGCGTGCTCAATGGCTCAGGAATCATCCCGCCCGCCGCGGCTGAGGAGCCCGCCGTGCAGGCGCTCATCAAGGACATCATCACCTGCCTGGGCGGCACAGCTTCGCGCAACGGGGCGACGGGGATCACGGCGGCGCAGATCGACGCGTTTTTTAAAGACCTCGCCGCGTACACGAGCTGGGTCGAGCAGAGCGGGACAAAGGAAATCGCCGTCCTGGGCGATGCGACTGCGGCGGCGTGTAATGCCATAAAAGCGCTGCGCCCCAAGGTCGAAGACTACTTCGCGCGCTGCCGGATGGCGGCCTTTGATCCGCGCGCGATTGAGGCACTGAGTCGCAGCGAATCCGAGTATCTGAGCCGCGCCGCCGAGGACATGCGGCTCAGCGCGGAGGAGATCGCCGAGTTTCCGCTGGCGCGGATCGCGGCGAACCAGCAGCTCCCGCTTTTCGAAGGCGTAAACCCGGCGTGGGCAGAGGCACTCGCGCACCTGCACGAGCGCGCAGTCACGCCCGTTTTCGGCGCGGAAAAGACGAGCCTCAGCGCCGAGGAGTGGCGCGTGCTGGGTGACAAGTTTGCGCCCTACGAGACCTGGCTGGGCGACAAGGCGGGCTCCGCTGTCGAGAAGCTCGGGCTCGCGCGGGCAAAGGAGATTTTGGCGGGCGAGGGGCGCGCCGCGCTCGCCGCGCTGGTGGCCAAAGACAAGAGCCTGGAGCCCGAGTTTCGCGCGATCAGCGACGTCGAGCGGCTCGCCCGCTACCACCGCGACCTGCGCGACCTGCTGCACAACTTTATAAACTTCGCGGACTTTTTCGCGCGCGACCGGCTGGCGGTCTTTCAGGCGGGGACGCTTTTCCTGGACGGGCGCTCCTGCGAGCTGTGTTTGCGCGTCGAGGATCCAGCCAGGCACGCTGCGCTGGCCGCCATGAGCAAGGCCTACATCGCGTATGTGGACTGTGTGCGCCCGGGCGGGGAGAAGATGCAGGTGGCGGCGTGTTTCACCCAGGGGGACAGCGACTACCTTTTCGTTGGGCGGCACGGGATTTTCTACGACCGCAAGGGGCGCGACTGGGACGCCACGATTACCCGCCTGATCGATAACCCGATCAGCGTGCGCCAGGCCTTTTGGTCTCCGTACAAGAAGTTCGTGCGCTTCGTCGAAGAGCAGGTCGCCAAGCGCGCCGCCGCGGCCGACACCGAGGCGACGAGCAAGCTGGAAAACGTCGCGTCGAGCACGGTCAACACGGTCGCCAGCGGCAAGCCGGTCGCCCGCGCGGGCGGGCTCGGGGTGCTCGCAGGTGAGGGCGCGGGCGGCGCGGGGCGGCCCAAGTTCGAGGTCGGTACGGTGGCGGCCCTCGGTGTCGGGCTCGGTGCGATTGGCACGCTGCTGGGCGGCCTGGTCGCGGGCTTCCTCGGGCTGGGCGTGTGGATGCCGCTGGGCGTCCTGGGGATCGTGCTCGCGATCTCGGGGCCCTCGATGCTCATCGCGTGGATAAAGCTGCGGCAGCGCAACCTGGGGCCGATCCTCGATGCCAACGGCTGGGCGATCAATGGGCGGGTAAAAATCTCCGTGCCCTTTGGCACTGCGCTGACCGACCAGGCGCGGCTTCCGAAAAATGCGCGGCGCTTGCTGCGCGATCCTTACGCGCGGAAAAACCGCGCCCTGCGCGTGTGGGCTTGGGCTGCGCTCGGCGTCGTGGTGCTGGGCGCAGTCGCCACGCGGGTGGATCGGCACCGGCGCGGGCATTACTTTTGGCAGGCCGCGCCCACGGCCCCTGCGGTCGCCGCGCCGCCCGCTCCGGCGGTTTCGTCCGGCCCTGCCGAAATCGCGTCTGAGGCGGAAGCGGGGGCGACACCCGAGACTGCGAAATAGGGGCCCGCTGCCGTCGCCCGCGCCTGATTTGCGAAGAGCCGCCAAGCTTTCGTTTTTTGGGAGGAGCTCCACCAGGGGCTTCGGGTGGGAGCGGCGTTGCCCTTCGACTCCGCATCCGGACCTTAAAACCTGCGTAAAATCAGGAGTCCTCAATTTGCAGGGAGAAACGGGGGGCTACTCCAGCTCCCTGCATGCTGGGCCAGCCGTAGTCAGGAGGGGGACAGCGTCTGTGAAAGCATCCGGCGAAGGGAGGGCCTCCCGTTTGGGCGAACTGTCAGGGGATGGTTTGCAGAGGGAAGAGCGAAGTTTTGGGAGAACTTTATTGATTTTAAGTCTCAAAATCTATCGCTCCTGCGCCCTCTCAAGTGAAATACCCAAGTGGATCCCTCGCTGATAACGCCTCAATTGTGCCGGCTGGCCGCGCTGCTGCGGCAGCCGCCCCGCATGCTTCGGAGGCTTGCATGACACGCGTTTGCCGCAACACGCAGGGCGGCGTCTGGATGCGCCGCAGGCTTTCCGGCCTGCGAGCGGGTCGATCCTTGCGTGAGTTTTTCGCGCGTCGCGTCGCCGTGCTTCTGGCTGCATCCGCGTGGCTGCTGGTAATGGGCCCTGCGGCGGTTTTCGCACAATCGCCCCGAGGAGCTGCTGCCGCCGCCGCCTACTCGGGCGATTTTAGCGACCTGGCGGATAGCGATGTGACCACGCTGCCGGATGTCACGGTGCGCGATAGCCGCACTGCGCTGGACGAGGCCGCCGCGGCACTTGCCGGCGGGCAAGTCGCGCGCGGAGCGCGGATGGGGCTGCTCGGCACCACGGACGTGATGGACACGCCCTTTAGCGTCACCAGCTACACCGACGAAGCGATTCGTAACATGCAGGCGCAATCGATGGCCGACCTCCTCGCCGCCGATCCTGCGGTGCGGTCTACGACGGGGCGCGGACACTTGAGCGAGACGATCCGGATCCGCGGCTTCACCGTAGGCGCGAGTGATTATGCGTTTAACGGGATGTTTGGCGTCGCGCCTTCGGGGCGCGTTTTTCTGGAGGCGGTCGAGCGCTCCGAGGTTATCAAAGGCCCTTCGGCGGCACTTTTCGGGATGTCCCCGGGCGGTAGCGTCGGCGGTGTGGTCAACCTCGTCCCGAAGCGCGCGCACAACGAGCCGATCACGCGCCTGAATATCGGCCTGCGTCAGGATTCGGTGCTCAGCACCCATGCGGATATCGGGCGGCGCTTCGGGCAGGGCGGGATGTTTGGCGTGCGCGTCAACACGCTGTATCTCGACGGAGACACGGCGGTTAACGACCAATCCATCCGGCGGCGGGTTGGTTCGCTGGGGACGGATTTTCGCGGGGAGAAGCTGAGTGTCTCGCTCGACCTGCTCTGGACACATGAGGATGTGAATAATGCGACTCGCCCCTTCAGCGTGGCACCAGGGCTCACCGGCGTTCCGCCCGCACCGAATGGCAAAAACGCCTATCCCGGCTCAGGCGAATTTGAGACCGAAAACACGACCGCCCTGCTCAAGGTAGAGTACGAGATCAACCCGGCACTCAACGTCTATGCGGGCTACGGCGAGCACGTCTACAAGGTCGATGGGGCCCTCATTTACCCGACGATGCAAAATGTCGCGGGCGACTACACCTGGATCTACCGCCAGTGGAAGCAGCAGAACGACCGCGACTCACTGGAGGCCGGTCTGCGCGGTACTTTTGAGCATCCCGGCATCAAGCACCGCTACGGCTTTAGTGCGTCGCGACTGCAAAACGACCAAGGCACCTTCGTTCCCAATCGCGGCAGCGGCAGCTCCAATATCTGGAACCCTGTGCCGCCGCCGAAGCTGGATCGCTTGCCTGATCCGATTCGCCCGGGCTCGGAACTCGAGCTCACGAGTTTCGCACTCGCTGATACGATGGAGCTCTGGGAGGGGCGGTCGCTGCTGACCCTCGGCGTGCGCCGTCAGGAGGTGGACTCGCTGAGTCTCACGAGCACCAACCCGCTGACGCGCCACTATAACAAGAAGGCGACCTCGCCCGTTGCGGGCCTCGTATACAAACCCGCGAACTGGGTTTCGCTCTACGCGAGCTACGTCGAGGGGCTTTCGACGGGTGGCAGTGCGCCTAATGATCCCGTTTACGTTAACGCCAACGAGCAGCTCGCACCCTACGTTTCCGAACAATACGAGGTGGGCGCGAAGTTCAGCTTTGGCGACTGGATCGCGACTGTTGCCGCCTACGAACTGAGTCGCCCGACCGCTGGCGCGATATTCCTGCCGGGGCCGGTTCCGCCCGGCGAGCCTGACCGCGTTTATGGCATTTATGGTGAGCAGCGAGCGCGCGGTGCCGAGCTCAGCGTCGCGGGCCAGGTGACCGAGAGCCTGCGCCTTCTCGGCGGGCTGACCTTGATTGACGCTAAAATCCAAAAAAGCGCGACGCCCGCCGTTCTCGGCAATCGCCTTGCCGGAGCGTCCAGGTTTCAGGGCAACCTCGGCGCCGAGTGGGACACGCCCTTTGTCCCGGGCCTTTCGCTCAGTGCGCGTTTTATCTACACGGGCAGCGCGTATGCAGACGAAGCCAACCGGTTGCTCATCCCCAGTTGGGATCGGATCGACATCGGCGCCCGCTACACTTTCGAGGACGCGCGTGGCACGCGCTACACCCTGCGGCTCAACGTCGATAACCTCACCGACAAGCAATACTGGACAAACTCGTACACGCTCTCCCTTGGCCAACCTCGCACCTGGTCTCTCTCGCTGGAAATGAGTCTCTGAGCATGGATTGCCTGTTGCTGTCTGTGGCTTTCCGGCAGAACAGGCTGGGGACAAAAAAAGGGGCTCACGCGATGAGCCCCTTTTGCGTGAATGGCACGAGCGTACTCACTCTCCCTCGAGGAAGTGGTTATAGCCCACGTAGCGGCGCTGGGCGCCGTGCTGGGCTTCGGCGTAGCGCAGCCACGCGTTGCGTTTGGGGTGTTCTTTGGGGAGCATGTAGTGGAGCGCGACGACGGCATCGTATCGCTGCAAGGTAAGGTAGTCCCCTCGGCGATAGCCCTTGATGTCTTCGTAGATGTAGCGGGGCATCTCGGCATCCATTGCCTCGGCAAAGCCGCGGACGTCTGGCTGGGGGCCGGTGATTTTGTGGATGTTGCGGCCAACGAGCGTGACGGTGTTTTGGCGGCCCAGGAAGGTATCGACGCGGAAGCCGGGGACTTCTCCTTCGGTCTGGGCAGCCATGAGTGCGAGGTCGCCCGGCATGGGCACATCCACCACTGAGGACACGCGTTTACTGATCTCGGTGAACTGCGTGGCGATGGGCAGGCTGGTGAGGAATTTCAGAAAATCGACTGCGACATCGGAGTGCGGGCTTGCACTCACTGCGCCCAGCGCTGCCGTCACCTCGACTTTTTCGGCGGCTTGCCCGAGGGTGAAGCGACCGTACTTGGGGTCGTTTACGGAAGGCATGGGCAGGGGCATCGCGCGAGTCTCAAAGGGCACGCGATCAATGAGTACGGCATAGTCCCAGCTTCCGGCGACGAGCATCAGGCTGCGTTGCTGCAAGTAGGCGGCGATGGCGTCTTCGGGATGAAATTGCTGGTACCCGGGGGTGAGGAGCTGGGCGACCTCGCTCATGAGCTCCAGGCTGCTCAAGAACTCCGGCGTTTCGCTGTAAGTGTAGGTCTGCCGGTACATGGGCTTAAAAAAGCCCCAGGACCGCATGTGAGTTTTTGTATCTATGAGAAACTTTTGCACCTGCGAGCCCACTATGCGGTCGAAGATGTAGTCCGCATAACCGCGGCAACTGGCGATCGGGATGAGCTTGGATCCGGTGCGCTGGTTGTACTCACGGATTTTTTGGCCGAGGGCGTAGAGATCGGCGTACTCGGTGGGCATGGCGTCGCTGCCCGTGATCTCGATCAACAGGTCGCGGTTAACGTAGAGCCGCATCGAGGTGGTTTGCAGGGGGACGCCGTAGACTTGTCCTGGGGCGACCTGTCTCAGCATGTCGCGAACTGTGCTCATCCCGTCGAAGAAGGTGTTGCGCCAAGGTTCGTGTTCGAGGTGCGTGCCCGCGTTGTAGGGATTGGGCTTCTCGGCCTCATCTGTGAGCGGGACGAAGAGTTGCGTGATTTCTTCCTCGGAGCCGTAGAGGCCCATGATATCAGGTGCCGTGCCGCCGACGAGCTGGGTGCGCGCCCATGCGGGATAGGTGCGCGGGGGGACGGGGACCTGGATGATGCGCACGTTGGGGTGGAGCTCTTGGTACGCCTCAATCGCCGCCGCAAATGCTTCGCGCATGCCAGTGTGGAGCTCCTGGTGGCCGATGCGGATTTCGATCTGGTCGCTGGTGATCGATTTTACGTTGCGGGAAATCACGTTCCAGAAGGAAGCGAGGATGGCTGCTGCGAGGATTCCAAAGCCGATGTAGGAGCGCAGTTTGTTTAAATTCATGGCGGAAATATTTGGAGTGGGGAGCGTGCCGGGGTGGCAGGGCTTTTTCGGGAGAGGGGGGCAGCGAGGGCTACTCGTTACCGCGGTTGGTTTGGGCAGCGGCTTCTGCCTCTTCGAGTTCGCGCGCCAGGCGCCGCGCGGTGTAGGCCCGCGTGTCGCGCGGCGATGATTCGGCAAAGGCGCGGTAGTGCTTGGCCGCGAGCGCGCGCTGACCGATTCGCCGGGCAGTCCCTGCGATCTGGAGATCCATCTCCCCGCTTTCATAGGGGCTGGCATCTGCGTCCAGGTACCGTGCCTTGAGGAGGTACCTCAGGCTGGCTTCTTCGTTGTATATTTTCAGCTCGTCGTCGGCGCAGAGCTCCGATGCCCAGATGCACAACTCGCGCTGGAGGCTCTCGCTTATGAGCTCGGGCATTATCTGGTCGATGAAGGCGAGCACCTCGTCGACCCGACTCTGCGGGAGCTCCAGGTACAGCAACTGGGCGAGCTGGAAGGCGGCATGATCTGCGAGCGGGTGCCCGGGGTATTCGCTGCGCAGCTGCTCATAAAAAGCCCGCGCACTCTCGAACTGCACAGGCTGCACCTGATCGTGGTCGATCCGCCCGAGTAGGAAGAGCGCGAGCGGGCGATACTCGGTTTCGCTGACAGGAAGGTCGGCGGCTACTTTTACCAGAATGGTGCGCGCCCGCCTGACGTTGGCCCGGGTGACGGGGTCGCGCCCCAGCAGGGCCGCTGCGTGGGCGACGGCGAATCGCGGGTTCCCGGGATCGGCCTCGTAGAGTTTTTCGAACTTCTTGGACGCGTCGGTGATGCGCGACTTGGTCACATCCTCCCAAGCCGCATTGGCGAGAGCAGAGTCTTCAGTCGCGTGGAGGGAGGGCGACCCGAGGAGCGCCAAGCCCAGCGCCGCCGCCAAAAAAGAAGTCCGCACAACCAAACCGCGGATGGAAGGCGCAAGAGTAGGTAAGAGAGGGAGCATAGACAAACTTGGGGGATGAGAAGGGGGGAAGACGGGTAAGCGGGGAGGGGGGACTAACACACGCGCCATGCGGGTGAGGGGACCGCTGCGCCGAGGTGTGGGCGGACGAATAAGTAAGCCCGTCTCGCGCTCGCAACTCCTAAGCAACGACCGTAGCCATTTTAGAAGAAATGCGCAGCTGGCGGCCAAGCGCCTCTCATAAAAAATGGTTATCCTGCCTCACCTCTCGGAGCGGGTTCTAATAAGATTCCGAAGGCGTTGTTAAAACAAGGTAGCCCGCATAACACGGTCGGCATGTCATCGCTGTTCAAGACCCGCCGCACGGTAAAACCTGCCTTTATGGACACGACGCGCGAGCTCCCGCTCGAGCTCCTCGATCAAGTGCTGGAGGATGGCCATTGGGCCCCGACGCACGGGCTGACGCAGCCTTGGCGCTTTCACGTCTTCCACGGTCGCGCCAAGCTCGTCGAGTTGAGCGAGGCCCTGCAATCGATCTTCCGCGCGACCGTCCCTGTCGAAGCGCAGGACCAAGGCACGCGGGACAAACTCATCGCCTATCCGCAGCAAAGCGCGGCGGCGATTGCGCTCCTCGCCCATGCGCCAACGGCCTCGCGCATCCCCGAGTGGGAGGAGGTCGCGGCGACCTGCTGCGCCGCGCAAAACCTGATGCTCAGCGCGCACTCGCACGGGCTTGGCTCCTTCTGGAGCACGACGCCGATCTGCACGACGCCAGAGTTCGTGCGCTGGCTCGGCGCCGATCCCGAGAGCGACCGCGCTCTTGGCGTCGTTTATCTCGGCTGGCCAAAACCCGCCGCAAAACTCCCCGCTGCTCCCCGCGTCCCCCTCGCCGAACGCACCACCTGGCACTGAGCCACGCGGCAACGAGATTTACGCGTGTGCGTGTGCGGGGCGCCACAGGCCGATTTGCACGCTGCTTATGGGCAACGTGCAAATTGCGAACAAGGAAACAAACGCTTGCGCCCTTCTTAGTTCAGCTTGGCGCGGTTGTAGCCGCTGAAGGGCATGTCGTACTGGCGGCCGCCTTTTTCGATTTTGAGGTTATTGCCCTCGGAGGCCCAGATGTAGACGGGGCCAGGGTTGGGCACCGTGCGGCTGTCGCCACGGTTGAGCGTGATGTCGTCGAGGAGGACTTCTCCGGCGGAGTCGTCGGCATTGCGGCGGGTCACCTTCACGCGGACGGTGTTGGTGGCGACGAGTGAGAAAGTGGTGTCGGCGGTCGCCGTCGCGGTCGGCGGATTGGTGGCGCTGGCGCCGGTTTTTCCTGTGCCGAAGAGGGAGCTGCCAATCCAGTAGAGGAGGAAGAGCCCAAGGATGGCGGCGAGCGCCACACCGCCGCGAAAGACCCACTGCGGGGGGATGGCGGGGAGTTTGGGAAGCCTCGTCCCGCCGCGGTTTCCCGTTTTGGCGGGGCGGTTTTGCGGCTCGCTGCCGCCCAGGCCAGCGAGTGATGCGGTGCTCGTGCCGGGGCTGTGATCTGCGCTGGTAGCCGCGGGGCGTTCGTCGTGCTGATCATCGTCCGCGGCTGCGGCGGAGAGGTCCATGCGCACGAAGACTTCGCGGCCGATTTGGCGCGCGCTGCGCCCGCCGCTGCCGCCGCCTTGGGCGCGGGTGAGTGCGGTGTAGTCGCTTAAAATTTTCTCGGCGGGGAGTTGCAGGTAGAGCGCGTAGGTGCGCAGGAAGCCGCGGCGGTAGATCTCGGCCAGGCCGATGTCGAACTGGTTGCTCTCAAACTTGTGCAGGTAGTCGCTGCGGATCTTGGTGGCCTCGGCAGCGTCGCGGATGGAGATACCTTTGTTTTTGCGGGCTTCTTCGAGTCGTTCACCGATTGTCTGCATGGGCTGTCAGTTAGGTGTTTTAACTAAGTAGGGGAAGACCGAAGGCGGTCTTCGACCGACTTATTTTGCGCAGTGTCGTTGTCGCTGCGCGCAGGGCTTGAGCCCCTCAGCTTTCGTAGCTGTCGAGGTCTACGAGGATGTCGCGCGGGGAGGAGCCGTTTTCGGGGCCGATGATGCCTTTGTCTTCCATGAGGTCCATGATGCGGGCGGCGCGGTTGTAGCCGATGCGCAGGCGGCGCTGGATCATGGAGGTGGAGGCGCGCTTGGTGGAGCGCAGGACATCGAGGGCTTGCTGGAAGAGTGCGTTGTCTTCGCCCAGGTCGCCGAAATCGCTCTCGCCGTCGTCGTCGCCATCGCTGGCGGCGCGGTCGATTTGTTGCTGGACGGAGGTCGCGTAGCGCGGCGGGCCGTTGACCTTCAGGGCTTCGACGATGGAGATGACCTCGTCGTCGGAGACGAAGGCGCCTTGGGCGCGTACGAGGCGCGAGGAGCCGGGCGGCGAGAAGAGCATGTCGCCGCGGCCGATGAGGGTATCGGCGCCTTTGGTGTCGAGAATGGTGCGGGAGTCGACTTGGGAGGCGACCTGGAAGGCGATGCGCGAGGGCAGGTTGGCCTTGATGACACCGGTGATGACGTTCACCGAGGGGCGCTGCGTGGCGATGATCAGGTGGATGCCGGCGGCGCGGGCGAGCTGGGCGAGGCGCGCGATGGAGGTCTCGATCTCGGCAGGGGCGACCATCATGAGGTCGGCGAGCTCGTCCACGATTGCCACGATGTAGGGGAGCCGGTCGGGCAGCTCTTCGGCCTGGGCGGCTTCTGGTACGCGCTGGCTGTCGCTACGGTCTTCGCCGTCGTGTACCTCGGTGTCCTCGGCGCGCGTCGCCGAGCCGGCTTCGAGTGCTTCGATCTGCGCGCGGGCGGCAGCTTCGACGGGGTCGAGCGGGGCGTCTTTCTTGCGGTTGTTAAAGCCGAGGATGTTTCGCACGTTGCACTTGGCGAACATCTGGTAGCGCTGCTCCATCTCGCCGAGTAGCCACTTCAGTGCTGCGGGCACTTTCTTGGGCTCGGTGACGACGGGGATGAGCATGTGCGGCAGCGTGTTGAAAATCTTCAGCTCCACGACCTTGGGATCGACCATGAGGAGGCGCACGTCGGCGGGGCTCTTGGAGTACAGGATCGAGGCGACGATGGCGTTGATGCACACGGATTTTCCCGAGCCGGTGGCACCCGCGATCAAGAGGTGCGGCATCTTGGTGAGGTCGGAGATCAGGGGCTTGCCCGAGACGTCCTTGCCAAGGGCGATGGGGAGCTCGGCCTTGGCGCGCGCCCAGTCCTCGCTCTCGAGGACTTCGCGGATGCCGACGGGCGTGGCGTGCTTGTTGGGGACTTCGACGCCGACGGCGGCTTTCCCCGGGATCGGCGCGAGGATGCGCACGGATTGGGCGCGCATGCCCAGCGCGATGTTTTTATCGAGACCGGCGATTTTTTCGACGCGCACGCCCGTGCCGGGCTCGACTTCGTAGCGGGTGATGACGGGGCCGACGTGGATCTCGCCCAAGCGCACGGTGACACCGAAATCGCCGAGGATGCGCAGGAGGTTTTCCGCGTTTTGCTGGTGCTCTTCGCTGCTGTTCCCCGGGGTGTCGGTGACTTGCTCGCTGAGGAGCGCGATGTCGGGGAAGCGGTAGTTTTCGTCCGTGCTTTGGGGCGGTGCGAGCGGGGCTTTTTTAAGCTCCTCGGCTTTTACGATATTGAGCGCGAGCGGAGCTGCGGCGGCCGAGTTCCCCGGAGCTTCGCCCCCAGTCTCGCGCGGCTCGGTCGGGGCGCTGGTTGCCGCGGCTGCGCCGCGCTTGTTGCCGTTGGCGCGCGTGGGCGGGCTCGGCTTGGTCGCCGCCGCGACGGCGGCGCTGACCTGGGCCGAGATGTCCGCGCGGCTTTCTTCTTCTTCGGGCGCGTCGTCGCCAGTCGTCCGCTCAGGCAGGCCTGCAGGGTTCTTCTTTAGCGCGGCTTTTTGCGCTTTCCACTCGGCCTTGGCTTGGGCGAGGGCGGCCTTCTCCTTTGCGCGTGTTTCTTTGAGGAGACGCCTCGCCTCGGCGCGTTCGGCGCGGCGGGTAGCGCAAGTTTCTCGCCAAGCCTGGAAGGCGGCTACGTAGCGGTTGATCTCGGCTCCCACATCCTTGGTAAACACGAAGAGCAGGCCGCCCACGTAGAGCGTGCCGAGCAGCAGTGCCGCGCCGAAGGGGCCGAGCGTGCCATGTAGCGCGCGGTTGTAGAGCAGGCTGCCTGTCCAGCCGCCCGGGCCGAGCGGGAAGTAATCGCTGGCGGGGATCGACTGGAGCATCGCCGCGAGGCCCGCCAGCGAGACGAGGCAAACGAGCATCGCCGCCAGTCGGGTACCCGCCAGGTGGCGCGCATTGCGCACCGAGACGTAGAGCAGCCACAGCAGAAAGAGCGGTACGAGCCAGGTACCGGCGCCGCTCGCGTAGAGAAGCAGCCACACGGTGTTGGCGCCCCAGCGGCCAGCGAGGTTTGTGCTGATGGGGTCAGTCGTCGCGAAGCCGCTTTGCTCCGGGAAGTAGTCGATCAGCGCGACCAGCAGCCACAGCCCCGAGACGAAGCAGACGGCCGCAGCGATCCAGTTGGGCCGGTGGCGGGGGGCAGTTTCGGGCGGCACGCTGCGGGCACTGCGGTTTGAGTTTGAAGTCTGCGGCTTGGACATTTGCTGTGAGCCCCTTGGCAAAATAGCCGCCGAGCTTGGAGGCCATCGCTCAGGGCGGTCAAATGATTAACCCTTGGCCGCCGGGCTGCTCCCCGAAAAACCATTTTGTGATGCAAGAAATCCTCCGTTTTCACCCAGTTTACCAGCAACGCGTCTGGGGCGGGCGCGCGATTGAGACGACCTTTAACCGGCAGCTCCCGGCCGGGGAAGTGATTGGCGAGAGCTGGGAAATCGTAGACCGGCCCGAGGCGCAGTCCGTCGTCACCAGCGGCCCGCACGCCGGCAAGACCCTTGGCGCGCTGGTGAAAACCCACGCCGCCGAGCTGCTCGGGCCCCAGTGGCCCGCCGAGCGGCCCTTCCCGATGCTGGTCAAGTGGCTGGATTGCCGCGAGCGGCTCAGCCTGCAGGTGCACCCGCCCGAGGCACAGGCGCGCGAGCTCGGCGGCGAGGTGAAGACGGAAAACTGGTACATCGCCGATACCGCTCCGGGCGCCGAGCTCACCGTAGGCCTCAAAAAAGGCGTCACGCGCGAAGCCTTCGAGCGGGCGATTATCGAGCAGCGCGTCGACGATTGCGTGCACACCTTTCGCGTGGCCGAGGGCGACTCGATCCTCGTGCACAGCGGCCAGGTCCACGCCATCGGCCCGGGCAACCTCATCCTCGAAATCCAGCAAAACTCCGACTCCACCTACCGGGTCTACGACTGGGGCCGCGTGGGGCTCGACGGGCGCCCGCGCGAGCTCCACGTCCACGAGTCGCTCAAATGCATCCAGTGGGATGACTTTGAGCCCGAGCCCGTCCGCGCTGCGCCTACCTCCGAAGTGATTGCCGACTGCGACGCCTTCCGGATTCGCCGTGTGGTGCTCGGGCCGGGCGACAAACTCCACTTCCGCGCCCGCGAGCAGCCGCGCATCCTCAGCGTTGTCAGCGGCAAGCTACGGATCGGCACTGCCGAGCTCGTCCGCGGAGACAACGCCATCCTGCCCTACAGCGGAGAATTCTCCGGCGAAGCCGAAGAATTCGGCATCGTCCTCGTGACCGATAACTTTGCTGGCGCAGCCTGAGTAGTTTCCGGGCCTTCCCCAAATGCGGCCCCTGCGTAAGCAAGGACTGCCTCATGTCCTTGAAGCGCGTCCGCGTCTCGCCCCCCTCTCTCTCCAAAGGGCGGGGGCGGCGGTTTCCCCCGCGCGCATCCCGATAAAAAAGGAAGGGGAAACCCGCGCGGCCGATTTCTACGGTTTAACAGAAAAACTACCCTGCGTAGCGAATGTACAATTTAAGTAGTATTCATTCCATATACTACGAATGGGGAGTTCGGGTATGCTATGTGAGAAACTATACCCTCAATTTTTGTTTAAGGCATGTATGGCCCGCTCGCTGAATCTAAAAGCTATGCCTATACTCCCACGTTCTTTGCTCCCTGTTTTAACTGTGCCTCTATTGTATTTATCTAATAGTATTAACCTGCATTCTGCCCCCCCCCCCCCCCCCCCCCCCCCCCCCCCCCCCCC
>NZ_LSZQ01000069.1 GCF_001580015.1 Cephaloticoccus primus
GGCGCGAAATTTTCCCGAACCCCAGTGGGATAAATATGAAAAGAAAAAGACTGCCGCGAGTGCGTGGAGTAACACTCAAGGTGTGACTTGGCCCGGTGGGGATGTGGGGAGCCGGGGCATTACTGTTAACACTGGTACGGGTATCGATATTCGGAGTAGCGTTACCTCCTCGGCCGGAGTGGTTAAGGTTTACTCGACTGTCTGGACTTATCACTGCTTGGCCTTTCATGCGCCGATAACTGACTATGGTAATAAGAGCGTTGGCCTGGACCTCTCCGCAGCAGCTAATGCACGAGGGGATATTGATATAACCGGCGCGAGCTCCAACACCTACACTGGCGATACATCTATCACAGGGAATGTGTTTGCTCAATTATTTAAAAAAAGTGGAGCCATCGCTATCCCTAAGGATATGTATATAAGAGATGGGGCTGTGGTCCAGGTCATGTACAACGAGCAGATTGCTAATGGATCTAAAGTCTCGCTTATCTCCAAGAGTCGGGCGAAAGCCTCTTCAATTGGCTTCCTGGGACAGTGGCAGACTGATATTAAAGAGACGATTGGGGAGCTGGCAGTGAGTGGGTATGGGGTGGTTGATTTCGGCTTCGATGGTAAAGCGAACGGTGAACAACTATGGCCTGCTGGGGATCACGGCAAACGTTGGTTTTACATAGATGACTTATATATCTCTTACGGTAGCCTTCTGACGATTAAGAACTGGAAGTATGGGCGGGACTTCCTCCTCGTGAAGAAGGGTACTTGGAATCTGGAGGAGATGCTCAAGCGGATGGAGTTTGAGGGCTACGACCGAAACGCCATCCACTTGGAAAGTTTCAATTGGGAATACTGGCAAATCTCCGGAGCACCCGAGCCTGCGACCTACGGGGCGGTCCTCAGCATCGCGGTCCTCAGCGCCTTCCTCCTCCGCAAACGCCGCAAGGCTTGCCTCGCGCGAGCGTGAACGACCCGAGGGAGCCCGCCTTCCAATAAAGGGGGCGCATTCCGGACGTGTCGCCTGCGGGCGACGCGCCAAATAAAAGGGGCGAAGCCCCCTTGAAGAATGGGGAAACCTGTGAATCTAATGCCCGCTTACTATGAGCAGAGCGAATTCTGAAGACACCGAGCCAAAGACCCACACTACGACTACAGCCGACCCCGACGTGAAGGCAGAGGAGGGGGCAGGTACGCCGCCTGCGGAGCAGGCGCAGGCCCAGTCGGGCGAAGGCGCGGCGCCTGCCGCGGACCCGCTCGAAGCGGCCAAGGCCGAAGCCGCTGCGCTGCAAGACCGCTACCTGCGCGCCGTGGCCGATCACGAAAATTTCCGCAAGCGCGTGGCCCGCGAAAAGGACGAGCTGCGCCAGTACGCAGCCTCGCGCGTGCTCGAAGACCTGCTGCCCGTGCTCGACAACCTGGGCCTCGGGCTCGCTGCTGCCGCCCAGCCGGGCGCCGACGTCAAGTCACTGCGTGAGGGCGTGGCGATGGTGCAGACGCAGCTCAAGGCCGCGCTCGAACAGCACGGGCTAAAGGAGATCGACCCGGCGGGCCAAGCCTTTGACGCGCACCAGCACGAGGCGCTGTCGCAAGCGCCGAGCGCGGAGGTCGCCGAGGGCGATGTGCTCCAGGTCATCCGCGTCGGCTATTCGCTGAACGGTCGGCTGCTGCGCCCGGCGTCGGTCGTCGTTTCGAGCGGGGCTGCCGCCAATTCCGGGGAGGGCAAATAAGACACGCGTATGGCTGCAAAGGAAGATTACTACGCGCTGCTCGGCGTCGGCAAAACTGCGACGGCGGACGAGCTGAAGAAGGCGTACCGCAAGAAAGCCGTCCAGTACCATCCGGACAAAAACCCGGGGAATAAGGAGGCCGAGGAGATGTTTAAAAAAGTCTCCGAGGCCTACGATGTGCTCAGCGATGCCGATAAACGCGCCGCCTACGACCGCTACGGTCACGCTGCATTTCAGGGCGGTATGGGCGGGGCTGGTGGGGCACGCGGTGCGGGCGGCGGCGGTTTTCACGACCCCTTCGACATCTTTCGCGAGGTCTTTGGCCGCCAGGCGGGCGGTATGGGCGGCAGCGGCGGTTTCTTTGATGAAATGTTTGGCGGCGGCGGTGGCGGGCGCGCCCAGGCAGGCCGCGACGGCGCCGACCTGCGCTACGATCTGGAGATCAGCCTCGAAGAAGCTGCGCGCGGCGCGGAGAGGGAGATCTCCTTTCGCCGCGCGGTGGCCTGCGACCACTGTCACGGCAGCGGGGCCGAGCCCGGGTCGAAGACGGTGACCTGCCCGACCTGCGGCGGTACGGGCCAGGTGCGCCGCTCTGGCGGGATCATCACCTTTACCCAAGTCTGCCCGACCTGTGGCGGCACGGGCCAAAAAATCGAAAAACCCTGCACCAAGTGCCACGGCGAAGGCCGCGTGCAAAAAACCACCAAGCTCAAGGTCAACATCCCTGCGGGGGTGGATACCGGCTCGCGGCTGCGCTCCGTCGGCAGCGGCGAGGCGGGTGTGCAAGGCGGCCAGACAGGCGACCTCTACATCGTCCTCACGGTGCGCGAGCACGAGCTCTTCGAACGGCACGGCGACGACCTGTTTTGCGAGATCCCGATCAAGTTCACGCTTGCCACGCTCGGCGGCTCGATCGAGGTGCCGACGCTCTTCGGCAAGGCCACGCTGAAAATCCCCGCAGGCACGCAGAGCGGCACGACCTTCCGGCTGCGCGAAAAGGGCATGCCCTCGCTGCGCGGGCGGCGGCAGGGCGACCAGCTCGTGCGCGTACACGTCGAGGTGCCGACCTCGCTCAGTGGCGAACAGCGCAAGGTGCTGGAGGAGTTTGCCAAGCTCAGCGGCGACGCACCCAGCGAACCGGCCTCGAAGAGTTTTTTTGAAAAAGCCAAAAAGTTCTTTTAGCGCGTAGCTCGCGCAAGGCGGCGCGGGCGCATCGCACACACGATGGCGTGCCGCTCGCTACCGCCCGCCCGCGCGCGCCGAGAGCCGCAGGCGGAACACCGCGATCTACTACTCGACCTCACCGCCTGTTCGCCCGCCTGGTGTGCGGGTGCTCTCGCGCAGCACACCGCACTTTGCGATCAATCCCCACACGCCCTATGCACCACGCGCTCGAAACCCCAAAGCTCCTGAGCCTCGCCGAGGCGGTCGCCGCGCGCGCGGCACTGCGCCGTGCGGGCAAGCGCGCGGTCCTGACCAATGGCGTTTTCGACCTGCTGCACCCGGGCCACCTCTACTCGCTCGCTGCTGCGCGGCGGCTGGGCGACGCACTGTTTGTGGCGATCAATAGCGATGCCAGCGTGCGCGCGCTCAAAGGCCCCACGCGCCCGATCCTCAGCGAAGCGCAGCGCGCCTACGCGCTCGCCGCGCTGGAGTGCGTCGATGCCGTGCTGGTGTTTGACAGCGAACGGCTGACCGAGGAAATCCGCGCCCTCGCTCCCGACGTGTACGCCAAGGCGGGCGACTACACTCTGGAGACGCTCAACTCGCAGGAACGCGCCGAGCTCGAACGCTGCGGCGCCCAGATTTCCTTCCTGCCCTTTCTCCCCGGCTTTAGCACCACCACCCTGATCGAGAAAATCCGTGCCGCAGGCGAAGCCTGATAAGCGGCCACCCTGCCGCCCCTCCTTCGTTCGCCCTGGCCGCCAAGGCAAAGCGATTACCCACTTGGGCGATTTTTTCAGTTAACGGGTAAAACCACCGGATGCAGTGGGGCGGTGGCAGCCGAAGCGGGAGGGGCGAAGGCTCCCTTATTTTTGGGGAGGCTTCATTTCGGTTAGGTTACGAGGCAGTCGCGGAAGGCGGTGGTGAGGGCTTCGCGGTCGAGGTCGCGGCCGATGAAGACGAGGGTGTTTTGGCGCGGCTCGCCGGAGGCCCATTCGCGGTCAAACTTGGCGTCGAAGAGCATGTGCACGCCCTGGAAGACGAGGCGTTTATTGGAGCCCTTCACCGAGAGGACGCCTTTCATCCGGTAGATGTCGCCGCCCTTGGTGCGGAGCAGCTCGCTGATCCAGTCGTTGAGGCGTTTGGGGTCGAGCTCGCCGCCGTGGTTGATGCCGACCGAGCTGACAGCATCGCTGTGGGTGTGCGCGGCGTGAAAGTCCTGCTGCCAATCGGCGCGGATGGGCTGCTCGGCGCGGTGGCCGTCGGCGTGTTTTTCGTAAATGTGCAGGGGGATCTCGCCGTGCTGCGCGAAAATGAGGTAGTGCCCGCTGCGCTCGATTTTTAGCGGGAAGTGGCCGTGACCGTCGTGCAGGCAGAGGCGCTGGAGGGCGGTGCCGGGGAGGACGGCTTCGCCTTCCTTGAGGCGCGTCTCCCAATCGGAAAAACTGGCAACGGCGACTTTGATCGCGGCCGCAGTGGGGGCGTGCCCGGCAGCGCGCTGACCTGCAGCGGGGATTTCGGGGATGGGCAGAACGACCAGGTCGAGCTCGTTTTCGTTTCCGTGATGATGGTGGTGGTGCGGCCCGCTGTGGCCCTCGCTGTGGTCGCCGTGATCGTGATGCGCGTGCGGCTCCTCGCCCTCGTGGTGATGTGGGGTTCCGTGAGTGTGCTCATGATCGTGTGCGTCGTGGTGGTGATGGCCGACGACGAGTTCGTGAGTGCCTGCGGGGAGCGTGTAGGCGCTGGCCGCTTCGAAGGGGTACTCGATGTCGAGGAACTGCGGGTCGAGCTCGGTCGCGCGGCTGAGGTTGAAGCCGCCCACGTCGAGCACGTGCGTGAGTGGGAGCTCGCAGTTTTGGGTGCGGTGCAGGCGTGCGACGGCGTTGATGCCGCGGATGCGTTTCTCCAGCGCGTCGAGCTCGGCAGGGGCGACGAGGTCGGCCTTGTTGAGAAGGATCACATCGGCAAAGGCGACTTGCTTCTGCGCTTCGTCTTCCACGCCGAGGTGCTGCTCAATGTGTTTGGCGTCGACGACCGTGACGATCGCGTCGATGCGGAAGTGCTCGCGCATTTCCTCGTCGGTGAAAAACGTCTGTGCAACGGGGGCGGGGTTGGCCATGCCGGTGGTCTCGATGAGGATGGCGTCGAGCCGGTCCTTGCGTTTGAGGAGGCGGCCGAGGATGCGGATCAAGTCGCCGCGCACGGTGCAGCAGATGCAGCCGTTGTTCATCTCGAAGATCTCTTCGTCGCTCTGGATCACGAGCTGGTTGTCGACGCCGACTTCGCCGAACTCGTTTTCGATGACGGCGATTTTCTTGCCGTGGTTCTCGTTAAGGATCCGGTTGAGCAGCGTGGTCTTACCGGCTCCGAGAAAACCAGTGAGGACGGTGACGGGGATGGGAGCGTTGGGCATAAGGCGAAGTGGGCTGGGGGCGGAGGCGTTGTGACGTGTGTGTGGTACGTGAGATATGGAGAGGAGGCCGATAATACCGAATGGCGCAAGTGGCGTGCATGCACGCCCGGGAGAATGGACGGCACAGCGCAGCCGCCGCCCTCCGCAAAGTCCCTTGATTCGCCCCGGTGCTCCGGCATGGCTATGCGGGATGAGCCGTGCTGAAACTTTGCCAATGGAGCTGCCGCTGGTGCGTGAGTTTTTCCCCGAGCTGGCGGCGGCCGGCGTGGTCGGGCAGTTGGGGCGCCTGGGCGCGAGCGTGCAGCAGTGGAATGCGCGGCTAAACCTGATCTCGCGAAAGGACGCCGAGCATATCGAGGAGCACCACATCCTGCATGCGCTGACGCTGACCAAGGTCCTGCGGCCGGGCGCGGGCGCGAGCTTCGCAGACCTGGGAACGGGCGGCGGCTTCCCGGGGCTGGTGCTGGCGATTTGTTATCCGCAGTGCCGATTCACGCTCGTGGACTCGGTCGGTAAAAAAATCGCCGCCGTGCAGGAGATCGCGCGCGAGCTGGGCTTGGAAAACGTGATCGGGCGCGCCCAGCGTGCGGAAACGCTGCGCGAGAAATTCGACTACGTGACGGGCCGCGCCGTGACTGCGCTGCCGAAGTTTCTTGGCTGGGCGCAGCCGCTGCTGAAGTTGGCGCGTGCACCCACGGCTTCCGCAGGGGAGCCGCCAAACACGGGTGTTTACTATTTCAAGGGCACGCTGTGGCGCGAAGAGCTCGCCGGCAGCCCGCAGCAGCCCGCCTCGGTCTGGCCGCTGGAGGCGTGGGTGCCGCGTCCCTTTTTCGCCGAGAAATTCCTGCTGCATTTTCCGCCCGCTCCACTAACTCAGTGGGCCTTCAGGGCGCCCGTAGCTTGACTGGCGATTAGCCCGAAAGTTAGCCGGTGTGGTCGTGCTCCCGATAACTTAAAGTTATGGGGGATCAGATAACGGTATTTCCCGAAATGCGAGGCGTGGCGGTATTCTTGGGGCGTGATGATTTCGCGCATTCGTCGTTTTGTGCCCGCGCTGGTTTTGGTGGCCCTGATTGCTTCGCTGGCGTTGTGGGGTGAGTCGCTGCCGCTGCTGCGGCATGTGGGTGCGCTGGCCTTGGCGTTGTTGCTGGGGTTGGGGCTGCGCGTATTGTGGCGCGTTCCCGAAGCGTATGTTGCGGGCGTGAGCTGGGCGGCCCGGGCCTTGCTGCGCTGGGGGATTGTGCTGCTGGGTGTGCGGCTGGATTTGATGTTGGTGTGGGAGGCGGGCGTGGCGATTTTGGCGATTAGCGCTTCGGTGGTGTTGTGCGGTTTGATTGGGATTTCGTGGTTGGGGCGGCGGCTGGGACTGGGCCCCGTGTTGGCGATGTTGATCGCGGTGGATAGCTCGATTTGCGGCGGCTCGGCCGTAGCGGCAGCGGCGCCGGTGGTCGGCGCGCGCGAGCGCGACGTAGCCCTGGTGGTGCCGATGTGCAGTTTGCTGGGGACGGTGCTGATGTTGGGCTACACGGTGGTGCAGCAGTGGTGGCCGCTCTCGGAGTTGCGTTATGGCGTGTTGGTCGGGGCTTCGCTGCATGAGGTCGCGCAGGTGGTGGCGGCAGTGACGCCTTTTGCGGGAGCGGTGGAGCCGGGGATGGTGGCCAAGCTCAGTCGCGTGGCGCTGTTGGTTCCGGCTGTGGCGGTGTTGGGCTGGGTGTGGGGGCGCGCCAGTGGGGGTAAAAGTCGTGAACCAAACGCAGCGCCCGCGCGGAAAGTCAGCTCTGCACCGGCTGCGCCGCGCCCTTGGTTCGTGCTCGGTTTTTTTGCGGTGAGCTTGGCAAACACGGTTTTCTTGCACGCTTGGCCAGAGGCTCGCGGGCTTGTGGAACAGGTCGACGGGCTGCTGCTTCACAGCGCGGTTTTCCTCATGGCAATGGCGATGGCGGCGATGGGGCTGGGCACCGATTTCGCGCATTTGCGTGAGAATGGGCTGCGCGCTTTTGCCTGTGCACTGTTGGGCTGGTTGGGGATTGCGGGACTGGTCGCGGCCGAGCTTGCGGTGTTTACCTGAGTGCGCGCGTGGTCTGTTTTTTGCGTCAAACACCGCCCTGCTTTCCTCCACATTTCCCCAATCGATCAAAGCCGATGTCGGACTATCGTTTGCATGTTTTCAAAATCGCTGCCGAGGTGCTCAACTTCACGCGTGCGGCGCGCGAGCTGCACATCTCGCAGCCGGCGGTGACGCAGCACATCAAGCAGCTCGAAGAGCACTACGGGCAGGCGCTGTTTGTGCGTGGGGCGGCGGGGCTGAGCCTCACGCCGAGCGGGCAGCTCCTCCACGAGCATGCGGTGCAGTGCGAGGCCGTGGAGGCCGAGCTTGAGGCAAGGCTGCGTGCGGATGCACCGTTGTTGAGCGGGACTTTGAAAATCGCGGCTTCGACGACGATTGCGCAATACCTGCTGCCGCGCTGGCTCGGGCGTTTCAAGCAGGCGCACCCGCAGGTGCGGCTCGATTTGCGCATGGGAAACACGGAGGAGGTGGGTGCGGCACTCGGTGCGCGTCGGGTCGAGCTGGGCTTGGTGGAGGGGCTCTACGCGCGGCGCGAGTTGAAGGCGCAGCCGTTTTGGGAGGACGAGATCGTCGTCGTCGCTTCGCCGCGGCATCCGCTCGCACAGAAGCGGCGATTGGGGTTGGCCGATCTCGCCGCCGCGCCGTGGGTGCTGCGCGAGCCGGGCTCGGGCACGCGAGCGGTGGTCGAGCGAGCCCTCAAGCGTGCGCGCGTGAACCCGAAAAAGCTGAATGTCGTCCTCGAAAGCTGGAGTAGCGAGACGATCAAGGGCGTTGTCGAAACGGGCGCGGGGCTGGCTTTCTTGTCGCGGCTGGCACTGCGGCACGAGTTGACGGTGGGCACGTTGGTCGTGCTGCCGGTGGCGGGATTTTCCATCAAGCGCGACTTGCAGCTCCTGCGGCCGCAAGGGCCGCCGGCCATCGGGCCGGTGCGTCACTTCGCGGACTTTCTCTTCGAGGCGGCCAAGGCCGACCTGACCGGGTGAGCGGGTTTCTGCATCCGATAAAATCGGGAGTTCCGCGGGCTGCGCTTCATTTGCTCTGGGCAAAAAAATCCCCGCCTCAAGGGCGGGGTGATGTGAGCGGGTTTTACATGGCAGGTCGTAGACTCGCGTCCATTGGAAGCTGCCACCAACCCCAGTGCTCACCGTCGTGAACCTGTATTTTCCGGCTGGCCTGTGTCAACTGGTTTCTTTGGCTTCAGGTCGACGTGTCCCATTCACTGCAATACCGACCGGTGTTGATTGACGAGCTCATCAGCGTTGAGCGCATTCGTAGCTACGAAGTCGTGTTTCATCCGGCTGACGATGCCGAATTGATGGGGGTGTATTTGTGGAATGCTCATGTATGCGGTGCGCTGTACCCTCTGATCAGCGCCGTCGAAGTCTCATTGAGAAATGCGATTGATCACGCGCTTATGGCTGAGCTGGGTGAGTTCTGGTGGGTGGGCAACCGGCTGAGGTATCGTTCGTTTGGCTCAGGTAACCCACCCCCGCAGGCGATGCAGGTCATCAGGGCGAATTTTACCAAGGCGACGAACAGCTACATTATTGATCAACGCCGCCGTCATAAACGGCGGGGGCGGGTGGAGCCGTTGCACAACGACGTCATTGGGAAAACCGAGTTCTCCACTTGGCAGTTTATGCTGGATGCCGAGTTCTTGGGACGCGGGCTGATCTGGCCAAAGCTCTTGTCGATCGTATTTCGCGGGCCGTGGC
This sequence comes from Cephaloticoccus primus, assembly GCF_001580015.1. Lineage (GTDB taxonomy): Bacteria > Verrucomicrobiota > Verrucomicrobiia > Opitutales > Opitutaceae > Cephaloticoccus > Cephaloticoccus primus. The sequence goes on from NZ_LSZQ01000069.1 coordinate 9,082, forward strand.
CGACGCGTCAGGCGAGCGTACTGCTCACTCGAGTGAGGGGGCTTGTCTTCATGCTGCGCGAGTTTCGGAACCGCCTGTTTCACAACGAGCCTGCCTGGAAAGGCTATGGAGTAAAGAGCGAGGCCGACGCCTTGGCGCATCTGCAAGAGCAGATCCGAAAAGTGGAGGGGCTGCTGGCATTGATTCACCCCGAGTGCTTACGCTTGCTGCGGCTAAGCGGGCTGCTGCGGGCGGCGCAGCGGGCCTGCACTCAGGGCGCGATCCGGCGTTTCCAGAGGCGCCTTTAAAACCTGAGGCGGCGGAGGCGCAGGGCGTTGGTGACGACGCTGAGGGAGGAAAGGCTCATGGCTACGCTGGCGAGCATCGGGCTGAGCAGCCAGCCGCTGAGCGGGAAGAGGAGTCCGGCGGCGATGGGCAGGCCCGCGCTGTTGTAGGCAAAGGCCCAGAAGAGATTTTGGCGGATGTTGCGCAAGGTGGCGCGGCTGAGCGTGGTCGCGCGGGCGAGTGCGGCGAGGTCGCCCTTTACTAGGATGAGGCCCGCACTGTGGATGGCGACTCCGGTGCCGGTGCCCATCGCGATGCCGACATCGGCGGCGGCCAGCGCGGGGGCGTCGTTGAGCCCGTCGCCCGCGAAGGCGACCCGCTCGCCGCGTGCCTGAATGCTGCGGACGAGGGCTTGCTTGTCGGCCGGGCTGAGTGCGGCGTGGACTTCGATGGGCCCGAGTTTTTGCGCGACGGCCTCGGCCGTTTCCTGCCGGTCGCCGGTCGCCATCACGATTTTGAAGCCCTGTTGTTTGAGTGCGGCGATTGCGGCGGGCGTGCTCGGCTTGATCGCATCGGCCAGTGCGATGAGCCCGGCAAATTGGCCGTCGATTTTTACGCTGACCAAAGTCTGGGACGCGGCAGCGGTTTCCGCTGCCTGCGCAGCCGGTGCTTGCTGCGCGTAGGCGGCGCTTTCGCTCGCACTGGCGCGGCCGATTTCGACTCGGCGGCCTGCGACTGTGGCGCGGACGCCTGCGCCGGGGCTGGCGAGAAAGTCGCTTGCGGGCAGCAGCGGGAGGCCGCGCTCGGCAGCCGCATGGACGATGGCTCGGGCGAGCGGATGTTCGCTAAAAGCTTCCGCCGAGGCGGCGAGCTGGAGCAGGGCTTTGTCCCTTTTTTGGGCGGCAGTGTCGCTGGCACTTCCGTCGCCTTTCCCGCGAAAACCGTCGACTGGGGTGACTGCGACGACTTCAGGGCGGCCTTGGGTGAGGGTTCCCGTTTTATCGATGACGAGAGTGCTCGCCTGCGAAAGGGCTTCGAGTGCGGCGGCATCTTTGACGAGGACACCGACTTGCGCGCCGCGGCCGATGCCGGTGACGAGCGAGACGGGCGTCGCCAGGCCCAGCGCGCAAGGGCACGCGATGATGAGCACGGCCACGGCATTGAGCAGGCCGTAAGTCCACGCGTGTTGGCTGCCGAGGAGGCCCCACGCGAAAAAAGTTACCACCGCGATTCCCAAAACGATGGGCACGAACCACGCGGAGACGCGGTCGGCGAGGCGGGCAATCGGTGGCTCGCTCTCAATCGCGTCTTCGACGAGGCGGACGATTTGGGCGAGGAGTGTATCTGCGCCTACGCGCTCGGCGCGGTAGCTGAAGCTGCCTGTGGTGTTGAGCGTGCCTGCGCTGAGCAGCTTGCCAGCGGTTTTCGTCACAGGGAGCGGCTCGCCGGTGAGCATGGATTCGTCGATCTCGGCGTTGTGCCCGGAGGCGAGGATGCCATCCACGGGGAGGTGCTCGCCGGGCCGCACGCGGAGCAGGTCGCCCGGGCGGATTTGCTCAACCGGCACGTCTTCCTCCTGGCCGTCTGCGCCGATCCGGTGCGCGATTTTTGGGGCGAGCTGCATGAGCGCGCGAATCGCTTCGTCGGTGCGCGCGTGGGTGCGTTGCTCGATGATCTGGCCGAGCAGGACGATTGTTGTAATAAAGGCGGTGGCCTCGAAATACAGCGGTGTGCCGTGCGCACCGCCGCGCAGCGCTTCGGGGAATAGCGGGGCCGCGAACAGGCTCGCCACACTGTACAGGTAGGCCGCGCCCGTGCCGGTGACGGTGAGCGTAAACATGTTGGTGTCGCGCTCGCGGATGGAGTACCACCAGCGGCGGATGAAGGGCGCCCCCGACCAGAAGAAGATGGGGGTGGTCAGCGCGAGCTGGAGCCAGCCGTTCACCGCAGCAGGCAGCCAGGCAAAGGCGCGCGGCAGGAGCATCTCGCCCATCGATAGCGCAAGAACGGGGATGGCGAGCGCGAGCGCGAGGTAGAAGCGCGGGCGCAGGTAGCGCTCGTGCGGCAGGCCCATGTACACGGGCGCAGTTGCTGCCGCCGCTGCCACGGAGGAGGAGCCTTCGGCCCGCTTGTCTTGCGGGCCGCTCGCTGGCGGCTCGGCGGTATGGCGGGTGGCGAGTTGCGCGGCGCTGCGGCTTGAGCAGCAAGCTGCGTTGCGTGGCGGTTGCGCTTCGTTTGGGGGCGTGTGGTCAGGACTCATGAGCTGCGGTGGTGGTGTTAGTTTTCAGTTTCCGCTCCTGGAGCCAGGCAAAGATGACGGGCGTGACGATGAGGATGTGGAGCAGCGAGGAGAGCATGCCGCCGACCACGGGAGCCGCGAGCGGGCGCATGACCTCGACGCCGCTGCGGTCGAGCCAGAACAACGGTGTGAGCGAGGCAATCGTGGTGGCGACGGTCATCACCTTGGGCCGCAGCCGCAGCCGCGCGCCTTCCTTGATGGCCGCGAGCAGGTCGCTGCGTGTAAACGTGGCACCGCGCGCGGCGACCTCGGCGCGACGTTTGGCGAGTGCTTCCTCCAGGTACACCACCATGATGACGCCAGTCTGGATGGCGGTGCCGAAGAGCGCGATGTAGCCGACCCACACCGCGACGCTGAAGGGGTAGCCGAGCAGCGCCTGGAGGAGGACGCCACCCGTCAACGCGAAGGGCACGGCGAGCAGCACGTGCGCGGCTTCGCTCGCAGACTTAAACGTCATGACGAGCAGGACAAAGATGATCCCGATCACCGCGGGGAAAATCAGCGCGAGCGTGCGCCGTGCGCGGAGCTGGTTTTCGTATTGGCCGGAGTATTCGAGCGTCTGCCCGGGGCCGAGCGTGAGCTCGCTGGCGAGCCGCGCCTTCACTTCGTCAACGAAGGAGCCTAGGTCGCGCCCTGCGACGTTGGCCTGCACGAAGACGCGCAGGCGGCCGTTTTCGCTGGCGATTTCGTTGGGCCCCACGGTGCGGCGGATGTCGGCCACCTGGGCCAGCCGCACCTTCGCTCCGGAGGGCGTGTTGAGCGCGAGCTCGCCGAGCTGGTCGATGTCGCTGCGGTCGGCGTGTTCGAGGCGCACCTGTATGGGCCAGCGCTCGCGCCCTTTAAGCGTGGTCGAGACCACGCGACCACCGATGCCCGCCTCGACGAGCTCGTAAAGCTGGCGCAGCGACAGCCCGTAGCGCGCGAGCGCTTCGCGGCGCGCGGCGATTTCTAGGTAGGGCTTGCCCTGCACTCGCGAGGGCGCGACGCCGACCGCCCCGTCGATGCCCGAGATGATGCGCTCGATCTCGAAGGCCTTTTCCTGAAGCGCGTCGAGATCCTGTCCGAAGAGCTTTACGCCGAGCTGGGCGCGGATGCCGGTACTCGTCATGAGGATCCGGTTTTCAATCGGCTGGAGAAAGCCGGGCACGTAGCCGGGTACCTGCATGAGGCGTGCACTGAGATCGGCGATGATCGAGTCCTTGGTCGTGCCCGCGGGCCACTCGCGCTGTGGCCTCAGCAAGATCGTGGTCTCGATCATCTCGACCGGTGCGGGGTCGGTGGCGGTCTCGGCGCGGCCCAGCTTTCCGGCGACAGAGGCGACCGCCGGGTGCTCGCTCATCACGCGGTCTTGCCAGGCCATGATGCGCTTCACCTCCGTGAGCGAGGTTGCGGGCAAGAGCACGGGCATGAAGAGCAGTGCACCTTCTTCGAGTGGCGGCATGAACTCGCTGCCAAATCCTTGCGTGCGCTGTGCGAGCGGCTCGGGCAGCCGTGCGCGCAGTCCGGCGGGCAGCCCGAAGGCGACGAGGCAGGAAAACGCGAGCAGCGCTGCCGCAGCGGCCAGCACGGTTTTTCGCCAGCGCAGCGCGGCATTGAGGAGCGGATCGTAGAGCCGCAGCAGCGCGCGCATCAGCCAGTTTTCGCTTTCGGGCGTGAAGGGCCCGCGCACCAGCAGCGTGCAAAACACGGGCACGGCGGTCACCGCCAGCAGCACCGCGCCGACGAGGGCAAAGGTCTTCGTGTAGGCGAGCGGGTGAAAGAGCTTCCCCTCCTGCCCGCTCAGCAGAAACACCGGCACGAAGGCGAGGATGATTACCAGCATCGAGAAGACCATCGGGCGGCCGACTTGCTTCGAGGCGGCGAGCGTGAGCTCGAAAATCTCGGCAGGGCGCAGCGCGCGCCCGCGCGTGGCAGTCGCTTGCTCGCAGTGGCGGATGACGTTTTCGGTCATCACGATCCCCGCATCGACAAGCACGCCGATAGAGATCGCGATCCCCGTTAGCGACATGATGTGCGAAGGGATGCCGAGCCGGTCCATCAGGATAAACGAAATGAGGATCGAGGCGGGCAGCGGCAGCGTGACGATCAGGATGCTGCGGAAGTGAAACAGGAACAGGATGTGCGCGAGCGTCACGAGGATCACCTCCTCGGTGAGCGCGTGTTTGAGCGTGTTGATGGCGCGGTCGATCAAGCCGCTGCGGTCGTAGCTGGCGACGATGCTGATGCCCGGGGGCAGCCCCGGCGCGAGTGCGGCCAGCCGCGCCTTTACGTCCTGGATGACGCGGTGCGCATTTCCGCCGTAGCGCATGACGACGATGCCGCCCACGACTTCGCGCCCGTCCACGTCGAGCGTACCGCGCCGGAAGTCGCCGCCGATTGAAACGCGGGCGACATCGCTGAGCCGCAGCGGTGTGCCGCCGCGCGCCGCGAGCGCGACCTGCTCCAGGTCCTCGGCACGCTCGATCAGGCCGACGCCGCGCACGATGTATTCGGCGGCGTTTTCCTCAATCGTGCGCCCGCCGACGTTGAGGTTGGCCGCTGCTACGGCGTCCATGATTTCGCCGAGCGTGAGGTCGTATTGCTGGAGCTTGAGCGAGGAAACCTCGACTTGCCACTGGCGCACGAAGCCGCCGATCGACGCGACCTCGGCCACACCCGGGACACTCGCCAGCTCGTAGCGCACATAGGTGTCTTGCAGGCTGCGCAGCGCGCCGAGGTCTTGGGCGCCGGACTCATCGTGCAGGTAGTATTGGTAAACCCAGCCGAGCCCGGTGGCATCGGGCCCGAGTCGGGCGACGACGCCGGATGGCAGCATCTCGCCCAGCGAATTGAGCCGCTCAAGGACGCGCGTGCGGGCGAAGTAGCTGTCCACCGCATCCTCGAAAATCACGGTCAGAAACGAGAACCCGAACATGGAGCTCGCGCGCACGCTCTTCACGCCCGCCAGCCCTTGGAGCGAGACGCTGAGAGGGTACGTGATCTGGTCTTCGACTTCTTGCGGTGAGCGCCCGGGCCAGTCGGCGTAGACGATGACCTGGTTTTCGGAGAGGTCGGGGAGCGCGTCGATCGGCACGCGCTGGAGGGCGACGATGCCCCACGCGCAGAGCGCGAGAAAGGCGGCGACGACGACGAAGCGGTTGTGCAGCGACCAGTGGATGAGGCGGTCAATCATGGCGGGCGGGTCGGGGGGAAGTGGTGCGAGCGAGCGTGTGTGTGGCCTTGTGGCGGAGTTCGCGTGTGCGCGCGGACGGGAAGCGGAGGCGGAGCGGATTGCGCGGTGGGGAAGCGGGTAGGGCTCAGTGGAGCTCCACGCCGCATTCGAGCATCATTTCGCCGAAGAAGGGGTTTCGCAGTTCGCTGCTTCGCGAGAGCCAGCGGCCCGTGCCGAGGACGGGCGTCATGGGACACTGGAAGATGTGGAGCCCGGGCTCGCGGTGGTGCAGATGCGCCGCGCGGGCGAGGTCGGCGAGTGCCGTGCTAAAGGGCTCAAAGGCTGCGCGCGCTTGCTTGAGGTCGGCCCCGGGCAGTAGCGCATCGGCGAGCGCGGCCAGCGACTCATCAGGATGCGCGGCGAGGTAAGCGCGGCTCGCCTCGCGCAGCGCAGGGAGCAGCCGTTGGTAGGCGCCGAGATCGTCATCGGCGAGGGCGCGCGCGGCATCGGCTGCCACGAGCGCGGCGGTGAGTAGCTCAGCGTGTGGGGCGGCGGCGGCTTGCCCGTTTTGCGCGCGGTGCGTCAGTGACGGGTGAGCGTGCGGTTTCGCGTGATGCTCATGTTCGTGAGCGTGATCCGCGCCCCGCGCGTGTGTTTCTGGCGCGACTTTGATTTGGGCGAGCTGGGCTTGGCCATCGAGGATAAGCCCGCCCTCGACGACGACGCGCTCGCCCAGTTCAAGCCCGCTGAGCACCTCGACTTGCTGGCTGCCAATCCGCCCGAGCGTCACCGCGCGCGGCGTGTAGCGGCTCGTGCCTTCTTCGACAAAAACGACCGCTTGCCCGCTGTGCTGGAGCACAGCCGAGCGCGGCACGAGGAGCCGCTCTGCGTAGCTGGCGCGCACCGTCGCGGTGGCCGTTTGCCCTCGCAGGAGTTGGCGCTCGGGGTTGTCGAGTACGACTCGGGCGCGCGCCGTGCGCGTGACGGGGTTGAGGCTGGGATCGATGAAGCGGATCGGCGCGACCAGGCGTTTCCCCGGTCGCGAGGGCAGCTCGACTTCGACCTCCTGGCCGACCCTGACCCAGGCCAAGTCCGGCTCGTAGAGGTCGAAGATAAACCACATCTGCGAAAAATCGCAGATCTCGAAGAGCGGATCATTTATCGTGACGTACTGGCCCTCGTAGGCGGCGCGCGCGACGACAGTGCCCGACATGGGCGCGCGCACCGTGTGGATCGCACTCGGCTGGCGCGTGGTTTCCAGTTGGCGGATCTCGCCCTCGGTGAGCCCGAGCGCGAGGAGTCGCTCGCGAGCATCGGCGCGCGCCGTGGCGGAAAATGCCTCCCCCGCCAGCAGGTGCTCCAGGTAGCTGCGCTGCGCAGTGAGCACCTCGGGGCTGTAGAGCGCAGCGAGCGGCTCGCCCTCGCGCACCTCGGCGCCGACGTAGTTGACGTGCAGCGTCTCTACGCGACCCGGGACGCGTGCAGCGAGGATTCGGTGGCGGGTTTCGTCGTCGTTGATCGTGCCGTTTACGCGGAGCCTGCGGGTCAGCGTGCCGCGCGTGACGGGCGCGGTCTGGATGCCGCTGACGCTGTGCTGCGCGGCGCTTAGCGTAATGGTCGTTGGAGCACTTTTGGGAGCGTGGTGCTCGGCGCGGGAGGGGGCGGCACGTCCGCCCTCGTCGGAGTGGGTGGTCGACTCGGCCCCTTCGCCATCTTCATCAATCGTGACGCGTACGAGCGGCATCCCGCAAATCGTGCAGCGTCCCGGCTTGTCGGAGGTGATCCACGGATGCATCGGTGACTGGTAAATCTGCCTGGCTGCTGCCGAGGCGTCGGGAGCCGCAGCGAGCGCGAGAAGAAGTGCGAGGAGGGCGGAGCTGAGAGGAAAGAGCGGTTTCATTTGATTGGGCAAATAGGGTGGCGGGAAGGGCGGCAGACCAAAGGCGGCATGCGCCGCGCGTGTGGGCGTGCAGAAGCGAAGCCCCGCATCGCATGGCGTGCAGGGCGCAGCAGGGCCTGTTTGCTCAGATCAAGAAACGACACTGGGTCACCCGCAGCGGAGGTGGCCGTGTCGCAGTCGCCGGATCAGTCGCCTTCGCAAAGGCGTGTGCATCGTCCGACGAAATCGCCGTCAGAAACGGCGCATAAAAAGGAAGGTCTGCGGCTGCGCGGGCGTTGTGATTGCGCGCGGCCTTTTGGCGCGCCGCTAGCTGCTGGGCTGGCGCAGTGAGCGCGCGCTCAGGCGCGGCGCTGGTGCCTCTTGGGCTCGGTGCATTGCAGGGCGCACAAGGTGCCGCGCAACCGCTCTTGTCGCCTTCAACCGGCGCAGTCCCGTCTGCCGGAGTTGCCGCTCGCGTCTCATGTGCTTGAGCGCACGCTTGGGCCTCCGCCCCCTGCGCGTCGCAGCAGCACTCACTGCAATCATTGCCACCGAAACTGCGCTGCGCGGCCCGCCCCTCAAACGCCCCCGCCCCGCCCCCAAAAGAGAGCGCACAAAGCACAAGAGCGATAAACGCACGCAGCCACATGAGCCGAACCGCGTAACCCAAACGCACCCTGGCGCAAACCGAATGGTAAATACGTAGGTATTTTCTGCGGTTGCGGCACGCCGGGGCTCAAGCCCCCGCCCGCTCTGCGAAGAGCGCGCCAGCACGGATTTTCGCTCGCGAGTGTACAGTCCGACAGGAACGGCGAAGGGCGTGCTCAGGCGACGGCTTCGGCGAGGGTGTTCTCGGTGTTGAGGTGGTGCTTGCCGGTGTACTTCTCGGATTGCTCGTCGGCGTGGTAGCTGGAGCGCACCATCGCGCCGCTTTCGACGACGCCGATGCCGGCGCGCAGCCCAAATTCCTTCCAGTGTGCAAACTCGTCGGGGTGTGCCCAGCGCTCGACTTTGAGGTGCTGCGGGGTGGGTTGCAGGTACTGGCCGATGGTGAGGATGTCGGTGCCGTCTTCGACGATGTCGTAGATGGTTTTCTCGATTTCCTCGGGCGTCTCGCCGAGGCCGAGCATGATGCCGGTCTTGGTGGTGAAGCCGCGCGATTTGGCGTGGCGCAGGACGGAGCGCGAGCGGTCGTAGCGGGCTTGCACGCGCACGGGTTTTTGGAGGCGCTCCACCGTTTCCAGGTTGTGGTTAAAAATGTCGGGCCCCGCGTCGAGGACGGTGTCGAGGTCGTGCAGGCGGCCTTTCCAATCGGGGGTGAGGATCTCGATCGCGGTTTGCGGCATGCGGTAGTGGATGGCGCGGATGGTGGCGGCCCAGACGGAGGCGCCGCCGTCTTTGAGCTCGTCGCGCGCGACCGAGGTGATGACGCAGTGGCGCAGGCCCATCTTGGCGACGGCATCGGCCACGCGGGCGGGCTCGCCGAGGTCGTACTCGGTGGGGCGGCCGGTCTGGATCGCGCAGAAGTTGCAGGAGCGCGTGCAGATGTTGCCCAGGATCATGACGGTGGCGGTGCCGCGCGACCAGCATTCGCCGAGGTTGGGGCACTGTGCGCTTTGGCAAACGGTGTGCAGTTTGTGCGTGTCGACGAGTTCGCGCACGGCTTGGTAGCCGGGGCCGGAGGGGAGCTTGGCGCGCAGCCAGGCAGGTTTACGCATGGGCGTGGTCATCAGGAAAAGGTCGGTAAAAATCGACGTGTCTGCTCGTTTGGCGCAGCGCGGGTTTTTCGCAAAATAAAAAGCGGCGCAGCGTTTGTTGTGAGAGGGGGGGGCGTGGCGCGGGCAGGCGCTGTAGCGGACCTTTCCGCCCGCGGCTTTCTTACGCGGCCGCGCTGTTAAACTCCGGCAGCAGCGCGCCAAACTCGGCGGCGAGGAGTCGCTGCACTTCGCCGGGTGCGGGTGTGTTGGCGGTGCCGAGCTCGGCGGCCAGCGAGGTCACGCTGCCTTGGGCAGGGGAGATGCCACAGGGGATGATGCCGCCGAAGTGCGAGAGGTCAGGGGCGACGTTGAGCGCGAAGCCGTGGTAGGCGACCCAGCGTTTTACGGCGACGCCGATGGCGGCGATTTTGCGCTCGCCGATCCAGATGCCGGTAAGCCCGCCGCGGCGGCTGGCGGCGAGGCCGAGCGCGCCCACGGTGTTGATGAGCACTTGCTCGATGAGCCGCAGGTAGGCGTGCAGGTCGCGCCGCGCGTCGAGGGAGACGATTGGGTAGCCGACGATCTGGCCCGGGCCGTGGTAGGTGATGTCGCCGCCGCGGTTGGTCTGCGCGAGGGCGATGCCTTTCTTTGCGCGCTCGGTCTCGCCCCACAAGAGGTGGGCGTCTGCGCCGCTGCGCCGTCCGAGTGTGAAGACGGGCTCATGCTCGGTGAAAACGAGCGTGTCGCCGATCTCGCCCGCGATGCGCTGGGCGAGGAGCGCCTCTTGCCGCGCGAGTGCCTCGGCATAGGGGGTGCGCCCCCAGTCCAGCACGGTGAGGGCGGGCGCAGGCGTTTGGGCTTGGGCTTCGGAAGGCATCGCGCCTGCGAAGAAGCAGCGTGCGTGCGCCCGCCGCAAGGCCACACCGTGAATCGGTGCCTTGCGTTGGCGGGCGGCACTTGGCTTGCTCGCGGGCTATTTTCCCCATGAGCGAGATTTTAGATATTTCCCACGATCAGCATGCGGTGCGGCTCGCCAAGCTGCGCGAACTCCAGGCGGCGGGCCGCGATCCGTTTCGCGCGAGTTTTGCGCCGACGCATTTTTCGGGCGAGGCGCTTGCGGCCTACGTGGAGGGCGCGGAAAACGCAGCCGAAGTCGCGCTCGCGGGCCGCCTCGTCGTCATCCGCGACATGGGCAAAAGCCAGTTTGTCAAAATCCTCGATCAGCAGGGGCAGATTCAGTTTTACGTAAAAAAAGACGTCGTCGGCGAGGAGGCTTACGCGGCGTTCAAGCGGCTCGACCTGGGCGACATCATCGGCGCGGCGGGCACGCTGTTCAAGACCAAGACCGGCGAGGTGACGCTGCGCGTCGAGCGCTACACGCTGCTCTCCAAGGCGCTGCACCCGCTGCCGGAAAAGTGGCACGGGCTGGCCGACACCGAGCAGATCTACCGCCAGCGCTACCTCGACCTGATCGTAAACGCCGACTCGCGCCGCCGCCTCATCCTGCGCTCGCGCATCGTCTCGCACATCCGCCGCTTCCTCGAAGCGCGGAGCTTCATCGAGGTCGAGACGCCCGTCCTCGAAAACACCGCGGGCGGCGCCGCGGCGCGCCCATTCGTGACGCATCACAACGCGCTGGATACGGACTTCTACCTGCGGATCGCTACCGAGCTGCGGCTCAAGCGGCTGCTCGTGGGCGGGCTCGACCGCGTTTTCGAGATCGGGCGGATCTTTCGCAACGAAGGCGTCTCCCGTCGCCACAACCCCGAGTTTACGATGCTGGAGGTTTACCAGGCCTACAGCGACCGCGTGGGCATGATGGCGCTGATCCGCGAGCTGCTCACCTCGCTGTGCACCGAAGTGCTCGGCACGCTGCAAATCGAGCACGCCGCGAGCGGCCAGCAGATCGACTTCGCCGGCGAGTGGCGCCAGGTGCGCTACAAGACGCTCATCTGCGAGAAGGCCGGCGACCCCGACTGGTTTTCGCGAACGAAGAGCGAGAAGATCGCGCGCGCCACGGCGCTTGGCTGCAAGATCGACCCGAGCTGGGAGGACTACGAAGTCACCAACGAGATTTTCTCCAAACTCATCGAGCCCACGCTGATTCAGCCGACCTTCGTGACGCACCTCCCCAAGGAGCTTTGCCCGCTCGCCAAGCTCGATACCGAGGACCCGACGACGATCGACGTCTTCGAGCTGATCGTCGGCGGGATGGAGGTCGCCCCCGCGTACAACGAGCAAAACGACCCCTTTGTGCAGCGCGTGATGTTTGAGGCGCAGGCGGGTGGCGAGACGCAGAACATCGACCACGATTTCCTGCTCGCGCTCGAACACGGCATGCCCCCGGCGGGCGGCATGGGCGTGGGGATCGACCGGCTGTGCATCCTGCTCACCGGCGCCGAAAGCATCCGCGATGTGATCTACTTCCCCGCCATGCGCCCCCAATCTGCGTCTGGCGAGCTCCCGGAAACAGCAGTCGGCTCCCACGCCTGAAACCTCAGGAGAGTTGTGAGGCGAGGCCTGCGCGCGCGACAGCGAGCGTGCGGTGGCGTTTCTCCCCGAGCGCTTTCCCCGCCTTGGAAAAAAACGCCGTTTGCCGTGGCGGTGCTCTCTTATTGCGGGCCCGGTTGCAGGCCCGCAGAGCTGGATTGGCGAAGGGCGAGGATGTTGCGCTTGGGCGGGGCTCCGAAGAGGCGGCGGTACTCGCGGCTGAACTGTGAGGGGCTTTCGTAGCCGACCTGGTAGGAGGCGGTGGCCGCGTCGAGCTGTTCGTTGAGCATGAGGCGGCGCGCTTCGTTCAAGCGCAGGCGTTTCTGATATTGCAGGGGGCTCATCGCGGTGAGCTGTCGGAAGTGGTGGTGAAAGTTGGGCGCGCTCATTTGCACGCTGGCGGCGAGTTGCTCGATGCTGAGCGGCGCGGCGTAGTGGACGCTTAGCCAGTCAATCGCCTTGGCGATTTTGTGGCTCTGGCTGTCGATTGCGGCGATTTTGCGCAGGCGGGCGGCTTGGTCGCCGGTGAGGAGCCGGTAGTGGATCTCGCGTTGAAAAATGGGCGCTAGGCTGGGGATGGCCACAGGCTCATCGAGGAGGGCGAGCAGGCGTTGGAAGGCGGAGAGCAGCGGCGGCGTGACGCGGCCAATGCCCATGCTGCGCGCGTCGCTGAGCTGCGCCGCAGTCGGTTTTTGAGGAGGTGTCGGGGCGGGAGGTTTTGCGAGGCCGCCGTGCGCGATCAGCTCGGCGATGGTGTGCAGGTCCAGCTCGAAGTTTAGGCCGAGGCAGGGCCGCTCGGGACTGGCGGTGAGCACTCCCGAGCGGGCGGGCATGTCGAGCGAGGAGATGAGGAAGCGCGCGGTGTCGTACACGTAAGTGTCGGTGCCGAAGATCATCTGCTTTTTCCCTTGGGCGACGAGGACGAGGCTGGGCTTGATGAAGCAATACGCGGGCGGAGTAAGCGAGTCGCGGCGGAAAAAGCTGAGCCCGGGGATCGCTGTCCGGAGCTCTTGCAGGCCGCGCGTAGCGTGCTCGATCACGCGTGCGAGGTCGCTTAAGAAGGGGGCGAGCTCGGGCGCGGCCGTCGCTGCCTTTTCGCTGCGTGTGTTACTGCGCGCGGCGCGGGCGGCGGTTTTGGCGGGCGCAGATTTTGGGGCGATCGAGAGGGCGGACATGAAGCGGTAACGAGTGGGGGAAATCGGATCAGGCAAGAGGATGAGAGGATCGGTCTACCGGTTTTCGCGCGCGATGGGCTACAGTGTGCGGTGGGGCGCATGCCAAATTCGCGAAGGCGGTGCAGGCGCACCCGTGTTCGCGAATCCGGCCCGCCCAACCGGAAAACTCCCTCATGAAAACGATCCGCCTCCCGTTGCTTTTTCTCTCTGCGGTGCTGCTGGCGCCGCTCGTCCACGCCTCAACTCAACACCCAACTGCAACACAACCCATGAACAACTCTGCGAATCTGGATGACACGGCAGGCAAGTCTGCCCCTGCAACGCCCCGCCAAATGGAGGAGCCGAAGACTCCACCCGACGCTGACAACTTTTACCAAAGTGAGGCGCTCTCTGTGCAGCGCGTGCGCTTTCGCAACCAGTACCAGATGCAGGTCGCGGGTAATCTCTACTTGCCCAAAGACCTCGCGCCGGATGCGCGGCTGCCCGCGATCATCGTCGGCCATCCGATGGGCGCGGTGAAGGAGCAGTCGTCAAATCTCTACGCGCAGAAACTCGCCGAGCAGGGGTTTGCGACGCTGGCGATTGACCTGTCGTTTTGGGGCGAGAGCGGGGGCGAGCCGCGCAACGTCGTGGCGCCCGATATCTACAGCGAAGACTTCAGCGCGGCGGTGGACTTCCTCGGCATGCAGCCGCAAATCGACCGCGAGCGGATCGGTGTTTTGGGGATTTGCGGCAGCGGCAGCTTTGCGATCAGTGCGGCCAAGATCGATCCGCGGATGAAGGCGATTGCGACCGTGAGCATGTACGACATGGGTGCGGCCAACCGCGACGCGCTGCACAAGTCGCAGACGCTCGCTCAGCGGAAGGCGATTATCGAAGAGGCGGCGCGCCAGCGGTGGGTCGAGTACGAGGGCGGCGCCACGCGCTACACGAGCGGCAGCGTCCACCAGATCGACGCGGATACGCCGCCGGTCGCGCGCGAGTTTTACGCGTTTTACCGCACGCCGCGCGGCGAGTTCACGCCCGCGCGCAGCAGCCGCGAACTGACCACTCACCCGACGCTCAGCAGCAACACGAAGTTCATGAACTTTTATCCCTTTAACGACATCGAGACGATCTCGCCGCGCCCGCTGCTTTTCGTGACGGGGGAGGACGCGCACTCGCGCGAGTTTAGCGAGCGGGCTTACGAGCTGGCCGCCGCGCCCAAGGAAATCCTGCGCGTGCCGGGTGCGGGCCATGTCGATCTCTACGACCGCGTGGGGCTGATTCCCTTTGCGCGGCTTGCGGATTTTTTCCGCACCAATCTGGTGCCGTAGTTTCCCGTTTTTCGGACCCGCCGCGGAGCGCCAGTGCGCCGCCGGGCTCCCATGTCTCCTCCCTGATATATCCCAACTGCGCTACCCCGATGAATGCTCCTGCGAAACTCTCCCGCCGCGGCTTTGTGCAGCTCGGTGCGGCAGCCTTGCTGGCGAGCCCACTCGCCAAACTCAGCCCCATAGCTTTGGGTAAAATCTCGCCCTCAACTCCAAGAGCCAAGGATTACCCGATGACACAGAAAACAGTGACTCTGCCCGATGGGAGCCGCGTGCCCGCGCTGGGTATGGGCTCGTGGCAACTGGCCTCCGGGCGACATCCGCGCGCCCAGGTGGAAGAGGCCTTGCGGGTCGGGCTCTCGCTCGGCCTGCGCCTGATTGACACGGCGGAGAATTACAGCGGCGGCGCATCGGAGCAACTCGTCGGAAGCGTGATTGCCGACCAGCGCGAGCAAGTCTTCGTCGTCACCAAAGTGCAGCCTTCCAATGCGAGGAGTGAGCAGTCGATCCGCCGCTCCTGCGAGCGCAGCCTGCGCAATCTCGGGACCGATTACATCGACCTGTATCTGCTGCACTGGCGGGCAGGGGAGCACTTGCCGACGGTGGTCGACACGTTTGAGGCACTCAAGGCCGAGGGGCGGATCCGGCATTGGGGGGTATCCAATTTTTACGTGCGCGGCATGGAGGAGCTTTATGCGATCCCGGGCGGCAAAAACTGTGCGGCCAACCAAGTGCGCTACAGTTTGAGTGATCGCAGCATCGAGGCGCTGGGGCTGGTGGATTGGGCGGCGCAGCATGGCTTGCCACTCATGGCCTACTCGCCGCTCGGCAGTGGAGGCGGTTTACTGAGCAACCCCGTTTTGGGCGAGGTAGCCGCCAGGCATGGCGTGAGCGCGGCGGCGGTTGCGCTTGCGTGGACGATGCGCAGTGGCTCGGTGGTCTCTATCCCCGAATCGGGCCGCGTAGCTCACACGCGCGAAAACGCGCGCGCTGCCGGGCTGACTCTCGATGCGGATGACTTGGCGAAGCTCGACCGTGCCTTTCCGGCGCGCCACATCCCGCACTGGAGCGACGAGAGGGCATAGCTATTCAGTCATCGCGTCAAACATCTGCGCGCCCGCAACCACTTCCAGTACGTTGTACTGGTGGAGCTCTCCCGCTGGCCGCGGGGGAGAGCAAAAACCAAGCTTTTTCTCGAATTTCCCGAGCTGCCTGTTCGGTGGTTAAGCCTTGGACTGGCGGTCAGGCCTTGGGCAGCGGCTTGTGGTCCTTCTTGCGCGGGTCGTCGAAGCCGATGCGAACCAAGCCCTCAATCCGGTCAAAGTCGCTGTCGTTGCTCAGCAGTGGCAGATCTAACTCAAGGGCGATGGCGGCTATCCAGATATCGTTGAGCGGTAGCGGAGTTCCGCGTCTTTCAAGCTCCGCGCGCAAGCGGCCGTAGATTTCCGCAGTGACCTCGGTGACAGGATGAATGGCGCATAGAGGGAGGGTGCGTCTGAGCCAGTCTTGATAGCGGGCGAAGCGGTTGGACTTGATGATGCCGTAGCGGTACTCACCGAGGACAATCGCGGGGATAACAGGCCGCGTGCTGCGGCGAAGTGCAGAGCGGACAGCCTCGGCTCCATCCGCCCATGCGGACAAGCCATTGGTGTCAACAATCACCGCCAGGCCTCCGGCTCAATCTGCCCAAAGGCTTTGTCAATGCGCTCCATGACGCGCACGTTTTCATCGTGCATGTCCGCGAGCTCGCCAAAGGTCGCCAGCCAAGGGGGATCGGCCTGCGCGCAGACTGCCTTGGCGACAAAGTCACTGAGGCCCACGTGGCGGGCGCGCGCAGTTTGCTCGGCGAGGGTGTAGACCTCTTCGGGCAGCTCGATGGTGGCGGTGGGCGGCATGGCGGGGAGGTTGGTTGCGCGGGAGGTGGCGTTACGCTGCGTTATATTGCGTTACGTAGCGCGCGGGCGGGGTGAGTCAACTGTCCGGAAATTCTGGAGGGCTGGGGGGCGGTTTGCTGAGCAAGCCCGTTTTGGGCGAGGTGGCCGTTGTGCGGCATTCACCATCGCGCGGGTGTTGAGGTTGTTAAAGAGTGGGGATTCTACCCAGCCTCCAACCGGGCGGGACTGTTGGTAAAAGCCCCTCAAATAGCCCCTCCCTTCGCCCCAAAAAAAACAGATAGGAAAGGTAGCATATGCGAGTCGCAATCACCGGAGCCGCGGGCTTTCTCGCGCGCCACATCATCGAAGAGCTGGCGGAAGACTTTGAGCTCACTTTGGGCGACATCGCAGCAGCGCCCAAAGACTTGCCCGCGAACTGCCGCTGGACGCACTGCGACGTGACTCAACCTGCTTCCGTGGCGGAGCTGGTGAAGGGCCAGGATGCGGTAGTGCATACAGTCGCCCTCGTCAGGGAGGCGACCAAAACGGGTGTCTCAACGTTTGTAGATGTGGTCGTCGGCGGAACCTGGAACACGCTTGCTGCGGCGGTCGATGCGGGAGTCAGCCGCTTCGTGAATATTTCCAGCATCGTGGTGATGGGTGGGCCCATCGCCAGCGGAGCGGGTGACCCTATCGACCACCCGATTACCGTGCACGAACGGCACCCCATTGGCCCAAGAGGGCTGAGCTACGTGCTGTCAAAAACCCTGGGCGAGACGGTTGCCGATGTGTACGCCCGCACCTACCCGAACCTCTCGGTGCTTAACCTGCGCCCCGGCGTGATTACCGGCGACGGCCAGAATTCTGATCCTGCACCTCCGGCGGACAACACTCGGCGACACTGGTTTGTTCACGTCGATCCGAAGGACGTGGCGAGAGCCGTGCGGCGCGGACTCAGCTTGGATCCGGCACCGCGCGGCAGCTACAACATCTTGGCTTCACGTCCGGACGCGATGTACAGCTGGGCCGAAACAGAGCGTGACCTCCACTTTGTCACAGAAAACACATGGCCACAGATCAAATGAGCCGTCGCGTCGCCGCAATTACGGGAGCCAGTCGAGGCATCGGACGGGCGCTCGCCGTTGAGCTCGCACGATGCAGCTTCGATGTCATCGGCATCGGGCGCGACCGCGCCTCGCTCGAAAAGACTGGCGAGCTCGTGCGCGCGCATGGCGGGCACTTCACCCTGCATGTCGCGGATCTCTCCCAAGAGAGTACGTGCACCAGTTTGTACGAGTCACTCCCTGCGGTTGACCTCGCTATCGCGAATGCCGGCGTGGTAAGCCACACTTCGGCGCTGGAGACAAGCCGTGGCGAGTATCAGCGCCTGCTCACCGTCAACACGATCGCTGCGCTCGAATTCATGCGAGAAAGCGCGAAGGCGATGCTTGCTGCCAGGCGTCCGGGCCAGCTCCTGGTGATCGCTTCAGACGCCGCCTACACCGCGATTCCCGGGATGAGCGCATACGTTGCCAGCAAGTACGCCATTTCCGGTGCGGCCAAAGTGCTTGAGCGGGAGCTCGCGCCGACCGGCATCCGCGTGACAATCGCCTACCCTGGAGGCGTCGACACTGAGATGACCAACATTCCTGAGCAAAACAGGCATCGCGTCATGGCCCCCGCCGACGTCGCGCGCACGCTTGTCCACACGCTTCTCGCAATGGGCACCACCGTCCGCGTCCCTGAAATTCACCTTCAGCCACTTGGTCAGATCGAACGCTTGTAGCCGCGGCAGGGGTAATGGGTAGCCAAAGATCCGCGCCCCTGGCACCGCCGCCGGATTCAGGTGAATAAACACCCACTCGTTATTTTCGCCCTGCTCAATAATCCGCCGGGATATCCGCTTTCCTCAAAACCTGCCCTTGAGTTGCGCCCCTGAAGGAGAGTGCGAGTTCCGCTCCGCCTTCCCCCAAAACACAATCCGAGCCTTTACCCCTCTCCCTACTATGAAAACACCCGCAGTGTCCGCATCTCCTGTCGCGTCTGGCCTTGATGGCTTCGCGGTGCTCCCCGAAAACCGCTGGCCCGGGCGGCTGGTCGTCGGCGGCAAGACGCTCGACGACTTTGTCACCATCGGCGAGGAAGCCTCTCCTGAGGCTTCGTGGACGATCCGGGTATTCCAGTCTGTTTCGGAGCCGACCTTGCAGATCCGTGCGCAGTGGCGGGCCATCGGCCCAGCCACGGAGTGGATTTCCACGCTGGTGAACAACAGCTCCGCGCCTTCCGAGTGCGTGACCGAATTGCGTTCGCTCGCGGCCTCATGGCCGACGCGCGGCCCTGTGGATTTTTACGGCACCAAGGGCGGTGAAGATCACGTGCTGGATGAGTTTGCCGACCTTAGGCAGGTGGACATTGATGCCGTAGAGCTGTCGCCGGAAGGCGGTCGGTCGTCAGCGGCCATCCTGCCCTTCTTCGCCCTGACCGACAGGCATGACTCTCTCGCCGTCGGCATCGGCTGGAGCGGCCAGTGGTGCGCCAGCATCAGACACAGCGCCGCAGTTTTGCAGGTCGAGGTAGGGCTGCCGCGGGTCGGCTTTGTGCTCCGGCCACAGGAGTCGGTGAGGCTGCCTTCCGTCTTGCTGACGCGGGCTTCCGGCGCACCGGTCGACCAGGCCCGCCGCTTGACGCGCGCGCACCTGACAAGCCACGTGGTGCCTAAAACCCCCGACGGCAAGAGCCCCAATTTCACAGCGCACGGGCCGATGCACGTGTACCTCACCTCCGCCGGAGGCACTGACGAAGCGAGGGAGCTCGCTGCACTGGAGCGCGCCGCTGCACTGGGCTTCGAAACGTACTGGGTTGATGCCTGCTGGTATGGAGATTCGCCCGAGGCGGGCTACGAGTTGGGCAATTGGGATAGTGAGGTGGGCAACTGGCATGTGCGCCGCCGCCTTTTCCCGCGAGGCCTGCGCCCCATCAGCGACCGCGCACACGAACTGGGGATGAAGTTCCTCTTCTGGATGGATCCGGAGCGGGCGCAGCCGAATAGCAAGTGGGTGCGCACCCACCCCGAGCTGTTTCTCAGCTACCCTGAAAACGGCAACCCGGATCCTTATTCGGGAGGAAGAGGTCTGGTCCTGAATCTTGGCGATCCGCGCGCGGTCGATTTTGCCTTCAAGGAGATCTCCGCCCTGATCACGGAGTTTAACGCGGATATCTTTCGCAACGACTTTAACCTGGCCCCGCTCGATGCCTGGCGCGCTGCGGATGCCCATGACCGGGTGGGGATCACGGAGATCAAATGTGTCGAGGGGCTCTACGAGCTGTGGGACCGCCTGTTGGCGGCGCACCCCGGCCTGCTGATCGACAACTGCGCATCGGGTGGGCGGCGTATTGACCTGGAAACAACGAGACGATCAATCCCCTACTGGCGCAGCGATTTGGGCCTCGCCCCCGGCGGAGCCGAGAGGGCGGATGTGTTCAAGCAGCGTCAGTGCTGGGGGCTGGGGCACTGGCTGTCCGAGCATTCCGGGCCAGTCGACACGTTTGATGCCTACGCGATCCGCAGCGCGCTCGCTACAGGATTCATGGCCTACCGTGAGCTGCCGCGGAGCGAATATGACCCCCAGTACGCCAACGTCCGTGCGGCGGTGGCCGAGAACAAGCGCCTCCGCCCCATCCTCGCCGAGGAGCGGATCGGACTGATCGTCCCAGACAGGCATAAAGAAATCTGGGCGGCCTTCCAGTACCACAGCCGCTCCGAAGCGCGCGGGATCATCGTGGCCCTGCGGGGCCCGCATGCCGATCTGGACTCGGTCACCCTGCGCCCCGAGCACATCGACGCCGACGCCACGTATGAGGTGGTCCGCTGGGACGACTACTACCGCATGGTGCCCACGGCCCGGGTTGCCGGAGCGGAGCTCCAGGAGATGCTCGTGACGATCCCCCGGAAACTCAGCAGCGTGCTCCTCGAATACCAGCGGGTAGGCTGATTGAGGGGAGCCCTCACGGGCTCCCTCTGGGGACGAGGGGCTTGGCCAGTCTGTTGTGTGTGTGCGGTCGCCGCCTGCGCGACCGCGCGCAGCAGTGTGCGTTGATCTCTACCGGCTGCGTAGGGCGGGTGCCTTTTGCGGAGCTTGCGTAACTCTTCCTCACCCATATGGGAATTGCGTACCCCTGTTTATCGGGCCGTCGCGCTGTGTGGTGCGGCGGCATGTTCACACCCCCATAAATCCCCCCTGCTTCCCCCCCCATGAATGCTCCTAAACTCTCCCGCCGTGGTTTTGTGCGGCTCGGCTCGGCGGCTTTACTCGCGAGTCCGCTTTTGAAATTCGCCCCCGCAGCTTTTGCCAACAGTCCTCGCCCCAGCTCGCGAAAGAAGAGCTATCCCGGCACAAAGAAGTTCGTGAAACTCCCCGATGGCACCCGTGCGCCTGCGCTGGGAATCGGGGGCTGGCAATTAGCCTCGGGGCGATACCCGATGGAAGAATCCGAGGAGGCGGTGCGCACGGGACTCTCGCTGGGCATGCGCTTGATTGATACGGCGGAGATCTACCAAAACGGCAATTCGGAGCAGGCCTTCGGGCGGTTGATCGCGGGGCAGCGCGAGCAAGTGTTTGTCGTTACCAAGGTAGATGCCCCCAACGCGACGAGCGAGCAATCGATCCGCAATTCTTGTGAGCGCAGCCTGCGCTACCTCGGCACCGATTATATCGACCTGTACCTGTTGCACTGGCCGGTCGCCGATTTGCCGCCGGTGGTTAACGCGTTCGAGGCCCTCAAGGCCGAGGGGCTGATCCGCAATTGGGGCGTGTCCAATTTTGATGTGCGCTTGATGGAGGAGCTTTACGCGATTCCGGGCGGTAAAAACTGCGCCGCCAATCAGGTGCGCTACAGCTTGGTTGACCGGAGTGCGGAGGCGGTGGGGCTGGTGGACTGGGCGGCCAGGAAGCGCCTGCCACTCATGGCCTACTCACCGCTCGGCAGTGGGGGCGGAGTTAAAACGCTATTGCAGACTCCTGCCGTGATCGAGGTGGCCGCCAAGCACGGCGTGAGCGCGTCTACGGTCGCGATCGCGTGGACGATGCGCAGTGGCTCGGTGATCTCGATTCCTGCAACGGGCCGCGCAAAGTACATGAGCGAAAATGCGCGCGCCGCAGAGCTTACCCTGGACAAGGCCGATCTGGCAAAGCTGGACGGTGCCTTCCCGGCGCGCCACATCCCCAGCCGGGGCTTCCCTGCTCGCTAAGAGGTGCTCTCTTTGGAGGGGCAGAGCCGTGGGGATGGCCGATCTCCACGGCCCGTGGGGCCGAGGCGGCGGAGGGCAGAGCATTCGCGGCGGATGCCTTCCGAACCGCCCCTGAAGGAGTGCGAGCTCTGCTCCCGCTTCTCCCCAAACACAATCTGAGCCTTCACCCCCTCTGCCCACTATGAAAACACCCGCAGCGTCCACATCTCCTGTCGCATCTGGCCTTGATGGCTTCGCAGTGCTCCCCGAAAACCGCTGGCCCGGGCGGCTGGTCGTCGGCGGCAAGACGCTCGACGACTTTGTCGCCATCGGCGAGGAAGCCTCTTCGGAGGCTTCGTGGACGATCCGGGTATTCCAGTCTATTTCGGAGCCGACCTTGCAGATCCGCGCCCAGTGGCGGGCTATCGGGGCTGCCACGGAGTGGATTTCCACGCTGGTGAACAACAGCTCTGCGCCTTCCGGGAGCGTGACCGAGCTGCGTTCGCTCGCGGCCTCATGGCCGACGCGCGGCTCTGTGGATTTTTACGGAAATCGAGGCTCCTTGTGTGAGATTGAGGACTTCGCTGACCTCTCGGAAAGCGATCTTGATGTGATCGAACTGAGGCCGAAAGGGGGCAAGTCGTCGAATGGCGCTTTGCCTTTTTTTGCCCTGACGGATGGGCACGATTCCCTCGCCGTTGGTATTGGCTGGAGCGGCCAGTGGTGTGCCACGATCAGGCACAGTGCCGCGATCTTGCAGGTCGAGGTCGGGCTGCCGCGGGTCGGCTTTGTGCTCCGGCCACAGGAGTCGGTGAGGCTGCCTTCCGTCTTGCTGACGCGGGCGCCCCAGGCACCGGCCGACCAGGCCCGCTGGGCGGTGCGCGCGCATCTGACAGACCATGTGGTGCCGAAGTCCCCCACAGGGGAGAGCCCCAACTTTACGGCACACGGCATGATGCATGAGTATCACCGCACGCGGGTGACGAGCGAGCAGATCGAGATCGCGGCGTTGGAGCGCGCAGCGGAGATGGGCTTTGAAGCGTACTGGATTGATGCCTGCTGGTACGGGAACTCGACCAGCTGGGATCACGAGGTGGGCAACTGGAATGTGCGGCGCAGCGATTTCCCGCGAGGCCTGCGCCCCATCAGTGACCGCGCGCACGAGCTGGGGATGAAGTTCATTTTCTGGATGGAGCCGGAGCGGGCACGGCCGGATAGCGAATGGGCGCGTGCCCACCCCGAGCTCTTTCTTCACTTTCCTGATGAGAAGACGGGAGCTCGCGGGCTGCTCTTGAACCTCGGCGATCCGCGCGCGGTCGACCTGGCTTTCGAGAAGGCGTCTTCGTTGATCACTGAGTTCAATGCGGACATCTATCGTCAGGACTTCAATACATGGCCGCTTGCCGCCTGGCGCGCTGCGGATGCCCCTGACCGAGTCGGGATCACGGAGATCCGCCATATCGAGGGGCTCTACGAGTTTTGGGATCGCCTGTTGGCGGCGCACCCCGGCCTGCTGATCGACAACTGCGCGGAGGGAGGTCGCCGGATCGACCTGGAAACCCTGCGCCGCTCGGTGCCTCTGTTTCGCAGCGACGCCGGTGACCTGCCCGGCAGGGGCATGTCGCTCATGGATATCACCAATCAGATCCATTGCTGGGGATTGAGCCACTGGCTCCCGGACCATGGCGGCCCGATCAAAACCTTTGATGCCTACGCGACCCGCAGCGGGCTTTCCACGGGGTTCATGGCCTACCGCGTGTTGCCGGAAAACGAGCAGGATCCCGAGTACGCCGATGCCATCGCAGCGGTGGCCGAAAACAAACGCCTGCGCTCCCTCATTGCCTCCTCGGAGCGGATTGGCCTGATCCGCCCGAATTTGCGATTCGAGTCCGTGACGGCGTTCCAGCACCATCGCCATACCGACTCGCGCGGGATCATCGTGGTACTTCGCGGCACGTGGCCTTGGGGAGAGACTGTCACCCTGCATCCGCAACACATTGATGCCGATGCCACCTATCAGGTGACCCGCTGGGACGACTACCGCGCGAGCCCCCCGGCGCAGCTCGCTGGGGCGGAGCTCCAGGAGAGGGTCATTACGATCCCCCAAACCCGCAGCAGCGTGCTGCTGGAGTATCAGCGGGTAGGCTGATGGGGATCCCGCGCCGGAGTGACGGAGGGGGGGCTGTAGGCTCTTGTTTGGTCGGGCCGTCGCGCTTGCCAGCGCGTGGGAGGTACGTATATCAGTCCGACTGCTTCACCCCTGTTTACCCCCATGAATACTGCCTGTCTCTCCCGCCGTGGCTTTGTGCGGCTCGGCTCGGCCGCTTTACTCGCGAGTCCGCTTTTGAAATTCGCCCCCGCTGCTTTCGCCAACAGTCCTCGCCCCCGCTCACGAAAGAAGGATTACCCGCTGGCCCGGAAGTTCGTGAAACTCCCCGATGGTACTCGGGTGCCTGCGCTGGGAATGGGAACGGGAGCTGCGTACCGGACTCCGCACGCGGAGGTCGAGGAGGCTCTGCGTGTCGGTCTCTCGCTCGGTATGCGTGCCATTGATACGGCGGAAAACTACGGTAAGGGCGGCGATGTGGAGCGGGTCGTAGGCAGGGCGATCACCGGCCAGCGCGAGCAAGTGTATCTCATCACCAAGGTGGATCCCAAAAACGCGACGAGCAGGCAGGCGATCCGCCACTCCTGCGAGCGCAGTCTGCGCAACCTCGGCACCGATTACATCGACCTCTACTTGCTGCACTGGCCGGTCGAAAATTTATCGCTGGTGGTTAACGAATTCGAGGCCCTCAAGGCCGAGGGGCTGATCCGCAATTGGGGCGTGTCCAATTTTTATCTGGGCGATATGGAGCGCCTCTACGCGATCCCGGGCGGTAAGCACTGCGCGGTCAATCAAGTGGGCTACAGCCTGGCCGACCGGAAGATCGAAGCGCAGGGCTTGGTGGACTGGGCGGCAAAGCGCCGCTTGCCGCTCATGGCTCACTCGCCGCTTGGCCGTGTCGGCAAATTGATGCAAAGCCCGATCATGGGCGAGGTGGCCGCCAGGCACGGCGTGAGTACGTCTGCAGTGGCGGCTGCGTGGACGATGCGCAGTGGCTCGGTGATCTCCATCCCCGGGTCGCCCCGCGTGAAGTACGCGCGTGAAAACGCACGCGCCGCCGAGCTCACCCTGGATGCAGCCGACTTGGCCAAGCTCGACCAGGCCTTCCCTGTGCGTCCCCTTTCCTGATGGGGGCGCCCACGTCTCTGTCACACGGCGTTTGCCGACGCTGTGTTTAATTAAAACAAGCCCGGCCATTGGCGCGGGCCGAATACGCCGCGCGACGCCCGGGGCCCGGGAGCGTGGCACACCTGGAGCCCTCTGATGGAGAAAATTACGATGCCTACAGCCGAATCCATAACGAAGGTGAAGCCCGGGGAGTGGCGGGCGGTGGGGCTGGCCCTGCTCTACGTGGGCTCGCTTTTTTTGGCCTACTACTTGCTGCGCCCGATTCGCGACGAGATGGGCGTCGCTGGCGGGGTGCGGAACCTGCCGTGGTTGTTTACGGGCACGCTGTGCGCGATGTTGGTGCTGAGTCCGCTGTTTGCGCTGGCGGTGAAGCGGCTGCCGAGGACCCGGTTTATCGCGCTGTCGTACCGGTTTTTTGCGAGTCACTTGCTGGTGTTTGTGGGGCTTTTGCAGTTTGCCCCCGAGAGCTGGGCGCTGGGGATCGGGCGCGCATTTTTCATCTGGGTGTCGGTGTTTAACCTGTTCGTGATCTCGGTGTTCTGGTCGCTGATGGTGGATGTCTTCAAGGCGGAGCAGGGGAAGCGGCTCTTCGGGCTCCTGTCGGCGGGAGTGACGGCGGGCGGCTTGCTGGGCTCGGCGATTACCTCGGCATTGGTGGGGCGCCTTGATCGGGTGTGGTTGATGGGACTGGCGGTCGTGTTCCTGGAAGTGGCGGTGTGGGCGGCGCGGCGTCTGTCGCGCGGCTCCGCAGCGGCAATACCGGCAGGCGATCAGCCGAGCGCGGACGGGGCGGCCAGTGAGCCAGCGTCGATTGCCGCAAAGGCTGCGCCGAGCCCCGCTCCAGAGGGCGAGGGGGACCGCGCGCTGGGCGGCCGGGTTTTTGACGGGATGTGGCACACGTTTCGCAATCCCTACCTGGGCGGCATCGCGCTATTCATCCTGTTTTATACGGTGCTCTCGACCTTCCTGTATTTTCAGCAGGCAAGCATCGTGGCGGAGGCGTTTACGGATCGGGCCGCGCGCACGGCTTTTTTTGCACGGGTAGACTTGGCGGTTAACGCGCTCACGCTCGGCCTCCAGCTCTTCGTGACGAGCCGTTTGCTCGCGCGCGCGGGCCTGGTCGTGACGCTGTGCGTATTGCCGCTGGTGAGCGTGGCCGGTTTTGGCGCGCTGGCGCTCAGCCCGACGGTCGCGGTGCTCGTGGTCGTGCAGGTGCTGCGGCGGGTGGCGAACTTCGCCTTTGCGCGGCCCGCGCGCGAAATCCTGTTCACGCGTACGAGTCGCGAAGATCGCTACAAGGCCAAGAACTTCATCGACACGGCGGTCTATCGCAGCGGCGACCAGCTCGGGAGCTGGGGCTACTCGGGGCTCATGGCGCTGGGGCTGGGCTTGGCGCAATTGCCACTGGTGGCCGTCCCGCTCTCGCTGCTGTGGCTGTTGTTGGCCGTGTGGCTCGGCCGGCAAAAGGGGGAGGACGCGGAGGCGGACTCTCCGGAGTCGCCGTCGTCGCACGCGCCTGCGGCTCCGCTTGGTCAAGGATGACGGGGGCAGCTCGGCATACCCGGCAGCGCGCGCAGCACTTTGGCGAGTTTCTTGACGGCGGCTTTCAGCTCGCGCGGCGTGTGGGCGGCAAAGCCCATGAGGAAGCCCGCCTGATGCCGCCGTGAGGCGTGCAGCGCGCTGAGTCCCAGCAAGTCGATGCCCGCTTGGCGCGCGGCCTCTACGGCCTCGCGCTCGGGTATGTCGCGTACGAATAAGCAGGGCAGTTGCATGCCGCCTGCGGGGATTCGCGGCTCTACAAACTCGGCCAAGTGATCACGTACCAGTTGGGCCAGCACGTCGTGTCGCTCGGCGTAGATCGCCCGCATCGTGCGCACGTATGCGCCGTAGTGGCCGCCCTTCATAAAGCGCGCCAAGGTGAGCTGCGGGAGCGGGGCGCTGTGCCCATCCAGCAGCGTGCGCGCCACAGTCATCGGTGCGACAAGCGCGGGCGGCAGCACCATGTAGCCGATGCGCAGCCCGGGCCACAGCGACTTGGTGAATGTGCCGATGTAGATCGTGCGCTCGTGTGGATCGAGCCCCTGCACGCAGGCGGTGGGTTTGCCCGCGTAGTGAAACTCGCTGTCGTAGTCGTCCTCAATGATCCAGCCCTGCTGCCGTCGCGCCCACTCGATGACGGCCAGCCGCCTGTCGAGTGCCAGCGTCGCGCCGGTGGGGAATTGGTGTGAGGGCGTTAGAAATATCGCCTTGGGCTGTGCGTGCGAGGCGGGCTTTGCGCGCGCCAAGTACTCCACGCGCAGGCCGTCGGCATCCATTGGCACGGGCACACACTTCAGCCCAGCTGCGTCAAAGGCTTTGCGCGCACCTTGGTACACGGGGTCTTCGATAAAAATCCGATCACCAGCGTCGAGCAGTACGGTGGCGCATAGGGTTAAAGCTTGTTGCGAACTGGTGAGGATGAGGACGCGCTCGGGCGTGGCGCGTGCGCCGCGCTCGAGTGTGACGTGGTCGGCGATGGCGCGGCGCAGCGGTTCCATGCCCTGCGGCGGGCTGTGCAGGAGCACTTGGGTGCCGTACTCTTTTAAAACCTGTCTCTGTAGCCGCTCCCAGAGCGGCAGCGGAAAATGGCGCGTCTCTGGCACACCCGGGGCTAAGAGGCGCGGCTGCAAAAAATCGCTTAGCCCACCGCTCTTGAACAGCGCGCTCCCGCGCTGGCTGAGCTGCGAAGCGGCTAGCTGCTGGCGGCTTCCTTTAGGTTGAGTTTTCGTGTGCTCTGGCGCGCGTCGTGCGCGCTCCGAGACGAAGCTGCCGCTGCCGATCCGCCGCTCAATAAAGCCCTCGGTGTGGAGTTGGGCGTAGGCGGCCTCAACTGTATCGCGGGAGACTGCTAGTGCTTTGGCGAGGGCACGGGAGGCGGGCAATGGCCTGCCCGCAGCAAAGGCCCCGTCGAGGATCAGTTCCCGGATGGCTCGCTGGACGCGCGCGTGGAGAGGCAGGGCCTCCTGCGCCGGATCGTTGATCCACACTTTGACAGAATCAAAGTCTGGCATGGTTAGAAAATTGGATGGTATGTCTTGCAAGAAAACGGATAGGACTTCAGTCCACTTTGGCGGTTAAAAAAACGACTCACACCGATCTGCCGTGCTGCCCTCAGCGAGCTATTTCCCGAAAAACATGACATCCGCCTCCACGCGTTCAACCGTTCGTTGGAACGACCTTACCCATCCTGTCGTAGCTGGCCTGATCTCGGTCATCGTCAACTACGGCGGTACGTTCATTCTGGTGTTCCAGGCCGCCAAGGTGGCTGGCCTCAGCCCCGAGCTGACGGCTTCGTGGGTCTGGTCGATTTCGATTGGCGTGGGCGTAACCGGGATATTCCTGAGCTGGATTTCCCGTGAGCCGATCATCACCGCCTGGTCCACGCCGGCAGCGGCGTTCCTGGTCACGGCGCTGGCGACTACGCCCTATGCGGAAGCTGTCGGTGCCTACCTGATTTCGGCCGCCGCGTTCGTGGTGCTCGGGCTGTCCGGCTGGTTCGAGCGGGTCATCCGCATGATCCCGCCTGGCGTGGCCGCCGGGCTGCTGGCCGGCATCCTGCTTCAGTTCGGTATCGGCGCCTTTGGCGGCATGACGGTCGATCCCCTGCTCGCCGGGCTCCTGATCGTGGCCTACCTGGTGTTCAAGCGTTTCAGCGCGCGCTACGCAGTGGTGGGCATCTTGGTGCTGGGGCTGGCCTTCCTGTTGGCCCAGGAGCGCGTCGATCTGTCCGGGTTGAGGCTGGAGTTGGCTACGCCGGTCTTCACCATGCCCGCGTTCTCGCTCAATGCCCTGCTGAGCGTAGCCCTGCCGCTGTTCCTGATCACCCTGACCGGACAGTACATGCCCGGCATGCTGGTGCTGCGCAACGACGGCTTCAAGACCAACGCCAACCCCATCGTGACGGTCACAGGGCTGGGTTCGCTGCTGATGGCGCCGTTCGGTTCGCACGCCTTCAACATCGCCGCCATCACGGCTGCCATCGCCACAGGCAGAGAGGCGCACGAAGACCCATCCAAGCGCTGGATCGCCGGCATTGCCGCAGGCATCTTTTACGTGCTGGTCGGAGTGTTCGGGGTCACGCTCGCCGCCGTGTTCATGGCCTTCCCGGCGACTTTCATCACTACGTTGGCCGGTCTGGCGTTGCTGGGCACGATCGGCGGCAGCTTGGCCAGTGCGCTGGTCGACCCCAAGGCTCGCGAAGCGTCGCTCATCACCTTCCTGGCCGCCGCCGCCAACATCAACTTGCTCGGTATTGGTGGCGCGTTCTGGGGGCTCGTGATCGGACTGGTTGCTCATGCGGTGCTCAATGGCAGGCTGCCTCGACTCGCGCCGAGCATTGTAAGCCCTGCTGTTTTGCCAAATCCTGTTAACCAACGCTCAAGCTGATGACTGTTCCCACCGATACCCAAACCCGTCACGACCAGCATGGTCGCTATCCCGAGGCCAGCACGGTCGAGGATTTCCGGCACAACCTCGCTGCGGTGCGAGCGCGCATCGCGGCCGCCTGCCAACGAGTCGGGCGCGATCCGGCCAGCGTGCGACTGCTGCCGGTCAGCAAGACCAAGCCCGAGGCCAGCCTGCGCCTCGCCTACGCGGCAGGCTGCCGGCTGCTGGGCGAAAACAAGGTGCAGGAGGCCTACGGCAAGTGGGAGGCGATGCAGGACTTGAGCGATCTGCGCTGGTCGGTCATCGGCCACTTGCAGTCCAACAAGGCCAAGCTGGTCGCGCGCTTCGCCGCGGAGTTTCAGGCGCTCGACAGCCTGCACCTGGCCGAGGTGCTCGACCGCCGCCTGCAAGCGCAGGGGCGCTCGCTGGATGTGTTTGTGCAGGTCA
This sequence comes from Cephaloticoccus primus, assembly GCF_001580015.1. GTDB lineage: Bacteria > Verrucomicrobiota > Verrucomicrobiia > Opitutales > Opitutaceae > Cephaloticoccus > Cephaloticoccus primus. The sequence continues at coordinate 38,558 of NZ_LSZQ01000069.1, forward strand.
ACACTTCGGGCGAGACCAGCAAGTACGGGCTGTCGCCCGAGGAGGTGCCCGCTTTTTTGCAGGCGCTGCCCACGTTTTCGGCGCTGCGCGTGCGCGGGCTGATGACGCTGGCGCTGTTTTCCAGCGAGGCCGAGCGGGTACGAGAGTGCTTCGTGCTGCTGCGCACGCTGCGCGACCAACTGCGGCAGAGTGCGCCCGCCGGTATCGGGCTGGACGAGCTGTCGATGGGCATGTCCGGCGACTTTGAAATCGCCATCGAGGAAGGCGCCACCGTGGTGCGCGTGGGCCAGGCGATCTTTGGCGCGCGCGATACGCCGGACAGCTATTACTGGCCCACCCAAACCGGCGCCCCCCAGTCATGACTGCTCCCATGACTGCCGAAGCGGGCTCCCTGCCGATTGGGGCACCGCTTCCGGATTGGCAGCCGCTGCCGCTGCCTGCGCGCATTGTTCTGGAGGGGCGCGATTGCCGCCTGGAGCCGCTCGATCCCGCGCGCCACAGCGATGCACTTTGGGCGGCCTACAGCCAGGCGCCCGATGCGCGCGACTGGACGTATTTGCCGATTGGCCCGTTTGCGGACGCACAGGCGTTTCGCGCCCACATTGAGCAGATTTCTCAGGAGGCCGATCCGCTGCACTTTGCGGTGGTCGAGCTGCGCAGTGGCTCGGCCGTGGGCACGTTGGCGCTGATGCGCCAGCAGCCTCAGCACGGCGTGATCGAGGTGGGCTGGGTGGTGTTTTCTCCGGCTCTGCAACGCTCGCGGATTTCGACCGAGGCGCAGTTTTTGCTGATGACCTACGTGTTCGACCGACTCGGCTACCGCCGCTACGAGTGGAAGTGCGACAGCCTCAATCGGCGCTCCCGCAAGGCCGCGCAGCGGCTGGGCTTTCAGTACGAAGGGACTTTTCGCCAAGCCATCGTCTACAAGGAGCGGAGCCGCGACACGGCATGGTTTGCGATTATCGACAAGGATTGGCCGGTGGTGAAGGCGGCCTTTCAGCACTGGCTGGAGCCGGGTAATTTTGATGCCGCGGGGCAGCAGCGCAGGCGCTTGCAGGAGATTCGCGAATCGCTCGCGGGCTCGCTTGCAGGTGCGCCTGTAGTCGCGAAATCGGGCTCGGGGCAGCGGGCGTTGAGGCGTCCTCACCCCAGTGAGGCAGCTCTGCCTGCTCCGGCCGGAGCGCGCGACTTTTTGGGGAAGCCGTCCGGTGTGGCGGCTGCCTTTTATTTTGCGTGTTCCCCCAATCGCGTGAGCGTAGGCGGCAGTGCGATCCGGGCCTTGCTGGCCCTTCGCGCCAAAGGAGCAAACTCATCATGTCTATCCCCACCATTACCCTGAACGATGGCCGCCAGATCCCGCAGCTCGGGTTTGGCGTTTGGCAATTATCTGAAGAGCAAATCGTGCCCACGCTGCTGCGCGCGTTTGAGGTCGGCTACCGGCATATCGACACGGCGATGATTTACGGAAACGAGGCGGGCGTCGGCCGCGCGATTCGCGAGTCGGGGCTGCCGCGCGAGTCGTTCTTTGTCACGACCAAGCTCTGGAACACCGACCACGAGCGCGCCCGCGCTGCGCTGGAGGAGAGCCTCGGGCGACTGGGCCTGGACTACGTGGACCTCTACCTGATCCACTGGCCGAAGGCGGGGCTCGACAAGCGCGTGGACGCTTGGCGGGAGATGGAGCAGGCGCGCGCGGAAGGGCTCATCCGCTCGATCGGGCTCTCCAATTTCACGCCGCGCTTCCTGAGCGAGATCCTGGAAAAGGGCACGGTCGTGCCTGCCGTGAACCAGATCGAGTACCACCCGACTTTTCAGCAGCGCGAGGTCGAGGCCGCCAACACCGCTGCGGGCGTGGTGACCGAGGCATGGTCGCCGCTCGGTCAGGCCAAGGATCTGGGCAGCGAGGCGGTGAGCCGGATCGCGCGCGAGACGGGCCGCAGCGCCGCCCAGGTCATCCTGCGCTGGCACTTGCAGGCCGGGCGGGTGGTGATCCCCAAGACGGCTACGCCTGCGCGGATCGCGGAGAATTTTGCCGTGACGGATTTTGTGCTCAGCCCCGAGCAAATGGCGGCGATTGACGCACTCGAATGCGGTAACCGCCTCGGCAACGATCCCGACCTCGTCCACGACTGGTGAGGTGAAGCCGGAACCCATTTGGGCGAATCAAAATAGTTTACGGGTTAAACCTGCTCCCGATCTTTTCCTGCCATTTGTCCGTTGGGCGCAACGCCCAGCAGACAAATCGCACAGTGAATGGGAGTGGCGACCCTGACGAGCCGTCTTTTGCTGAAGTCGGGTGGCTCACGCTTTAAAAGCGACAAAAGACCCCTCTGGACACGCGGCAGTTTCTCGCTCTGGATCAGCGGTCACTTTTTCCAAGCTATGGCTTCCAAAAAAACTGTGAGTCCTCTCGGCGTCGTGATCGACCTGGCCTTTGTGGCCGGATTCTTCCTCATCATTTTCAACGTGGTGCAGTCGCACGTGCCCTCCAATGATCCGGCGATGGTGCTCTTGTGGAGCGTGCTCACGGCGGCCTGTCTCTCGGGCACTTTCTGGATCGCGATCCAGATGTTTCGCGTCGTCCTGCGCGCGCAGCTCCAGCGCAACCGAGGCGAGCGGGGCTAGGGTTTTTCCTCGCTTCGCGGCGCGGCCGCTTCGGCCGCGTTTTTTGGCTGGCGCGACGCAGCGGGAGAGTTGGGGGGGGCTGAGTGTGTCGGCACGGCGGCCTTTTGCCGCCGTTGCTGCGGCGATGCACCGCGCGTCTCCGGTGTCGCGCGTGCCCAAACGGGGAGCCAGCGCGCGGAGCGTTTTTGGTGCAGTGCGGGTGTAAACCGAAGGGAGGAGCGCCACGCTCCCACCTTTAGCGCTTCTTCGTTTTCTTGGTCGGGTGCGGCGGGACGACTACGACGGGGCAGGGCGCGCGGCGTATCAGCCCCGAGGCGGTGCTTCCGGCGAACAGGTCGTAGAGCGCGGAGTGCCCGTGCGAGCCGACGACGATGTAGTCGGCCTTGGTCTTCTTCGCCTGTTCGATGATGCTGCGGACGGGGGCTCCAGTGGCTTGGGCAACCTCGACCGGGACGCCTGCGCTGCGCGCGACGCTCTTCTGGCGTTTATCGAGCTCCTTTGCGCTCGTGCGCTCGCTGATGGCGACGATGTCCTGGACGTTGGTCATGATCGCGCCGTACTCGCTGATGAGCACGGGGGGCTGCACGATGTGGAGCAAGACGATGCGCGCGTTGTGTTCGCGGGCCAGGTTGATGGCGACTTTGAGGACGGAGTTGCTCGCCCTGGAAAAGTCGATTGGGGCAAGGATCGTTTTCATAGCGGCGGCACTCTAGTGCAGAAACTGTACTCAAGTCCACGCAGCAACTGCCGCCGCCCGCGTGTATTTACGCTTCTGTTAACAGGTAGTAAGCCAGCCGCAAAATCAGGCCTCCGGCTCAGTTCGCATTTGCTTTGGGCGTCAGCTTTGGCCTGATCCACCGGCGATGAACCCCACGCAGATATCTGTAAATCTCTACTCGCAGCGCGAGAGACTGAAGACGCCCCAGGACTTTGCCGCGGGCATGAAGAGACTGGCCGAGATCGGCTTCAAATCCGTGCAGCTCAGCGGTGTTGATTTTGAGATGATGAGCGAGGCCGACTTCGTTCGCGTCTGCGGTGACAGCGGCATCACCATCACCGCGACGCACCTGATCGGCACTGACGACCTGGACGCGCCGCAGAAGTGTATCGACCGGCTCGGCAAGCTCGGCGTCACGCAGGATGCCTATGCGTACCCGGCGGGCGTGAATTTTGGCGAGCAGGACTCGATTGACCGCTGGCTTGTGAAGCTCGAAGCCGCGAACCAGGCCTACAAAAAAGCGGGCATCACCCTGAGCTACCACAACCACCATCTGGAGTTCATCAAAAGCCGCGGGAAGACCGTCCAGCAGCGCATTTTTGACGAGACCACGCTCGCCTTCGAGATCGACACTTACTGGGTCCAGGCAGGTGGGGAAAGTCCGCTGACCTGGGTGAAAAAGTGCGCCGAAGCGGGCCGCCTGCCGCTACTCCACCTGAAGGACTTTCGCATCGGGATCGATGCGACGACTGGCGGGGCGGTTGCCCAGTTTGCCGAGCTCGGCGCGGGCGGCATCGAGTTTGCGCCGATTATTGCCGCTGCCGAAGCAAACGGCTGCCTGTCGTATATCATTGAGCAAGATAATGCTTATGGGCGCGACGAGTTCGAGGCCGCTGCCGAAAGCTTCGGCTACCTGCGCGATAATTTCGTGCGTTAAATAGGCCTTAACTTGCTTTCCCTTCGGCGTGTGTCTTGTTGGACACACGCCGCGACTACCCCGCTCTTTAGTTACTCCCCGATACACGGGGATCCCTGTATAACCCAAAACCCTGAAAACTGGTACCCAAAATGAATAAACTAATATTAAAAGCCCTTATTTTCTGGGGCGGCTGGGCTGGCCACCAACCGAAAGAATGTGCCGATATTGTAGCCCAGATGCTCGTCGAAGAAGGCTTCGTGGTATATGTCGAAGAAGGCACGCAAGCTCTTGCTAAGCACGATTTGAGTGAGTTTAACCTCATTGTTCCTATGGTAACAATGGGTAAGTTTGAAGGCGATCAAGCCTCCAAACTGCTGAACGCTGTAAAAAACGGTGTAGGTATTGCGGGTTTCCACGGCGGGGCGGGTGATAGTTTCCGGGATCACACGAGTTATCAGTATATGATCGGAGGCCAGTGGGTTGCTCACCCCGGAAACAAGATCCACTATACGGTTAACATCACCAAGCCCAGTGATCCGATTGTCGCAGGGCTCTCTGATTTTGCTTACATGTCGGAACAATACTACATGCATGTAGATCCGTCTAACGAAGTGCTGGCGACGACCACCTTTACCGGCGAACATGATTTCTGGATAGAGGGCACAGTGATGCCCGTGGTCTGGAAGCGCCACTATGGGAAAGGGCGTGTGTTTTACTCTTCACTCGGGCACGATCCGAAAGAGTTTGAGGTACCGGAAATGCGCGAAATCTTTCGCCGCGGCATGCTCTGGGCCGCCGGCGTTATTAGGTGACGTGTGTTACGGCCGTGCTCCCGGTGGGGCGCACGGCCCTTGTTGTCGCAGTGCTTCCCGTGTATACAGGGTGCCCGTTTTAACACCATCTGCCTCCCGAGCCCCAAACAAAAACAAGCGCAAGCGGTAGCCCTCTACCCTAAGAACTTATGAAACTGATAAATTCAATTCTACTATCCATAATCGCTCTGCTTCCCCTAGCAGCCCACACAGCCGAGAAGAGAGTCACCATATTTACATCTGAGGGCTACGAAAAAGAGCTCGTTATAGACGTCCCTAGTCAACTCATGGGACAAGAAGAGCACTACACCAAGGCATACATACTAAATTATATGAGGTGGTGGAATATGGGAGTTGGAACCACAAAAAGAAACGCACGAAAATACCAGTTCGACTTAACTCATTTCAATGAAAATACCCCACCACGACAGATCTCACGCCAAGCTGAGGCTGCTGCGGATCGCCATTTTTCAAAGGACGACTTCTGGGCGAAAGTGGTTGCAGAAGGGGATAGATTTATTAATGATATAAACCACAAATCAGACAGTTCTGAAACCGGAATGGTTAGTTTATCAATCAAACCGACTGGGGGGGGGGGGGGGAAAAAAATTTTAAAAAACCAA
>NZ_LSZQ01000070.1 GCF_001580015.1 Cephaloticoccus primus
AAAGAGTACGCATATCAATATGCTTACAGTTATGCCAAGCTCTGGAATTCTATTATATTTAATGGAAACCCAATGAAACTAAGCGCATATCATGACTCTTTTAAATATATAAATACCCACTATTTCATTGGAGAGGAATATGAAGACATAATAGTTGGGGGAGATGTGAAAAATAAACTGAAAAAGTTATTCGATACCCCAGAGATGCGAGCAAGGGTCATTAAAGATCAAATGGCACGAGCCGAAAGACAAGCTAAGGAATAACCCTGCCAAACAGGCCACATTAGAAACCGATGCGCTTCCCCCCTCCCAATAGAAATCTGACCTACTTCTGCTTTCTGGCAGTAGTAGGCTTTGGACTGTTTGTAAATCAAGGATTTGCGGCGGGAGAGCCGGAATTAGCCACCGGATTTCTTGACGATCTAACCAAGCAGTTTCAAGAAAGAGCAAGTATTTGGGAGGGACACTTCAGGACTGCCGCAATTAATGTATTTCGGACTCTTCTGCTACTTGACTTTATCTATATTTCCTTCGACATCCTCTTCCTTAAAGGGGAAGACCTCCGCTCTTGGGCCGGAGAGATACTCCGCCAGTTTCTTATAGGTTTCTTTGGAGCGGCCAGGAATAATCCTGTTGCACGTTCCGCTATGGATCTGTCCCCTTTTTCCAGCCATGAAGCTTTCACAGATTGCGGTAAATTTTTATACGCTGCGAAATAAGCTGAAGTCCTCCGAGGATTTTCCTGTAGTATTCAGGCGGCTGGAGGAGATCGGCATAAGGGCTATCCAGTGTGGGCTGCCTGAAGAAGGCCGTGAGGCTGCGTTTATGCGCCTCTGTGCGGATCATGGCCTGTCCTTTGCTGTGGCCTGGTTGCCGTCTTCTGCAATTTTTGACGAGCCGCAGCGTTGTATTGATCGGCTCGGGAAGCTGGGTGTTACCCAGGCGGATTACACCTGGCCCGAGCAGGTCGATTTAAACGACGATGTTTCAATAGATCGCTGGCTTGTGAGGCTTGAGGAGGCGAACCAGGCCTTTCGCCGTGGAGGAATCACGCTGGGTTACCACAATCACCAGATCGAGTTTATAAGGAGCCGCGGGAAGCCTGTCATGCAGCGGATTTTTGACGAGACGACGATTGCTTTTGAAATCGATACTTTCTGGATACAGGTGGGCGGGGAGAGCCCGACTGCGTGGGTGAGCCGCTGTGCCGAGGCGGGGCGGCTGCCGTTTATCCACCTCAAGGATTATCGTATCGGCTACGATCCGAAGGAGGGTTTCGTGCGGCAGTTCTCAGAGCTCGGCCGCGGTGGGCTCGATTTTAAGGGGATTATTGCGGCTGCCGAGAAGGGCGGCTGCTGCACGTACACGATTGAGCAGGATAACTGTTATGGCCGCGATGAGTTTGAGGCTGTGGCCGAGAGCTTTCGCTATTTATGTGACCATTTTGTGCGTTAATCTTTTTTAGTGTTGTGTTGCGGCCTGTTGGCCGCATGCCTTGGCGACTTCGATATAATCGCTAACCTTTCCCTGTCAGGAATCTGCAACCCAAAACCTGAAATTAGAACCCAAAATGACACAATCATCATCAAAGGCCCTTATCGTCTGGGGCGGCTGGAGCGGCCATCAGCCGAAGGAATGCGCCGATGTAGTCGCGCAACTATTGAAGGACGAAGACTTCGCCGTTCAGGTGGAGGAAGGGGCGCAAGCCTTCGATACACAGGATTTAACCCGCTATAATCTCATCGTCCCCGTCATAACAATGGGGAAGTTTGAGGGCGATGGAGCATCCAAGCTGCTTAACGCCGTGCAAAACGGGGTGGGGATCGCGGGCTTTCACGGTGGCTTGGGCGATAGTTTCCGCGATCATACGCGCTATCAGTACATGATTGGCGGGCAGTTTGTTGAGCACCCTGGAGGGAAAATCGAGTATACGGTCAATATTACCCGCCCCGAGGATCCGATAGTGGCGGGCATCTCTGATTTTCAATATAAGTCAGAGCAGTATTATATGCATGTAGACCCCTCGAATGAGGTGTTGGCGACGACGACTTTTACCGGTGAGCACGATTTCTGGGTGGATGGTACGGTGATGCCCGTTGTCTGGAAGCGCCATTATGGAAAGGGTCGCGTGTTTTACTCTTCGCTAGGGCACGACGCTGCGGAGTTCGATATGCCGCAAATGCGCGAAATCTTCCGCCGCGGCATGCTCTGGGCTGCGGGGCGCTAGGCGCTACTTGCTGGTGCTGGTCGTGTGCTGCCTGACTCGATGGGGGCGCGCACGGCCCGCGCAGGGCCGCAGGGGGGCGCGTCGCCGCTCAACGGCTCCGCCGGTATTCGCTGGGGCTGAGGCCGGTCTCACGCCGGAACAGGCGGGCGAAGTGGCTTGGGTTACTGTAGCCGACGGCGAGGGCCACAGCGAGGATGCTTTTTTGTTCATCGCCTGGCTTGGCCGCAGGGGCACGCTCGCGGAGGAGTCGGCGCGCTTCGTTTAAGCGTAGTTGCGCGTGGTAGCGGCGGGGCGACATGCCGATGGCCGCTTTGAAGAGCCGGTGAAAGTGAAACTTGCTGAGCCCAGACATCGCTGCGAGCTGCTCCAGGTCGATGTCTTCGGCGAGGTGCCGGGCCATCCAGTCGGTGATTTGCTGGAGCCGGTAGCCGGGGAGGGCGGCGCTGGAGAGCGGGTGCTCGCCCCCGGGCTGCGCGTAGTGGCGGGCCAGGTGGATGGCGACCGCTTGGGCAATGCCGTCTACAAAAAGCGGGCTGGGTTTTTTCGCCAGAAGCTCGCCGTGGAGCGAGTCCATCATTGAGAGCAAAAAGGGATCCGTGAACGCGGAGAGGTCGCGGAGTCGGGCCTGAGGGGCCTCCGCCGGGCCGAAGACTTCGGCAAGTGCCCGCTCCATCAGCGGTAGGGAGATGAAGGCGCAAATGCTCTGCCAGGGGGCGCTGCTGGCAGATTCGTAGCGGCATTCATAGGGGCCGCCTCCGGTGGTAAGGAAAAAGGAGCCGCGGCGCAGGCGGTGATGGAGCCACGGGCCACCGCCTTCGCGCTCGTAGAAATCGGCCTCGCCCGAGAGTGTGCAGGCGAGAAAGGGCTCGCTGGTGGCGGGCGTAGGAAGGGCCCGGGGCTGATCGTGCAGATGATCGACGAGATAGGCTTTGATCGACCGCCATGCTTCGCCCGTGCTGCCCACCCGCAGAAGCTTGCCGCGCGTGTAACGGGTAAACGCCTCGGCCGAGGTCGTCCCTGAAGGCGGAAAAGGCGCCGCGGGCTTCGGGGATTCGCGGTTTGGCTGTCGGCGATTGTTCGGCACAGCAAGCTTGATGGACGGGGGGGCGGGGGGCGGTTTTTGGGCTTTGCCGGTTTGTGGTAACACGGTCACCACCCGACCGGTGTGGCGGGTGTGTGGCGGAGAGGGGGGGATTCGAACCCCCGGTAGGTTTAAGCCTACACCCGCTTTCCAAGCGAGCGCATTAGACCACTCTGCCACCTCTCCAATTTTTTGCGGACGGGCGTTTTTTTCAGGAGCGCCCGCAGCATGTGTAGCAAGGGGCGCAGAGCAGAGCGGCGGGCACGTGGGACGGTCAAGCTTGTTTGCGCGGCTTGGACTCTCGGGCGTCCCTTGAGCGCCTGCGGATGATCTCCCCACCTGTGCCTCCTCTTCGCGGCAGGGGCGCGGAGGAGTTCCGCTTTTATGTGGCTTACTGTAAAAAAACGCCCTCCGCCGGCCCGGCCAAGAGCAGGCGGGCAAAGCGGAGGGCAGGCTTGGGCGAGGTCGTCCGGCGCAGCGAGTCGCCAGCACGAGCGGCCCTGAGGTTTTAGCGCTGCACGGGGTTACTCGTCGTCGATGATGAGCACAGCGTCGCCGACGCGGCGGTCGTCATCATACGG
>NZ_LSZQ01000071.1 GCF_001580015.1 Cephaloticoccus primus
ACCAGTTCTTGCCCGGCCAATAGTGACGGATACTCATCAACTTTCCATCCACCTCCATAGCGATATTTCGCTCTTTAGAGAAAGCGTTACCCCAAGAAGGATGAACTCCTGCAATACGATTATTCCCCAGATTCCGTATCACCAAGTAGTCACCTTCTTTAAGATTTAAATCATTAAAAAATAGCGTCACGCCACCTACACCCGCAAAGTCAATCACTCCGGCATGACCCACCGGA
>NZ_LSZQ01000072.1 GCF_001580015.1 Cephaloticoccus primus
GGTACGCCCGCCGAGCAAACCGCACAGTCAACGGGTGCAGGCACCGCCTGCCGCCCCCCGCGCAGGGGAGTCTTCGACCCTTTCATTATGCGGCGCACTCGTTGGTGCGCCGTCAACTTCGGCGCGGGCTTCGTTAGAAACTCATCCGCAAGCCGAGGCTCAGGCTGCGGCCGGGCAGCGGCAGGATTTCCTTGAGGAAGGAAGTGTGCACGCGGGCCTCTTCGTTGGTGAGGTTAGTGCCGCGCGCGAAGAGCTCCCAAGTGGTTGGCCCGAGCGAGAGCTGGTAGCTGCCGTATACGCTGAGCAGCGCGTAGCTGTCGGTGGGCAGCTCGTTGGGAGCGGTGCGGTGCTGCGCGTCCACGTATTGGAGCTCGGTGCCGAGCGCGAAGGGGCCGCGCGCCCAGTCGAGCCCGACCTTGTGGCGGCGCGGAGTGATCCGCGGGAGATCGCTGCCGCCGGCCTGGAGGTTTTTACCGCGCACGGCGTCGGTCGCGAGGTGCAGGTCGAGGCGGCTCTGCGTGCTCTCGTAGAGGTGGATGGCGAGCTCGGCTTCCAGCCCGAGGAAGCGCGCGTCGGTCTGCGCGAAGCGGTAGACCGTGAGCCCGCTGTCGGCGTCGGGGTGGCTGAGGTCTTCGAAGTGAAAGTGGTCGCCATGCGCGATGGCGACCTGGCCGGTGGGCGCCTCAAAGACGTAGCCGTCGAAGCGGTTGATGAAGCCCGTCAGCGCGCCGGTTACGCGGCCCGTGCGGCGGCGCAGCGTGAGGTCGAGCGCGGTCGAGGTCTCGATGCCGAGGTTGGCATCGCCGATCTCGTAGGCGCGGGTGCCGATGTGCGGGCCATTGGCATAGCGCTCCTGGACGCCGGGGCCGCGCTCGCTGCGCGCTAGCGAGAGGCCGAGGCTCCAGTCCTCGCCCAAGCGCCACAGGCCGCCCGCGGAGAGGCTCACGAGATCGTCGCGCCGACTGCGGCCCGTGCCGTCGCGCACGGAGATTTTCTGCGACTCGAAGCGGCCACCCAGTTGCAGCGTGGCGGGCCCGACGGGCAGCTCTTCGTAGATAAAGGCGGCGTGGTTGGTGGTGCGCGAGGGCGGCACGAAGGCCTCGTCGCCGATAGCCTCGAAGTGGCTGCGGCTGAGCTGGCCGCCGACTGCGCCGGTGGCGCCCGCAATCGGGTTGTGCAGCAGCTCCAGGCGGGCGTCGTGACCGCGGTTTTTGAAGACGGTGTCTACCTGCCCATCGGCCAGCTCTTGGTGGCGGTAATCGGCGACACCGAGCTTGAACCTGGCACCGCGCAGCAGGCCGAACTCGCGGTTGATCTCGGCCTGGAGATCGAAGCGGCGCTGCACGAGGTCGATCTTCACATCGTCGCCGTGCGCGTGATCCGCGTCGTCGTCGCCATGATCGTGGTCGTGGTCGTCGTGCCCGTGATCATCATGGCCGTGGTCGTGCCCATGCCCATGATCGTGCCCTCCATCGCCGTGTGAGTGCGCGTGGCCGGGGACGCCGTAAAAACTGTTAAAACCGCTCCAGGCGGCGCCGATTTTCAGCTCGTCGCTGATCCATGCGAGGCCGACCGAGCCGCCGTCGCTCTCGATAGCGGTATTGGGGACGCGACCGTAGGCTTCTTCCTCTTCGTCGGCGTCGGCGTGATCGTGGTCGTGGTCGTGATCATCGTGGTCATGGTCGTGGTGCCCGGCGGCGCGTGCGCGGGCACTCTCGGCGTAGCCGGGGATCTTGATGTCGCGGGTGTCGCGCATGAAGCCGTCGAGGTGCCAGGCGAGGTGGTCGCCCAGGCCGCCGTCGAGGGCGAGGCCGCCGCTGGCCTCGCGGTTGGCGGACTCGGTGCGCGGGATCACGCGACCAGTGACGAGTGCATCGGGCACTCGCTCGGGGATCCGGTCGGTGATGACGTTTACCACGCCGCCGACGGCGTTGCCGCCGTAGAGCAGCGCGGCGGGCCCGCGCACGATTTCGACGCGGTCAAACAGCAGCGGATCGAGCGAGACGGCGTGGTCGGGGCTCGTGGTGGAGGCGTCGATCGTGCCGATGTGGTTTTCCAGAACCTTGAGCCGGTCGCCGCCGAGCCCGCGCACGACGGGGCGGCTGGCCCCGGGGCCGAAGTAGGTAGAGCTCACGCCGGGCTCGGCAGAGAGCATCTCGCCAAGCGAGGTGGACTGGCGCAGCGCGAGGCGGCGGCCATCGAGCAGCGAGACGGGCTGGGCGACTTCGCCGAGCGTGCGCGCGTAGGGCGCGGTCGAGACGACGACGCGCTCCAGGTGCAGGGGCTCGGCATCGAGGCCGGCGGCGTCGGAAGCGGGGCCGCGGGCGGCGGGGCTGCTGCTCTGCGCAGTGGCAGCGTGGGAAAATGCGGTCAGCGCAAGCGCGACCGATAGAAGGCGGGTACGAGTAGGAGGCATGGTGTTTGTTATGTCCGCCCCGCCGCACGGGATCGCAGCGGGGGCAAGCGCCACTCATAACAAACCTGTCAAGGGGTCGCAGACCCGTTTTTGTTGCGGCGCACTCGTTGGTGCGCCGTCCGGGGCGAGGCGCCCCCTGCCATTCACGCTCACGCGACTTGGGGAGGCGCGCATCTCACTCCGCCCTGCTAGCGCAGGGGCCGGTCTCCACAGCATCCGGACGAGCCGCCACCGAGCGGCTCGCCAAGTAAAAAGGGCGAAGCTCCCTTGAGTTATCGGCAGCAGCGCGCAGCCTGTGCGGCATGAGTCGCTTTACGCGTTTACTTTTTGTGTTCGCTCTCGGTGCGGTGGTGCCGCTCGGCCTCGACGTGGCCCGCACTTACGCGGCGGAGGCGCAGCCCGCAGAGGGGCCGCTCGTTCGCGGGATGGTCACGCGGCTTTTGGAAGACCGAAAGCTGGTGATGGTGAAGCACGAGGAAATCCCGGGTGTCATGCGGGCCATGACGATGGCCTTTTCGGTGCCGGAGGAGGCTTGGCCCAAGCTCAAGCCCGGTGCCTACCTGATCGGTAACCTCCAGGGCGGGCGCGGCGACTGGCGCTTGGTCAACGTCCGGCTCACCGACCGGCACTACAACCCGCTCCCCGAGGAGTAGTGAGCCGCTAGCTCAGCAGGATAAGCTACCTGTCAGGGCGGCGCACCAACGAGTGCGCCGCAAAAAATAGAAGGAGTCTATGACTCCTCGCGGCGGATTTGCCAGAGGCTCAGTGCGGCGGCGAGCAGCAGGATGGGCAGGCAGCCGAGCAGCAGTCCGTGCCAGCCCAGCGTGAAGACGAACCACGCCGACGAGAGCGAGGCGAGTGCCTGCGCGCCGAAGACCAGCAGGTCGTTTACCGCCTGCACCTTGAAACGCTCGGCGGGCGCATAGCTCTTGGGCAGCAGGGCGGTGCCGCCCATGAACAGGAAGTTCCAGCCCACGCCGAGCAGCAGCAGGCTGCCCCAGAAGTGCACGAGCTCCTGCCCGAAAAGCCCGATCACGACGACGCCGATGTAGAGCAGTGCCCCCGCCATCATCACCCGCCCCGCGCCGTAGCGCCGGATCAGCCCGCCGCTAAACACGCTCGGCAGGTACATGGCGACGATGTGCCCCTGGATGACCTGCTTGGTGCTGCCCAGGTCGAAGCCGCACATCTCGCGCATCGTGAGCGGCGTCGCGTGCATGATGAAGGTCATCATCCCAAACCCGATCGCCCCACCCAGCGCAGGGATGATGAACGCAGGCTTCTGGATAATCGCGCTCAAGTGCCGCGCGGCGGCCCCGCTTTTTTGGACAGCCATTGCCGTCTCGCGGTAGAAAAACTGGAAGGCCACCAACCCGCCAAGCGTCACGCCGCCGAGCAGCAAAAACGCCCCCGCGTAGCCCGGCCACCCGGGGAACCACGCATCCCCCCGCGCGCCAATCTCCGGCCCGACGAATGCCGCGAGCAGTCCGCCGCAAAGCAGCAGCGAAAGCGCAGGCCCGTGCTGCCGCGCATCGGCCACGCTCTCCAGCGCGGCAAAGCGAAACTGCTGCCAAAACGCCGCCGCCATCCCGAGGCACAAGCCCGCCAGCGCGAGCAGGACAAACCCGTCCGTCAACGTCCCCAGAAAGCCCAACCCCGCGCCGAGCAACCCCAGCGCGTAGCCTGCCCAAGACCCGCGCTTGCGCCCGAAACGCCGCAGCAACAACGCCGCGGGCACCGCCATGATCGCCGTGCCGACGACCAGCGCGGCCAGCGGCACAGTCGCCAGCTTAGGGCTCGGCGCGATCCGCGTCGCGAGCAGCCCGCCTACGAGCACCATCATCGTTGTCGCGCACATGCCCAGCGACTGGCACAGCGCGAGCACCCACACATTGCGCGGCAGTTTGAAAAACGAGGTCATAAGAAAACGCGGTGGCGGACTTCAGCCCCGCGCGCTCCGGAGCGCAAATAAACACCGGCTGATTCCTCCCCCGAAAAAGCGGGCCTCCACTACCCCGCTCTCACTACGCGTGGGGGCACAGTCGGCCCACCTGCCTTGCGCACAAAAGCGGTCGCGATGGCGCCGAGCAGCAGCAGCACCGTTGCCGACCAGAAGGCGGCGGCGTAGCTACCGGTTTCGACCCGCAGCCAGCCGCCGAGGAAGACCGCAATCGCCGCGAGCACCTGGTGCAAAAACCACGCCATACCGAGGATGCTGCCCATCGCATTGGCGCCAAACATATCGCCGATCAGCCCGGTTTTGAGCGGGATGATGGGCATGGAGGCGATGCCGTAGACCAGCGCAAAGGCATACAATTGCCAGATCTCGCTGGAGCAGGCGAGGAAGCCGAGGGCCAGCATGCGAATCAGGTACAGGCCGAGCAGCAGCTTCTTTTTCCCGACACGCCCGACCAGTTGCCCGCAGATCCACATCGACAGCGCACTCGCTCCTGCGGCGAGGCCGAGCACTCGTCCGCCGGTAGCAGCCGTAGCGCCCAGGTCCACCGCGAAACGCGGCAGATGCATCACCACCAGGTAGAGCGAATACCCGCAGGTCACAAAACCGATGGTAGCCATCCAGAAATCGGAATCCCGCAGTGCCTGCGCCAGCGCCGCCGACTTCGGCGGGGTAAAGGCGGACAACTCATCGCCGTCGGGAGCTTGTTGGAGTTTATCCGGCGAGCTGTGGCTCACAAACAGCACCAGCGGTAGCACCACTACCAGCATCAGGATGCCAAAAACCAGAAACGCGCCGCGAAAGCCGGAGGCCACGATCAGCCAACCCGCCAGCGGCAGAAACACCAATTGGCCGATGTTCATGCCCATCGCACTGCGTGCCAGCATCTTGGCCCGCCCGCGCACATACCAGCGCGCGACCAGCACCGAGTTTGCCATCGAGCCACAGCCCGCAAAACCAATCGCAGTGAGGACCCCGTAATACAGATAAAACTCCCAGAGCGTCGTCAGAGTCGAGGCGGCCAGAAAAGCCACGCCCATCAGCGCGACGCTGGCGGCAATCACCGGCCTGGGGCCGAAGCGGTCAATCAGGCGCCCCACGACCGGCTGAAACACGCCCCAGACGATCATGTTAAGCGCCGCTGCCGAGCTGAGCGTCGCCAGCCCCCAGCCGAAGCTTTCAGTCAGCGGCGCGAAAAACTGCCCGCCGCTGAGATTCAGGCCGAAGGCACCCATGAGGGTGACAAAGGCCACGGCGACGATGCGCGGGCCGTAGAATGGAGTCGTGGTGGTGTGCATGGGGTTGTTCTTGTCCGATGGGGGTTTTGTGAAAAATGCCCGTAGGCATGTGCGGACGATAGAGCGGGCCGTGCAGCGTCTGAAACTGCCTTTGGCCGAAAAGTCTTAAGGGGGGGGGGGGGGGGGGGG